>JAEWIR010000015.1 GCA_023386965.1 Bacteroidota bacterium
CGTAGCGGTAATGTGGACGACAGAAGAGGTGCCGGGGGCGGAGGACTGCTGGTAGGCGGCGGATTAGGCTCTCTTATAATTGCCGCAATTGTATTTTTTCTTGGGGGCGATCCGTCCGCAGTTCTCAACACCGGTGGATCTTCCTCCGCACAGACAGAACAGCGCGACCTGACGCAGGAAGAATTACAGGTAAGGGAATTTGTGCAGATGCTGACGGCGGAAAACGAGCAGACCTGGGACAAAATATTTTCTGAAAACGGAATGCAGTACAGTCCGGCAAAAGTGGTTATGTTTGAAGGTATGACTCAGTCCGGATGCGGCACAGCGCAGGCGGCTATGGGACCTTTTTACTGTCCGGCCGATCAGTCCATCTATATGGATATGAGCTTTTTTTCTGAATTGCAAAGCCGCTTTGGCGCCCAGGTTACCGAATTCTCTGTAGCTTATGTCATGGCACATGAAATGGGCCACCACGTGCAGAATCTGCTCGGTACCCTTCAGAAAACCGAACAGCTGAGAAGAAGTGGTAATTATTCTGAAAGCGAAATGAACCAAGTCTCAGTGGCTACGGAACTGCAGGCCGATTTCTATGCAGGGTTATGGGCACGGTACACCGAAAACCGTGAGAAGTTCCTGGAGCCCGGTGATCTGGAAGCAGCTATGAGTGCTGCAGAAGCAGTAGGCGATGATAATATCCAAAAACGGTCTCAGGGATACGTAAACCAGGAAAGTTTTACCCACGGAAGTTCTGCGCAGCGTAAGCAATGGTTTATGAAAGGCTACAATACGGGTGACATAAGGCAGGGCGATACCTTCAACGCTTTACTGAAGTAGATTTCAACAAATTAATAATTCCTGCTTATATTTAGGCAGGAATTTTTATTATGAGCCTGTATTTCATAGCTTTTGAACCACCACCTGAAATTGCAGAAAAAATCAGGGAGATTACAAAGGATTTCGCAGAGCGTTTTGGTGCAGAGCGCGCTCACAACAGTTTTCCGCACATTACGCTGATTCCTCCGTTCAATTATGACGGGCAAAATGAAAGTGAGGTGACAGGCAGATTGCTGAAAATGGAATTAACGGTGTCTCCGTTTGAGATATATCTTAGGAATTTTAACTGCTTCAACAAACCTAAAAGTCCGGTGATTTTTCTGGAACCTGAGGCAAACACTACCCTTCAAAAACTGTATTTGGAGGTCAATGCGGCGATGTCTATATTCAATTATGCGCAGCATTTTCATCCGCACCTTACCGTGGCTTTTCGTGACCTAAGTCCACAGGCATTTATAAATGCCTGGAGCGAGTACCGTTATAAGAAAGCAGACTTTCATTTTCGGGTAGAAAGAATCAGCCTCTACAAACATTCTCACGGAAAGTGGTGTCCCGTTGTTCACCGTGATCTTCCTTCGGATAGATAAAAAAAGCCACCGTAATACGGTGGCCGTGATAATCAGATAGAATCTGCTGAGAGCAGTATTTTTTCCAGTATTTTCATCGTGATCATGTAGGTTGGTTTCACACCTGTAAGACCCAGGCCACCGGATGACAGGGTGGAGCCGGTTTCCAATGGATTATCAGATGCGTAGTAGGCATAGCAGACAAATAGATCGGGTGATATATGGTGTCTGATCTTGGAAGCTACCTGAATGGCCTTATGATAATGCGCACCTTCCATCTCCAGGCCTACGGCGTTCCATGTAGTATTCATAAAATAACTGAGAATGTCTTTATTCTGTAGGGAAGTACCAAGAACCGTAATCATGGAACCTTCATACGCTTTAATCTCATCATCTTTGAAATCTTCAAGTTTCAGTGCGTTCTCAAATACGTAGTTGTCCGCTGTACCCTCGAAAATATGTGAGGTAGGGATCATTATGTCTCCTTTGCCACCCGTTAGTATTCCGGCTTTTCCCATTATGGAAATGGACTTCACCTTCATGGTATATACTTCCTGATTGTGCTCATACGGTCTAAGCAGTTCGTCCATAATTTCATATGCCTGCTCGCCGAAAGCGTAATCAAAAACAAGGATTACATCATCTCCGTTATAGTTAATATTCTGAAAGGGCGTGTTCGTAAGGTCTGTTTTCTTTAAATCAATGATTTGGACATCTATATTGCTTCCGCTGTTGTCATCAATATAAATAAGTCCCTGACTTTGGGAATGACTGAGAACTTTTTCCTGAAGTGACCGCTGGTTGCTGATTTCCTGATAAAAAGAATAATCGACTTCATCACTGGATTTCCGGCCTACAGCCTCATTTCCGTACAGCATGTTTTTTACTGAGTGCATATTTGCAGAAATGATATGCAGTGGGCGCATATGGAGATTATTGGTCACCAAAACTTCTTTTACGGCATTTGCCCATTTCTCGCCAAAAAGGTGGTGGCCTACACGCTCCCTTAGGATCGCACTGAAATAAATTTCGCGCTCACGAATACCTTTCAGGTCGTCCAGGCTGGTCTTGCCCAGATAATAAATGATTTTAAAGAGGCGGTCAGGATTTTGGTCGTCACCAAAACTGTTGTACGCATGCAGAACTTCGTCAAAAGTCCGTCCCAAAAGAGAGGAGAGGTGGATCAGTGCCACTTCTTTCTCTTTACGGCTAAGTTTATTTTGGCCTTTGGCAACATCCTCAATGATTCTCCATGTCCTTGTGGGTTTGTAGTCCTCGTCTTTGCGGTAGCCAAGTTCACGGATTTTATCGGCTTCTATATAAAGGAAGGTAAGGTGGGTGAGTATATCGTAGATTTCAGAACGGCCCAGCAAAACTTCAATGTTCATTTGCTGCTCATCAATGCGGTAGCAGTTCCGGCGACGCTTCTTTGGCACGATTACCTCAAAACTGCCTTTTTCAAAACCTTCATCTGATGTAAGATGCACAAATGCAGTTTCTTCAATTCCCGCCGGCAGGCGGTCCAGCACGTAAAGTAAACCGTCCAGCTCCACCTTATTGGATACGGCCATGGAACCGTATATTTCGGGAGAGATGACCATTAAAAGATTTCGGATCGATTCGCCGGATACACCTCCGGGTTTAAAAAAACCTCTGTAAAAGAGGTGGCGCATGGTTACATAAAGGCGTTCAATTGCTTCTGTAGTTTCGCGGGCTCGTAGGTTTGTTGCCATAAATTATAGAGGGATATTTTCGTTAAAGTTATAATTAATGACGAACAAAGTTAATAAATTTTGAGTTAATTATTATTTAAGGATTGTAGCGTTTCATTTACCTGCTATTCCTGCTTTCGTTATCAAAAACTAAGAGGAATTCAGCCGTACCCCCTTGTTTTATGTATTTGATACTTGAAAATGAATATATTTTTGATTCAGACCCCTTAAATATTTTACATTTTTAATTTCGTATCTCAAATTTGTATAAATTTGCAGTATTAAAAACACATTATATGTCCACTCTTAGATTCAATGCCTTAAAGGAACTTCCTTTCCGAAATTACAGAAAAGACAACGCGATTGTAGTTCCGGGAAAATTATCCGAACTCTTCTGCGAGAATGTATTCTCCGAAGAAACCATGCGTGCTTACCTTACCAAGGAAGCTTTTACCTCTATACAGGATGCAATAAAAAGAGGGGCCAAGACTCCGCGAAATATTGCGGATCAGATTGCGGTTGCGATGAAGGATTGGGCCCTGTCCAAAGGAGCCACTCACTACACGCACTGGTTTCAGCCGCTTACGGGTTCCACTGCCGAGAAGCATGACAGCTTTTTCACCCCTTTCGAGAGCGACCGCGCCATTGAACGCTTTAACGGCAGTATGCTGATTCAGCAGGAGCCTGATGCTTCTTCCTTTCCAAACGGAGGAATAAGGAATACCTTTGAAGCACGCGGCTATACTGCCTGGGATCCAACATCACCGGCTTTCATCATTGGTACTACATTGTGTATTCCGTCTATCTTTATCTCCTATACGGGCGAAACGCTTGATTATAAAACTCCGCTGCTACGCGCAATGCACGCTGTAGATGTTGCAGCTACAGATATCTGCAGATCATACTTTGATAAGAATGTAACCAAGGTAATTCCCACTTTGGGTTGGGAGCAGGAATATTTCCTTGTAGACAGTGCACTTTATCAGTCCAGACCCGACCTGGTACTTACAGGTAAGACCATGTTGGGGCATTCGCCTGCAAAGGGTCAGCAGCTGGATGATCATTATTTTGGTTCCATCCCGACACGCGTAATGAATTTTATGAAGGAACTGGAAATAGAGTGTATGAAACTCGGTATTCCGGTGACTACACGTCATAACGAGGTAGCACCAAACCAGTTTGAGTTGGCACCGATGTTCGAGGAAACCAATGTGGCTGTAGACCATAACTCGCTGCTGATGGATATTATGGCCAGAGTGGCACACAAGCATCATTTCCATATCCTTTTCCACGAAAAACCTTTTGCCGGCGTAAACGGCAGTGGTAAGCATAACAACTGGTCATTGGCTACCGATACAGGTGAAAACCTGCTCAGTCCCGGCAAGAACCCAAAGAAGAACCTTCAGTTCCTTACCTTTTTTGTTAATACACTGAAAGCAGTTCATGATTATGCCGATTTGCTTAGAGCAAGTATCGCATCTGCAAGTAATGATCACCGTTTGGGTGCCAATGAGGCTCCGCCTGCGATTATCTCTGCTTTTATAGGCTCGCAGCTTTACTCTGTTCTGGAGGAGCTGGAAAAAGTAACAGACGGTAAACTTAGCCCTGAAGAAAAAACAGACCTTAAACTTAACGTGGTGGGCAAAATTCCTGAGATACTTCTGGATAATACCGACCGTAACAGGACCTCACCCTTTGCCTTTACGGGTAATAAATTTGAATTCCGTGCCGTGGGTTCATCTGCAAACTGTGCAGAGCCTATGACAGCGCTTAACGCGATTGTAGCCAGACAGCTTACGGAATTTAAGAAAACTGTAGAGTTTAATATCGAGAAGAAAAACCTGAAAAAGGATGAAGCGATATTCAATACCCTGCGTGAGTATATCAAGGACTGCAAGAATATTATGTTCGAAGGCGACGGTTACTCGGACGATTGGGCTGTTGAGGCCGAAAAGAGAGGGATGAGTAATCTGAAGACCACACCCGAAGCCCTTAAGGAAGAGCTTAACCAAAAGTTTGTAGATCTTTATCAGGAGTTGGGAATTTTCAATCACAGGGAATTTGAGGCACGTAATGAAATCAAACTTGAAAAATATTCCGCAGTAATTGATATTGAAGCGAAAGTGCTTTCCGATATTGCCCGTAACCATATTATTCCGGCCGCGCTGAACTATCAGAACAGGCTGATTGAGAATGTTAAAGGACTGAAAGAAATTTTTGGGGAGGAGGAATTTAAACCACTGGCAAAAGAACAGATGGAATTAATCAAATCTATTTCTGCAAATGTATCCCAAATTAAAACCGGCGTAGACGAATTGCTGCGGGCTAAAGAAGCTGCGAGAGCCACCACGGGGAGCCAGGAACAGGCCGAGATGTTCTGTAATGATGTAGTGCCGCGCTTTGAAAAAATCCGTACAGCAAGTGATGAACTGGAAATGATGGTTGACGATGAACTTTGGCCAATGACCAAATACCGCGAATTGCTTTTTACCAGATAATTCACCGCATTATTTTATCAATAATCCCGCCCTTTCTGTGGCGGGATTTTTTTGATAGCAGGGAGCTGATTGCAATAACCGTGCAATTGCCTAATAATTAGTCGGATAGAAAAATTTCTATTTATTGAATTATAGATGGATTTTATATAATTAATAGATTTAGCAGATGAAATGTTAAGGAATCTTAATAAAATTAAAGCCGCAAATCCCTGTTTATGGGGATTGCGGCTGTTATTTATTTAACATAGCGCTTTATTGTGTTAAAATCTGTTAAACCAAGAAGCAGGAATAAGGCAAAAAACGCCTGTTAGGGCCCTTTTATATAATTTTGCCCTGCATTTCAATCACAACGATATGGTTTTAATGCTTCAAAAATTTAAAAGATAGATATGAAGAAAAGCGTTTTACTTTACTTTACTGTACTTACTTCAATTTTTACTTTGCAGTCCTGTGTAACTAATTACGTTGTAGCCGAACCAGCTCTATATTCTAAAGAATACAAATCGAATGCCAAAATTTCTTCCGCTGATGTTAAAAGGATGGAGGAAAACAAGCAGACCTTGATCAACAGTTTTGCTTCAGAAAAGTCTACAAAAATGGCGATCCTGAACAACCTGGAGAAGAAGGCGGAAATGGTGAAAGCTATTAAATTCGCCAAGACCATTGACGGAATCATTGAAGAAGCTACAACCTACCTGGGTACACCTTACAGATATGGTGGTACAACCAGAAGCGGGATTGACTGCTCTGCGTTTGTTCTTTCAGTTTTCGGTTCAGCTGCCGGCGTAAATTTGCCCAGAGTGGCTGCTTCGCAGGCGCAGGAAGGCGAGAAAGTTGAAAAAACGGAACTGCAGCGCGGCGATTTGGTGTTCTTTTCACAGGGACGCGGTCGTATTTCACACGTAGGTATTGTGGAGAATGTAACAGAAGATGGAGATGTGAAATTTATTCACGCAGCCACTTCCAGAGGTGTAATGGTTTCTTCTCTTAATGATAAATACTGGGGTCCCCGATACAGATTTGCGAAAAGAATACTGAACCCGGATTTAGTTTCAGCTCAGGAAAACTTTGCCGGAACACTGAATTAATTGACTCTTATTATACAGCTTACTGCGTCTGACCCCCGGTCAGACGTTTTTTTATGTAAAGGGGGATTACCAGGTGCTGGTTATTGCTTCGCATATGATGAGGAAACATTACTGATCGGTGTCTGCAGGTCAGTTAAAGCATTTCATAATTATACGTTTTCGCACCAGTACCGCCATGTCCGGTGCCTGTACCGAAAATATCTGCTCTAATTCCGCCCTTCCAGGGTGTTTTTATATTTTCTGTGTACTCTTGCCGAGATGGTATGGCTGAAGTTGCAAATGAAGCACATAGATTGAAATTGGGCAGGCGTGACTAAAATTCAGAAAACACTCATCGCTGTTACCGAACTCAGGGTTTTACGTGATGTAGGCGCATTGAGCAGCTGCCCTCAGGCCGTAAGTGGGTCCGCAGGAAGAATATAGGTGATTTGTTTAGAAAAGTGAATCACTGAACTGAGATTGCCACTGTTCTGCTCAGCAGTGGGGTGCGTAAAGCTGTAAAGGTTTAACTGTATAAACGACGTAAAAGGCCGTAATCAGGATTCAGCAGGAGCGGATAATCAAATCCCTAGACCAGTGAATTCTTATCCATATAATTCAGCTTGAAAAATATGAAAGTCATTGTGGAAAAAGCGAGCAGTGAACTGCCGCCATAACTGAAATAGGGCAAAGGAATACCTACAGTCGGGAAAAGGCCCATAACCATGCCTATATTGATGCTGAAGTGCATGAGCAGGATAGAAGCCAAACAGTATCCAAAGATTCGGTTAAAGGCGGTTTTCTGGTTCTCAGCCAGGTAGTATATTCGGCCAATATAGAGTGCGTACGCCAGAACGAGTACGGAACTGCCCAGGAAACCCCATTCTTCGCCTACTGTACAGAAAATGTAATCCGTTTCCTGTTCAGGAACAAATTTACCCTGAGTAACCGATCCCTGTCTGTAACCTTTGCCGGTTAATCCGCCGGAACCTATTGCAGTTTTTGAGTAAAGAAGGTTGTAGCCCGAAGTGTCGCGAAATGCCTTCTCTCCTTTATATAACACTTCTATTCTTTCCCGCTGGTGTTTGGGCAGCTTTTCCAGTACATGTGGCGTAGCGAAGGCTATACCGCTTAAAATGGCCACAATAAATCCAAAAGTACCTATGCTGATCACATTCCAGGAAATATTCCGGAAGTTAAAAAGGAGATACAATCCGGAAAGTACCAGAATTCCTATGAATACATACAGCGGATCTACGGCTATGGAAATCAGGAAAACAGCAGCGAGGATAAGACCTACCCCAAAGAACCAGCCATTTAACCCCTCACGGTAGAGCGCAATAAAAAATGCCGTGAAAACCAGCACAGATCCTACGTCGGGAATGGCCAGTACCACTAAAGCCGGTACTGCTACAATTGCGAGAGTGGTATACAGGGATTTACGGTTATTCAGGTTAAAATCGGGTCCCGCAACATAGTTTGCAAGCATAAGTGCCGTACCGATTTTGGCAAATTCAACGGGCTGCATGGTGAAGCCACCGAAACGGTACCAGTTTTTCTGGCCCAGAATTTCGGTGCCGAAAGGGAAAAGTCCCAGCAGAAGTAATATTCCGGCGATGTAGAAAACACCCGAGAGATTTTCAAACAGTTTTGTACGTGCGAGAAAGATAAAAATTCCAACAGCACATGAAATCCCAAAAAACAGCAGCTGTTTGTTGCCCAGGCTGTTATCTACACTGTAAATATTTGCTATGGCAAAGAGGCAGATTAAAAAATACAACCCCAGTCCTAATTTGTCTATACCTTCTGCCCACTTCATTTTGTCCTGTTTTTAGGGTTCACGCTGTGCATCCGAAGCCTTACGGAATCACGTTTATTAATGAGCTTCGCACGAATCCGGGCATCACCGGCTGTTTTTATACTGTCTTCCAGTTGATGGAGATACAACGAATCCTTATCGGATGCTCGGTACAGGCCTTTTCGCTTCAGGTCCGAAATCCATTGCCTTCGGTACTCCGGCATAAAACTGGCGTTCACCATTTTTTTGTAAAGATGCTCCCGTTTAAGGTCGCCGGTCAGATACTTTTCTGCAATAACAGTTGATGCGGGACCGGCCCACGTAGATCCGAAGCCCGCATGTTCCATTACGGCTACCACCACAATTCGGGGTTTATCTGCCGGCGCAGCCATAACATAAATGGAGTTGTCTTTTCCCTGCGGCACCTGGGCCGTTCCAGTTTTGGCCAGCTGCGTAAATTCTTTGGATATCAGTCCACGTGCGGTGCCTTTCAGTACCACGGCTTCCATTCCCTTTATAATGGGTTCAAAATGTTTTGCATCTACAAGCGTCTGATGTTTTTTTCTGAATCTTGGATCGGGGTTGGGTTTGCCGTCAATTGATTTCACAATATGGGGCGTGTAGTACCAGCCGCGGTTTACAATGGCAGCCACGGAATTTGCCATCTGCAAAGGCGTAAGTAAAACATCGCCCTGGCCCATGCCGTTGAAGACAGCGCCGGTGGCCAGCGGATCCCATTTCTTTACCCTGCCGCGGCCTACCGCTTTGTTGATGGCTTCCATCCTGTTTTCATAAAACTCGCCGCTCGGGATTCTGCCTTTGGAACCCACTGCCAGGTCATTGTTCAGAAATTCACCCAGGCCAAAGCTGCTCATGATCTTTTTCCATTCGTCTACGCCTCTGCTTGGGTCACCCGGATATTTGTTGATGATGGCCAGATAAGCGTATGAGAAATGGCAGTTGCTGGAAACCTGTATAGCGGGTATAAGTGGGTCCGCACCTCCATGGCCCTTAATCCGTAATCCTTTATAGTTAAAGCCTCCACCGCACGGGAATATCGTATTTTCATCCATTACACCCATTTGCATGGCGGCAGCCGCAGTAAGCAGTTTGAAGGTGGAGCCGGGAGGATAGGCCGCCTGAACAGACCTGTCGAACGTAGGTCTGTTGTTATAAATGGTATCCATCTGAAGTCGGTACAGGTTCCGGGATTTCTGTGGTCCGGTGAAGACATTTGGGTCAATATCAGGTCCCGTTGCCATCACCAGGATTTCACCATTGCTGGGATCCAGCGCAACTATTGCACCGTGCTTGTCCACGAGCATTTCCTCGGCCATCCGCTGCAGGTCGTAGTCAATGGTCAGTGTAATGTCTTTGCCGGTAACTTCTTCCTTATCCAGTTCGCCGTCCTTATATGAGCCAATGTCCCTTAGTTTGATATCTTTCTGGATGTACCGCATCCCTTTTTCGCCGCGCAGATGCTGTTCGTAGGACTTTTCCACTCCCGATTTACCAATAAAGTCACCCGGACGGTAGTAAACAGAATCTTTTTTGAGGTCCCGTTCTCCTACTTCGTTGGTATAACCCAAAAGGTTTCCGGATGTATTTACCTCATATTGCCGCTGTGGTCTGCTCACGATATTGAAAGCCGGGTATTTAAATATGATCTCCTGAATCCTGGCCACTTCTTCTCGGCTCAGGTTCTTCATGAATGTCATAGGGACCAGTTTACTGTAATACTTTTCTTTTTTCAGGGCTTCAATACGCTGTTCAAATTCTTCCTTCCGGATTCCAAGCAGTCCGCAGAAACTCAAGGTATCAAAATCGGGTCTCATGAGCGCCTGAGTAAATGAGATTTCATATGCTGGCTGATTACCTACCAGGATTTTGCCGTTTCTGTCGAAGATGACCCCGCGCTGAGGGATGATGTATTCTATCTTGATGGAAGTATTGGCTGCGTTAAGAGCGTAGCGGTCTGTGAAAAGCTGCAAATAGGAAAGCCGTGCCACAAAGATAATGGCAATGATGATCAGTACCGAAATGATTTTGAGGAACTGAGGTTTCAAATTCGTTGTTTTATTTTAAAGATAAGGGCGTAAAGTAATATAAATACAAACGAAAAGAGCGTGCTGATAATTATATTCAGCAGGATTTCCAGAATTCTGCTCAGCTTAAAAAACTCAATATACTGCACCAATAACTGGTGAAAGAAAATAGCCGAAATGATAAACAGCAGAAACTGTGGCCACTGAAGGGTAGAGAAGGTAAAGAAGTCAGTGGTGGTATCCGTTGAAGTCCTGAAAATCAGCGTACGGTAATAGGCTACCGCCGTAGTGGCGAATGCATTGATTCCCCACGTGCCCAGGAACGCATCAATACTGAGTCCCAGGATAAAGCTGAGAACCAGGAAA
Organism: Bacteroidota bacterium; assembly: GCA_023386965.1. GTDB lineage: Bacteria > Bacteroidota > Bacteroidia > Flavobacteriales > Weeksellaceae > Marnyiella. The sequence continues at coordinate 10,887 of JAEWIR010000015.1, forward strand.
TGGAAGCGGTTTCTGAAAAAGGGGTAGAACATGACGAATACGGGATAAAGTACAGGCGTATACTCCCCGAAAAGAGTAATCCTGTTCAGTATGAATATCTGCAGTGCGGTGAGGAAGGCAATGAGAAGTATATCTGTAAAAATGGTTCTGCTAATCATCTTCGCGCTCTATGGTTACCTGCAATGAATCCTGAATCTTCTGCACTTCGGCTTTTTTCAGGTTTTTCACTACATAAATTTTACTCAGGGTGCCCATCTTTTCACTTAGCTCAACCGAGATGTCCCAGAATCCCGTTTTTCGGTCCACTTCATACCCTGCAACAGTACCAATCATCACTCCCTGAGGGAAAATCGCGGATTTACCGTCGGTCTCCACAGTATCACCTATTTTAACCGGGACATATTTAGGAATATCTGAAAGATGCATGATGCGTGAGTTTTCGCCGTGCCAGGTCAGGGTTCCAAAATAGCCTGAATTTTTAAGCGCAGCATTGAGCCTGATCTTGTTTACGCTAAGCACCGACTGTACGAGCGCATAACTGTTGGTGGTGTTAATCACAATACCCGCAATTCCCTGCGGTGCGATAACACCCATTTTAGGATACACACCGTCCCTTCTTCCGCGGTTGATGGTAAAATAGTTGTTCTTTCTGTTAATGGAGTTATATACGATTTCTCCGTCTACAAAAGTATACACCTGCCCACCACCCAGGGTATCATGTACCTTGCGGAAGGTCGGCTTGCTGAAACCACCTTTGCCGTATACCTGTTCCATGAGCATTTTATTCTGAAGAACAAGTTGCTCATTAATTTGCTTAAGTTTCAGGTAAGAAGTACCCTTGTCAATGTATCCGGAAGCACGGCTGTTGAAGGCGGCTGTTTGGGCAGCCAGCCAGGACTGCTGCATGGCATTTCGGGTGAAGATGAGAATTACCGCAACAAGTTGCAGCAGCAAAAAGAACATGAAAAGACCGTTCTTTGAAAATAATCTCATCAAAAATCCCATCCCGAATATGTAAGTGAATTATTACTTAATAAGGAAGTTGAACTTATCCATATTTTTAAGTGCAATTCCGGTACCGCGTACTACGGCGCGCAGGGGATCTTCAGCTACGAAAACTGGAAGTCCGGTTTTCTTGTGCAGCCTGTCCGCAAGTCCGCGCAGCAATGCACCTCCGCCGGCAAGATAGATACCTGTTTTATAAATATCAGCAGCCAGTTCGGGTGGAGTAAGGGACAGTGTTTCCATAACCGCATCTTCAATACGGATAATTGATTTATCCAGTGCGCGGGCAATCTCTTTGTAACCCACCATGATCTCTTTTGGTTTTCCTGTAATGAGGTCTCTACCCTGCACCGGAATGTCTTCCACGTCAACATCAAGGTCCTCTAGTGCAGATCCAACTTCAATTTTTATCCTTTCCGCCGTTCTTTCACCAATATATAGGTTATGATGCGTTCTCAGATAGTATGCAATATCATTAGTAAAGACATCCCCGGCAATTTTCACGGACTTGTCGCAAACAATACCACCCAAAGCTACTACGGCTATCTCCGTCGTACCACCACCTATGTCGATGATCATATTACCTTCAGGTTTTTGGACATCAATACCAACACCAATCGCCGCAGCCATTGGCTCATAAATCAAACGTACCTCTTTCGCATTCACCTTCTGAGCGGAGTCACGCACGGCACGTTTTTCTACTTCAGTAATGCCGGACGGTATACAGATCACAATTCGCAGTGCCGGCTGTATGAGTTTTCCCTTGATACCCGGAATCTTTTTTATGAACTCCTTGATCATGTGCTCAGACGCATGGAAATCGGCAATAACACCGTCTTTAAGCGGACGTATGGTTTTAATGTCCTCATGGGTTTTTCCCTGCATATGTTTGGCCTGCTCACCTACGGCAATCGGCTTACCGGAAGAGCGTTCGATGGCAACGATAGATGGCTGATCGATAACGATCTTGTTGTTATGTATAATCAGCGTGTTAGCTGTTCCCAAGTCAATCGCAATCTCCTGCGTGAACATATCAAATAAACCCATAATATTCTTCCGATTTCTTTTAGTCAAATCAAGTGCACAAAGATATAAATTTAGAACCATTTCAGGAGCCGGCGCTCTCAATATTTGGTTAAAGTTTTATTAAAAGTAGATGGGTCTTTCTGATAAATATTTGGTCATATCGATCTTTTCAAGAAGTGTTGGCATCTCCCCATTTGTTTTATCATGATATTTAAAACTGTATTTTGATACATAAATTTCCCCACTTTTTTGAATGGTTAAAAAAGATCACTGAATTGGGTGGCTTGCGGTCTTTAATCCTAAGGAGACTTTCTGATTTTTAAAGACATAATGCTGATAATGATCACCGCGGATCAGGGTGTAGGTTAATTAAAATTTCAGTATTTTTGCAGTTGCGTTATGAATAACCTTCCTGAAATAAACAAAACAGCCAATTTTGCCGTCCTTAGCGTAAGTTACGAGAAAGCCGATGCTGAAACCCGCGGGAAATTTGCCTTTTTTGAAGAACATATCAAGGATTTTGTAAAGTCGCTTCATCAGGAAAGTATAGGAGATGCTTTTGTAGTGTCCACCTGCAACAGGACCGAAATTTATACCACCTCTGCAAATTACCTTCTGGTAGCCGAGGAGTTCTGCAAAACTACCGGCGTAAGCCTCACCGATTTCCTGCAGTTTGCCAATATTTATACCCGGGAGGAAGCTCTTAATCATCTTTTCCGTGTGGCCGGCGGACTGGAAAGTCAGATTATCGGTGATTTTGAAATTATTGGGCAAATCAAGAATGCCTATAACCGCTTCAAGAAAGAAAAGCAGAACAGCAATCCTTATCTGGAGCGTGCAATTAATTCTGCCATACAGATCTCAAGGAAAATCAAGAACGAAACGGGAATTTCAAACGGCGCTGCCTCGGTGTCCTATGCCGCCGTACATTATATACTTAATCATCAGAAACAGCTCGCCGATAAAAATATCCTGCTCCTTGGAACGGGTGAAATAGGGCAGAACACTGTTGAGAATTTAGTAAAACATATTTTCGAGCCCAATATAAAGGTGATGAACCGCTCGCTTGACAAGGCGGAAAAAATCGCTGAAAAGTACAATATTCCTCATATTGCTATAGAAGATTTGGATGCTGAACTGAAATCGACCGATATTCTGATCGTGGCCACAGGGGCACCTCACCCGATTATAAACCGGGACCATTTTCCAAATGGCAAGGAAACTTTGGTCATTGACCTCTCAATTCCGCATAATGTGGACAAAAACGTTACCGAAAACCCCAATGTACAGCTTGTTGATGTGGATCAGCTTTCGGCACATATCCGTGAAACGATGTCGCAAAGGAAAAAAGAGATTCCAAAGGCTGAAGAGATCATCAGGGAAATGAGTAAGGATTTTGCCGAATGGGAAAAGAAAAGAAAGATGGTACCCAAAATTCATCACTTCAAAGCAGTGCTGAAGAATATGGAGCGCAACGAGATGCACAATATTCACCGCAAGCACAGATATGTGGGTGTGGAAGACATGGAACTCTCCGACCGTATGATCCAGAAAATAACCAACCGCTTTGCAAAGTACATTATAGACCATCCCTGGAAGGCTGAGGAAGTAAGTAAACTGATGCACGAAATTTTAGTGGAACAACCAAACAACGAATTCAATGAAAAGCATTAGAATCGGAACCAGAAATTCGCCGTTGGCATTATGGCAGGCCCGCGAAGTTGCACGCCACCTTCAGAACAATAATTACAGGACAGAAATAACGCCCATACTCTCATCCGGCGATAAAAACCTGACACAGCCACTCTATGCGCTGGGTATTACCGGCATCTTCACGCGTGATCTGGATACCGCACTTCTGAACGGTGAAATTGATATCGCTGTTCATTCACTTAAGGATGTGCCTACATCACTTCCGGAAAATATTGAACTCATTGCTTATCTGGAGCGCGATTTCCATCAGGATGTTTTAGTAAGGAAAGCCTCTTCCCTCCAAAAGCCCCTGCATGAACTTAAGGTTGCAACAAGCAGTTTGAGAAGGAGGGCGTTCTGGCTGCGTGAATTCGCACATGCTGAGTTTTCGGATATTAGGGGAAATGTACAGACCAGACTGCAGAAACTTGAAGACCTGGACTTCGACGCGACCATTTTTTCACTGGCCGGAATTAAACGTATGGAACTTGCGGTTGAATATGAAGAACTTCCTATGATGATCCCGGCACCCTCTCAGGGAGTGGTAGCCGTGGCCGGACTTAGTTCAAATACCGAAATAAATAAAGTCGTAGCACAAATTACGCACCCCGAAACAAAAAAATGTGTGCGGATGGAAAGACAGTTCCTGAGTACGCTGGAAGGAGGCTGTACAGCACCGATCGGAGCTTTTGCAGAAATAAAGGACGGGCAGGTACGCTTTGTTGGCCGCCTGTGCTCGCTGGATGGGAAAGACTGTATAGAGACCGATAAGATTTTCAATTACGAAGAAAACCGCGACTATGGTAAGGAACTGGCGGAAGAAATACTGAATAACGGCGGGCGCGAATTAATGTCCGTGATTAAGGCAACGCTTAAAATTTAACCGGAAGGCGAGTATATGAAGGTTTTGTTCACCAAGAAAAAGATTGATAAAAAAATGATTTCCGAGAAATTTGGGAGTCGTTTTTCTTATGATGTCGTGGATGTAATAAAAGTGAAGTCTTTGCAGATGGAACCTTTTGACCTGAAAAATTATTCCCTGATTTTCACCAGCGTTAATGCTGTGGAGGCTTTTTTTGAAAACGGATTCAAACCCAATGAGGATTTCACCGACCGCAATTATAACAAGATTTACTGTGTAGGCCAGAAGACAAAGAAAAAACTCCGGGAGTATGGTTTCGGAACTTTTAAGGTGAAGAAACATGCTAAGGATTTGGCAGAGTTTATCATTGAAAACTCCGGCCGGGAAAAATTCATACATTTCTGCGGAAATCTGGCGCTCGATGTTTTAAACAATGCGTTGCCGCTTCAGAATATCTCCTACAGAAAAGTGGTTATCTACGAAACTGAGCTGCTGTATCCGCAGGTGCACGGTGAGTATGATGCCATTGCGTTTTTCAGCCCCAGCGGCGTACGCAGTTTTGCCAAATACAATTCCCTTGATGGCAAGAAAATATTTTCCCTGGGAAATACCACAACACAGGAAGTGAAAAACCATACCGACAAAAGAATTTACACCAGCAGAGAAAGCAGTTTCGAAGATATGCTGGATTTAATATTGAAATATGATTAAGAACGATTTATATCTGAAAGCCCTTAGGGGAGAAACCGTGGAGCGTCCACCTGTGTGGATGATGAGGCAGGCAGGCAGATACCTGCCGGAATTTATTGAACTTCGCAATAAATACGACTTTTTCACCCGCTGCCAGACGCCGGAACTTGCCTCCGAGATTACGGTGCAGCCTATCCGCAGGTTTCCTTTGGATGCGGCTATCCTCTTTTCCGATATTTTGGTGGTTCCTCAGGCTATGGGAATCGACTTTCAAATGAAGGAGAGTGTAGGTCCTTGGCTGGACAATCCGATCCGCACCACCGAGCAGGTAAATAATGTTGTTGTTCCCGATGTTAATGATACTTTAGGTTACGTTTTTGATGCCATAGAAATGACACTGGAAAAGTTGGATAACGAAATCCCGCTTATCGGATTTGCAGGTTCGCCGTGGACGATTCTCTGCTACTGTGTAGAAGGTAAAGGCAGTAAGGCATTTGATATTGCCAAAGCCTTCTGTTTCACCAATCCAGAAGCCGCGCATCTTCTTCTTCAGAAAATAACCGATACCACGATCGCCTATCTGAAAAGGAAAGTAGAAAAAGGAGTTTCTGCGGTACAGGTATTCGACAGTTGGGGAGGTATGCTTTCGCCCACAGATTATAAAGAGTTTTCCTGGCAGTATATCGACCAGATTGTTGAGGCTTTGAGTCCGCTGAGTCATGTTGTTGTTTTTGGTAAAGGTTGCTGGTTCGCACTTGAAGATATGACCAAAGCAAAAGTCTCAGCTTTAGGTGTAGACTGGACCATTACGCCGGAAATCGCGAGGAAACTGACTAATAACTCAGTAACCCTGCAGGGTAATTTTGATCCGGCCAGGCTTCATTCATCACCGGAAACCATCAGACGTATGGTTCACGAGATGATTGACCGTTTCGGTAAAGACAAATACATCGTAAACCTGGGCCACGGGATCCTGCCCAATATACCTGTGGAAAACGCGGAAGCCTTTATAAAGGCGGTAGTGGAGTGGAAAGGATAAGTAAAATACTCTTAAAATAAATAAAACGCAGATTTTTCTGCGTTTTTGTTTTTTTATGACTATTTCTTTACGTATTTCCAATTCCGGCCCTTTCCTTCAGAAATCCACTCAATGGCTTCGGCGATCCTTTTATTGCGGGTCGTTTCGGTCTTAGCCTCGGTAATCCACATAATATACTCTTTCCGGAAAGAGGGTGACGCTTTTTCAAACACCTCTTTAGCTGCAGGATTTTTTTCCAGCGCATCGGTAAAGTATTGCGGAATTTCCGGTTCAACTGCATTCGGGCTGGCTTTCTTTATCGTGACGCCCATGTCTGTTAATTCCATGGCTTCCAGAATACAATTCTTAAGTTGAGCTTTGGTAGGTAAATCTTCAACACTGGTAATTTTACCCAGCGTGAACATGGAGTTTTTCTCCCGGCCATGCGTAAGTTCCTTCATGGTTTTCATCTCGCTCTCCAGCAAGAAGCCGAAGGCACAATGCTGCTTGAAGGCAGCCATTGAACATAAATTCTTCCCTTTATAGATGAAATGCGGAAAGCTCCATTTCATCGCTTCTGTGGCCTCTGGGCAGAATTCATGTACAGTTTCCCGGATATATTCCAAAACAGGTTGCGCGAAGGGTTGCGCGTTCTGTATGTAGGCATCAACTTTTGAATCGGATTCAGACATGTCTTTAATTTTATGAATAGAGCTTTACGATTTCATTCACAATGAACCGCACCTGGTCGGGCCGGCCGCGGTCATTCTTGGGTTGGTCCTTATAACTGCCCGTCCTTACGATGATCATTTTATGTTCGGGAACGACAATGACATACTGTCCCTGAAGACCCAGCAGGAAATAGTGTTTAACAGGATTGTCATTGTTAATCCAGACGCCCAGTCCATAGATCCCCGCAGAAGCTGGTGTAGGCGTAATCATTTCTTCCACAAAATCCTCATTCAGCACCTGTACACCGTTCGCCTTTCCTTTATTCAACATCATGAGGCCGAGTTTTGCAAAATCGCGCGGCACCGCATGAATGCAGCAAAAGGTTTTTTCCATGCCGCTGTTGTCTGTAGTCCATTCAGCAGGCTGCTCCATACCGAGCGGCTTCCATATTTTTTCTGAAAGATAATCTGCCACAGAGGTGTTTACTGCTTTTCGCAGCGCAAATCCCAGCAGTTGCGTGGAACCACTCTGGTACTCAAACCGTTTTCCGGGTGCCTGCTTGAATCCCTGTGAATGTATGGCCTGCTCCAAACTGTTCCCGTAGTACGCACGGGCATTTGGCGCCAGCGGATTTTTATAATCCTCATTCCAGTTCAGTCCGGACTCCATAGCAGCCAGATGCCTCAGGGTAAGGTCGCGGCCATACTGAGTATCTTTATAATTATCATAAAATTCGGTGAATTTACTGTCCAGGCTTTCAATTTTGCCCTCTTCCAAGGCCTTTCCGGTAAGCATTACAGCAACGGTCTTGGCCATAGAGAATGAATTCGAACGGGTATTTTCGTCGTAACCGTTCCAGTACTCTTCATGCAGAAGCTTTCCGTCCTTCACCACCAGAAATGATACCGTCTTAGATTCTTGAAGACTTTTCAATACGTTGTCTGGCAGCGACTTTTTGTTGTATTCTTCATCCTTAATCCATTCCACCGGTGTTCCCGCTGCAACAGTATTGCTTGGAAAAAGTTTGAGGTCGTCTATGGTCGCACTTTTTTCGCCGCGGAAATAGGTTTTAGCGATTCCTTTAAAAAGATAGCTATAATCAAAAAGGTAAATGGCAGCTATGGTTCCGGCGGTGAAAGCTGCAGCCCCGGTCAGGATTTTTTTCAAGATGAGGTTGTTTCAGACAAATTTAAATAAAAAAAGTTCCGCAATTTGCGGAACCCTCATTGTTTTTTGTTCGGAAACAGTCGCTTAGATCTTGGTAAGCAGATTTCTGAAATTGGTTTTCTCATCGATAATTCTGCGCAAATCATCTACCGGAACTCTTTCCTGCTGCATCGTGTCGCGGTCTCTCAATGTTACTGTATGATCAGTGAGTGTATCATGGTCAATCGTGATACAGAAAGGAGTTCCAATCGCATCCTGACGGCGGTAACGCTTACCAATGCTGTCTTTGTCTTCATAAATCATATTGAAGTCAAATTTCAAGTCGTTGAAGATCTTTTCACCGTATTCTCCAAGACCGTCTTTCTTCATCAGAGGTAAAATCGCTGCTTTAACCGGCGCCAAAGCTGGTGGAAGTGACAGTACTGTTCTTTCGGATCCGTCTTCCAAAACTTCTTCTTTCAGTGAGTTTGAGAAAATGGCCAGGAATAAACGGTCCAGACCCACCGAAGTTTCCACCACGTAAGGAATGTAGTTTGCGTTTCTTTCAGCATCAAAATATTGCAGTTTTCTGCCGGAATGCTGCTCATGCGCTTTCAGGTCAAAATCAGTTCTGGAATGAATTCCTTCCAGTTCCTTAAATCCGAACGGGAATTTGAATTCAATATCAGCCGCAGCATTTGCGTAATGCGCTAATTTTTCGTGGTCGTGGAACTTATAGTTATCTGCGCCCAAACCTAAAGCCAGATGCCAGTTCAAACGTTTTTGTTTCCATTCCTCGTAGAAACCGAGCTCAGTTCCCGGCGGAACGAAGAACTGCATTTCCATCTGTTCGAATTCGCGCATCCTGAAGATGAACTGTCTGGCTACGATTTCATTTCTGAAAGCCTTACCAATCTGTGCAATCCCGAAAGGTAATTTATGACGCGAAGTTTTCTGAACGTTTAAGAAGTTCACAAAAATTCCCTGTGCGGTTTCAGGTCTCAAGTATAAATCGGTTGCAGAATCTGCGGAAGCGCCGAGTTTCGTACCGAACATCAGGTTAAACTGACGGACATCCGTCCAGTTTTTTGAACCTGTATCCGGATCAGCGATCTCAAGTTCCTCGATCAAAGCTTTAACATCTGCCAAATCTTCATTTTCCAATGATTTCGCCATTCTGGAAAGAATGGTTTTCTGCTTTTCGCGGTATTCCAGAACGCGGCCGTTCGTGGTTTCAAATTCATTCCTGTTGAAAGCGTCACCGAATCTCTTTGCGGCTTTATCTATTTCTTTCTGCGCTTTTTCTTCAAGTTTCGCGCAGTAATCTTCCAGCAAAACATCGGCTCTGAAACGTTTCTTCGAATCTTTATTGTCAATCAAAGGATCATTGAAGGCATCTACGTGGCCGGAGGCTTTCCAAATTGTGGGATGCATGAAGATCGCGGAGTCAATACCTACGATATTTTCATTCATCTGAACCATGGCTTTCCACCAATATTGTTTGATGTTGTTTTTCAGTTCGGCACCGTTCTGCCCGTAATCGTAAATCGCTGAAAGTCCGTCGTATATTTCACTTGAAGGGAAAATATAACCATACTCTTTCGCGTGCGAGATCAGTTTCTTGAAAACATCTTCCTGTTTAGCCATCGTTATTTAGAATTTAGGCAAAAATAGGGAATTTTAGCTTAATTTTTTCAGGAGCTTTTTCCGGCTTTCCCTACTCGCTTCCCTTTGCCTTGGCGGCACGGGAGAGCTCAGACATGCCGCTCAATCCGGGCTAGGGGGCGATGAAAGGGGTTACACTGCTGCCAAAAAAAGACGGAATAATTTCCCGCCTTTCATTATTATAGTGTTTTTATTTAGAAATTGTAACTCATGGCCACGCCTGTGCCTGCCGTCTCAATCTTGAAATGGGGCCGGAATGCTGTGGGCTCACCATTCTCTAAAGCCAAAGCCTTTTTTGCCTGCTTGTCTGCAGCATAGGCAAAGGGGATTCCAACTCCCACCAGGCCCGCACCAATCCCTACAACAGCCCAGCCGCGGGAGGGTTTATTTTCGTAGACCACTCCATTTCTAACCTCGGTTTTTTTGCCGGACAAAGCCGGTACGATTCCGAAACCAATCAGGAAGCCCCCCGCATAGCTGAACACATTGGATACAGCAGCGTTGGTTCTGGCCTTGCTGAAAGTGCTTGCAGCGTTGTGGTCTTTAAATACAGTGCGGAATTCTTTCAATTTGTAGGTTTGCCCGTCCTTAACTAATCTGTTTTTTTCCATTGTAACCTGTGCGCTACCGAGTGTGAAACTGAGCATCATCCCGAAGAGAATCATTTTTTTCATGGTGTTTAATTTTATTTTGCGGCAAAAATAGTGTTTTGAACTGTTTAATTGAAAGAACTGCGGCAAACTTATTAGTTGCAGCAAATATATTTTCAAATCAAATCAGCTGCTTCCTTGATGATAATGTCGGAACCCTGAGCGCATGTTTAAAACACCCTCTAATTTTTGTAAGAAAAAGCGGGCGGGTGGGCAGCCTCTCGGTTAGGGCAAAAAACCGTATTTTTGTGTTCCAATATTTTCGCATGTATAAAAGCTTTATCCGCCCCTTACTTTTCAAATTTGACCCCGAAGAAGTTCATTATTTTACGTTCTCACTTTTAAAGAATTTCAAATTTCTGACTTCAATTGTTTTTCCGAAACCAATAGAAGATAAGCGTCTTGAAAGGGAGGTGTTTGGTTTAAAATTTAAAAATCCCGTGGGTTTGGCCGCCGGGTTTGATAAGGATGCGAAAATGTTTTCTGAACTTTCTGACCTTGGATTTGGGTTTGTGGAGATAGGAACCCTTACGCCCAAGCCTCAGGAGGGTAATCCAAAGAAAAGACTTTTCAGGCTGAAAGAAGATTCGGCAATCATTAACCGTATGGGTTTTAATAACGGTGGGGTAGATGCCGCGGTGGAACGCCTGAAGAAAAATAAAAACGTACTTATTGGCGGAAACATCGGGAAGAACAAAGTTACTCCTAATGAAGAGGCCGTAAATGATTACATCATCTGCTTCGAAAAGCTGTTCTCTTATGTGGATTATTTTGTGGTGAATGTAAGTTCGCCTAATACGCCCAATTTACGTGCTCTGCAGGATAAGGAACCCTTAACTAAACTTTTAAGTGAACTGCAGGCACTAAACGCTGCAAAGGTTACTCCAAAGCCAATTCTCCTAAAGATCGCACCGGATCTTACAGATGATCAACTGCTGGATATCATTGATATCGTAAAGGTGACCGGGATTGCGGGAGTTATTGCTACCAACACTACGCTGTCGCGTGAAGGTTTAAAATCTGAAAATAAATCAGAAGCCGGTGGCCTTTCCGGTAAGCCATTAGGAAAACGTTCTACCGAAGTCATCCGTTTTCTCTCAGAAAAAAGCGGAAAAGCATTTCCGATCATCGGAGTCGGTGGAATTCATTCTGCTGAGGATGCTTTGGAAAAACTGGAAGCCGGCGCCAGTCTTGTACAACTGTATACCGGCTTTATTTATGAGGGCCCTGAACTGATCCATGAGATCAACTCTAAACTTTTGGAAAAAGAAGGGAAACATATGTCTTAAGATTTGCTGTTGGGACATCAGATAAAGAAATTACTTACTGTGTAAATAATAAGTCCCACCAGTCCTCCCACCAATGTACCGTTTACCCGGATAAACTGAAGGTCTTTTCCTACTTCCAGTTCGAGTTTTTCGCTTAGTTCCTTTCCTTCCCAGTTGCCCACGGTAGAACTGATAAGATTGGACGCCTGATGCGTATTCTTAAGAATATATTTGTAAGCGGTAACGCGCACCCAGTGATCAATTTTGTGCTGTAGTTTCTCGTCGGTCTGGAGGTTTTGGGAGAGTTCAGTAAGATTTCTCGTCAGATAGCGTTTCAGCGCCGAATCTTCCTCCTCCAGTTCCTGTGTTAAAGACTGTTTTATTGAATTCCAGATATCCGCTGAATATTCCCGGAGTTTCTCATCTGTTAGGAAATCATTTTTTATCGCGCGGAATTCATCTTCCCACCTTTTTTCAGTCTGGACCTCCTCAGAAAAGGCAAAAAGTTTAGCCGTAATCTCTGCACGTAAGGAATGTTCAGGATTAGCTTCAACCTCTTCAAAGAATTTTGAAAGTCCGTTGGTGATTTTGTCCGCGATCGTATCATCCACGAATTTCGGAATAAGGAAATAGCTTTCTTTCTGTACCCTTTCCTTCACGATTTGCTGGTTGGTCAATACATAATCCTTTATCTGTTTGGCAAGACCGGTGATCATTTTCTGGTGATCTTCTTTCTCAACCAAATATTCAATTCCACTGCCAATGATCCTGTTTATTTTCAGGTCGTTTGTCATTTCCCTTGCTTTTTTTGCAATCAGACCTGCTGCTGCTTCATCATCCAGTTTATGTAAGATGTTTAGGACCATTTTTGAAAGTTCGCCTACGAGGTTTCGCTGGTTTTTCTCTTTGGCCAGCCACTCTCCCGCTATATTTGAAATTCTTATTTTCTGAATATAAGGCCGTATGTTTTGCGGCGAAAGGAAGTTTGAGACAACAAAATTTCCCAGGTTATCACCAATGCGCTCTTTACTGTTTTGAATCAGGTTGGTATGCGGGATTTTTAATCCTAAAGGATGATGGAAAAGTGCAGTCACCGCAAACCAGTCGGCAAGCGCACCAACCATGGCCGCTTCAGAGAAAGCCCGGATATAGCCTATCCAGTGGGCTGGGTTCTGTTTTTCAAGCACTGTCGTAATTACAAATACGACGGCCATCAATACAAACAGTCCTGTGGCAAACATTTTATATTTCCGTAGCTGCTTATGTTTTAGGGGATCGTTCATTTCTCAAATTTATGTAAACCTACTGAAGCAGTGCTGCTATTTACATGCCGATACGGTAAGGTGCCGGCAATTTTGACCTGAAGTACCTTGCTATAGCTGTTTTAATATTTATACCTAATTTTGAAGATATTTTAAACAGAATGAGACCTCTGCTTTTCCTGCTCGTACTGCTTAACCTGCAGATGTGTACACAGTTAAACCAACCTGAAAATACTAAAGTTATGCAAAATACAACTGAAAATCCTTATTACTCCAGGACAGACCGTACAAAACTTACGGTCAGTAATGACGAATGGAAAAAGATCCTGCCGGCCGACCTTTATGCGATTGCCCGCGAAGCTGATACGGAGCGGCCTTTTACGGGTAAATACAATGAGTTTGATGAATTGGGCGATTATTACTGTGCTGTTTGTGGCAACCATCTGTTCCGTTCGGATTCAAAATTCTCATCTACGTGTGGTTGGCCAAGTTTTTTTGAGGCTGACAAAGAAGGTGTGGCTTATAACCGTGACTCCAGCCATGGCATGGAAAGGATTGAAGTAGTTTGTAAACGTTGCGATTCACATCTGGGACATGTCTTTAATGACGGTCCACCGCCCACCGGCATGAGATACTGTATGAATTCCGTGAGCCTTGAATTCGTGGGTGACTCCCAAAAATAATAACAAACTGTAGCGGAAAACCTGTTAAATTGTCTTAAATAGAGTTAAACTTCAAGGATGTAACTTCCTGAAGCAGATTGTTGTGTAATTTTGCCGCACCAATCTATTTAACATAATATTATGCGTAATTTACTTCTGGCTGTTTCAGCCACCTTTATATTGACTACCTCCTTTTACAGTGATACCCGCGAAAACTTTGCTGACAACACACTTGAAAATCCTGTGCCAGTTTCTTCCGAAGTAGAGAATTCAGCTGTTTTGAATGTAGACGCTGCAGCTGAACTCTACAAAACAATCGACTTCGGAAGCGGAAACAGAATGAATGAAGAAGTTTTTGCGAAAGCTTTTCAGGGATATTCAAACTTAATGAAAGCCGGAAAGCTGGATAATGGTGCTGGCATTCTGACCATCTGTGATTTTTCACTTTCATCAACAAAGAAAAGACTGTGGGTGATTGACATGAACTCCAAAAAGGTTCTTTTCAATGAGCTGGTGGCACACGGAAAGAATACGGGAGAAGAATTTGCGACGAAATTCTCGAACACCGAAAGTTCACTGCAAAGCAGCATGGGTTTTTATATCACAGAATCAACTTACAATGGTTCTAACGGTTACTCTCTGAAGCTGATCGGAATGGATAAAGGCTACAACGATAATGCGTACAAACGCGCTATTGTAATGCATGGGGCCGATTATATCAGTGAGGATTTCATTAAGGCACAGAACAGGATCGGCCGCAGCTGGGGCTGTCCGGCAGTGGCACGTGAACTCGCGGAACCTATTATCAACACCATTAAAGGTCAGAATGTGCTTTTTATTTATTATCCGGACCAGAAATATCTGCAAACCTCGGAGTGGCTTAATGCATAATTGCCAAACAACATAAAAAAAGGGAAGTCAACGCCGACTTCCCTTTTTTTATTTCCCTAACTGAATATCAGAATTTGAGGTCAAGGCCTATATAAAAATTGGCCGGCATAATGGGTGCATACACCATTCCGCCGTCAAAATAATTTCCGAAAGGATTGGAAGCATCGATAATGGGAGTGTCCTGGGTGAATGACGTCAGGTTTTCCCCACCCACGTAAACTCTGATGTTCTCCGAAAAGTCACGCGAAATCTGTGCGTTCAGTGTCATGAAAGGGTCGGAGGTGCGAGCCAGCTGAAATTGTGCAGGATTGGATGACAAGTTCGGCAGGTCCTGTTTTCCCACGAACTGAAGTGTGGTGTCGAAAGCCCAGAAAGCTTTTCTTTCATTGGCTTCAGTGCTATAAGAAGCATTGAAAAATCCTCTGTTCTTAGCCATAAAAGGTACGTTTCTCCTGCCCTCCAGGTAGTCTGCCTGCACGTCATAGTATTTGTAGGCCAGTCGAAGGTCCAGATTTTTAGCCGGCGAAAAGTCCAGCTGCGTCTGGAAACTGTTGGCAAAGGATTTTCCGTTCAGGTTATAGAATACAATTTTTTGTGGTGTAACATCAAGGTCTGTCAGGACCTGATTCTGGAAGTCTGTGCGGAAGAAATCGGCTACCAAAGTAGCTTTCCTGCTGAAAAGGTTAAATTCCTGCTGTAGGCTGGCACCGTAGTTCCATGCAGTCTCCGGTTTCAGGTCATATATTTTACCGCCATTCCCCTGGATTTCGATTTGCCTGTTGGATGCGAAATACTGCTGGTTCTCAGCAAAAACATTCGCTGTGCGGAATCCTCTGCCGGCCGAAAGACGAAGTATGGTCTTCGGTGTAAAGTCATATTTAAAATTAACACGTGGGGTGAACTGTGTTCCGGCCAGGTTGTGAAAGTCGGCTCTGGCACCGGCTACCAAGGTGTATTTGTCTCCTGTTAGCGTGTATTCCAGGAAAAGTCCGGGAACGGTTTCCGTGCGGCTATAGTCCTCCTGAAGATATACCTCATCAAATTTATCAAACAGGAAACTCGCACCGGCTTTGTATTTGTGGTTGGTGTTTCCCAAAATGCTTTCAAAAATCAGATTTGAATAAAAGGTGCTTTGTTTGCCCAGATAATTCCTGTTTCCGAAAAAACTGTCCTGTTCGTGATGGCTGTACTGGTTCATCCAGCCGATACTTTGGTAAGGTTTGCCTTTAAAAACATACCCTGTCTTGTTCCAGATATCAAATTTAGCCAGGTCAATTCCAATACCGTATAAACTCTGCTGCGACTGGTCAGTATATCGGTCATAGTCTTTCTGTCCGCCGTGACGCTGATCCTTTACGAAACTGATGCCGAAATGAGTTCCCAGTCCGGAATGGTCCAGGTCATTATAATTCAGTAAATAAGCGGCATTGATCTGGTTTCCCGTGGGCTGGTCCAAGAAGCCGTCGTCGTTGGTGTCCATTTTCGCAACTGTAGCGTTTCCGTGCAGCAGTACGGTTTGATTCCAGTGGTCGGTAAGCGCGCTTGTTGATGTGATATTTGTTTCAAACCTGCCGTTGGCATCGCCAAAAAAGTTCAGTGCTGTTTCCGGAGTTGTCTGAAACTTCAGGAATTCAGTATTGATCTGTCCGGTTATACTTTCATATCCATTTGTTACCGTACTTCCGCCCTTAGTGAGTTGTATGCCGCCAATCCACCGGCCCGGGATTAAGTTCAGTCCGTATGGTGAGGCCAAACCACGTATAGAGGGCAGCAGTTCCCTTGTGAGTGAGGTGTATTTCTGGTCCAGACCTAACATTTTCAGTTGTTTTGTACCCGAAACCGCATTACTGAAAGAAACATCTACAGTTGCGTTAGTTTCAAAACTTTCTGAAAGGTTACAGCAGGCCGCCTTCAACAATTCCTTTTGTCCAATGTTAAAGGTTAGACCGGCAGATTTGCGGCTGAGTGAGGTTGCTGCTTCCTTTTTGGTGATTAAAACACCGTCTATATCATGGTCAATGTGATCTTTATGCTGGGTAAAATCTTTGGGAGCTTGCTGTTCATCGTTGTGAACCAAATCACTCTTTACGCCAAAGGCCAGTTCGCGGTCGTATAGGCAACAGCCGGGCAAAGCATTATACACGGAATCCTTTGCCAGAAATTTTTCATTGTCGTGACCGACCTGTGCAATTTTCTGCAGAATAATGTCTGAAGATGTTTTGGTAGGGTCAAAGTCCAACACTACCGTTTGGGTCTCAGAACTCCAGTCTGCAGCCGTGGCGCCGGCGTCTTTGGCGGCCTTTTCAATCCTGGCTTTGCATGAGCCGCAATTTCCTTTAACGAAAAACGTGTTGGCAGGCAAAGCGGAGGCACTGGCTTGCGGTTGAAGGTTGGTGGTTAGGAATGAGGGTGTCCTTTCGTACAGGCAGCAGCCGGGAAGGTTGCTGTACACTGAGTCTGGGGCCGCATATTTTTCATTGTCGTGACCAACCTCGGCGATTTTTTTCAGTAGGGTGTCTCCTGTAACCCTGGTGGCGTCGTATTTTACACTCAGGGTTTGGGTATTGGCGTTCCAGTTGGCTGAGGCCGCACCTGCACTCTTAGCTGTGGTTTCAATTCTGTCCTTACACATGCCACATTCACCTTTTACTTTGAAGGTGGATTCGGTAATGGTTTGGGCATTTAATAACTGAGTGAAGAAAAGGGATATAATAAGAACACTTTTTAATAAAGTTTTCATTGTAAAAATTTAGATTAATTAAAAGAAAATTTGCCCAGTGAACGTACCTTGGGCATAGAATCGGAATAATTAACCTATTTTAGGGGGTTGCCAGATTTTGGCAGCGGAGTCGGAAAGTTCGGGGCTTAAATAACAAAAGCCCTTGCTGCTGTCCGCAGCGGCTACAGCGTTGTCAGTAACCTTAAGGTCCGGTGCAATAGACGCAAAGACCGTTGTAGTAGAGCAGGATTTGCAGCTTGTGCAGTCACCCCCGCAGGATTTCTTTTCCCCACCATGACAAGGCTTGGAATCATTTTCCGGAGATGGACAGCAGTCGCCTGAACTGGAAACAGAGCAGCAGTCCTGCTGCAGGAGTTGAGCAAAGAGGTTCTGTTTAGGTACAATAAAAATACCCAAACAGAAAAATACAATCAGTATGTGAAGTTTCCCTGCCATTTAAGGCACAAAATTAGTCATTTTATTTTAAAGGTGCGCCTACGGCGATATCGCATCTGTGTCCGGGCTGGCCATGCGCAGGGTTAAGCCCCGCTTTTCCGGTGGCGGCAGCTGCCGGTTTATTTGCAACGTTATACGCCATTGGGTCTGGTGTGGTAGTGGCCGGAACAATGCTGGCAGGTGCCGCTGTGTTTGTAGTGCTCTTAGCAGGACTGTTAAGCGGTGCCCCAACTGAAATATCGCAGCGGTGGCCGGGTTGCCCGTGTGGTGGGTTCATACCGGGAGCGGTAGTTGGTGGAGGTGTTACATTATAAGCAGCGGGATCTTTCTTTGCCGAATTAGGATCTACTGTAATGGACTGCGGCGTTGCTGCAGGGCTTTTTGCGGCAGAATTCAGTGGAGCACCTACAGGAATCTCGCATTTATGTCCGGG
Source organism: Bacteroidota bacterium (assembly GCA_023386965.1). GTDB lineage: Bacteria > Bacteroidota > Bacteroidia > Flavobacteriales > Weeksellaceae > Marnyiella. The sequence goes on from JAEWIR010000015.1 coordinate 29,004, forward strand.
CTGTCCGTGTGGAGGATTGGTTCCGGGTGCGGTTTGCTGTACTCCGGCAGTATTCTGCGCACCGGGTACTGATGTCGTTCCACCTGCTGGTAACAGCATATTTGAGGCTTGCGCCTTTGCTGCATCTGTTTTGCTGTTTGTGGCAGTTGTAGTGTTTGTATCCTTAAGGTATGTCGGCTTCTGGTCTTTGTCGCAGGAGTTGAGAGCCAAAATACTTCCGATTATAAATAGTGTGCTAATTTTCATATTGTTATCTTCTAATCCAGCAAAAATAGGAAATTCTGCCGACTTTACATTATCTGTCTGTTTTTTGGAAAATTCTAATATTTTGGAGGCTTTGCAAGCTTAAAGAATTACATTTGCAGCTGTAATAAAACTAAAGTGCTTATGAAAAATGTATTTGTATTGATGTTTATGTTCTTTTCTGTGGTGTTGTTCTCGCAGGACAGGAAAAGTTTAGGTCAGGATTTTGTGAAGTCAATGTTCTCAGATAAGGACAGTGAAAGAGCTTACGCAATGTTCGACGCAACGATTCAGGAGCAGCTTCCGCCGGCAGAATTTAAACAATTGGGCTCACAGATCACTGGTCAAACCGGAGCTTTCAAAAAAATCCTGGATGTAAACAATGAGGAAGATACCTATTATTTTTATTCGGAATTTGAAAAGACCAGTCTGGATGTTCAGGTCACCTTTAACAAAGAGAATAAAATTGCAGGCTTTTATTTTGTACCGCATAAAGAATTTGCAGCCGAAAACAAAAAATAAGGCGGCAGTTTAAAAGAGGCATACAGCAAAACACCTCGCAGTACTGAACTGTGAGGTGTTTATAATTATAAGGTATTGAAAGCTTAGTTTTTTACCAGCAGGCGGAAACCCTCGCCGTGTACGTTGATTATTTCCAGACCCTCGTCATCACGCAGCAGTTTCCGCAGTTTAGCGATATAGACGTCCATGCTGCGGGCTGTAAAATAATTTTCCTTTTTCCAGATTTTCCTAAGTGCCAGATCCCGCGGCATGAAATCGTTGCGGTGCTGACAGAGTAGCTTCAGGAGTTCGTTTTCCTTCGGTGAAAGTTTATATTCTTCATCTCCAACACGGAGTTGCCTCAACATGGAATCGAAGAAAATATTGCTTATCTTGAACTGTTCCTGTTCATCATTTTCTACCGCTGCGCTGCGCTGCAGGATGGCCTTGATCTTATACAGCAGCAATTCTGTATCGAAAGGTTTTGTAATATAATCATCGGCACCCAATTGATATCCTTTCAGGATATCTTCCCTGAGGTTTTTGGCCGTAAGGAAAATGATGGGTGTGTTCTTATCGATTTTCTTCACGTCTTCGGCCAGGGAGAAACCGTCTTTCTTAGGCATCATCACATCAAAGATGCAAATGTCAAATTCATTCTCAGTAAATTCCTTCAAACCCTGCTCTCCATCCACTGCAAGGGTCACCTCGAAGTTATTGATGGTTAAGTAGTCCTTTAGAACTGCGCCAAAACTTTGGTCGTCTTCTACCAGTAGGATCCTGTTATTCATTTTATTTATTTTTTATTGTTTTTATGTATTTTTACACCTGATTCATAGGTAGTTTTATGGTGAAAGTACTTCCTTTCCCTTTACGCGATTCTACCAGAACCTGTCCTTTATGGAGTTCAATGATTTTCTTTACATAGGACAAACCTAAGCCTTGGCCTTTCACATTGTGGATGTTACCCGTTTCCTCGCGGAAGAATTTATCAAAAATCCGTTTGTTATTGTCCACATCCAGGCCAATTCCTTTGTCAGAAATTTCAATTACATACCAGTTGCCTTCATTTTTTGTCTTTACAAATATCTGAGGTGTTTCCGGTGAATACTTATTGGCATTATCCAAAAGGTTGATTAGTGCATTGGATATATGGAATTCGTCTACCTTAACAATATATCTGTCTGCGGTGAACTCCTGCTCCAGAGTACCGCTGCGCTGCGCGATGATAAGGCCGAAACTCTCGGTAATTTCTTTGATGAGGTTGCGGAGGTTGGTTTCCTTCAGGAACAGCTGTACTTCATTTCTTTCCAGCTTGCTCATGTTCAGGACATTTTCTACCTGCTTTTTCATGCGCAGATTTTCCTGTTTGATGAGTTGCGAATAATACTTCACCTTCTCCGGGTTTGTGGCAATTTTATCATTGGCCAGTGAATCTGTAGCTACCGAAATGGTGGCCAGCGGCGTCTTGAATTCGTGTGACATGTTATTGATGAAATCAGTTTTAACCTCAGCAATTTTCTTTTGCCTCATCATGTAATTAATGGAAATGATGTAGATTCCCAGGATGGTGAGCAGGGACATAAAGGTGCCCAGCAGCATAGGAAGGTTGTTTTTGGCCAGTGAATATCCTTTTCTGGGAAAAACTAACGAGAGGCTATAGATGGTCCGGTCTTTACTGTCGGAAAAAATGGGATAAGTATAGCTGTCGGCATTTTTCTCCACTTTAAAAATCTCGTTGGCCACCGGAGTCAGATTGTTCCGGTTGTCCAGAATTCCGTAGCCGAATTTGGTATCTATGCCCTTAAGGCGGAGTTCCCGCGATATAACAGAATCCAGTACTTCTGGGACAACACGTTTTTCCACCGGCAGATTGATTCCTATAAGCTGCACAAACTCTCTCAGTGTATATTCGCCGCTTTGTATGGACCGGTTCAGGTCTTCAGTAAGAAGTTCGGGCGCCGAGGAATCTCTGCGCAACCGTACGAGTGCCTCATCGGTGTACATGGTGGTCACCTTCAGGCTGTCACCGCGGTGCGAAATGGGAATATCCTTGTTTTCAATAATGTTTTTGGAGTAGGTGATGGTACGGCGGCTGGCGGAATCCTCCACCTGCTGGATGGCTGTAACTGAGGGCTGAGTGCTGGAAGTTACGTCTTTGTCCAGATTTTTATACTGCGCATAGTATTTTTCCACCTCTATATCCGTCATTTTTTTTGCTGATGACTCCAGGGCCGCATGCACCTTGTTCGAAAAATCCTGCTCCAATGCTTCATAGTAACTTTTGAGCCAGTAAAACTGGAGCGCAACAAAGACCACCAGCGAAATGGTCATAAAAACAGAGATGATGGGAATAAATTTATTGTTCATGAACCCGTTAAATTTCAGATGTTAAAATTACTGATTTTAAGAATGTAAATGCAAAATGTGCGCTTGTATAATAATAAAATTTTCTTAAAAACGTTCATTTTAACGGTTTATTGTGAATGCTTCGGCATGGTTATAAATGTTTTGAATTCTAATGTTTACATTTGACATAAATAAACTCAAGATGAAAGACAGAACAATAGTGCAAATAGACAGTGATGCAGCCACGATGTTTATAATGCGCGTATTCAATGCGGATGTTTCTGCTGTATGGGAACATTTTTCCAGTAAGGAACTTTTAGACCGCTGGTGGGCTCCAATGCCATGGAAGTGCGAGACCGATAGTTTAGACTTTAAGGAAGGAGGTGTATGGCAGTACGCAATGGTGGGACCTCAAGGTGAGCGTCATCATGCCGGAGTTCGCTACAATGAAATTATGTTCCACCGCAGTATTGCGTGGTCGGATTATTTCTCCGATGCTTCGGGGAATATGGACATCAACAAACCTGTGGTTGACTGGCTGATAGGCTTCACCGGAGTGCAGGAAGGTACGAAGCTTACCGTGAACCTTCATTTCAAATCGGCGGCAGATATGGAAGAGATCATTGACACTGGTTTTGAAGAAGGGTTCAAAGCAGGTTTAGAAAATCTCGAAAGGTCTCTGGAAGGGGGTATGCAGCCCGGTAACGTTTAAAAGAGTTCTTCGTCGATAAAGTACTGGATGATGGCTTTTTTCATCAGCAGTTGCTGCTCATTGGGCTTAAGTTCAGGTAGCGGCTCCACTTCGCTGAAATGGGGAAAGCCTTCTTTGTCATAATGCGAGAATTTATAGTAGCCAAATGGCTCAAGTAACCTGCAAACCGCAATATGCAGGATGTTAAGCTTATCATCTTTTGTGTATTTTTGCGGCCCGCTGCCCAGTTCCTGAACACCGATCAGAAAAAGGATAGTGTCCAGCGACGGATGTTTTTCGGTATCAAAATTTTCAACAAAGAAACTCTCAACTTTGGTCCACAGCTCTGCTTCGCTCAAATTATTCATAATGTTCTTTTTTCCAGTTTTAGTAAGAATGCAAACTCCAGCGCGTCTTCTTTCAGGCTCTCAAAGCGGCCGCTGGCACCTCCGTGTCCCGAGCTCATGTCGGTTTTGAATAAAAGGAGATTGCTGTCGGTTTTCAGCTCTCTTAGTTTCGCTGTCCATTTGGCAGGCTCCCAATACTGTACCTGTGAATCGTGAAGACCTGTTGTGATAAGCAGGTTTGGGTAATTCCTGGCCTCCACATTATCATAAGGTGAGTATGATTTCATATAATGGTAATATTCACTCTCATTTGGATTACCCCACTCATCATATTCTCCCGTGGTAAGCGGTATGGTTTCGTCCAGCATTGTGGTCACAACATCTACAAACGGTACCTGAGCAATTACACCGTTGAAAAGTTCCGGTTCAAAATTGATTACGGCACCCACGAGTAAACCTCCTGCCGAGCCGCCCATCGCATATAAGTGGCTTGGTGATGTGTATTTTATTGAGATCAGATGTTTCGCGACATCGATAAAATCGTAAAAGGTGTTCTTTTTCTTAAGCATCCGGCCTTCTTCGTACCATTCGCGTCCCAGGTACTCGCCACCGCGGATGTGAGCAATGGCATAAATGAAACCCCGGTCCAGAAGGGATAACCGTACGTTAGAAAAACCTGCGTCTACTGTATGACCATAACTTCCGTAACCGTACATCAGCAATGGAGTATCGGGGCTTTTGGCGGTGTCTTTATGGTATACCAGCGAAACGGGGATCATAGTTTCACCATCCCGTGATTTGGCCCAAAGTCTTTCCGAAATATAGTTGTCGGGGCTGAAGTTGCCTCCCATTACCTCCTGCTGCTTCAGCAAGGTGGTTGTCCGCTCTTCCATATCGTATTCGTAGGCTGTCGTAGGTTGTGTCAGGGAGGTGTAACCATAACGCAGTTTAGTGGTGTCAAACTCCAGGTTGAGACTTATAAATGCTGTATAGGTTGGGTCAGAAAATTTCAGGTAGTGACTTTCTCCGTTCCGGGAATCGGTTACTTTAAGCCGTAGCAGACCTTCTTTCCTTTCTTCCAGCACAATGAAATGCCTGAAAATTTCAAAGCCCTCCAGCAGTACATCCTCACGGTGTGGTACAATATCCCTCCAGTGGCTGATATCCGGTTTGGTTACCGGTGTTTTAACAAGTTTAAAGTTAAAGGCATCATTAGCATTGGTGATTATATAAAAGTCATCACCAAAATGTTCTACAGAATATTCCAGGTCTTCAGTTCTGGACTGAAGGATTTGCCAGGAACCCAGTGGGTCGCTGGAAGAGATAAACCTGTGCTCGTCTGAGAGCGTGCTTGAACTTCCTATGAAAATGTACTCAAGGGATTTTGTTTTGTAGACGGTTACGTCATACGCCTCATCCTGCTCATGATAAACTTCTTCATCGTTTTCCGGGCTGCTTCCAATCTGGTGCCGGAACACTTTGTATGCGCGCAGGTTTTCGTCTTTTCGGATATAGAAGATATATTGGTTGTCTGCCGACCATACCGCTTTACCCGTACAGTTTTCAATGGTGTCAGGCAAGAGTTTGCCCGTGTTGAGGTCTTTTATCTGAATGGTGTAGATCCTCCTTCCCACGGTGTCGGTGGAGTAGGCTCCCAGGCGGTTATCCGGGCTGGCTGCGGCGCTTCCGAGGTCAAAATAATCATGGCCTTCTGCAAGCTCGTTGGCATCCAGCATAATCTCTTCCGGGCTTTCAAGGGTGAGGTGTTTCCTGCAGAATATGGGATATTCCTTACCTTTCTCATACCGTACAATATACCAATACCCGTTGAAAAAGTAGGGAATGGATTCATCATCCTTTCTGTACCGGGCCTTCATTTCACGGTAAAGTTCCTCCTGAAGTTCTTCTGTTTCCTTCATCACAAACCCGGCATATTCATTCTCGGCCTGCAGATAAGCAGTCACTTCCGGATTATCTCTCTCGTTCATCCAGAAATAAGGATCTACACGGCGGTCACCATGGATTTCGAGGATTTTTTCTATTTTCTTTGCTTGTGGGATATTCATTTGGTAATAAAAGGATTCAAAGATAACTATTTCGCGTGGTAGGCCAGGCATTGCTTATGACAGTGGCTGTGTATGGCTCCGTTCTGTGGTTCACAATCTAACAAAAAATCCGTCCCAGCCAGGAACGGATTATACAGCATAATAACCTAAGGTATTATTTGTTCATATTTCTGATGTACTTCTCTATTGCCATGGTCATAGAAGGAGTTTCCTTCGTAGGAGCCATCACATTGACCATCAGTCCGGTTTCTTCAGCGGCACTTTGTGTGGTTGGGCCGAAAACAGCGATCTTGGTTTCGCCCTGTTTGAAATCTTTAAAGTTCTGATGAAGCGACTTTATACCCTGAGGACTGAAGAATACCAGCATATCGTAGTCCTGTATGGAGATATCTGTAAGGTCGGAACAAACCGTTCTGTACATGATGGCACGGGTCCAGTCTACGTTTGCTTTGTCCAGGATTACAGGTATATCCGGACTTAAGACATCCGAAGATGGCAGCAGGTATTTCTCTGAAGGGAACTTTTTGAACAGAGGTGCCAGGTCGGCGAATGTTTTTTCGCCAAAACTTATCTTTCTTTTTCTGTAAACAATATGTTTCTGAAGATAATTCGCAATAGCTTCACTCTGGCAGATGTAACGCATAGAATCCGGTACGCTGAAGCGCATCTCTTCAGCAAGACGGAAATAGTGGTCAATAGCGTTTTTGCTCGTAAAGATAATTCCCGTAAACTGAGCAAGGTCAATCTTCTGTGTTCTGAGTTCCTTGTTGTCCAGACCTTCCACATGAATGAACGGACGGAAATCTATTTTGATTTTTTCCTTCTTCGCCATTTCCAGATAAGGTGAAGATTCACTTGGTGGCGGCTGAGAAACAAGAATAGATTTGATCTTCATATTAATTTGTGTTTAAAAAAATAATAATTTCCAAAGCGCCAAAACAGGTATAAATTGGAGCGTGCAAATATACAAAAATTTATAATACCACTCGTTGGGCAGAATGTGATTTTTGTGGAAGATGTAATACACCGTTTTGAATATGAAAACAAAACCGAAAAACGAAATGTAATATATTAGTGCTTCGCTTTTATCAATAGGAAAATAATAATGGCTGATACACAATCCCATAAGCACCAGCGAAAGCACAAAGTAAAACCTTGTAGCAGTGAAGCAGAAAGCGTTCCAGCGTCGTGAGAAGCCTACACTCTGGTAAAATAGGTAGCTTAGCATAGCTTTTAACAGGTAAAACAAGACCAGGGCAAGAAATGTAAATCCAAACTTATTAAACTGCAGGCCTAAAAAATCGGGTAATGCAAGGAATCTGGGCACGGTGGGCACATACTGTGAGATCAGCGCAGCGGCACTAAGGCAAAGTACCAGAGAAACGATGGCCCAGGTAACGATAACATTACTGGCATCAGCGAAATCCTGCATCAGGAACCGCTTAAGATTTATGCCCCTGTGCAGTGATGACAGCATGAATACGTAAAGAAAGCATGATGCCAGCAGCAGAGCAATTACCCAGTCATGGCTTTCGGTGAGGCGAAGTTGGTTGGTAAACCCGGTTACTGCAGTTAATTGGAACATTTATGCAAAAATAGGATTATTTTAAAAACATAATGCAGTCTTGATTTTACACTATCTTTGCACCCGGAAATGAAGAAACTCGTTATTATACCTACCTATAATGAACAGGAAAATATCGAAGCCATAATTGCTGCGGTGTTTGCTCTTGATCAGGATTTCCATGTCCTGGTGGTAGACGATTCCTCACCCGACGGAACCGCCGGTTTGGTGAAAAAGCTGCAGGAAAAGTATCCCCATCACCTGCATCTAAGCATCAGGAAAGTAAAGGATGGATTGGGCAAGGCCTACATTCATGGATTCAGGTGGGCTCTGCAGAACGGGTATGACTATATATTTGAAATGGATGCGGATTTTTCGCATAATCCTGCGGACCTGCCGCGAATGTTTGAAGCCTGTCTTCAGGCTGATATGAGCGTGGGTTCGCGCTACTCCAACGGGGTTAATGTGGTAAACTGGCCTATGGGGCGAGTCCTGCTTTCCTATTGTGCCTCCAAATATGTCCGGTTTATCCTGGGTATTCCGGTTCATGACACCACGGCCGGCTTTGCCTGTTTTTCCAGAAAAGTGCTGGAGGAAATAGGTCTGGATAATGTCAATCTCAAAGGCTATGGCTTTCAGGTAGAAATGAAATTCAGGGCCTATAAAAAAGGGTTTAGGATCGTTGAGGTTCCCATCATTTTTATGAACCGTGTAAAGGGAGAGAGTAAGATGAATGGCGGAATCATAGGTGAAGCCGTATTCGGGGTACTGCATCTGAAGTGGCAGTCATTAATCGGTAAATTGTAATGCTGATGAAACGGTTGGTCCTTTTTTGCCTGTTTGGTTTTTTCCTTTCCTGCTCAGATTATGTGGAAAGGCCGGCAAATCTGCTTTCTGAAGATGAGATTGCTGAAATTGTTGCAGAAATTACCATACAGGAAGAACTGTTGAGGGTTACACAGAACAGTAATATGGAGAATGCCACGCGTCTTGTACTGCAAAAGTATAAGGTAAGTGCGGCAGATTTTACTGCCAGCTATAAATATTATGGCAGCAGCCGTAAACTGGAGTCGATTTTAGAGGAATCGCAGGAGATTATTAAAAAACGTCATCCGAAGGCGGAAGCCTTTATTGAAAAAGAACTTAAGAAAAATAAAGTGGAAGAAATTCCTCGTAATTGATATGCAGCCATTTTTTCAAATAGATAAAAAGTCAGAAGGAAAAGCACGTGCGGGCTTACTCACCACGGATCACGGGCAGATACAGACTCCCATCTTTATGCCGGTAGGAACTGTTGCCTCAGTAAAGACAGTTCATCAGCGCGAATTAAAGGACGATATCAAGGCCCAGATTATCTTAGGAAATACCTACCACCTGTTATTGAGACCCGGTATGGACATTATGACAAAGGCGGGCGGTCTTCATAAATTCATGAACTGGGAACTGCCAATACTTACCGATTCGGGAGGTTATCAGGTGTTTTCGCTCGCTGCCTCACGGAAGATGACTGAAGAAGGAGTGAAGTTTAAATCTCACATAGACGGCAGCGTGCAGTTTATTTCTCCGGAAAAGTCAATGGAGATCCAAAGACAGATTGGTGCCGACATTTTCATGGCTTTTGATGAATGTACACCTTATCCCTGCGGTTACAGCCAGGCAAAAACATCTATGGAACTCACCCACCGCTGGCTAAAAAGATGCATAGACTGGTGTGCAGATAATCCCGAAATGTATGGGCACCGTCAACATCTTTTTCCCATTGTACAGGGTTCTACCTATGCCGATTTACGTAAAATTTCCGCTGAGGTCATTTCCGAAAGCAATGCTGTGGGAAATGCCATTGGAGGACTATCCGTGGGTGAACCCGAGGACGAGATGTACCGCATCACTGATATCGTTACAGAGGTGTTGCCCAAAGATAAGCCGAGGTATCTTATGGGAGTGGGCACACCCTGGAATATTCTGGAATCAATTGGTCTCGGTATAGATATGATGGATTGTGTAATGCCCACCCGAAACGCACGAAACGCAATGCTCTTCACCTGGAATGGTGTTATGAACATGAAAAACCAGAAATGGAAAGATGATTTTTCGCCGCTGGATGAGTTTGGAACCAGTTATGTGGACCGGGAATACAGCAAAGCTTATGTGAGACATCTGTTCGTTTCCAAAGAATATCTGGCGAAGCAAATTGCCTCTATCCATAATCTCGCGTTCTATCTGGATCTCGTAAAAGTAGCCCGTGAGCATATTATTGCGGGTGATTTCTACCAGTGGAAGGATTCCGTAATGCCGGCTCTCCGCCAGCGCCTGTAAATATTGACCAACTTCATGGGGATTGTAGACCGTTATATCATCAAAAAATATCTTGGAACCTTCGGTTTCATTTTGCTGCTGCTCTCCACCGTCGTTTTGGTAATAGACGTGCAGGCCAAGAAACCGCGTATTGAAGAGAACGGTTTTCAGCTTTCTGAATTCCTAACCCAGTATTATCCATTCTGGATCATTTACCTTATAATGACCTTCATGTCTATTCTGGTATTTATTGCTGTGATTTTCTTTACGTCCAGGATGGCCAATAACACTGAGATTGTTGCAATTATAAGCAGTGGCGCCAGTTTTCACCGGTTTGCCAGACCCTATTTTATAACCTCGCTTTTTATAGGTCTTTTTTCACTTGTCATAAACCACTATGTTCTGCCCTGGGCCAATATCCAGAAAAACGAGTTGGAAGCCTATACAATGAATGCACGAAAAAGGGAGCAGATTATTGGCAGCGCACCGGTTTCCGCGCAGATTAATGTCAATGAGTACATATTCATTCACAGTTATAACAAGAAGGAAAAACGCGGGTCAGGTTTTGCTTACCGGAAGTACGATAAAGACAAGAGGCTTGTCTATCAGCTGCTGGCATCGGAAATGTACTGGGACGAGGCCAAAAAGCATTTTGTGCTGAACAGTTTTCATGAGAAGACAGTCCAAAAAGACGATTCTGAGAAATTAAACAACGGTCCCGAGATTTACCGAAAGTTTGGATTTCCGCCTGAAGAACTCTTTCCGGACCAGCTTTTGGGACAAACCAAGACCACTCCGGAACTCATCCGCTTTATAGACCGGGAACGCGAGAAGGGTAACAGCAACCTGAATACCTACCTGAACGAACTGTACCAGCGTACTGCCATGCCGGTTTCGGTAATTGTGCTCACCTTTCTGGCACTCTCACTGGCTTCGGAAAAGAAGCGGGGTGGTTTGGGTGTTAACCTGGCTATCGGGATTGCGCTGGCTTTCATTTTTGTATTCTCGTTCGAAGCGCTTAAGGTAGTTTCAGAAAACAAGACACTTCCGCCGGCCGTAGCCATGTGGCTGCCCAATATGGTATTTGCACCCCTGGCTGCCGTACTTTACTTCCGGAGAGCGAATCAGTAAAGCATCTCTATTTCCTTATGGTAAAACTTCTGCAGACCCCCATGTTCAAGTTCAATCCATAAGTTACCGTCTTCATCTGCAGTGGAAATCATGCCATTTTGGCTAATGTTGTCTTTCCGGAAAACCGCAACCTCATTTCTTTTGTACAGACATGAATTATAGTCCTGCAGAATGCCTTCGGGACCCGCAGTCTCACTGAAATTACCCAAAAGGAAGGTGTACATGCTTTCAGCCACATCAGTTAGGTTAAAGTGGGTGCCCGTCTGCGTTAGAAGGGACCCGGCCCTGGGAAGGTCGCCAAAATCTTCCTGCAGAACATTCAGTCCGATACCCACAATGTAGTACATACGGTTATTTACTTTTTTTTTCTCAATGAGAATTCCACAAACCTTTTTATGTTTGATTATTAAATCATTGGGCCACTTTATTTTCACTTCATTTCGGGTCAGATTGGCGGTAAACCGGCGTATATTAAGTGCGGTATAATAGTTGAATAGTGAATCGGACAGTTTAACAGAGCTTGCGGGGACAGCCAGTGAAAGGGCAATATTTTTGCCCGCGGCACCTTCCCATCTGTTTCCATACTGACCGCGGCCGTTGTTCTGGAAAAAGGTACAGAGGCCTGCAATTTCAGCGGATCCGGATCGGAGGAAGTTCACGACTTCGTCATTTGTAGAGCCGCACTGTGGCAGGTAATTCAGCATGGTCATTTAAGAAAGTTTTAAGACTGTTGAGAATGTTAAAGTAAAGAAAAAAGAATAAATTTGCAGATTATACCAATTTTTAATGAATAACAACACAAATAAGCAAGCACTAATTGATAAAATCGTTGATGCGGTACAGGATACCAAAGGAGAGGACATCATGATTTTCGACCTTTCAAAGATAGAAAATTCCGTAGCGGAAACTTTTATCATCTGCAGCGCAAACTCCAATACACAGGTTTCGGCAATCGCCGGGAATATCGAGAAAAAAGTTCGTAATGATCTTCAGGAACGTCCATGGCATGTGGAGGGTTCCGAAAATGCCATGTGGGTACTGGTAGATTACGTATCAGTAGTCGTTCATATATTCCAGAAACACATCCGCGAGTATTACGAGATAGAAGAGTTATGGGGCGACGCCAAGATCACCCGCATTGAAGCTTAATATTTTTAAAAAAATTTGAATGAATAATAAAGGATTTAACTGGTTTTTTCCCATCGCTATCATGGCGTTCCTACTGTTCTTCGGGCGCGGGCTGTTCATGCCGTCCACCAGTTCCGAGATTACGGAGGAGCAGTTTTTTGATATGATGAAGGAAGGCAAAGTCCAGAACATCAAAGCATACAGGGATAACTTCACCGCCGATGTATTCCTGACACCGGAAGCACGTACCGCTTTGGCAAAGAATTCCGGGGACAGTAAAAGCCCTTTTGCGGCACTTGAAACTACTCCGGGACCGGATTACAACCTTAAATTCGGCGAACTCAGGCTTCTCATGGAGAAGTTTGACAAGGTAAAAGCCGAGAATCCCCAGCTTAAAACCACAATCAATGTGGATACTGCGGGGAGTTTAATGGAAAGTTTCCTGATCCAGATTGCTGTCGGGCTTATTATACTGTCTATCATTTACTTCATATTCTTCCGGAAAATGGCAGGTGGCGGCGGTCCGGGCGGACAGATTTTCTCCATCGGTAAATCCCGTGCAAAACTATTTGACGAAAAGGATAAGGTGCAGACTACATTTAAGGATGTAGCTGGACTTGAAGGCGCAAAGGAAGAAGTGCAGGAAGTAGTGGATTTCCTTAAAAATTCGGATAAATACACGAAGTTGGGTGGTAAGATACCGAAAGGCGTGCTGCTGGTTGGCCCTCCGGGCACTGGTAAGACCCTTTTGGCAAAAGCAGTAGCAGGTGAAGCTAAGGTTCCCTTCTTCTCTCTGTCCGGTTCCGATTTTGTTGAAATGTTCGTTGGGGTGGGAGCTTCCCGGGTAAGGGATCTCTTTGCGCAGGCAAAAGCTAAATCACCGGCAATTATTTTTATTGACGAAATTGATGCCATTGGCCGTGCCAGAGGCAAAGGTAACTTTACCGGTGGAAATGACGAGCGCGAAAATACGCTGAACCAACTGCTTACAGAGATGGACGGTTTTGGTACAGATACCAACGTAATTGTGATGGCCGCAACGAACAGGGCTGATATCCTGGATAAAGCACTTATGAGAGCCGGACGTTTCGACCGCTCTATCTATGTAGATTTGCCTGAACTGCATGAACGCCGCTCTATTTTTGATGTTCATCTTTCTAAGATTAAACTGGACGAAGGTATAGACCGGGAATTTCTGGCCAAACAGACACCTGGCTTCAGCGGTGCTGATATAGCTAATGTCTGTAATGAAGCAGCTCTGATCGCGGCACGTAATAACCACGAATCTGTGACCAAGCAGGACTTCCTGGATGCGGTAGACCGTATTATTGGTGGTCTGGAGAAAAAGAATAAGGCCATTAAACCATCTGAGAAGCGCCGTGTTGCCTATCATGAAGCCGGTCATGCCGCCATTTCCTGGCTGGTGGAACATGCCGCACCCTTACTTAAGGTGACTATTGTGCCGCGTGGGCGTTCCCTGGGAGCTGCCTGGTACCTGCCGGAAGAAAGATCGCTTACGACTACAGAACAAATGTACGACGAGATTTGTGCTACATTAGGCGGACGCGCTGCCGAACAGACTGTATTTGGTAATATTTCTACAGGTGCACTGTCCGATTTGGAGCGTGTTACCAAACAGGCTCAGGCCATGGTAACCATCTACGGTCTTAATGAAAAAGTAGGAAACAGGTCCTATTACGACAGTAGCGGGCAGAGTGAATACAGCTTTGGCAAACCTTATTCGGAAGAGACGGCAAAGGTGATTGATGAGGAAATTTCAACGATTATTGAGAACCAGTACTCCCGAGCACTGAATATTTTGGCAGAAAACCGGGATAAACTGGACAGTCTTGCCCGGAAACTGTTGGAAAAAGAGGTTATCTTCCGCGAAGATCTGGAGGAGATCTTCGGCAAAAGAGCCTGGGATCCAGAACTGACTGAACACCCTGTAAGTACGGTAGCAGGCTCAGTTTCTGAGGATAATCAGGCGTCAGTTCCTGACGAAAATACCGCTGCACCTGACAGTCCTACGCAACTTTAGGTATAAATAATCCCGGTATTCTTTTCTTAATTAACGGATACCGGGAATTTTTTGCTATTTAGTCAGTGTTTCCGGTGATTTGCTGAAATATTTTATATTTTTGTACTGATATCTAATTAAAGAAAGTTGAGTTTATTTAAAAGAATTGTCGGTAAGATAATGAACCAGCCTGAGGATAATGAAAATCAGAGTCTGGAAAAACTTGGAGATTCGCTTAAGAATGCGGATCTCGATTACAAGTTTGCGCAGTTATTTACCCATTCCGGCGGATTTTTTAATTATTGTGCAGATGAAGCTGAGGCTTTACAAATTCTGAATCAGATCATTAAGATAGAACAGGTGAAATCCGTGTTCTGCTGCGACCGGGATCTTAAGAACTTTCTGGATGTGGTAAAGGTTCCTTATACCGACAATTTGGAACAGTCCAATGATACTGCTTTCATCACCTGTGAATACCTGATTGCCTACGATGGCAGGATTATGCTTTCGCATAATAATATCAAGCATTTTCACTCCTCCCGTTTACCGGAGAAAATCATTGTCATGGCCAATGTTTCCCAAATCGTTTCTAACCTTAATGACGCGATGAGTAAGATCAAGAGAAACGGCAACGTTAAAAACCTGACCTCCATCAGCGGGAACCAGAATAAATTGGATGCGCCTACGCGTAACAGCACTAAGCTATTCCTTCTTCTTATCGAAGATTAGTAACTAACAGAAATACTTTGGATAAAAATTTAATTCAGCGTACCATTTCCGGGTTGGTATATATTCTGATAATTATGGCCTGCGTACATCCTGCAGGAGCAGAAACGCTTAATAAGGTTTTCCCGGATGCTGTGAAGCAGCATTACCTGTATTACGGTCTTATCAGTTTACTTTTCCTGGCCTCAGTGTGGGAATGTATGAAAATCATGAAATTCGGCACGGGTTACGAACGCTGGATTGTTCTGCCACTGGCTTTTTTTGTTTTTTACCTTTTCAGTAAACGCTACTTTAACTTCGGATTTTATTATAATTTCAGACTGTCGGAAATTCTGGCCCTGTCACTGATACTCATTGCCGTAGTTACTCTGTTTAAATTCAGTTCAGAGCTTTACTATGACAGTGGTAAGCTTATCTTTACTGTGATCTATACCGCGCTTCCGTTTGGATTCGCACTTGGACTGCCCAAATATTCCGCATTCCAGGATACTTTCAGTCTGGAGGTGTTCTTTCTCTTTATCCTGATTTGGAGCAGTGATACATTTGCCTATCTTACAGGTAAGTTTTTCGGGAAGCATAAGATGGCGCCGAAGATTTCACCTAAGAAAACCTGGGAAGGCTTTGCAGGTGGAGTGGTCCTGACGGTTATTCTTGCATTTTTTGTTGATAAATATTTTCCCGAACTTCGCGGTAACTGGATGGTCGTAGGTGCACTGATTGCCGTATTTGCGCCATTGGGAGATTTGGTGGAGAGCCAGCTCAAGCGCAGTTTTGCGGTGAAGGATTCCGGAAATCTAATCCCGGGACACGGCGGTGTACTCGATAGGTTGGATAGTTTCATTATCTGCGCGCCTGTAGTATATTTGTACTTTATTTTAGAAAAACTTATTTAATACCATGAAACTTCACCGGGAATCCAAAGGGACCATTATAGTTGCCACCCTTATTTTTGCAGTTTTAAGCTTTTTAGCGGTTACCTTTCTGGAACTTTGGGCACTTGTTGTTATTGTTCCTCTTCTCGTTATTTATGCCCTGATATTTTGGTTTTTCCGCGTTCCAAACCGCGATATAGAAGACCATAAGGAAAATGTGATCGCGCCTGTAGACGGTAAGGTGGTTATGATTAAGGAGGTGGATGAAGATGAATTCATTAAAGGGAAAGCCATTCAGGTTTCCATTTTTATGTCACCGCTTAACGTTCATATTTGCCGCTACCCGGTTTCAGGCAAGGTAGTGTATAAAAAATACCATCCCGGGAAATATCTGGTAGCCTGGCATGAGAAGTCATCTACCGAAAATGAAAGAACTACCGTTGCGGTTGAAAGCCTGACGCATCACAAGGTCGTCTTCAGGCAAATTGCCGGCTATGTAGCCCGCCGGATTGTCTTTAACTGTACCGAAGGCGACACTGCAAAGGCCGGACATGAATTCGGCTTTATAAAATTTGGATCACGGATGGATGTTTTCCTGCCTTTGGATACCGAAATTATCTGTAAGATTGGAGATAAAACCAAGGGAGGATTAGATGTGATAGCCAGAATGAAGGCTTAGTCCTACCATCATTTCCAGCAGGATAGTCCGGCATTGCCGGATTTTTTTTGTATATTTTGGCAAACATTTTATTATGCGCCTAAAACTTTTTCCCATAATCCTTACTCTTTTTCTTGCAATTGCAGTCATCCACTGTCAGGAAAAAACGGACCCCAAACAGACTGAACTTCAGAAACGCGATTCAATACTGACTGTGAAGGAAAAGGAATTTGCATTAAAAGCGGCAGATTATCAGGCGCTGCTAAAACTGCGGGACAGCCTGAACACCCCAAAGGATACGGTAGCTGTGAATCCCCTGCCGGTAGAAATCAACGGGACCTGGACGGGAAAGATCGTTTGCACACATTCCAACTGCACCGATTATGTAGTGGGTGATGTGCGTACAGACGAGTGGCAAATTTCGTCAGAGGACGGTAAAATTGTGGCAAAAAATGTGAACAAGACGGGCGTGATCCGCATGTACACCGGCGAATATACCGGCGGCAAAGTCGTGCTTGTGTCCGAAACTCCTGCAGACGCAGCTTCCCAAAGAACTTTCAGGATTGAGTTCGGTACAGTTTCTGCGGACCGTCTCGCCGGAACACGGGAAATACAGGTAAACCAGTCCTGTACCTCGCAATTCTCCATTGAACTTGTAAGAAAATAGTTATGAACGGTATGCTAAGTATTGCGGGCCATTTTGTGTTGCCGCTGGAGGATCCTATCCTTAAGTTCCTGGTCATTCTCATCATCATCCTTTCTGCACCATTACTTCTTAACAAGATAAAAGTGCCGCACCTTATAGGACTCATTATTGCGGGTGCTGTAATTGGTCCGCATGGGTTCAATGTCTTACCCCGTGATGCCAGTGTAGTTGTTATAGGCACCACAGGATTGCTTTTCATCATGTTTATGGCCGGTCTGGAGATTGATCTCACCGAGTTTCGGAAAAACAAGTGGAAAAGCCTTACATTCGGTATGTATACCTTCTCCATACCTCTTGTGATGGGCATCGTGGCGGGATATTATATTCTGGGTTATGCAATACTAGTAGCCGTGCTTTTTGCCAGTATCTTTTCCTCGCATACATTAATTTCATATCCGCTTATTAGTAAGCTGGGAGTCGCTAAGAACCGCGCGGTTAATGTAACAGTAGGCGGGACAATGATCACAGATGTCCTGGCACTATTGGTTTTGGCGGTATGTGTAGGTATGGCGCAGGGTACGGTTACGCCCGCATTTTGGATCACGTTAACGCTTTCGGTAATTGTATTTGCCGCTGTAGTACTTTTTGGGTTTCCCATAGTGGCGCGCTGGTTCTTTAAAAAGGTACATGATAAGGTTTCCCATTTTATTTTTGTTATGGTAATGATTTACCTGGCTTCCCTGTTTGCGGAACTGGCAGGTGTGGAGGCGATCATCGGAGCTTTTTTGGCCGGGCTTGCACTCAACCGGCTTATCCCTCATACCTCAGCACTCATGAACCGGATTGACTTTGTTGGAAACGCCATATTTATCCCCTTCTTTCTTATAAGTGTAGGTATGCTCATCGATTTCAAGGCTTTTTTTAAAGATTTTGAAACCATTAAAGTGGCATTATTGATGACCGGGATTTCTTTGGGTGGAAAATATGCCGCCTCGCTGGCCACACAAAAGACATTCAGGTTTACCGATGACGAAGGCAAGCTTATTTTCGGCCTGTCTTCTGCCTCGGCAGCTGCCACGCTCGCTACGGTCATGGTGGGATATAATATTATTATCGGCGAAACTGAAAATGGCGAGCCCATCAGACTTCTGAATGAAAGCGTCCTGAACGGCAGTATCCTTCTGATCCTTGTCTCCTGTACGGTTTCTTCCTTCGTCTCGCAAAAAAGTGGTAAAAACATTGCGGACGCAGAAAATGAGAACAGTATGAATGATGATACGGCTGAGGAGGAAAGGATCCTGCTTGCACTTAATTATCAGGCCACTGCTGCACCTGTGACGAATCTGGCGCTGCTGCTGAAATCCGGGAAGAACACGGAAGATGTATATGCACTGAACATCATCAACGAAAAAGAGAATGAATCGTCTGATAAAAACGCCGAGAAAATCCTTGGCACGGCTGCCGAAACTGCCGCCGCCGCAGACCTTAAGCTGAACATGCTGAAGAGACATGATTCGGATGTGGTGAACGGCATCAACAACGAAATCCGTGAACACAGGATTACTGACCTCATTATAGCGGTGGACAGCGAAAGGGGATTCACGTCCTCCTTCGTCTATAACCTTTACAATGGCTACTTAACCAACGAGACCACTAATCTGCTGGTCTATCATTCCGTGCAACCTGTGGCAACCATACAGGCCTATCACGTGCTCATTCCGCAGAATGCGCACAGGGAATCCGGATTCTTTAAATGTTTGCAGAAGGTGTGGAATATTTCAAGACATTCCGCCACTAAGATCATTTTCTATGCTGATGAAAACACCATCCGCATGTTGGAAACCATACAGAAAAAGGCCACGATAGATGCCGAATTCATTATCTTCAACAACTGGAAAGACCTTCCCCGGATTGCGGAAAAAATGAAAAATGATGAGGCACTCATCCTGATGATGGCCAAACGTGGGATGAAATCTTTCCATCCTGCCATGCAGTCGGTAAGTTATCATCTTAATGATCACTTCAGCGGCCGGAATTATCTGCTGATGTATCCCTATGCAAATGGCAACACTACAGAAAGTACGTTATATTCCAGAAGTGTTAATAA
>JAEWIR010000028.1 GCA_023386965.1 Bacteroidota bacterium
GAAAATTATGTTTAATCGTAAACGAAAAAGTGTGAATACATTAAGTTACAAAACCGTTTCAGCTAACAAAGCTACCGCTAATAAAGAATGGGTTGTGGTAGACGCTGAAGGACAGCCTTTAGGAAGACTAGCTTCCAAGGTTGCAAAGATTTTGAGAGGTAAGCACAAAACGAATTTTACACCTCACGCAGACTGCGGAGACAATGTAATCGTTTTGAATGCTGGAAAGATTACTCTTTCCGGAAACAAGTGGGCTGACAAGACTTACATCTGGCATACAGGTTATCCTGGTGGTCAGAAGTCGCAGACAGCTGAAGAGCTATTGAAAAAAGATCCGATGAAGGTTCTGGAAAAATCCCTTAAAGGTATGCTTCCAAAGAACAAACTGGGATCTCAGCTGTTCAAGAACCTTTATCTGTATGAAGGAACTGAACACAAACATGAAGCTCAGCAGCCAAAAACTATTAATATTAACGAATTTAAATAATTAATATGTCTACAGTTCATAAAATTGGAAGAAGAAAAACTTCAGTAGCCAGAGTTTACGTGAAGCCGGGTACCGGAAACATCACTGTAAACCGTAAGGATGCTAAAGAATACTTCTCCACAGATGTAATGGTTTATAAACTGAACCAGCCTTTCATTTTGACAGAAACTGCAGGGCAGTACGATGTTACCGTAAATGTTTTCGGTGGCGGAAATACAGGTCAGGCCGAAGCTATCAGACTGGCAGTTTCCAGAGCTCTTTGCGAAATCAACGCAGAGCACAGGTTAGCACTTAAGCCTCACGGCCTGCTTACCAGAGACGCAAGAATGGTGGAAAGAAAGAAACCAGGTCAGAAGAAAGCAAGAAAGAGATTCCAGTTCTCAAAACGTTAAGAATTGCTGTAAGCAATATGCTTTATGCATTAAGCTTCAATTCCTACAAATTATTAAACCGCTTGAAAGCTTAGCGCTTATAGCCTACGGCCTAAAGCATAACAAAATGCCCCGTTTAGTTTAGCACCCAAACTGTTCTCCCATCTAAAGACCAGTTGATTGCAATACAGCGGAACGTAAACTAAAAACAAAAAAGCGACATGGCAAAAGCAAATGTTAAAGACCTTTTAGAGGCAGGTGTACACTTCGGTCACATGACCCGCAAGTGGAATCCAAATATGGCTCCATACATTTTCATGGAGAAAAACGGTATTCACATCGTAGACCTACATAAAACAGCAGTGAAATTGGACGAAGCGTGCTCCGCTTTGGAAAAAATCACCTCTGCAGGCAAAAAAGTTCTTTTCGTAGCTACTAAAAAGCAGGCGAAAGAAGTAGTGGCTAAACATGCTGCTGAACTTAATATGCCTTTCATCACTGAAAGATGGCCAGGCGGTATGCTTACGAACTTCGTAACCATCCGTAAAGCTGTTAAGAAGATGAACCACATCGATAAAATGAAGAAAGACGGTACTTTCGAAACTTTATCCAAGAAAGAAAGACTGCAGGTAGACCGCCAGAGAGCGAACCTGGAGAAGAACTTAGGTTCTATTTCAGACATGGTGCGTCTTCCTTCAGCAATCTTTGTTGTTGATATCATGAGAGAGCACATCGCAGTAACTGAAGCTAAGAAATTGGGTATTCCGGTATTCGCTATCGTAGATACAAACTCTGACCCAAGGAAAGTAGACTTCGTGATTCCTGGAAATGATGATGCTTCCAAATCTATCGACATGATCCTGAGCGTAGTTTCAGAATCCATCAAAGACGGTCTTTCCCAGAGAAAAGCTGATAAGGAAAAATCAAAAGAAGAAGGCGAAAAAGTATCAGCTGATGCTGATGCGGATTTCGACGCTGAATAAGATTTTGTCTTATATAAACTTAAACCCGGTTCTTAGAGCCGGGTTTTTTGTTTTGATGAAGTTCTGAATATTAATCCTGTCTGAACCTGAATTTGATATAGGTGATGGTTTTACCTTTAGACGAAAAGAGCTCCTCATAATAGGTCTTTATTTCACGCAGATGTTCGGTGTTAGGTTCATATTCCGGCGCGCCGTAAATGTCATGATGAGCCGTCAGGATCTCGTGTCCCGATCCCTGTAAGATTCCGAGTGTGTAACCGTGCAGAAATTCTGAATCGGTTTTAAGGTGCACAATGCCTTCAGGCTTCAGTACCTTTCTGTAGCGTTCCAGAAAATCGGGGTGGGTCATACGGTGCTTGGTCCTTCTGTATTTGATTTGGGGGTCCGGAAAGGTAATCCAGATCTCATCAACCTCATTCTCGTCAAAGAAGCAGTCCAGAAGTTCAATCTGGGTTCGCAGGAAAGCTACATTCTTCATGTTTTTCTCTGTAGCCTCTTTGGCCCCAAACCAAAACCGGGCACCTTTGATATCGATTCCGATGAAGTTCTTTTCCGGAAAAGCCTTGGCCAGTCCTACTGAATATTCACCCTTCCCGCAACCGAGTTCGACCACGATTGGGTTTTCATTTTTAAAAATCTCAGACCGCCATTTTCCTTTCAGATGAAAATTGTCCAGTGCTTCAGCGCGGGTTGGCTGTATTACGTTCGGGAGAATACGGTTCTCCTCGAATCTTGCGAGTTTATTTTTGCCCATAATTTAAAATCGTGCAAATTTAATCATTTCCACTGCAAAAAAGGAAAGCTGATTCAGCCCGGTTTGCCGCTACTTTATGAGGAGGAACCCAATGTTACCATAATGGCCTTCTGAACCGTCTTTTGAGAGGCATACTGAGCCCCGCACACCAGACTGGAGAACAGGTACTGCCCTTTTAGGATGACAATTGTATTTTCACTTCTTGCAGGAATTGCAAGCCTGTATTTTGTATTTCCTGTGCCCTCCATCCGCATGATGATATCGCAGTCGGAGTTGTTCTTAATCATCACACTTGTTTCCTTGCTGGTAGGATCATTGTCAAAAAGTGCGTTCAGGATCTTCACCGTTTGGTTTTTATGTTCCTGCACGGTGGGATTCATTAACAGATCAAATTCCTCTTTCTCCGAATTTATGGCTGCAACAGCCTCAGCAGATATGCTCTTAGACGGCATTGTGGGAGTTACAGCCACGTCGCCTGCGGTATTCCTGTTTGCGGCACGTATGGCAGCGGCTTCGGCTGAACTTCGTGATTTAGCCACGGCATAGCTTCTGTCAATTTCAGGTGTTTCTACCTTAATTCTGGCCTGAGCGCCCAATTCCGGGTTCGCGGCTGCGCGCTGCGCTCTGGCAAGGGCTTCCTGATAAAACTTGATCTGCTTCTGTTTGATGTTGGCGTTCATTTCCGCAAATGTTATTTTTGTGGAAGGCCTTCTTTTCAGCAATGCCAGTTTTTCCTGCAGATCTTTCACACGGGTGTCGTCCGGGTGAGCGTTCTTAATATAATCCCTGATCATATCCATAAGCCGTGGTTTCAAAACGGAGCGCCGGGGATCGTCCTCATGGGCGTCCCTCAGGAAAGCATCTATTTCGTAAATATTAGTGCTTTTCATGATGTTGGAGTAGTCCTTCATCCGTTTTTGTGCCGGTAGTGCACAGAAAAGCAGCAGGGTAAAAAAGAGAAGTGATTTCTTCATGTCTAAGGAGAGGTTCTTTTGTAGAAAGGTATTATAACGGATAACTTTCCTTTATAGTATTCAGTTTAGGGAGGTCTGCATCAGGTTGGAGTTTTTCAGCCGGCGCTGATAGATAGGCAAATACTTTTCAATATAGATTTTTGTCCCCTCATAATTCCCGGCCAGGACGTACGGATGTAAATTGTCTGAACTGTATACAAACTGCAGGAAATTGTCGATCAGATGAGGTGGGATCTTAAGCTCAGCAAAGTATTGAGGTCCAAAATATTCCTTTATATTCGAAATGCTTCTGGACATGCGTTCGTAGGCCTGAAGTCTTTCCTTCTTCTGCCTTTCACCGGAAATCAGGTCGTAAAAACTGTCTACACTTAAAGAAATTCCCCCGCCGGCCATGCCCAGGAGCGGTAGCTGAGGCGAGGTACCGTCGCCTTTTGGTTCCGGCAGTCCGATCATTTGCTTCAGCTTCATTTCCTTTTCACCGGTCTTCAGCGTAAGTACGTCTTTCTTCAGGTTTCCCGAAGGTTTAAAACGGTTCAGTACAATTTCCTCAATTTCATAATAGGCAATCTTAAGCTCAATCAGCAGAGGTTTGCCCTGAAGCATATTGTCGGTAACCTTTAGGTCTTTGCGTTCGGTAACAATGGAAGTAAACCTGATGACATCACCCGGTTTCGCAGCAATCGTGAAATTTCCGTTTACATCAGACAGTACGCTCCGCTGTTCACTCACGTTGGTCACATAAATCTGGTTCAGGTAAAGTGATGAGTTATCCCTCATCAGGATTTCACCGCTAACTGACTGGGCCATTACATGTACTGCAGTGATCATCAGCCAAAGCAGACAAGCTTTCTTAAACATATCCCGCAAAAGTAAAGAGAAAATACCCATCATGCCGGACCTTGGATGGGTTCGGGCGGTTAAAGTTAGGTTAAAGTTTTGGTGCTGAATGTTAAATCATAAACCTGGGCTGAGGACCTGCCGTCAGTCGCCGCTTACAGATACGCTGCCACCGCTGCTTTCCTTCAGATTCACCTCGGTATCCGAAGCTTCTTTCCTGACATGAATGCTGCCTCCTGAACTTGCCCGGGCGGTCACTCTTTTTACAACGCCTGCCACCAGGCTTCCGCCGCTTGAAGCATCCAGGTCCCCTGTCTGCAGTGAGGTGTTGCTGCCTTCGAAACTGCTGCCGGAACTTACGGACACATTGGCGTTAGTCACTTTGCCTTTGGTGCTCACCGTGGCGCCCGAACTAAGGTCGGCTTCCAGGTTAAGTGCCCAGATCTGACCGGTAAATTCTGCTGCAGAGGCGGCTTTGATCCTGAATTCGTTGGCTTCCAGATGTCCGCTCACAGATCCTGAGCTGGAAACATCAACAGTCATTTTTTCCTGAAGGAACTTATCCCGGACGGTGACATCTGCAGCAGATGCTGCACTGACGGCAGAGAAATCTTTGGCATAAATGGTGGCGTGCACATTTCCGTCGGCCGAAATATTTTTAAAAATCCCGTTGGACTCTATGAATATGCTTACCAGTCCGTCCTTTTGAACAACTTTTACCTTGTCCATCAGTTTTTCAGGGGCTTCAATAACGATTTTTTCATTTTCCGCTTTTATAATGTCGGCGGTGATTCCTGTTGATACCTTTAACTGATCAAAGGAATAATTGTAGGTCTTTTGGGTTCTGTCTCCGGACGCGGTACTTATAGTGCTGTCGGGCATCTCTACTTTAATTTTCGCGCAGGAGGTAATCATCAGCAAAACAGATATTGTTGGCAGGATAATGGTTTTCATGGTTTTGGTTTTTAGCTTACTCAAATTTAAAAAAAAGAATATATCTTTATATCACACAGTAAAATATTATGAAAATGAACAGATTACCTGGTTTGTTGCTGGTCTCAGCACTTACCGTAACCTCAGCATGTACTACGATGAATGATAAGAATACCCAGATAGAAGCTCCGGTGATGGATGCCGCACTGGCCTCCAACCCCTTTATGACGAAAAGTAAACTGCAGTATCAGGCTCCTGAATTTGATAAGATCAAGGACGAACATTTCCGGCCCGCTTTTGAATATGGTTTGAAGCAGCAGCTTTTTGAAATTCAAAAAATTACCACAAATCCGGAAGCGCCTACATTTGAGAATACGCTGGCAGCACTGGAAAACAGCGGGGAAGTCCTGAAGCGGGCGTCAATTGTCTTCTTTAATTTTACCAGTGCGAATACCAATCCCGCACTTCAGAAACTGGAGGAAGAATTTGCGCCTAAATTTGCGGCACAGGAAGATCAGATTTACCTGAATGATAAGCTGTATAAAAGGATAAAGGCTATCAATATCAATGAGCTTACGGGAGAGGATAAGCGTTTGGCCGAATATTATATCCAGAAATTTGAAATTGCCGGTGCGGATCTTTCGCCTGAAAAGAAAGCAGAGCTGAAAAAGGTTAATGAAGAATTGGCAACGCTGAGCACACAGTTCAGCAACAAACTTTTGGAGGCCAGGAAGCAGGGTGGTCTTGTGATTTCTGATGTTAAGGAACTGGACGGACTGTCGGCAGATGAAATCGCCGCTGCAGCGGCCGATGCGAAGGCAGCTGGTCATGAGGGAAAATACCTATTGGCTTTGCAGAATACCACGCAGCAGCCGCTACTCCAGAATCTGAAAAACCGCTCTACACGCGAGAAACTTTTTAAAGCTTCCTGGACACGCGCGGAAAAAGGTGATGCCAATGACACGCGGGTCATTCTGGAAAAGCAGGCGCGATTGAGGCTTCAGAAAGCACAGCTCCTGGGCAAAAAATCATTTGCCGAATGGAAACTTCAGGACCAGATGGCACCGGATCCTGCCGCCGCTATGAATCTGCTGGCCCAACTGGCCGCACCTGCTGTGGAGACAGCCAAGCGGGAAAGTGCGGAGATACAGGCCCTTATTGACAAACAAAAGGGTGGATTCACCGTAGCGCCGTGGGACTGGAATTTTTACGCAGAACAGGTTCGGAAAGCCAAGTATGACCTGGACGAAAATGAAATCAAACCTTATTTTGAAGTTAACACTGTGCTGGAAAAAGGAGTTTTCTACGCTGCGGAACAGTTCTATGGAATTACTTTTAAGAAAAGGACTGATCTGCCGGTTTATCATCCGGATGTTATCACATATGAAGTTTTCGACCGCGACGGTAAATCGCTGGCCATCTATTACCTGGACTTCTACACCCGAAGCAACAAAAGCGGTGGCGCCTGGATGGGCAATTTTGTAGATCAGTCCCATGCGCTGAACCAGAAGCCGGTTATTACCAACGTCTTCAATTACCAGAAACCTGCGCCGGGCAAGCCTTCGCTCATTTCTTATGACGATGTGTCTACCATGTTCCATGAATTTGGCCATACCTTACATGGACTTTTTGCCAATCAGAAATACGTTTCAGTATCTGGAACGAATACACCGCGTGACTTTGTGGAATTCCCCTCGCAGATCAACGAATTCTTTGCGCTGGAACCCAGCGTGCTAAAAAACTATGCCATCCATTACCAAACAAAAAAGCCGATGCCACAGACCCTGGTGGATAAGATAAAAAAGGCATCTTCCTTCAATCAGGGATATTCGACCACTGAACTCGTGTCCGCCGCGACATTGGATATGAACTGGCATTCAGTAACCGATGAAAGCCAACTTCTGCCGGCGCTTGAATTTGAGAAAAAGGTCCTTAACCAGTATGGATTCAACCTTCCGCAGGTGCCGCCAAGATATCATTCGCCCTACTTCGCCCATATTTGGGGTGGAGGTTACAGCGCCGGTTATTACGCTTATATGTGGAGTGACGTCCTGAATGCCGCAGCCTGGGATTATATTGTAAAGAACGGTGGTATGACACGTGCTAATGGTGACCGTTTCCGCGAATATATTCTGTCCGTTGGTAATTCAGTGGACCTCAACAAAGCCTTTAAGGACTATACAGGAAAGGATCCTGACCTTAAACCACTGCTCAGAAACAAAGGTTTTATCAAATAAAAATAAAGACCGTTCAGATTGCTGAGCGGTCTTTTGTTTTTTATTCTTCAGAATATATCACAAGAAATGAAATTTTCCTGCGGCCTTTTTTCCAGTGGTCCATCATGCCATCGGGAACTGCCTGCGAGCGGCGCCTGTACTGCATGAGATCTATGCCTTGTGTGCCGGCAATGATATATTCGTCCACCACGTTCATTACCGTATAGGTTTTGTGTGTTTCGGGTCCTGTGGCACTGCTTAAGGCCGCTTCCAGGAGAATCCGGAACTGAGTGAACCGGTGTGATGCCTGAGGGTTTTGCCGGTCTGCTTTGCTGTAGCACTGCAGGATCCTGCCCAGGATTTCCAGATTTACGGGGTCGGTTTTAAGCAACTGCTCACCTGCGGCAATGGCTTCGCGGCATTTATTGGCCGAAACCAGCTCAAAGAATGCTCTTTCTTCTTCAGCAGGGTTTCTTTTCCGCATTTTGTACTGTCCATAGTAAAGATGACGCCCTTCCTCAGTACTTAAAAGTGACGGTAGTGTTAAGAAGCGGAAAAGCAGTCTTTCGTGGAAATATACGGAAGCAGAATCCTGGACATTATGCTCAATGTCCGCCATTCCGGGTTTTCCCTGACCTTGGACAGCAATTCCGGAAATCATTAAAAACAGAAGTAAGGTCCTGAACATATGCAGATTTAATTTGACAAATAATCCCGACCGGGGCCGGGATTAATTTTAGTTTTTCAGATGCTGGTCAAAATAATCGGTGACCTTCTGCATAAGATGCACACGGTCCTTGCCGAGAACGTTATGCTCATGGCCGGGATATACGAAATAATCCAGTTGGATGCCGTGATCTACAGCGGCTTTCAGGAAGTTTACGGAATGCTGCCATACCACCACATCGTCCTGCGCACCGTGAATCATAAGGAGCTTACCTTTCAGATTCTGTACCTTGTCCAGCAGATTGGACTGTTTGTAACCTTCAGGATTGGTTTGGGGAGTGTCCATATACCGCTCGGTATACATCACTTCGTACATGCTCCAGTCTATAACCGGACCTCCGGCTACTCCGGCTTTAAAGATTTCCGGATGCTTCAGCATAAAGCTGGTGGTCATAAATCCGCCAAAACTCCAGCCGTGAATTCCCAGACGCTCTCCATCAACATATGGAAGTGATTTCAGGTAGTCTACACCTTTTATCTGGTCATTCATTTCAGTTTCGCCCAGGTTCCGGAACACCGCCTGTTCAAACTGAAGTCCGCGGTTAGAGGATCCGCGTCCGTCCATCGTAAATACCACGTAACCGTTCTGAGCCATGTACTCATACCAAAGGTTGCCGGAAGCGGGGAAGCTGTTGGTCACCAGTTGCAGGTGCGGACCGTTGTACAGATAAACGATTGTTGGATATTTTTTTGTCGGGTCAAAATCTGTGGGCAAAATAATCTTTCCGTAGAGAGGGGTCCCGTCGTCAGCCTTCAGGGTCACATTCTTGATTTCAGGTCTCAGGTAGTTTTTCAGCGGGTTCTCAGCCGTAAAGATGTTTCTGGACTTCAGTGTACCAGTGTTGATGATGTTCACACTTCGCGGTGTAGAAGCATTGGTATAGATATCATACAACTGTGTACCGTCCTTGCTCAGTATGCCTGTGTGCATGCCTTCTGCAGTGTCCAGCCTCTGCATTTTGAAATTATTCCAGTTCACCCTGTACAGATGTCTTTCCAGAGGGGTCTCTTTTGTGGATGCGAAGTAAATTTCCTTCCTCTTTTCATTGAAACCCAGGATGTCTGTCACCAGCCAGTCACCTTTCGTTAACTGTGCTATCAAACCTTTGTCCAAATTATAGTGGAAAAGATGGTTATAGCCTGTACGCTGGCTTTGCCAGATGAAATCGGTATTGGAGTTAGGGAAAAATAAAAGTTCGTGCTGAGGTTCCACGTATTTATCCGATTTCTCCTCAAAAAGCATCTTTACCAGTTTGCCGGTAGCCGCATCGTACTGGTTCATTTTCATATGGTTTTGGTCGCGGTTCAGTACGCCTATGAAAATATATTTCGAATCCGGGCTCCAGGTCACTGCGGTAAGGTACTGTTCCTTATCACCGTCTACTTCAAGGAAGATTTTTTTGTCATTTTTGATATCGTATACGCCGAGCGAAACCTGGTGAGAAGTGCCTCCGGCCATAGGATATTTGATATTCCGGTTTTGAGCCGGTGTTACCGACCAGTCAATAACCGGGTAATCAGTAACCATGCTCTGATCCATTCTATAAAAGGCTATTTTTTCATTGGAAGGGGCAGCAAAGATCCCCTTGCTGATGCCGAACTCCTGACGGTGCACAGACTGACCGTTTACGATATTTTCATTGGCATCATCTGTAATGGTGACCGTCTTGCCGTTCCTGTTTAGGTACAGGTTATTTTTAACCGTGTATACAATGCTTTTATTATCGGAAAGAACAGTAACGTTTTCAGCGCCTTTGTCCAGTGCAGTCCATTCACTGATTTTCCAGTTTCCTGCCGACTGTTCCAGCCAGAAGTACTTTCCGTCCCTTGTGAAATACCCTTTATTTCGGCTGATGAATTTCACCATCGGAAAACTTTTCAGCCGGTCTGCAGTACTGAGGTTTTTGTTGATGCGGCTCAGGGAAACCAGGGTGTCCGATTTCATGCTCTGAACTTCGGTGATCAGATAGGCATTTTTGCTCCCCTGAATATAGGCCTTGGCATCATCTGTCCAGGAGAATTGGGATATACCTTTTACCGCCAGGTTGCTCCTAAGTCCGTTTACGGCTTCAGCCATCGTGTATTTTTGGTTTTGAGCAAATGTAAAACTGCTCAGAGCTATGAATAAAAGGGATAATCTTGAAAATTTCATTATTTAAACATTAAGGCCTTAAAAATAAGAAATTAAATTTAAGGTGTTAAGGTTTTGTTAATTCGGCGGTGGTGTAGATCATTTGCAAAGGGTCTGAAGATGTTGCTACCTTGTTCCACCTGTACTGATGTGTCCAGTAAGCAACTTTCATCGAGAGGATTCCAAGGCCTGCGGCGAAAATAACATCTGAGATATAATGTTTATTGTTAGCCATCCGCATGGCCCCGATGCCCGTGGCAAGGCTATAGGAAGCGTATGGAACCCATTTGTACCGCTCGCCATATTCAATGCTGAGGATAGTGGCGCCGGCAAAGGCATTAGCGGTATGTCCCGAGGGAAAAGAATAGGCAGTACCGTCCGGCCGGATATTTTTTAGTGAAGTTTTCAGGATATACACCAGGCCTAAGTTAAGCAGCTGACCTTTTAGAAAGATGGCAGTACGGTTTTTCCAGTCGGTTCGTGCCTCCATTCCGGCCAGTTCAAAACCATAGACTGCTGCCAGGGGTGCGAATTGGGCATAATCGTCAATATGATTTTGAAAAGCGAAAAGGTGTTCATTCCTTTCCTCAACCACTTCATTTTTTATCGATTCCTTCCTGTTGGTATCCAGTATGATGCCGGCGGTCATCAGTCCTGCGGGCAGGTATAATCTATTGTATTTGAATTCTACATGATGGCTATGTGTCTGAAGGCTGTCTGTAGTCTGGGCCTGAACTATATTTAAGGCAAAAAGGAGTAGACATAAATAAACACTTTTGCTCATGCTCTTGTTTTTATAAAGCTAATGAAAAGATTGCCCCCGAAATGTTAAATGCCTAATAATTTGCTTTTTGCATGCACTTAAATGAATAAATTTACTCCAGGTGCAGAGAATTTCATTCTTAACTTACATCAATGCACTGCAATGGATAAACAGATACCTTTGTACTGTAAATATTTAACAAACCAATAAAAACAGAATATTATGGCAACAAAATGGAACTTAGACCCAACACACAGTGAAATTACCTTTAGAGTAAAACACCTTATGATCTCCAACGTAAAAGGTTCCTTCAAGACCTTTACAGCTGAAATGGAAGCTGAAGATGATTCGTTCCGCAATGCAAAAGTTACCGCAACCATCCAAACGGATTCTATTGAAACCAACAATACAGACCGCGACAATCACCTGAAAAGCGAGGAGTTTTTCAACGCTGAGGCAAACCCCACTATAACCTTCGAAAGCGATGCCCTTAATGATGAAATTACGGGCAACCTAACGGTTAACGGAGTTACCAAACCTGTAAAGCTGGATGTGGATTTCGGTGGTATTAATGTAGACCCCTGGGGCAACACCAAAGCCGGTTTCTCATTTGAGGGAAAGATAAAAAGAAGTGACTTCGGACTCAACTGGAATGCTGCGCTGGAAGCAGGCGGCGTAATGGTTTCCGACGAAGTGAAAATTGCAGGCGAACTGCAGTTCGTAAAAGCATAACAGCGTTTTAACGTATAACCTGAAAACCTGGAAATTATGCTTATAATTTCCAGGTTTTTTTAAAGAGTATTGTAATGAATTTGAATGACTTAACCAATATTTCGGCCCTGTTCCCAACTACCCAAAAGATGCCTGTGCTTTTTTTGGGTCACGGTTCCCCCATGAATGCCATTGAAGAGAATCAGTTTGTGCAGGGCTTCAGAAATATTTCACGCGAGATTCCCACACCCAATGCCATACTTTGTATTTCGGCGCATTGGTTTACGCGGGGCACTAAAGTTACCGCAATGGATCTGCCACCCACTATTCATGATTTCGGAGGTTTTCCGGAGGAGCTTTTCGCGGTGCAGTATCCGGCGCCGGGCAGCCCCGAACTGGCACAGGAAACAGCCTCACTGTTGTTGCCGGCTGAGGTCCAGGAAGATCACAGCTGGGGACTGGACCATGGTGCGTGGTCGGTAATCCGGCATCTTTACCCGGATGCAGATATTCCTGTAGTACAGATGAGTATTGATTATACTAAACCTCCGGAGTATCATTTTGAACTCGCCGGCAAGCTGCAGAAGTTAAGAGAGAAGGGCATCCTGATTATCGGCAGCGGAAATATTGTGCATAATCTCCGGCTCATAGACTGGCAGAATATCAACACCGTAGGTGCCGGCTGGGACTGGGCAATTGAAGCGCGTGAAAAAACCAATAACTGGATTCTGGACGGTAATTTCCGTAACCTGATTGAATATCAAAAACACGGAACGGCCCTCCATGCTGCCATACCTTCGCCGGATCACTATTTACCGCTGATTTATTCTTTAGGTTTGAAGAATAAATCTGATGAACTTTCACTCTTCAATGATGAACTTATAGGCGGAAGCCTGAGCATGACCAGCGTAAGAATTGGTTAATGAAACTGCAGCCTGCGCCGCGGCTTTTAATTCCGGAATTCTCCCATGTCGAATTTAAGTGAGAAGAAATTGGAGAAGAAGTTACTGCCACCGATTCCCGAATTGGTAATGGCGTAATCTAAGGTAAGTCCCCGGTATTTGATCCCGATTCCCGCACTGGGCTGAAAGGAAACCTTACGTTTAAGGTCCTCAATATCAGTAATGGACTGAAACCTGTTTACACCCAGCCTTACGAATACGAGATCGTTATAGTTCATCTCTGCACCGGCATAGGGTGTGATGCTGGCAAAATCCGTTGATACCAGCGCGGCGGTTTTGGCAAAGTCAATATTCAGACCTGCTTCAGGCAGGATAGAGATATTCTGGCTCACTTCAAAGTTCTTACTGGCACCCACGTTCAGCTTGGGCATTGTAATTTCCATTTTATCTGCCGGTGCCGGGTTAAATTCCTCACCGTTTACAATAGTGGAAAGTTCATTCTGATCTACATTCCAGAAATTGACCGTGGTGGTGGCGTCTCTCAGCATAGCTCCGTACTTCCAGCCACTGTCGGCGTGGTAGAGGGCCCCAACATCAAACCCAAATCCAAATCCGCTGGCAAATTTACCAACATTTCTGTACACCAACTTCGCATTTACCCCCGCCGATAATTTGTGGTTACCACCGGGATGGAAGGCGTAGGAAACAAGGGCAGCATAATCGGCCTGGGAAAATTTAGTGATCTTATCGTAGTCAATATTACCTTCACTGTCGATCATCTGAGTGGTATTCAGGATATTATCCACCCCAAGGCGAACTACTGATACTGCAAAAACACCACCTTTGCTGTCCAGAGGTTTTGCGTAAGCGATATAATCATATTTGGCAATGCTTTCAAAATATTCCGCGTGCATGGCTGCGCCCTGCCAGTCGCGCTCCACACCCATAAGTCCGGCAGGGTTCCACATTGGTGCGTATACATCGTCCTGGCTGCTTAAAACGGCACCGCCCATGGCGAGGCCTCTGGCGCCCGCGCCGATATTCAGGAATTCGTTGGAATACTTCCTTATGATCTGGGCCTGCGTGCAAACAGATGCAAAAACGAATAAAAAGACTAGCTTCCTCATGGAGTGTTAGGATTAATTGTTTGTTTGGCCTTACGGGATTTCAGGACCCCGTTAATGATGATGGCCGTAATCATCACAAATGAAGCTACATAAAAGACCGGACTCATCTGTTCTGATTCACCAAAGATAAAAAAAGCAAGTATAATTCCGTACACCGGTTCTAAATTTACGGTAAGTACCAGTGTGAAGGGTGAAATATACTTCATCAGACTTACCGATTCCAGCATCGGGTAGGCTGTGAATACACCTGCCAGAATGGTGATAAGTGCAAGGTCGCGGGTGGTGATGTCTGCAACTTCAGAGATTTGCCCTGTGAGCAGGTAAAAGAGGGAAATCAGCATAAATCCGCCCAGTATTTCGTAGAAAATAATGTTTCCGGAACTGGTTTTCCCGTACAGTTTTCCGTTAAATACCGAAAATACTGTACCGAAAAGTGCAGTAAAAATGCCGAAGAAAATACCTTCCTTGTAGCGCAGTTCAATGTTGAAGATCACCGCCATACAGGCTACAATTACAATTCCCATAATGACTTCCGAGAAGTCAATTTTCCTTTTGAATACAATGGGTTCCAGAATAGAGGTGAAGAGGGTGGACAGCGACAGGCAGCACAGGGCAATGGATACATTGGAAACCTTGATGGAATGAAAAAAGCACAGCCAGTGCAGCGCCATGAATCCGCCCACGCCTACCAGTCCGAAAAGGAGCTTTCGGGGTACATTGAGGTTGTCTTTTCTGATAACCCGGATGTAAATAAACAGGAAGAGAGCCGCAATTCCCATGCGGAAAAAGGTGAGAACCTGAGCTTCCGCCGTGATCAGTTTACCCAGTATGGCCGTAAAACCCCACAGAAACACGATGAGGTGCAGACGGAACAGGGCAGAGTTTTTCATTTTTTATGCAGATAAGACGGTCGCAAAATTAGGTATAAAAACCCTATTTCAAACTACTGTTTTCCCGTGTCATTTTGCTGTGCGTCAGTTTCGTCATTGCCTTCGCCTTCATGGTCCAGCCACTC
Organism: Bacteroidota bacterium; assembly: GCA_023386965.1. Taxonomy (GTDB): domain Bacteria; phylum Bacteroidota; class Bacteroidia; order Flavobacteriales; family Weeksellaceae; genus Marnyiella. The sequence goes on from JAEWIR010000028.1 coordinate 14,931, forward strand.
GGAGTTTTCAATGGAAACACTGTCCAGGCTCAGGAGCTCGGCTTCGCGCTGAAGCGCTTCCTGGGTGGTGAAAGTCATCACTTCCTTCATCTGTTCCTTAGCCAGCTGGCGAACCGAGGCCTTGTCGATCATTTCGAAGCGTTTACCCAACCGTCTGGCCGTGTACTTACGCATGCCGCTGGCGTGCAGTACGTCTACAGCCATATCTACCGCGGTACCCAGGGTTTCACGGTAAATATTGTCGATTCCATTATTGAGGAAGGAGTAGGCGTCCAGCCGGTTTTTTGCCCTTACAAATATCTTGAGCTGCGGGAACTGCTCTTTTGCCATCTCGGCGATATGTTTATTGGCTTCGGGGTCGTCCAGGCAAAGAACCAGAATTTCGGCCTCGGCAGCACCGGCTGTGCGCATGATAGGCAGCCGTGTGGCATCACCGTAATAAACTTTAAATCCATGGCTGCGTAACAGTTTTACACGGTCCGCGTCATGATCCAGTACGGTAGCCTTTACTTTATTGGCACGAAGCAGGCGGCCCACGGTACTTCCGAAATGACCGAAACCAACGATGATGATCTTTCGCGGTTCAATATTTTCCGGCAGGCCCAAAGAGGTATGGTCTTGAGACTGACTGTTCAGCCGCGGATCTATCAGCCGGTCATTGATGATCAGGAGAATAGGCGTGATACACATCGTTATGGCAGTTACGGCCATTAACTGGTCGTTCATCTCGGGGGTTAACAGATAGAGTTTGGAGGAATAATTCAGCAGTACAAAAGCAAATTCACCTACCTGCGAAAGTGCAAATGCATAGATGAAATTCTGGTCAGCGGAAAATTTATAAAATCTGCCGATTCCGTACAGCACGGCAAACTTAACCAAAAGGACCGCGATAACGGTGCTGAAGATGAACAGTGGATCCTTTTCAATAACGAAGAAATTGATGCTTGCGCCCACGCTCACGAAGAATACAGCTAGAAAAAGACCTTTGAAAGGATCTACCTGTGCTTCCAGTTCATGCCGGAATTCACTGTTGGCCAGCATCAGTCCTGCAATAAAAGCTCCAAGGGCGGCGCTGAGTCCCACAGCAATCATCAGTTCAGAAACCCCAATAACTAAAAACAGGGAAGCTGCGGTTAACAGTTCGGTAAGATTGGATTTTGATACGAATCGTAAGAATGGGACAAAAACATAGCGCCCCAAAACAATAAGAAGTCCAACTCCAAAAAGTATTGAGAACGGTTGAAGCCACTCGGGAAGTTCCTGTAACAGCAGTGTTACCGCGGTTTCTTCTTCCGGTGGGTTATAATGTGCAAGTAACGGCAACAGAGCCAAAATGGGAATAACCGCAATATCCTGCAAAATCAAGGTGGAGAAAGAGGCTTCACCGGACGTAGTGGTGAAGAGGTTTTTTTCACGCAAGGTCTGAAGTACGATCGCGGTAGACGACAGGGCAAAACAGATGGCTACCGCCATGGCCACATCGGGTTGCCAGCCGGCCAGGTAGAAAATGCCAAACAAGAGTGCGATGGTTATAAGCATTTGGCTGAGACCGAGGCCCAGGATTTTCTTCCGCATGGCCCAGAATTTTTTAGGTTCCAGTTCCAGGCCCACCAGGAACAGCAGCAGCACCACACCGAACTCTGTTGTATGCATGATATTGTCTGTTTCCTTACCGCTCAGCTTCAGGATAAACGGACCTATAATGATTCCTCCTACAATATAGCCTATCACCGAACTTAGCCCCAGTCTTTTTACCAGTGGGGCCATAATAATAGCCGCACCCAGGAATATAAGGATGGTCATTGCAAATTTTCCCTCCATTTATTCACCGTTTAAAATTGACATAAAGTGTTGCTTGTGCTTAATGATTTCTTTTTTGTCCATCTGGTCTACATTGTAGATGCACAGAAAGTCCTTCAGTCTCAGCCTGTTCTGTTTAAGAACAACAAAAAGCCCGCAGATAAGTTCCTCTATCGAATACTGAAAATATCCCTGCTCACCAAACTGTTCCTGCTGGTAGTTAGTTGTAACCAAAACCACGACTTCCTTACCCTCCAACGGATTTTCGGTGGATTCTTCCTGCCATTTAAGGTCGAAAACCTCATCAATCCAAAGTTTGAGTAAAGGCGGAAGTCCAAACCAGATCAGTGGGAAGTGAAAGATAATACGGTCATAATTAGCAATCCTTTTCCGTTCCCGAAATGCGGGAATGTGAAAGTCGGGAAACTCTTCGTAAAGGTCCCGAAAGGTATAGTGCTGATGCCGTACATAGAAATTAATGAGTTCCCGGTTGGATTTGGAATGTTCCAGATAGGGATGGGCAAATAAAACCAGGGTGTTTTCCAAGGGGTTTCCGTTTATGTAAATATAAATAAAATTGCCTTTTCCTGCTTTCCACTTTCTGCCTAAACGTGCACATTTTTTTTGGATAAAAGTTTGAGAGATATTGGCCCCCGAACAGGTCACCTGTATGATTTAATAAAAATATTTGATTTTTATTGAGAATTATTTTGTGTGGATATATATATATTAGTAGACAATTAACATTGATTGTATTCCATCGCACAAATATTATTTATGTCCAAATCTATTAAATATGAAAATTGTTAAACACTTTATTTTCCTTGTTGCTATCACCTCGGGAACAGGTGCAGCCGCTCAGGCAGTATTTCCTTATGAGCAGCAATGGGGAACCTATATTGGCGGAACAGGAACCTTGTTAAATGATCAGCACTTGTCAGGCACCTCATATTTTTGCGATTCACAGAATAATGTTTTTTTAGGTGGTCAGACGGCCTTCGCACCAGGATACACCAATGTTTATTATGACCAGTTTATAGCAGGCGCCGGTAATCCTTCTGTATTGCCCGGAGTCAATTATTATTCGGTTAAATTATCTGTAGCGGGTCAACAGTTAAATGCAGGATATAACGGTGCAGCCAATGTTATCAATGAGAGGTTAAGAGGCATAGATGCTCTGGACAATAAATTTGTATTAAAGCAGCACCCGGGTAATATACCTAATCTGTCCACTTCGGGAACTTGGCTATCTCAAAACACTGGATCTGCGAATGAGACATATACCCTTTCCAAGTACGACAGTAGCAATAATCTTGTATGGACCACTTACCTGCCAAATGCCGGCGGTGCTGCATTCGCCCTCCGTTTCGATGAAAATAATAATATCTTTATCACAGGTAGAACTAAAGAATCAATTGTAGGGCTCGGCACCGCCGGGGTTTATCAGGAAAATTTTGTTCCGTATCAGACTGTCAATGGTCAGCCTGGAGAAAACGGATATATTGTAAAACTGAATTCCGCAGGTCAAAAAATGTGGGCTACTTATGCTGTTCAGGGAATTCGGGATTTCGAGTATCATGCCGGTAGCCTTTATGCCAGTGGTGGGTATGATCCGAATATGCCCGGCCAGCTCACCACACCCGGAACCTTTCAGCCTACAACTCCCGGTATGAATTTGCTTATGAAATTTGATGCCATTACCGGACAGAGAATCTGGAGTACTTTTTACGGTACACCAGCCAATCTTACCACTTATACGGGCATGGGAATATGGGATATAGAAGTAAACAGCACGGGACTTTATGTGAGCGGCCATAATGAAGACACGGGCTACCCAACATACTTCGCCACACCGGGCGCATTTAAAGGTCAGCTCACCGGTGGTGCAGATTTGTTTTTAACCAAATTCAGCCATGACGGAAACCGTGTATGGAGCACTTACTTCGGCAGTGACGGCTATGAAGAAGTTTTTGGAAGTACATTAACAATACTGGGTAACCGCATCATTATCGCCGGCAGCCAGTTTGGTGCGGTTTCTAATATTTCTACCCCGGGTGCGCATCTTAACACTCCCTCCAACACATCAAACAGTCTCACAAACATGTTTTTTGCAGAGTTTGACAGTTCCGGCAGCAGATTGTGGTGTTCCTATTTTGGAGGGGCCGGAGCTAATATGTTTCAGGAACATATAAATCCCGAATTATTGAACGATGGTACTTTAATTCTGTGGGGCAGCACTGGTGCAACCACCGGTATAGGAACTGAAGGCGCACCTTATCAGTCCATGACCAACCCTTATCCGGGCTTTCCGTTCGGTTTTGTGACGCGGTTTGTATTTAAAGATGAACTGGGAACCTCTGAAACGGCAGGCCTTTCAGCAGATATCCAACTGTATAATAATCCCAACAACGGTAATTTCACACTGTCAGGTTCTGTTTTGGCAAAAGAAGCCACCGTTCTGTCACTGTATGATACCACCGGCAGACTGGTGAAGAAAGAAGCGCTTTCACGCCAGCAAAAGCAGGATTTCAGTTGGGGCCACCTCCTAACTTCAGGAAACTATATCCTGTCGGTTTATAAAAAATCCGGCGAGCTGCTGAAGTCCTTTAAAATGACGGTGAAGAAATAAATAATTGCATTAAAGCGCAACCATAAGGGAAAAAATTTGGTTCATTCCTTCAGATTTAACCTAAATTCAAAATTATGAATCTTATTAAAAAAATTTCCAGTCTATTAATTGGTATCATGTTATGTAACTTCATGTTTGCTCAAGCAAATTTTGAGTATGAGAGAACATGGGGTACCTATTTTGGACCAGCCGGTAGTCAAATTGCTGGATCAGAAGTGCGTAGAGGAATCATTTTTGATTCTCAAAAGAACATGTATCTGAGAGGGGGTATATGGCATAACGCAACTTATGCAAACTCTTATTATGACCAGTTTTTGTTAGGAGGAGGTGAAAATTATCAGGGCTCACAATCCACTTATTTTAATGCTAAATTCTCTGCTTCAGGAGTTCCTGATTTATTTGGGTACGGCGCCCCTGAATCTGCAGTGGGGTATAGAAGTCTGGAGGCTATTGATTCACAGGATAACAGATATTATATCGTCTATGGCGGTTCGCCTTCCTTGCAGGCCACTCCAGGCGCTTTTTTGTCAACAGATCCTCAACCTTCCTCATCAAAAAAAGTTTTACTTGCAAAATACTCTACTACCGGACAGTTGATCTGGGCTTCTTATCTTCCGTTTGTAACCCCTGGAACAGATGTAGTTTTGGATTCCTCAGATAATATTTATGTTTCAGGAGCGACCGTAGTTTCGTCAAATCTAACTACAAACGGGGTATGGCAGGAAAATTATGAGACGTTATATAACAGTCAGGGAAATTTGATTCCCAATCACTATTTACTGAAGCTTGATAGTAATGGTCAAAGAGTTTGGGCAACCTATTTGCCAAGTGGTTGTTCGTCAATGAAATATTGGAATGGATATTTGTATATGATTACAGGAAGAAATATTAATCCTAATACCGATACAATGGCAACTCCTGGAGCTTATCAGACTGTCAAATCAGAAACTTCAATAACAAAACTGGATGCCAATACTGGAACCCGTGAATGGGGAACTTATTATGGTCCACCACAAAGTAGTTTTATAATTAGTATTCCAACAGATTTAGAAGTTAATGCAACCGGAATCTATATTACTGGTACTGATTATGATGATACGGCTTTAAATTTTTACGGTACCCCTACAAGCCATAAATCAGTAATCACCGGTGGCTCCGATTTGTTTCTATCAAAATTTTCCCATGCTGGATTCCGTGAGTGGAGTACTTATTTTGGGAATTCGGGTTCTGATATGAATGAATTTGAAAAAGTGTTAGCAGTACAGGGTAGTGATATTTATATATCAGGAAACACATACGGTAGCGGAAATAATATCGCAACAATTGGTTCGTATCAGTCAGCGCCAGAATTAAACACTCCCAATTCAATAAATTATTATTTTGCAAAATTTAGTGCATCCGGTAATCTTATCTGGTGTTCGTATTATGGTGGCACGTCCAGTTATCCGGGAATCTTGATGCCGCTTAATATTGCAATTGATAATAATGTATTGTTTCTGTATGGTAATACAAATTCTGAAACCGGATATACATCAGAGAGTGCATGGATGCCACAAAGGAATCCTTCAAACACTAGCCAGACAACAGCTTTCATAGCACGTTTCGATCTCAAGTCTGCTATGGGTGTTTCCGGTAGTGAATCGGTAAAAGAATTAGTTCTTTATAACAATCCCAACAACGGTAATTTCACACTGTCAGGATCTGTTTTGGCAAAAGAAGCTGCTGTAATGTCGCTGTATGATACCTCCGGCAGACTGGTGAAGAAAGAAGTGCTTTCACGCCAACAAAAACAGGATTTCAGTTGGGGACACCTGCTTACGTCAGGAAATTATATACTGTCGGTTTCCAAAAAATCCGGCGAGCAGCTGAAGACCTTTAAAATGACGGTGAAGAAATAAAATATTATTCGTTTCGTAATACTGGTCAGTTTAATATGAGCATCTGAAGATGTAGTCTCATGAAGTTGCTATCTTTCCTATACTTATTGAAAAAGATTATGATGCAATGTTTTAAGGCAGCCTTGAACAGCTGCTAATCCCACTGACATCACTTATAATAAATATGCTTTGGAAGATGCATCTTTTATTGGAGTACCAGCAGGTAATATCGCTGCCCAAGGTTTTATTTTGTTACAAGAGATGCATTTTGTTACCAAGAAAAGCATCCCATTGGAGATCTACTGTATTCCGATTGTTTGTATTTAATAAATTATCCTAAAACACTTTTATTAAACCAGATTCCTGCGGAATGACAAACAGGCTGCTGAATTTTAGCAGATTATGTGTAATGCCAGATGAACTTTAAATAGAAAAAAGGATGACCTGGTAATCAGGACATCCTTTTTTATTTTTTACTCCCGTATGTATTACCAGCCGCCGGAGGCACCGCCACCGCCGAAACTTCCGCCGCCGCCGAAGCCACCAAAGCCGCCTCCGCCACCGCCAAAGCCTCCACCGCCAAAGCCACCGCCGCCAAAGCCGCCACCCATTGGGAAAGGGAAAAAGCCTCCCGGATAGCTCCGTCTGCCGCGGCGTGTAAGTATTTCATCGTCGTCATCGTGCCGGTTGCCGCCGCCACGGTTTTTGAAAAGGAAACTAAGGATAAAGATCACGAAAAAGGCAATCAGAATGATTTCAAAGAAACTCATGCCGCTGCCTTCGGTGTTTTTTTTTACAACAGGTTTGTATTTGCCCTGTACGGCTTCCATCAGTGCGCTGGTACCGCGGTCTATGCCCTCATACCAACGTCCCTGTTTGAAGTTGGGAGCCACCACATAATCAATGATTTGCCCGGCCACCGAGGCGGTGAGGTATTTTTCAACATCGCGGCCCTGCTGTATGGACATAGTACGGTCGTCCGTGGCAATCAGAAAAACGATCCCGTTGTCTGTGCCTTTCTTGCCTATTTTCCACTTTTCACCGAATTCCCAGGCTACAAAATTGACGTCTTCGCCCTGCGTAGAGGGTATGATGATCACTTCAATCTCGGTGGACGTACTGTCCTCGAATTTTATCAGTTTTTGGTTCAGCAGGTCTTTCTCGCTTTCACTCAGAATTCCGCTTTCGTCAAATACCGGATATAAAACAGCTGGCTTTTCGGGAATTTTGTACTGAGCATGAGTCTGCAACCAGGCACAGCAAAATAAAAAGACTGTAAAAAATTTAAGAGAAGCTAATCTCATCAGAGAGTTCGTTTTTGTTTTCTCCCGTCACAGGAAAATATTTTTTTAGTTCAATACCCGTATCAAGTATCGCTTTCTGCAGGGGTTCGAAGAACCGGCCTTTTGCAAAACCAGCCGTAATATCATCATGCATTTTGTCCCAAAACTGCTGGTGTACTTTTTTGTGGATGCCTTCGTCGCCAATAATGGTAAGATACCTTTGCTCAAAGTTGATGTGGAAGAGCACCGCGTTACGTTCGGCCGTTTTCTCCATGCAAAGCCTTTTGAACACCTCAAAGGCCACCTCGGCATTATCGTCCTCCGTATTGGAATCAATATGCACCCGGATCTCACCTGTTGAATGGTCTTCGGCTGTTTTAATGGCTTCCACAAGGGAAGCCATCTGTGTATTGCTTAGGAAATTACTCATTACCTTTTTAATTGGTAAATACCTCAGGAGCCTGTTCGGCACCGGCCGCAGCCTTAAAGTAGGGCTTCTCCTTAAAATTGGTAAAGTTCGCAAGAATATTGTTCGGGAAAGTCTTGATGCTGGTGTTGAATTCCTGCGCAGCACCGTTGAAGACTACCGTTTCAGCACGTATGCTGTTCTCAATGGCGATGTATTCCCGCTGGAAATTGGTGTACTGCTGGTCTGCCTTCAGGTTAGGATACTGCTCTACTACTGCCATAAGCCGGCTCAGTGCACCTGTAAGTTCACCCTGCGCAGCCTGGAAACGTGCCATATCCTGCTCAGTCATATTGGTAGGGTCCACATTAATAGAAGTGGCTTTGGACCGGGCTTCTATCACTTTGGTCAGGGTTTCCTGCTCAAACTGTGCATACGATTTCACGGTTCTTTCCAGGTTTGGAATAAGGTTAGCCCTTTTCTGATAAACGGTTTCCACATTACTCCATTTGGTATTTACCGTCTGTTCCTGAGCGACCAGACTGTTGTATTTTGGAACGCCCCACAAAAGCACAAGACCTAAGATGACAAGCAATGCAATCCCGAGTGTTCCGGCGCTTAAACAACCTTTGTTTTTCATAGTTTATTAATTTATTTTTAAAAAAAATTCGCTAACCAAATATACAAATTATGTGCTACTTTTGCTGAAATACCTAAAAGATGACCACTATTGTTGTAGCGATGGACCGGAAAAACGGAATTGGGCTGGAGAACAGAATGCTTTGGCATCTGCCTGCAGATTTGAAGCATTTTAAGACCATTACTTCGGGTCATCCGGTGATTATGGGCCGCAAGACCTTTGAAAGTATAGGCAAACCTCTGCCTAACCGCACCAATATTGTGATCAGCCGGAAGAAAGACTGGTTTCAGGAGGGCATTTTGATCGTTGGGAGCATTAAAGAAGCTTTAAAGTTTGCTAAGAAAATTGATGAAAACATCTTTATCATTGGCGGGGGTAATATTTACGAACAGACCATGCAACTTACTGATAAACTGGAAGTGACGCGTGTAGATGCGGCGTGCGATGCGGATACCTTTTTCCCGGAGATTGATACGAAAATATGGCAGATGACTGATGAGGTGAACTTTGCAAGTGATGAAAAGAACAGGTTCGACATGAAGTTTCAAACCTTTGAGCGGATTATCCCGCTGAATGCGGAGCAGGGATAAACCTGTAATTTTTAGGCAAATTACCTATCTTTGCAGTCTTAAAATCTCATTCATGAACAAAAACATTAAAATTGCACTTGCGGCAATATTGATTATATCCGGAATCTATATGATGTTCTTCACACGGAACATTGGCTGGGGAGTGGTGGTATTCCTTCTTTCCGCATTTCCGATCCTGCTTTACTTTAAAAATGAGATGATCCTGATGGCCTTTTGGCACCTGCGGAAACAGAACATGGTGAAAGCGGCCTCCTGGCTGGCAAAGGTTACCAACTATCCTACACAGCTTCACAGGACTCAGTATGGTTATTTCCATTATCTTACAGGTCTGACACTGGCTCAGGACAGTCCATCCAAGGTTGAGCCTTATATGAAAAAGGCGCTGGAATACGGTCTTAATATGAAACAGGACCGTGCCATGGCTACACTGAACCTTGCCGCATCGGCAATATCACGTGGCCGACGTCAGGAAGGACAGCGTTTACTGGAAGAGGCCAAAAAGCTGGATACGGCAGGTATGATGACGGATCAGATTAAGATGATGAAAGACCAGATGAAAATGCCTTCAATGCAGAAACATATGCATAATCCGCACATGAGACAGCGGGGCAAATTCTAAGGTTTGAATACAGACAAGGCACCACACAGGTGCCTTTTTCTTTTGCTTTATTCTTTGAAGATGTTACCCATCCTGTTTTTTACCAGCAGCCAGCTGGTGTAATGGAATGTGGTTGGAGAACCGAACTCGCGCCACTGCAGGATGTACCAGTAGGTGCCCGTGCTTACATGACGTGTAGGTGATGTTTTACCGTCCCACCGGAAACGGTTGGCCGGCGTTCCGCGGAAAACTTCTGCGCCATAACGGTCAAAGATCCGGAAAACAGGGTCTTCCTTGGTCAGCAGTTCGGAATAATCAATGGCATCGTTAAAACCGTCGTCATTTGGGGTGATGGCATTGATGAGGTTGATGAAGGCAAACTGTCGTGTCACAATTCCGCAGTCCAAAGCATCCTTCACATAGACCGTATACGTTCCTCTGCTGATCCCGTTAAAAACATTTGATGTCTGCCATGTGAGGCCATCAAGTGAGTACTGGTAAGGAGGTGTTCCGCCGCTTACCGTAACAGTCACCGTATTATCCTTGATGTCTATTCCTGTAATCTCAGGCAGTTCCGAGGCAGTGACTGTCACTGTCTGTCTGTATACGCAACCATTGAAAGTAAGGTCTACCCAATAAGTTCCTGTGCCTACTGTTATTGTTTGTGAGGTGGCACCGGTACTCCAGAGATAACTGTCGAAGCCGGGACCGGCGTCCAGTACCGTAGTGCCGTCGGGACAAATTACTGCATCTGCAAGCTGGTCCGAGGTCTTTGGTGTTTTTACAGTGATTGTGAGGGTAGCTGTAGCCGGACAGGCACCCGATTTTTCAAATCGGATGTAGAAAGTCTGGCTGCCCGTTACCGTCGCAGGATTTGCAAGTGCATTACTGTCATTCTGAGCATCCGCAAGGGTGGAGTGGAAAGTGGCGGTGACCTGTGGATCGCTGGTGAAGTTGGAGAGATAGGCCGTGAGATTTATATCTTTCGCACCATCCAAATCATCATCACAGATTGTCTGCAGGTTTGAATTGGTCAGCAGTGGCAAAGGTGTGCCGGCTATAAAATTAAGAGCCTTGATCACCGGTGGGCAGCCGTCGGGAGAGTTCACCCGGATGTATATTGTTGTATTGGCTGTATAAGTCCAGTTATTGGGAAGGCTGTTAGGTCCACCTGCAGTGGCATCTGCTGAAGTTGCGTAGTAATTCACAGTAAAATAGGCAGCGTTGGGAAGCACCTGTGCGGTTACAGTGTTTAGATTTACTTCAAAGATACCATCGAGATTATCATCGCAAAAAGTTCCGGTATAGTCTGCCACGGTGGCCAGAGGGAAAAGGCCCAGAGTGATATTTGCAATGCTTTTGCAGCCTTCAGGAGATCTTACTACGGCATAAACAGTGACGCCGGCGGCTGAGGTATAATTGGTAGGATCCGAAATAAGCGCGGCGGCATTCTCGGTCTGAGCATCGGCCAGGGTAGGATAATAGGTGATGGTTACCGGAGCCTGGGTGGTTACCTGGGCAAGTGTCAGATTATACGTTCCCAGTCCGTTCGGTCCGGTGCAGGCATTAAGGGTTACATTGTTTACAGGGATCTGCGCAATGTTTATGGTTACTGTGACGGTCTCGCACTCCGGAAAGTCCGGATCGCTTCCGCAGAAAGTATAGGTGAATGTATCTGTAGCCGTAACGCCCGGAGTATTCGCGGTATAGGTAAGCTGGCCGGTGGCAGCATTGACGGTTACCGTACCCAGTGTGGGAGGAACGGTAACAGCTACTGTTCCCGCAACGACTGTTTGAGGAATCGTAACCGCTGAAAATGCAGGAGTAATGTTTTGCGAAGAACATATATTATAGACCACAGACGAATTAACCATACATTTCTCCACCTTATAGGAGGTGGTTACAAGTGGTGCACAACTTCCCATGGTAACGGATGCCGTATAAAAACCAGGCTGCACGGGTGAAATGGATGGTGAGGTGGCGCCAGCTATTGGCGTTCCGTTCAGGAGCCACTGGTACGAGTCATATAATACGGGGTCTACGGTAAGTACAAGGCCGGGGATACAGTTGGTTCCGGAAGTAAGTATAACCGGTTGGGTAGGGAATCCGGCAAAAAAGCCCCCGTATCCTACAGCGTCACTGCCGGCATTGATACCTGCGGTGATGGCCTTGTTGGAATTTACTGTAATGTTTCCGGTGACGTTCGGTATTCCATAAGTTACCCAGTTTGTGGTGCCGGTCATTGGGAAAGGTCCCGTACCTGCTGGCGGAGGTGTACCGTTAACAAGGACATTAGCGCCCGTTTCAGTTATGAGGTTGAGTTTGGTAGGTACATTGAGTATGCCTGCCGGATTAGCATTGGAGAATACTTCATTTTCATCAATAAACCCAAGCTCGTCAATCTGTTTGGGGAGGTAGCAGTTTAATGCCGGAATAAAGTTGAAACCTCCTGTGGCTACGGTATTTCCACCATTGTCAATGCCGGAAAGCAACTGATAGACATAAGCATTTTGTGTAGTAGTGATATAGAGGTTGTAATGATTGTTTCCCTGCAGAACATACTTTGTATCGGGTACAACGTAGTAATCGCCTTCGTTCAGCACGGCTGCGGCCACAGTTTCGTTATTCAGGAATACCTGTGTGTTGTTTTGAGTGGCGATAACCAGCGCACCTTCCATATTGGAACCAATGGTGCCGTTGCCTTTTACGAGCGCGAAATTGTTGCCCAGCTGATTGGTGGGAATGGATTGGTCCATCAGTATATCTGAACTGAGAGGATGTGCGCCTGCATATTGTCCGTTGAAGTTACCGTTGGTCACGTTCACAGGTTTGGAGGCCACAATTTTGCTGCCGATGAAAGTATCGGAATTCGAAGAAATATCGCCTTTCCCCTCAATGATATAGGACTGGCCTTTATTCAGCACAAAGGTCATGGTCGGGTTTCCGGCACCCGTGGTACCGTTTGAAAACTGAACAGTTGGCGCATAGCCGGACACCGTTATGCTTGTATTGTCCTCTGTGGCAAGGATGCTCGTCATAAAATTGAGGATCGGATTCTGTACCGTGATGGGTGCGGTTGCGGTATAGAACGTTGTTCCTGTGGATGAGATTCCTTTAGAGGTTACAATCTCGGCGTGATTGTACACCGAGAAGCGGAGGTTGGCATAGAAAGGGAATTCGGCGGAAACATGAAGTCCTTTTGTTATCGGTGTAAAAAGATCGGATTGAAGGGTGGTTATGATAAAATTCCGTGGGACATCAAATTTCTGTGGATTGCCTTTGCTTATAGTTACGGTACCTATCAGAATATTGTTGTTGTAGATGTTTACAGGAAATGGAGTGGTTCTGTTCGTTGATAAATATAGTTTTTGAAATGGGTTAGGATTGCCCGTTCGGTCTACCATTGGGGCAAACCAATGCTCCCGGTCCAACTGGGCAAAGACAGTTGAAAACATCAGAAATACAAGGAAAAGAGATAGAATTTTTTTCATTGAAATGATGGATGTCATACAAATTTATAAATTATATATATCATTCTCAATGTTTTAAGCAAAAAAAAACACGGCAAAGTTGCCGTGTTCGTATCCAAATAATGTTTAAATTATTCTCTGTTCTTTACAAGGATCCATCCTTTGTACATTACTGGTGCGTTGGTCGCATCCGGCTCTGTCCATGAGATATGATACCAATAGGTACCTGTAGCCACTTTCTTGTCTGCTACACGTCCATCCCAGCGGTAGTCATTATTTTTATTGGCCTCGTGAACCTTGATTCCATATCTGTCATATACCGAGAAAGTAAGGTTCTTTTTGTAACGCAGTGCGGAATAGTCCACATAATCATTAATTCCGTCGGAATTTGGTGTAATTACATTCACCAGATTGGGAACAGTGATTTCCACAGCTACGGGTACACAATCCAATGCATCCTTTACATAGAAAGTATTCTGACCTCTCGGTACTTCCGTGAAGACATTGGAATCCTGCCAGTTTATGCCGTCTGCTGAGAACTGATACGGAAGCTGTCCTCCAGTCACAGTCAGGGTAACCGTGTTGTTTGTAATGTCAATATTATTGATGATCACTTCCGGTGCTTTATGAACCCTTACGGTTTGCTTGGTTTTACATCCGTCCGTGGTTAGTATTACCCAATATTCACCTACCGCTACATTGGAGATGGTTTGTGTTGTAGCACCTGTGCTCCATTCATAAGCTTCAAAACCGGGTCCCGCATCAAGAGTGGTTCTGTCTTCAATACAGATCACTTTATCCTGAAGTACAGAGGAGTAGTTTGGCAGAATTACATTAAGCGTAATCTTAGCGATTCCATAACATCCGTTGGCGGTATACACCCTTACGAATACCTCCGTGCTTGAGCTTAGGTATACAAACGGATTCTGTATCTGATTGGTGTTGTTTAGTGCATCGGTTAGGGATGGGAAATAGTCTTTGGTAGCACCAAGTCCTCCGCCTACATTCGCAGTACTTAGGTCAAACTCTGCTGTAACCGGTGAGGCTGGGATAAAGCAGGATTCCATAACCGCATCATTTATTGCAGGCTGGTCATAGAATGACAACGTGATCGTAGCATAGTCCACACATCCTTCCGGGGTGGTTACCTTAACAAATACATTACCTGCTGCTGAAACATAGGCAGCCGGTACCATGATTTCGTTCGTGCCGTTCTGCGCATCTGTCAGAGTTGGGTAGTAATTAAAAGTAGCTCCCGCAAAATTGGTAACATCCGTGGTAGTAAGGTCATAGGTTGCCACGCCATTAAACGGACAGGCAATTAAGCCGTCATCATAGGCTTCGAGGATCACTACATTCAGATTGACTGTTACAACTTCACTGTCGAAGAAGGTAGGAACAGTACTGTTGAAACCGTAGGTAAAAGTATCCGGACCAATATAACCAGCGTTGGGAGTATACGTAACCGTTCCGTTTAGGTTGTCAATAGCAATTGTACCATTTGCGGGAGGAGTCGTTATCACAATAGAATTAGGATCAAGCGGCTCAGTAGAATTAGTAAATGCGACTGTAAAAGTTTTTGCACCGCAAATATCCAGGTCCTGCGTTGTTATGGTCGCACAGGGATAAATATAAAATGGATCGGTTGTAACCGGGGCACATCCGGAAATTCCTACGGTCAATGTATAGATACCGGGAGCGGCAGGAGTATGCGAGTGAGTGGTAGCTCCTGCAATTGGCTGCCCATTAAAAAACCATTGATAGGTTTCATATATATCATCAACACCGATTACTATATTAGGGATACATTCTCCAGTGATCCTTTGGATAAAGGGAGTGCTAGAGAATCCCGCAAAGTAACCTCCGTAGCCATAAACGCTGCTTCCACCTGCAATTCCTGCGGTCATAGCTTTATCTGAGGTAATTGTCACATTGCCCGCGATGTTCTGTACTGAATACGAAACCCAGTTGGTGCTTCCGGTTACCGGATACGGGCCCTGTGTTGCAACTGGTACCCCATTTGATGTCACAATAACAGCTGCCCCAGCTTCGGTAATTACATTAAGTTTAACAGTAGGAGTGATGCCGGGCATCTCATTTATTCTTCCGATTTCGTCAATAACTCTAGGTAAGTAGCAACTCATTGGCGGAATATAGTTGAATCCCAATGTGGCATTACTGGTTGCCACTCCCGCCAGGAGCTGATAAACATATACATCTTTGGTTGTACTGATATGCATGTTGAAGTGTCCACTACCGGCCTGATTTATAAAGTTTACATCGTTAATCCGGAAGAACTCACCTTCATTAATAGTAGCGATGGCAGTCGCACTTCCGTTTACAAAAATTTGTGTGTTATCTTCCGTGGCTACTACAAGGGCACCTTCCATACCCTGCCCGATATTTCCGTTACCTTTTACCAGAATAAACTCATCACCAAGTCTGTCTACAGGAACTGATTGATCCATAATAATATCAGCTCCAGCAAAGCTGGTTGCCAGTGCAAACTGACCAACCATATTTCCGTTCGTTACAGAAATTGGTTTGTCCGAAACTATTTTGGCGCCAATAAATCCGGTAGCATTACCGGCATGGGTTCCAAAACCATCAATGAGATAGGACTCGCCTTTATTTAATGTAAAAGTGATGGACGGCATTGCAGCACCGGTTGTGCCGTTTCCGAACACTACAGTAGGACTGTATCCTGACACTGTAACGGTCGTATTATTTTCAGTCGCCAGAATTCCTGCGGTAAAGTTTCGGTCACTACCGGTCTGGGTAAGCGGAGAGGGAACTGCATAAAATTCATTACCTATCGATGCCCTGCCTTTGGACGTGATAATTTCAGCGTGACTGGTAATAGAAAATCGAAGGCTTACAAAAAATGGTAATGGACCTTCAATATATAAACCTTTCGTACTTACAGTAAAAATCTGTGGCAGTATGGCGGCATCGGTGCCTGCTGCAATTATCATATCTCGCTGTACTGAGAAAGTACCGGGGTTACCTTTGCTGATTGTCACAGTACCAATAACTACATTGTTGTTACGAATAGTTACAGGAAATGGCGTTACCGAATCGGTTGAGAAATATAGTATTTGCTGCCCTGTAGTAGCACTTCGGTCTACCATCGGTGCAATCCAATGCTGTGTGTCTCGCTGAGCCCACAAATTTCCAAAGCATAAAAACAAAAGCAGTAATCCGAGTAAATGTTTTTTCATAAGTTCCAGATGATAATTTTCACAAATCTATAAATTTTTATTGAATTTTTGGGCCTTCTTTTGGGTCGAACAAAAAAACACGGCAATCATTGCCGTGTTTTACATAGAAAATATGAAAAAAATTTATTCTCTGTTTTTCACCAGGATCCAGCCTTTATACATGACCGGAGCCTGTGTTCCGTCCGGTTCGTTCCATGTAATATGGTACCAGTAAGTTCCGGTAATTACCTTCTTGCTGGCAAATCTGCCGTCCCAACGGTAGAAGTTATTCTTGTCGGCAAGGTGAACTCTGTTTCCATATCTGTCGTAAACAGAGAAGGTCAGGTTCTGCTTGTACCTAAGCGCAGAATAGTCAATGTAGTCATTGATACCGTCGCCGTTAGGGGTAATCACGTTGATAAGGTTAGGGACAGTAATTTCAACAGTTACCGGTTCGCAGTTGAAGGCGTCTTTTACAAAGAAAATATTCTGACCGCGCGGAACTTCGGTAAACACGTTGGAATCTTGCCAGTTAATTCCGTCAGCGGAATATTGGTAAGGTTGTTTTCCACCTTTTACCGTTAGTGTTACTGTATTGTTTGTAATGTCAATATTGGTAATAACTACTTCAGGCACTTTGGTCACTTTTACTTTTTGTAAGGTTTCACAACCGTTTTTGGTCAGGATTACCCAGTATTCTCCAACCGCCACATTGGAAATACTCTGTGTAGCAGCACCGGTGCTCCATTCGTAGGCGTCAAAACCTGGTCCTGCATCCAGAGTGGTACGGTCCTCAATACAAATTTCTTTGTCCTGTAAAACTGTAGAGTAGGTAGGTGGGATTACCGTTAGTGTAATTTTTGCGATGCTGTAGCAGCCGTTATTGTTATATACCCTCACGTACACTGCATTATTGGTGGAATTGTGTACGAATGGATTCTGGATTTCATTGGTATTGTTTTCAGCATCTGCCAGGGATGGGAAATAGGTTTTCAGCGCACCCAATCCGCCGCCTACGTTTGCCGTAGTAAGGTCAAAGATTGCCGTAGTAGGTGCTGCAGGAATGAAGCAGGACTGTAACGTAGCATCATTTACCTGTGGCTGCGCATAGAACAGAAGTGTAATTTTAGAATAATCAACACATCCTTCAGGAGTTGTGACCTTCACGAAAACGCTGCCTGCAGCAGAAATGTAGGCCGCCGGAGTCAGGATTTCATTAGTTCCGTTCTGTGCATCTGTGAGCGTTGGGTAGTAGTTGAAAGTCGCCAATGGATAGTCAGAGACATCAGCAGTTGTAAGGTCATACGTGGCTACGCCGTTGTACGGACACGCAGTAATCGTGTCATCATCCGTTTCCAACAGAACCACATTGATATTAACTGTAACGATTTCACTGTCAAAGAAGGTTGGAACAGTACTTTGAAATTCATAAGTGAACGTATCCGGTCCTAAATATCCTGGCGTAGGAACATAATTAATCGTTCCTGTAAGATTGTTTACAGTTACTGTACCATGAGCAGGCTGTGAGGTAATCGTGATAGAACTTAGGTCCAGTGGCTGCGTAGAATTTGAGAATGCTACAGTAAACTGCCTGCCACCACAAACATTCACGGTTTGTGTCGTATTGGTTGGGCAGGGGAATACTTCATACTGCGGTGTAGTAACCGGAGCACATCCCGGTATACTAACGGTACAGGTGTATACGCCTGGAACGGTAGGAGTATACTGGTAAGTGTTGGCACCTGAAATGGGGTTTCCGTTCAGGAACCACTGGTAAGTGGTGTAGATATCATCAACCGCCAAAACAATTCCCGGAATACATTCGCCTGTTTCCTTCACAATGGCGGGAACAGATGAGAATCCTGCAAAGTAACCGCCGAAACCTGCTGAAGAATAACCTCCGGTAACACCTGCGGTCACTGCTTTGTTTGAATTAATAGCGATGTTACCGGTGGGATTAGGAACAGAATAAGTTACCCAGTTTGTAGTTCCGGTAACGTTGAACGGGCCGGATCCGGCTGGCGGAGGAGTACCGTTTATCGTTACGGTTGCACCTGCCTCTGTAAGGATATTAAGCTTAAGCAGCCAGTTGCTGAGATTTGTACTGTTATTTGTAGGTGTGATATAATTAACCATTCCAATTTCATCAATCTTCCTTGGCAAGTAACAGCTTAATGGCGGTATATAGTTCCAGCCTTCTGTGGCGTTGTCTGTCGGACGCCCGCCTATAAGCTGGTACACATATACATTCTTCGTAGTGGAGATATAAAGGTTGAAATGGCCGGTTCCCTGGTCCACGAAGTTGGTATCCATTATACGAAAAGTCTGTCCTGCATTGATGGTGGCAGCGGCTGTGGGTGAACCGTTAATGAAGATGTCAGTTTGGTCCTCAGTTGCAGTAACCAGCGCTCCTTCCATATTGGTGCCGATGTTCGCGTTTCCTTTGATGATTACAAAGGTCTTTCCAAGACGTTCAATGGGTACGGACTGGTCCATGATGATATCTGATCCGCCAAACGAACCTAATGCGTAGTTACCGTTCATATTACCGTTCATTACGGAAATCGGTTTGTCTGAAGTTATCAGTGCGCCTGAAAATGCATTGGCATTTCCGGCTACTGATCCGGGACCTTCTACAATATAGGACTGCCCTTTATTGAGGGTAACCGTTATACTAGGCAGTGTAGCACCTGTTGCGCCACCGGCAAACTGTACAGTTGGCTGGTAACCGTTAATGGTAACGGTGGTATTGTCTACAGTTGCCAAAACGCTGGTTACGAAATTGGTAATACTGGTTACATAATTGTTAGGCGTTACAACTGCGCGGAACGAAGTGCCGATTCCGGCTTTTCCTTTGGAGGCAATGAATTCGCCGTGAGAAGAGATATAGATACGGAGACTGGCATAAAATGGGGTTGGTCCCTGCAGGTAAAGACCTTTTGTTGAAGTTACCATACATTCCCCATCGGTGGTTGCAACGATGGCCGTCTTGGGTACAATGAAGGTTCCCGGATTTCCTTTGCTTATCGTTACAGTTCCAATTACCGCGTTATTATTGTAAATGTTTACAGGGAACGGGGTTACGGAATCTGTAGAAAGGAAAAGCGTTTGAACCGAACTAGTTGAACTTGCACGGTCCCTCATAGGTGCAAACCAATGCTCGGTATCTCTCTGTGCCCAAAGGCTGGAGGCGGTAACAAGCATAAGCACCAAAATAAGTAGATGTTTTTTCATATTTCTGGTATTTTTAATCAATTTAACAAATTTATAATAAAATTTGTATTGTGCGGTATTATTTTTAAGCAAAAAGCATTAGTCACGGTTTTTCAGCAATAACCAGCCACTGTATTCCATGTGTTCACCGGATCCCGGGTCTGTCCATTTAATAAGGTACCAGTAGGTTCCGCTGCTGATTACCCTTCCGCCTACACGGCCGTCCCAAATGTAGTTTTTGGCTTTGGACTGATAGACCAGTGCGCCGTAACGGTCAAAAACTTCGATGGATACATTTTCCTTATTCCGTAGGTCCGAATAATCCAGCACATCATTAATGCCGTCCCCATTTGGCGTAATGGCATTAATCAGGTCCAGAACCAGGAATTCCTTTGTCACAGGTCGGCATTTTTCGGCGGCCAGAACATAGGCGGTCTGCGTTCCTTTGGCTACTCCCATGAAAACCGGAGAGGACTGCCAGTTGATGCCATCGAGCGAATACTGATAAGGTGGAGTTCCGCCGGAAACATTGACTGTTACAACGTCTCCTTTCACCTCAATACTGGTGATTACAGGTTCCTGGGCCGCCAGAACACTTACATACTGTCTGTAGGTACATCCGTTGAAACTTAAGTCCACATAGTAATTTCCAACAGCCGCATTGATGGTCTGGGTAGTGGCACCGTTGCTCCAGAGATAAGCTGTAAAACCCGGTCCGGCATCCAGCAGTGTTGAAGCTCCCGGACAGATGGTGATATCCTTTAAAACGTCAGATTTTTTTGGTGATTTGATCGTCAGGGTAACCTGAGCTGTATTGGGGCACGCATTGTTACTCTCAAAACGGACGTAATAAGTTTGGGTACCTGTAATCAGTTGAGTGCCCGCCAGGGCATTTGCATCGTTCTGAGCGTCAGCCAGCGAATTGTGAAAAGAAGCGGTTACGCCGGGATTAACTGTAAATAAAGAATTGTAAGTGTTTAGATTTACCTGTTCTGAACCGTTAAGATCGTTGTCACATACTTCTGCTGTGCCCGTACCGGAAATTAGCGTAAGCCGGTTACCGATGCTGAAGGTAATCTGGCCCAGAGCAGGCGTGCAGTTCCCCGTGTTACTTTCCACACGTACATAAACCGTGGTTGTGGCTGTATAACTCCAGTTCGCCGGGAGGTTGTTGTTATTTCCCGCCACCGCATCGGCCTGCACCAGATAATAACGTACATTGAAAGCTCCGGAATTATTTACGATCTGTGGAGTAACCGCGGCGAAATTCACCTGAACTGTGCCGTCAAAATTGTCATCGCAAAGCGCTCCGTTGAAGCCTGCAGTATTAAGGTTGGGCAGCGGAATTACGTTAAGTGTTACAACAGCAACCGCGGAGCAGTTGTTGGATGTGGAAACCTGAACATATACATTGCCAGGTGCGGCGGTATAATTTGCAGGATCAGGAATCGGTACAGTGAGCGCCGGATCCGAGAAATAAGCCAGTGTAACGCCCGGTGTACTGGTTACATTCGCGGTGGTAAGGTTAAATGTGCCCGTACCTAAGGCATTCGCACACGTTGAAAGAGTAGCGGGATTAACGTTAAGTGACTGCAATGCGAGGTTAAGTTCAGCAACAAGAGGGCAGAAGCCGGGATGCTGGATTCGTATATAGTAGCCACCGGCACCGGTTACCGTTTGGTTTGCGCTAACGGCATTTGTTCCTGCATTGGCATTTGCCAGCGTAGCGTGGAAGGTGAAGGTTGCGGCGGGATCAACCGTAAACGCGTTTGTGTAATTGTTCAGGTTAATTGGTTCCGAGCCGTTTCCGTCTGGGTCGCAAAGCGTTGCAGTATGGTTGGAAGTAAGAACCGGAGCTTTGGGTCCGACTGAGAAATTCAGTTGGTCTAATGCAGGTGCGCAGTTGCCGTTCAGAGCATCAACACGCACATATACAGTAGTTGGTGTACTGAAGGTCCAGGTATTTCCCAAGGAGTTGTTATTTCCGGCAACGGCATCTGCCTGATTTAAATAATACCGGACATTAAACTGTGCGGAATTATTTACAATTAGAGGTGTAACATCGCTGAAAGTGACACTTATTATGCCGTCCAAATCGTTGTCACAAATATTGGCATTATACGCGGCAGTATTGATATTGGGTGCAGCTACTGCCGTAAGCTGAATTTGAGCGGTAGCTACACACCCTGAAGCTGAAGTTACCCGAACATACACCACCCCTGTGGGAGCGGAATAGTTGGTTGGATCTGCTATCGCTCCGGTGAGGTTTGCGTTGGTGAAATATTGGGCAGTTGTTCCCGCATCCGGGGAATTGCTTACTGAGGTAAGATTAAAATTAGCGTTACCGTTAGCACCCGCACATGAAACAAGTGAGGCATTCGTAGTTTGGAGCACGTCGATATTGACTGTAACGCGAAAGTATTCAAAATCTGCCGGATTGCCGGTTCCCTGTAAATAATACACAAACTGAACTTGTGTATCCGAGGTGAGGCCGGCAGCAGGTGTATAGGTAATGACTCCCGTAACTCCGTTCACCGTTGCAGTACCGGAAGCCGGTGCCGCAATTATTTGAGTAAGTGATGGATTGATAGGTTGGCCGGAAGTAGTAAAAGCAGGGGTAATCGTCAGCGTGTTACAGGATCCAATATTCTGAACGCTTGTGCTGATCGGAGGACACGCGGTATAGGAATAAGGATCTGTGAGTTTGGATTCGCAAAGATTTTTTGTGATCAGAACCGTGTAGGTACCCGATCCGTAAAGATCAGGGTTGATGGAAAAGGTCGTCGCACCGGGGATGGCTACACCATTCAGGAACCATTGGTACGCATCATAGGAATTATCAACCTGAAGAAGAATTCCGGCATAACAGTCGCCGGTTTTTGAAATCACGGGTACGGAGGAAAAGCCCGCAAAATAACCACCGTAACCTACGGCTCCACTTCCTGCTGCGATGCCCGCCGTAACTGATTTCGTAGAATTCACCGTTATGTTACCGGAAACATTGGATACCGAATAGGTTACCCAGTCCGGGTTACCGACAACGGGAAACGGTCCGTTCAAAGGTGATACTGGGGTGCCGTTAATGGTGACATTGGCACCAGTTTGGGTAATGATGTTGAGTTTGGTGCTGTAAGTTGCGGAGCCAAGGCTGTTGATGTTTCCGATTTCATCTACTTTATTAGGCAGGAAACAGCTTAAGGGCGGTATGTAGTTGAAGCCTCCGGCGGCATAGATGCTTCCTGTTGCTGTACCTCCCAAAAACTGGTACACATAGACGTTATTGTTCGTGCTGATGCCCATGTTATAGTGCGTGGTGCCCTGCAGGGTATAGTTGAAACCGTCTATCATGGTATATTCGCCCTCGTTAAGTACGATCCCCGTAGGGGTGCCGTTCACAGAGACGGTGGTGTTGTTTTCGGTAGCAACTATAAGTGCTGTCTCCATGCCCGAGGTTACCGGCGCATTGCCTTTCACCATAACGAAATTTTTACCTAATCTGTCCACGGGAACAGCCTGGTCCATCAGGATGTCATTGTTGGTGAAATTGAAATTGGTATAAATACCGTTAAAGTTACCGTTGGTAACTGATACCGGATGGTTGGCGTCTATCCGTGCACCAATAAGGCCGTCCAGATTCCCGGGTCCCGCCGTACTTACAGCGTCCAGGATGTAAGACTGCCCCCTGTTGAGTGTGAACGTCTTAGTTGCACTGGAACTTCCGTCTGAAAAGACCACCGTGGGGTCATATCCCGAAACGGTAACCGTCGTATTGTCTTCTGTTGCCATAACCCCTATGGTGGAGTTAATGTAAGTTCCTGTACCGGTAAGGGGTGCCATAGCCGCATAGAAAGTGGTGCCAAGTCCTGCCAGTCCTTTGGAAGTGATGATCTCGGCGTGATTGGTTACCGAGAAACGATAGTTGGCGAAGTATTTTTTAGGACCCTGCAGGAAGATTCCCTTGCTTACGGGAGTGAAAAGTTGGGATTGGTTTAATCCCATCATGAAACTTTCCGGAATATATACCTGCGCCGGATTCCCTTTACTGATGGTGGCAGTGGTAAACAGGGTATTATTATTGTAAATGCTTACAGTGAAAGGTGTAGTTTCGTTAGTGGAAAGATATACATAGCTTTCCGCGCCGGAATTACCTGCTTTTGCAGCCATGGGCGCAAACCAGTGGTCGGTGTCCAGTTGTGCGAATCCTAAGAAACTGAAAAAAAGAAGGAAAGCAAATAAAAGTTTTTTCATAATCCATGTAAAAATGGTGACAAAATTACTCAATAATTGTGGATTACTTATAAAAAAAAACTCCCTGAAAAATCAGGGAGACTGTATCGGGATATAGGTTGCTCTTAGGTAAGGCTAACTCTTACAAAACCAACTACTTTAAGGTCAGCGTCAATTGATTTTACGTAATCGCTTACAGACATATTTCCGTCCTTAATGAATGCCTGATGTACAAGGGTATTTTCTTTGTAGAACTTCTGCATTTTCCCTTTCAGGATATTGTCGATGATGTTCTCCGGTTTACCTTCCTTGATAAGCAGGTCTCTTTCAATTTCCAGTTCTTTGTCAATCGTGTCCTGAGAAACCTTTGTTTCGTCCAGAGCGATTGGGTTCATCGCTGCAACCTGCATTGCAACTGCTTTAGCCGCCTCTTCAGATCCGTTTACGTTTGCGGAAAGGGAAGTGATGGCAGCGATTTTGTTTCCAGCATGGATGTATGCGCCCAGGAAAGGTCCTTCAATGGTTTCAAAAGAACCGATTTCAATTTTTTCACCAATAACACCTGTCTGCTCGATCAGTTTATCAGCAACGGTAATGCCTTTATAATCTGAAGCCAAAAGCTCTTCTTTGGTTTTTCCAAGAGCCATTTCAGCCAGGTCATGAGCAAGTTTTACAAACTCTTCGTTCTTAGCCACGAAGTCAGTTTCACAGTTCAGGGCAATGATAACCCCTCTTGTTTTATCGTCATTCACTTTTGCAATAACTGCACCTTCAGTAGATTCCCTGTCGGCTCTGTTGGCGGCAACTTTCTGTCCTTTTTTTCTAAGGATTTCAATTGCTTTTTCGAAGTCTCCTTCTGCCTCAACCAAAGCTTTTTTGCAGTCCATCATACCTGCCCCTGTCGTGTTTCTAAGTTTCGCTACGTCTGCAGCTACCGGTGTGTACATATATTTATTTTTGTATTTAAAAAAAAGAGTTAAGTTTAGAATCTTTTTTGAGCGATGCAAAGATAAATAAATTTAATGTAAACTAAAACATAGTTTTTTTACGTTATAGTAGGCATCCAATGTATTAACAATCACAATTATAATATGAAAAAATGGTATATCTTTTTTCTGATCCTGATCTGCAGTCTCGCGCTGGCACAGAAGAAAAAAACCTCTGTAAAGACTCCCGCCGCAAAAATGACGGCCGCACAGGCGCAGATGAGTAACGACCCGAAAGTAATCGCTGCATTTATAAAAGATAATCCCGGCGATCCCGCCATTGGAGATTTAAGGGTCAAACTGGTACAGCTTATTACTCCAGCTAATGATATTGCCGCCAAACCGAAAGTGGAACCGCTTACAAAAGGAAAATTGGTGCGTGAAGTAAAGAGCGACCTTAAAGATGGCGTGAACGATAAAAGTAAGATGGCCGCTAAGGTCCTGAACCACCTCTTTGACAACAGTCCCAACAAGAGGGAAGCCTATGTACAGATCGTCAACCGTTCGGCATGTAACCTGATCGTAAAGTTCAGCGGTAGAGGTAATTATTATAACCTTGATGTAAAGGCCAACAATCAAAGTTATATCCTGATCGATAAAGGCAATTATCTGGTGACTACGAGTATCTGTGATGCCAAATATTCATCAGCCAAGAATATCAATAAGGATATTGCCATTACTTTGAATTCGAGGAGGTAAGAAAACTGAAGTGATTTCAAATTAAACAGAAAGGGCTGTCTCCGGTATGGTGACAGCCCTTTTTATTTTATGTTCCTAATAACTTTTACCCTTTGAAGCGGCCCATCGCAATGAACTTATCCTGTCTTTGCTGTTCCAGTTCTTTGCCTGAAAATGAAGCAAAGGCCTTGATGTTCTGAAGGATAGACTGTTTCAGGTGGTCATAGGCAACCTGCGGTTCGTAGTGTGCTCCACCCAGCGGTTCCTGTATGATTCCGTCAATGAATTTATGTTCCAAAGCGTCGCTTGGAGTCAGTTTCAGTGCATTTGCTGCATCTTCCTTGTGATTCCAGTTTCTCCACAGGATAGAAGAACAGCTTTCCGGAGCGATTACGGTATACCAGGTGTTTTCCAGCATGTAAACCTTATTACCCACGCCAATTCCCAGGGCACCGCCGCTGGCTCCTTCGCCGATGATGTAACAGAAGATAGGCGTCTTCAGCATGGTCATTTCAAAAATATTACGTGCAATGGCCTCACCCTGACCTCTTTCTTCAGCTTCAAGTCCGGGATAGGCCCCCGGTGTATCGATGAGCGTAATAACAGGAATGCGGAATTTTTCAGCGAGTTTCATTAAGCGTAAAGCCTTACGGTAGCCTTCGGGATTACTCATACCGAATCTGCGGTGCTGTCTTTCTTTGGTGGTACGGCCTTTTTGGGTACCAATCAGCATCACTTTCTGACCGTCTATCGTAGCCAAACCACCGATCATGGCCGGATCATCAGCAAAATTACGGTCGCCATGAAGCTCGAGGAAGCTGTCTTTATCTACAATTCCATTGATGAAATCCAGTGTGTAAGGGCGGTCCGGATGTCTGGAGAGCTGCACGCGCTGCCATGGTGTAAGGTTCAGATATATTTCCTTTTTCTTTTCAATGATTTTGTCCTCAATCTGAGAACAGGCCAACTTCACATCTACTCCGGCATCTTCGCCTACGATTGAACAGGTTTGATACTGCTCCATCAGTTCTTCAATTGGCTTTTCAAATTCTAAATATTGCATATCCTGAAAATTATCCTTCAAAATTAGTGAAAATTGCAGAGACTTATCCGATATTATTTACCGCATTTGAAATACGCGATTTAGTCTCCTCAAAACCAATTATTTCCATAATATCCGGTACATCAGGACCTTTAAGCTCGCCTACAAGCGCAAGGCGGAGAGGCATCATGACCTTGCCCATGCCCAGGTTTTGGGTTTCAGCAAAATTTTTGATGGCTTCCTTAAGATTGGCAGCATTAAAATCATCAGCATTTAAGGTTTCAGAAAACTGTGTAATGATGCCCGCCGTTTGGTCGTTCCAGGCTTTTTTTACCGCTTTTTCATCAAAAGATTCCGGCGCTTCAAAAAAGAATTTTCCGCTTTCGTAGATGTCCTTTACAAAGGTGGCGCGTTCTTTCATCAGGGAAACGATTTTCAGAAGTTTGTCCTTAGCAAGAGCATTTGTTCTTTCGGGTTCCAGTTCCTGCAGCATCAGAAGAACCTCTTCATCGCTTTTTTTCTGAAGGTACTGATGGTTGAACCAGTCTGCTTTCTCCTTGCTGAAGCGTGCCCCTGCCTTATGTACTTTATGAAGGTCAAATTCCTGGGCCATTTCTTCCAGGCTCAGTATCTCTTTGTCCTCTGCAGGCGACCAACCCAGGAGAGCCAGGAAGTTTACGAAGGCTTCCGGCAGATAGCCGTGTTCTTTATAACCGGGGTAAACCTCCTTGGTTTCCGGGTCTGTAAAATTCATCGGGAACACCGGAAAGCCAAATTTGGCCCCGTCTCTTTTGCTCAGTTTTCCTTTACCTTCGGGCTTCAGGATAAGTGGCAGGTGTGCAAACTCAGGCGCGGTCCAACCCATTGCTTCGTAAAGAAGTACGTGAAGTCCCATAGAGGGGAGCCACTCCTCGCCACGGATAACGTGGCTGATTTCCATCTCGTGGTCATCTATGATATTGGCCATGTGATACGTAGGCATACCGTCGTTCTTAACGAGTACTTTATCATCCAGTGTATCAGTATTCACGGCAAATTTACCGCGAATGGTGTCTTCCAGGTTCAAAATGCGGTTCACGGGCATTTTAAAACGGATTACATAGGGCGCTTTTTCGTCCAGAAGTTTCTGCACTTCTTCTGCTGGCATGGCCAAACTGTTTTTGAGTTGGTTTCTGGTAATACTATTATAGGAGAAAACCTCGCCTCTTTCTTCATAGTGCTTACGGATATCATCCAGTTCGGCGGGGGTATCAAAAGCCATATAAGCATAGTCCGTCTTCAGGATTTCCGCGATATGCCTGTCATAAATATCCCGTCTTTCGCTCTGACGGTAGGGTCCGTAGTTGCCACCATGCCTTGGGCTTTCGTCCGGCGTAATGCCCGCCCATTCCAGCGCATCCATGATATAATCTTCGGCACCTTCCACATATCTGGCGGTATCAGTATCTTCAATACGGAGTACAAAATCCCCGTTGTTTTTCTTTGCAAAAAGGTAATCATATAAGGCCGTTCTGGCACCACCCAGGTGCAGCGGACCGGTGGGACTGGGCGCAAAACGAACTCTAACTTTACTCATAGATTTAAATTTGGGCAAATTTAGCCAAAAAATGACTTTTGGTGCAGGAATGTAATATTTTATTTAGTTTTGCATCAAATATGAATCAATGCTCGAAATAGGGGAACGACCATGGGGAAAGTATTATGTGCTCGCCGACGAACCTACATACAAACTCAAAAGAATTGAGGTTCTGCAGGGGCACCGACTTTCATATCAGTATCACCATCACCGTCAGGAATTCTGGACGGTAATACAGGGTGAAGCTACGGTTGTACTGGATGGCGAGAACCACCAGCTAAGTTACGGAATGAGCATCTTCATTCCACAGTTTTCCAAACACAGAATTGAAAATAATTCTTCTGAACTGTTACAGTTTATAGAAGTACAGACAGGTACTTATTTTGGTGAAGATGACATTGTAAGACTTCAGGACGATTATGCCCGAAACGGAGATGAATCCTGATTCTGCCGCATGATTTCGTTATGATGGCAAAAGTTGAAAAACAGGTTAAATTCTTTTATTATATAAAGGCCTACCTGCGCCGTATTTTACCCACAACCTTCTACAGCGTAAAAATTAAGGAACTGGAGCGCTCGCTAAGCGCATCGCAAATGGAGTTGGTGACTTCCCGGGTGGATTATTACTGCCGTTCTTCAGTTAATAGTTCAACATCTTCACCCTGCTGCACGCTGAAGGACTTAAAGAGTCCGGTAACACCAAAAACCTACTATCACGACACCTACGAATACGCCCGCTTTTTTCCGGAAGAACTTCCCATCAATTTTGTTTTTGGTGATGTGACTACTGTGCCCGATTTGCCAAGTATTGTAAAAAGCCGCCCTGTTGCAGCAGATAATAACAACAGCATATTGCTGAATCTGGATAAAGCGCGTCATTTTGTTTGGGTTCACAATGACCAACCTTTCCACACTAAAAAAGATGTGCTTATCGGCCGCGGAGCGGTATTTCAGGAGCACCGATATCATTTTTTCAGCCAGTACTTCGGCCATCCGATGTGCGATTTGGGACAGGTGAATGCGCAGGGCGGAAATCCGCTCTGGATAAAAAAGAAAATTTCAATAGCGGACCACCTGAACTATAAATTCATCCTGTGTTTACAGGGAAATGACGTGGCTACCAACCTGAAGTGGGTCATGTCCTCCAACTCCATTGCGGTAATGCCCAAACCTACGCTTGAAACATGGTTTATGGAAGGATCATTGGTGGGAGGCGTACATTTTATTGAAATAAAGGACGATTATTCGGATCTGGAAACTCAGCTTCAGCATTTTCTGGCCCATCCCGCCAAATGCCGGTTCATTCTGGAAAATGCACACAGTCACTGCGAACAGTTTTATAACCGGAAAGTGGAAGATTTGTGCAGTTTAAAGGTGCTGGAGAAATACTTGAGTCCCGGGGAATAATATGCGGGAACGTCCGATTTATTTTATTCTGAATAATTTACCAAGAAAAAATTTAAAAGGCCTTTTTGCTGTATATACCGGAATCCCATTTACTTTCCAGTTGGTTTTGTTAAGGGTGTATTCCTCAAACAGTTTTTGGTTTTTCTCAATGAGCGTTTGCCTTTTATCGAGTTCTTTTGTGTTTAGAATTACGGGATTATTATAAGAAGATTTCCTTTTGTAATGATTTTGATGAAGCACGATCTCATTATCAATGATCTCTACTTTCATTTTCTTCAGTTTTATGCGGTGAAGAAGTTCATTATCGTCATAGGCAACTCCATTGGCGTAAAGCGGATCAAATCCTCCCAGATCCAATAAATCATCTTTCAGAATCGCACAGCAAAAGTGATAAGCGCAGGGTCTAATGACAGAATGGTTGTACCAGCTATTGCTTCCATCACGCGTATTCTCAACATTATTGTCAGAAATTAATCTTTCAAGTTTTTTTGGATGACTTAGATAATGATCAATATTGTCAGTTGGTTCTTCGTCTAATGAGTAACACCCGAAACTTAAGTAGATATTTGTGTCAATATTGGTTAAAGCATAATCTATAATATTCCCATAATGTAAGCATTCCGGATTTTGGAGGATTATTATTTCGCCAGTTGCATGAGTAAATCCTATATTAAAGGGGATACATGAATTAGTATACCACTTGTCTTTTTTTTCGATACGAATGATTTTCAGGAAAGGAAAAACGGATGTCAGATCTTCCAGCCTTTCGTTTGCATCGCTCCCGTCATCTACAGCAATTACCTCTAAAGAAATGTGATTAGCATTTACCTGTCTGCTGATGCTCTCAAGCGTCTTAATAAAAAGGTTCCTTCTGTTGTAATAAGAAGTAACGATTGATACTTTCATATTAATTAAGGTAAAAACTCCTGTATTTGGATGGTTTAAAATATTTATAAAAATACTTTCTGTACCAAACGTTATAATATTTTTCTTTGAACTTTAAATTGTCGCGCACGGAGGTGATCAGCTTGCTTATTGAAAGACCATTTTCTTTGTAATAAGAATAATGTTTATTATAAAGATAGAGTCGTGCATTATCTGAAATATCATTCTGTTTCTCATTTAAATCCGTTAAAGAATTCTTTGCGCCGGATTTCCTGTAATAAAAGAGGGTTTCAGGAATTTTGTAAACGCCCGGATATTTTTTCAGTATCCTGATCCACAGTTCCCAATCCTCTATAAAATGCATATTTTCATCAAATTTGCCGACATCAAAAAAAACCTCCCGTTTTAACATCGCGAAAATGGGAATACAATTATCTATAAGGAAACTGGCAGGCCTGTAATCCGGCAGCTTCCAAACACCCGATTTGCTCCCAAAAAATTCCGCACCTGAGTAAACAATGTTTAATTCCGGATTTTTTTGATACTCAGCAATACATTTCTTTACATAATCTGGATGCAGCTTGTCATCAGCATCAAGAAATATCAGATAGTCTCCTTTAGAAATCTGAGCACCGAAATTCCTGGTATGAGATGGACCTCTGTTTTCCTTTGAATGAAAGATGATGTTAGGATGTTTGAAGCAGATGTCCTGAACTACCTTAGCGGATTGGTCCGTAGAACCATCGTCAACGACAATGATTTCAACTGACGAATAGCTCTGGGAAAGCGCAGAATCTATCGTTTCTGCAATAACCTCCTCATTATTATAGCAGGGAATTATAATACTAACTAACATCGGGTAAATCAATATTTCTATAAGGTTCTATTTTGAAAAGATAATTAAGCCAATTTGTAAAACTATATGTCTTTATAATGGAGTCATCCATTTCAACATACGGCAATTCAAGAAACTCCAGCAGCTGATCGTAATTACTATCTAAAACAAAAATGTTATTAGGATGGTAAAATTCATAGCCCACAATGGTTTTGTTGGTGGTAATCAACTTCTTTTTGTATTTAAGGCTTTCAAATACCCTGAAAGACAATCCACTATGTTCCGATATCAAAATATCAAGGATGTATTTGCTGTTCTGTATATTCAGAAGGTACTTCTCAAAACTGATATAGTGGGGTATACACTCAAATTTAGCCTGAATATCAATACTGGGTTTATCTTCTTTATTGTAAACAATTTCCATTTTAGCCACCATTTGGTGTTTTTCACTAAACTTTTGAAAATCCAGTAATATTTCATTCCGACTTTCGTGATAGGAACCTAAAAAATAAAAATCAAATTTAATATTTAAATCCGGCAATTCAGGGTAATCAAAATAGAAATTGGTGCAGGGTAACAACTCAAGATTACGATGCTGATCTATATCCTCACGGTCAAACACGTAAAATCTGTCAAAAATTGATATCCTTTCAAAAATCTTTGGGTATCTGTTAATACCATCAAAATGATAGCTTACAAAGTTTTGAGTTTTCGATCTGACATGGTTTAGAATTTCTAATGAAAAAAAATCCGCCCTTATTACCAGCACATAGTCATAAGATGAATGTATGTCTATCGCTTTTATCAGCAGTTGAGTTGCAAATTCCTCCTTAAGTTTCCTTTTATATTCTTTATTGTTAAGAAAAGTCTTCTGGTAGAAGTTAGTAATTTTCTGATTTAAGTTCCTGTATCTGAATTTCTCTGAATCTGGAGTAAGCACATTAGCATCGTAACCGTTTTCCAAAAGATTTTTTTCTATTAGTGAATATAGCTGATAGTTAGAAGGCAGTAAAACAAGTATGTTCTTTTTATTTGATTTCATTTTAAATTCCCGTTCCCTTGCTTTTTGAAATTAACGGATGGTGAAGTTCTTTGGTGAAGATTATTGATATTGTTGCTTCATTTCAGCTCAAAGACCGTATTTACCCAGGTCTCCAGGGTGTATTTGTTATAAATTTCGGGCGGAAGCTCTTCATAAGCTGTTTTGAAGAAATCTGCTGAAAGGTTGCTTAGGTCTTCTTCAAGCACCAGGATGTTATTCGGGTTATAAAGATCGTAATGGGTCACAGTAGGGTTATTCGTGATGACCTTCTTCTTCAGTGCCATGGCTTCAAAAAGCCGGAAACTCAGTCCGTCCTGGTTATGGCGTACCAGGTCGAGAAGCACTGTACCTTTGCTGTAGTACTCGGGAATGTCAGTGTGTTTTATCCGTTTCCTTGTGTATTTACAGTTTGAATTGCCCTTGCCGAAAAATTCCTTTTTCCAGGTTTTCTTGCCAACAATCACATAAAAATAGGTTAAACCAAGTGAACTCAGCCTGTTCGTAATTTTATATAACAGATTTAAGCGGTTGTCATAAGAAGCCAGGTATACCATGTCAAACAGCGCATTGGTACTGGCTTGTTGTTCCGGCAGGTAAATATAATTGGTAATAAGCTGGAAGCCGTGTGTTGCACAGTCTTTTTTATCGAAAGAAAATACTCTGTCAAAAAGGTTAAGTACATGTTCCGCGGGGTTTCTTGCCAGACTGTCATAGAGATAGGCAATGTAACGTCCGGTATATTTTCTGATCTGTTGATGTATTTTCCGGTCTATCTGTTCGGGATTGATAACAAGGATCTGGTCCTGCCGACCCAATGTTTTAAGCTGATCCAGAATAAGTTGTTGCCTTTGCTGTTTTTTAAGATTCTTTTTAAGGAATATTTTTGAAAAGGCATTTTCAGCACGTGCGGCGATGTTCCTGTGCCTGTAAGCGCCAAGATTAATATGGTGCGCATTGATCCCTCTTTTTTTGAGTGCCTCCACTATATGAGCATCATACTGCCAAAAATCGAAACTGATTACGCAAATATTCATGCTGCAAATTAAAGAAAATTTGACGGAAAAGGGTCCGCAGGCCAGTGTTAAGCATCAAAAGAATGTAAAGAGTATCCTTATCATTCTAAATATACTTTAGGGTGAATTTCTAAGATAGAGTTTTATGTATTTCAGGAAAGTATAATAACTTGTACAGACAGCGGCATACAGACCCATAATCCCGTCAAGGAAGCCGAGTTTAAAAATAAATCCGTTGATAAAATTGAAAAAGGGGCCAAAAAGGATTTTTATTACGCCCACTTTTTTTCCGGCCAAAGTATATTTTTCTGCCATCAGCGTGGAGTAACGGTTTATTTTGTCAATGTGCTGACTTACGCTGTTATAGGTGTAATGATTTATCCTGCCTTCCAGTTCGGCTATCCGACCGGAAGTCAGAAATTTTTCATGGACATGGTCATTGGAATACGCTCCGCAGCCTTTCCGGAACAGTCTTTCCCGGCTCACCGATCCCCAACCGCCGTAACGGAGATGCTTTCCCAACAGGATATTGTTGAACTTTATCCGGTAAACATCTGCTTCGCCTTTACCGGAAATAATTTCCCTTATGGAGTCTTTCGCCTGATTATCGATGATCTCGTCGGCGTCCGGAAAAAGAATCCATTCGCCGCTGCACTGCGACAGTGCAAAGTTTTTCTGAGGTCCATATCCGGCAAATTGATGGGTAATAAACCTAACGGAAGGGTACTTAGCTGCAATCTCCTTTGTGCTGTCTGTTGAAAAACTGTCTGCAATGATGATCTCATCAGCAATATCAGCCAATGATTCTAAGAAGCGCCCGATATTCTTTTCTTCATTAAAGGTGATGACAACTGCCGAAAGTCTCATTACCTTTTAAATTCCGATACGGTTTTTTGGATGATGCTAACGCACTCCATCAGCTGTTCTTCAGTGATCACCAAAGGCGGTGCCAGACGGATGATATTTCCATGCGTTGGCTTGGCCAGAAGACCGTTTTTCATCAGGTCCACACAAAGATTCCAGGCTGTAGGAGAGTCCTGGGTATCATTTATGATGATGGCATTCAGCAAACCTTTACCGCGTACACTTACGATGAGGTCTGTTTTTGTAATGATTTTTTCGATTTCATCACGGAACATTTTCCCCAGTCTTTCAGCTCGTTCAGAAAGTCCGTCTTCTTCAACCACATCAAGTGCAGCCATGGCGACTGCACAGGCCAGCGGATTGCCGCCAAAAGTTGAACCGTGCTGCCCCGGCTTAATAACATTCATGATGCGGTCATCAGCAAGTACTGCAGATACCGGATACATGCCGCCGGAAAGTGCCTTGCCCAGAATCAGAATATCCGGCTGAACTTCTTCATGATGACAGGCGATGAGTTTACCGGTGCGTGCTATACCGGTCTGTACTTCATCAGCAATAAAAAGAACGTTGTATTTTTTGCAGAGTTCTGAAGCTCCCTTTAAGTAACCTTCGTCCGGAACATAAACGCCGGCCTCGCCCTGAATGGGTTCCACAAGGAATGCCGCCGTTGTGGCAGACTGCTCCCGGAGTATTTGCTCCAGTGCTTCCAGGCTGTTGTAAGGAATTCTCACAAATCCGGGTGTAAAGGGACCATAATTGGTACTTGCGTCCGGATCATTGGAGAATGAGACAATTGTGGTCGTACGCCCGTGAAAGTTGTTGTCACACACAATGATCTGTGCCTGGTTTTCCGAAATGCCTTTAACTTCATAGCTCCATTTTCTGGCGATCTTCACTGCGGTTTCCACTGCCTCCGCACCTGAGTTCATTGGCAGCACTTTATCGAAACCAAAAAGTTCAGTGATTTTCTTTTCGTATTCGCCCAGTTTGGAATTGTAGAAGGCACGGGACGTAAGCGCCAGTTTTGAAGCCTGGTTTACGAGTGCTTCCACGATTTTTGGGTGTGAATGACCCTGGTTAACAGCAGAGTAGGCCGACAGGAAATCGAAATACTGTTTCCCTTCAACATCCCAAACATAGACACCTTCGCCACGATCCAGTACTACCGGTAGCGGATGATAATTATGGGCACCGTATTTTTCTTCAAGCTGTATATATTCACTGCTGTTCATTGCATTCATTGATCCATGATTTGAAGCAAAAATAGGGAAATATTTTCAGTTGCCCGTGGTGGAATAATTATGATAGCTGCACCCGTTTCTATTTTGAATTATCGGATCCTCGTGAAAAATGTGCACAGCAAAAGTATTGTGACAATACCTGGCGGAATTGCAGGTAGAAAATTGGGTACGGCTGGTCCGGATAAACCAAAAAGAATCCGCCTCAGTAATGAGACGGATTCCTGTATCAATAAGTGTTGATTATTTAATGGTCAAATTTCTTATCCATCACAAAATCTTCCATGAATTTCGTGGTGTAATTTCCGGCCAGGTAATCTTCATTTTCCATAAGTTGTCTGTGGAATGGAATTGTAGTCTTCACTCCCTCAATATAGAATTCTTCCAGAGCACGTTTCATCTTGGAGATGGCCTCTTCGCGGGTTTGCGCCGTCGTGATCAGCTTGGCAATCATGGAATCATAATTGGATGGGATGGTATAACCCGCATATACGTGAGTATCTACACGGATTCCGTGTCCTCCAGGAATATTAAGACCTGTAATTTTTCCCGGTGATGGTCTGAAATCGTTGTAAGGATCTTCCGCATTGATACGGCATTCAATAGAGTGCAGTTTTGGATAATAGTTGATACCGCTGATGGGTGAGCCTGAAGCCAAAAGGATTTGCTCACGGATCAGGTCATAATCCACCACCTGCTCGGTAATCGGGTGCTCTACCTGAATACGTGTATTCATTTCCATGAAGTAGAAATTCCTGTGTTTGTCCACCAGGAATTCAATGGTTCCTACGCCTTCATACCCGATATATTCAGCCGCTTTCACAGCTGCATCCCCCATTTTTTCACGAAGTTCATCGGTCATGAACGGTGATGGAGTTTCTTCTGTAAGTTTTTGGTTTCTTCTCTGTACGGAGCAGTCCCTTTCGGAAAGGTGACAGGCTTTGCCATATTGGTCGCCGGCAATCTGAATTTCAATATGCCTTGGCTCCTCTATAAGTTTTTCCATGTACATGCCGCCGTTTCCACATGCGGCAACAGCTTCCTGTATGGCAGATTCCCAGTGATCCTTAAGGTCCTCTTCCTTCCAGACGGCCCTCATCCCTTTTCCGCCACCACCTGCGGTAGCTTTAATCATTACAGGGTAACCGACTTCCTTAGCCAGCTGAACTGCATGTTCGTAAGAGTCTATGAGTCCGTCGGAACCCGGAACGCAGGGAACACCCGCTTCCTTCATCGTTGCTTTCGCGTTCGCCTTATCTCCCATACGGTCAATCTGCTCCGGTGTAGCACCAATGAACTTAATACCGTTTTTCTGGCAGATTCTGGAAAAGTTGGAGTTTTCGGAAAGAAACCCGTAGCCCGGATGGATGGCATCTGCATTTGTAATTTCGGCAGCTGCGATGATGTTTGGGATCTTAAGATAGGAATCCTTGCTCATGGCCGGACCTATACAAACCGCTTCATCTGCAAATCTTACATGGAGGCTGTCCTTATCGGCAGTAGAGTATACTGCAACGGTCTTAATGCCCATTTCCTTACAGGTGCGGAGTATACGCATAGCGATTTCGCCCCTGTTGGCAATTAATATTTTTTTGAACATTTCTTGATTTTAAATTTTAAATTCTGAATTTTAAATTATCCGGCTAAATAATGTCCGGAATTATAATTTACAATTTAAAATGACTAGGAAGGGTCTACTAAGAACAGAGGCTGGTCGTACTCTACAGGAGTAGCATCATCCACTAGGATTTTAACGATTTTTCCTGAGATTTCGGATTCGATTTGGTTGAAAAGCTTCATCGCTTCAATAACGCAAACCACCTTTCCGTTGGATACTTCATCGCCTACATTAACAAAAACATCTTTATCTGGACTTGGCTTTCTGTAGAAAGTACCAATCATTGGAGATTTGATGGTAAGGTATTTACTGTCATCAGATGCAGTTTCAGCAGGTTTCTCGGCAGCAGCAGGTGCGGCCTGTGGTGCTGCCTGCGGTGCAGGTGCCTGGCCCTGGTACATCGCAGGTTGTGAGATATAGCTCACTGTGTCATTTCCTGCCAAAGGAGTTTTGATCGTAATTTCAAAATCCTTCGTCTTATACTTCACTTCGGAAACCTCTGCTTTTGATACAAATTTAATGAGGTTTTGTATTTCTCTAATGTCCATATTTGATGTTTAATTAAGGTTTCAAAGATACCAATTTTTAAGAAAACACAACAAAAAACCACCCGAAAGTATTGTAATCGAGTGGTTTTTTATGTGAAATCGAAGTTTTGCGTTAAGAAATAATCTTAAGCTTCTTCTGTCGTTTCTGTCGTTTTTTCCATTACTACCTTTCCTCTGTAGTAAAGTTTTCCTTCATGCCAGTGAGCTCTGTGGTACAGGTGCAGTTCACCTGACGCAGCGTCTTTAGCAAGCTGAGGAACTGATGCCTTGTAGTGCGTTCTTCTTTTATCTCTTCTTGTAGACGACTGTCTTCTCTTTGGATGTGCCATTGCTAATAATTATTAATTATTCTATGTTAATTTTTATCTTTTAATTTTCTCAGGGCGTCCCATCTGGGATCTGCCTCCGGTTCTTTTTCTGTTTCTTCCTGCGGTTTGTATTTCTCCAGGTTCTCTATATCCTCATCGGAGATATTTGGTGAGATCTTCTTCATCGGAATCGCCAGCATCACTTCTTCGTAAATGAACTGCACTACATTGAAGGCATGATCATTACGCGGAATGGTAATTACTTCCTCTTCGCTGTCATCATACTCCTCGCCGAACTGCACAAGCAGGCGCATCTCGCTGGATATAGGATGGTCAAACCGGTCATTTGTAATATCACAGGTCAGGTTTACAGTTCCTGAAGTAGTTATCCAGAACTCCAGAAAAGTAGTGTGTTTCTCCATTAAAACATCAGCTACCAGTTTGGGGTCTGTAAACTCCTGCTCTGTATCAAACAGTTGAAAGAACTCCTTATCTATCTCAAACCGGAAGTTATGCTTTCCGTTTTTAAGGCCGGAAAATACAACTTCATATTTTCTTAGCTTCTCCATAAAATGAGTGTGCAAAAATATGCATTATTTTTTAATTAGCAAATATATTTCAACCAATGTTCAGTAATTGGCTGCTCAATGATAACGCGTTCAGAATTAAAATGGTACCGCGCTATCTGCATGAACCAAAAATGGTCATGTTACCTTGCTGAATCTTTAGGCAAATCTTCATCTACACCATTGTCTGCTGCAGCCCGCTTGGGTTTGAGTCGGGATTCCATCAATGCCTGATATTCGGATCTGTTCTTAAAAATCCGCACTGCCGCAAAAACTGCTTCGCGGAAACTCTGTTCATCTGCCGTGTTTTGTCCTGCTATATCGTAAGCGACACCATGATCCGGTGAAGTACGTATAAATGGCAGGCCGGCGGTATAATTCACTCCGTCGGCATAAGCCAGAGTTTTGAAGGGAGCAAGTCCCTGGTCATGATACATGGCCAGTACAGCATCGAAGTTCCGGTACTTCTCCGGCTGGAAAAAACTGTCGGCCGGGAAGGGACCGAAAGCCATAATGCCATTGTCAAAGATTTCGGCAATTGCAGGTTGAATGATTTCAATTTCTTCCCTTCCGATCTGACCGCCATCGCCCGCATGTGGGTTTAGACCCAATACGGCAATCTTGGGTTTCTGGATCTGGAAATCCTCAATAAGGCACTGGTTAAGAAGTTTGATCTGTTTCTTGATCTTTTCTTTTGAGATGCTTGCGGCTACCTGCGACACGGGAATATGGTGGGTGGATACTGCGACCTTAAGGTCATCCGTTACCAGGAACATGAGTCCTTTTCTGCCGGCTTTTTCTTCCAGGTAACCGGTGTGGCCGGCATGAGCAAAACCCTGCTTCATCATTTCGTCCTTATTGATAGGTGCGGTTACCAGCACGTCTATTTCGTTGTTTAATAGTGCGGCCGTAGCTGCCTCCAGGGAATCGATGGCCATTTTCGTAGATTCTTCTGTGGGTTTGCCCAGTTCTACATTTACATTGTCCTTCCAAAGGTTCACCATATTGATTTTGCCGCCCTGGGCTTCGGTGGCTTCATTGATATAATGGAAACTTTGCTGAAGTTTGAAGATGTTTTTCTGATAAGTGAAGAGTTTACCTGATGCAAAGATGACAGGTGTGAAAAAGTCCGTGATGCTTTTGTCGTTCAGGGTTTTCATTATAATCTCGGGGCCGATACCGTTAAAATCACCAACCGAAATTCCCACCCGCACCTTATGTTGTTTTGAACTCATATCACTATCTTTGGATTTGTTTAAAGTTTACAAATTTATAAATTTAAGAATAACTTTCTGTATTAATGTACAGTCACCCAAACATCGTTAATAACACTTTATTTTATGTTTACAGGCATCGTTGAGTCTACCGGCACCGTTGAAAAAATAGAAAGACAGGGCCGCAATATCCATTTTACCATGAGCTGTGCATTTGCTCATGAACTCACCATAGACCAAAGCGTTGCTCATAACGGCTGCTGCCTCACGGTGGTGGAACTCCTGCAGGGGGGGTATGTGGTAACCGCAATAGACGAAACCCTTAAGAAGACCAATTTAAGCAGCTGGACTGTAGGTTCTGAGGTAAATCTTGAGAGGTGCATGATGATGAACGGCCGTTTGGACGGACATATTGTTCAGGGGCATGTAGACCTTACTGGCAGGCTTATTGCAATGGAGCAGAAGGACGGAAGTTACGTGCTTACTTTCGGGTATGATGCAGGTAGTGATTTTATTACCGTCCCACAGGGTTCAATTACAGTAAACGGAATCAGTCTTACAGTTGCCGAAAGTGGCGACAACCGTTTTTCGGTGGCAGTGATACCATACACCTGGAATTTTACAAATATGAAAAACTTAAAAGTCGGCGATGAGGTCAATCTTGAATTTGATATCATCGGAAAATACATAGCCAAACTCACAGCCAAGCATGCCACTTAGTAAATATAAAGGTTACAGTCTTCGGAACAGGGTTTTCTGGGGTTTTATCGTAGTTTGTATTCTGAGCATGGCCGGTTCGTCTATGCTTTCCTATTTTCTGCTGAAAAACAATGCCAAGGAGCAAAGCCGCACGGATATGCAGAATAAGACCAACAGTCTTATGGCGGCACTGGACTATGCCGTGAGCCAGAAGCCTGTAAGTACGGAGCAGTTGCCCGAGGTTCTCAAAAATAAAATTCTGGAAATTGCCGATATCACTAAGCAGGATATTATCATCTATGATCTGAACGGTAATTTTCTCCTTTCCAACAGGGAAAGCAATTTGGTAGCACAGAAAAAAATACCACAGAACATTTTACACGGTGTAGTTGCCGGTAACAAAAGGGTTGATGTACCGGAGTATGATGCTACCGTGGGTGCAAATAAAACTTCATCTTACACCATATTTCAGAACAACTCGCTGGAGCCTATTGGTATCGTTTATTTTCCCTACTATCATAATGACAGTGCGCATATGGATATTTTGAATAAATATCTTAAGTACATGGTTTTGGTCAATTTGCTCGTAATTATATTTGGTATATGGTTAAGTTGGGTGATTTCCAGGCATCTTACAGATGCAATCTCCAAGTTTTCTGAGGTAATTACCCGCATCACCATTTTTGATAAGGAAATGCAGCCCATATCTTACTATCAGAATGATGAGTTAGGTGCTTTGGTGAAAGCCTACAATAAAATGATTCTCCAGATCCAGGACCATAAGGACCGACTGGCTTTCAGCGAAAAAGAAAAGGCCTGGCGCGAAATGGCTAAGCAGGTTGCTCATGAAGTCAAGAATCCGCTGACTCCTATGAAGCTAACCATCCAGAATTTCGAACGTAAATTTAATCCCGAAGATCCTGATATAAAGGAAAAACTTAAAAAGATGAGCTCATCAGTGATTGACCAGATTGATATGGTTGCCACTGTAGCCACAGCCTTCT
Organism: Bacteroidota bacterium; assembly: GCA_023386965.1. Taxonomy (GTDB): domain Bacteria; phylum Bacteroidota; class Bacteroidia; order Flavobacteriales; family Weeksellaceae; genus Marnyiella. The sequence goes on from JAEWIR010000028.1 coordinate 56,387, forward strand.
CTCAGTTTGCTCAGTTGCCGGAAAAAAACAATGAGACCTTTCATCTGAATGCTGAGGTGGAATCCATTCTCAGAATTTTTAATAACGACCGCATTTTTGTACACAGTAACAGGGATGATATCCTTATAAAAATGGACAGGATCTATCTGAACCGGATAATAACCAACCTTATTACCAACGCCAAGCAGGCAGTGGAAGATACAGCCGAACCAATTATTAATGTAGATCTGGAGCAGATAAACAAAAGGGTGATTATCTCTGTAGATGATAACGGCGTAGGAATAGACGGAAGTATGATCGATCGTATCTTTGAGCCAAGTTTCACTTCTAAATCATCAGGGATGGGTCTGGGGCTTACGATGGTAAGGAGGATGGTGGAGGATTATGGTGGGGTGATCACTGTTAAATCGGAACCCGGCAAGGGGGCTAAGTTCACAGTTTCGCTTCCAACTAATCTTTAATGAAACCTTTCCGATTCCAGAATTTTGACATCGCCCAGCAGGCCGGCGTCTTCCGTGTAGGCACAGACGGAGTGCTACTGGGAGTTTTAGCAAATATCAGTGATGCCGAATCTGTTTTGGAAGTCGGCACAGGTACCGGTCTTATTCCTATGATGCTGGCACAGCGAAGTTCTAAATTGACGGTTATCGCACTTGATATTAATCCGGAAGCTGCAGCGCTGGCAACCAGTAATTTTCAGGATTCCCCTTACCACGATAGGTTGCAAGCTTTGCATGCTGATTTTAAATCGTTCCATAGCGATATTAAATTTGACCTTATCATTTCCAATCCGCCGTATTTTGAAGTTAATGATTCCGCTAAGGATGTTTTCGCACGCCAAACGGTGGAGATGGACGCCTGTTTACTCCTGGAAGGCAATGCAGAACTCCTGAATGAAAACGGAATTATTTCTCTGATCATCCCTTCCGACCAGTCCACTAAGCTTGAGCGTAGAGCGTCTGAATTGGGACTTTATATGGTCCGGAAAGTAAATATTTTCGGAATTGCGGGTGGACCTGTAAAAAGGAATGTCCTGGAATTCTCGCAAAAAGAAATTCCCGCCACTGAGCAGGAATTTGTTATTGAAAAAGATCCGCGTGTTTACTCGCAGCAGTATCTGGATGCCACGCGGGACTTTCACATTTTTGGTCAGAAGGACAATTAGAATTTGTCCCGACTGATTATTCAAACAGTTCAGCAGTGTCCAGCACAGACACATTTCCGTCTTCGCAACGGATAGCCTCACCCGGGAAATTCTGTATCATATGGTAGTCATGTGTCGCCATTACAACCGCCGCATGGTTTTCAACCGCCACCTTCTTAAGCAGGGTCATAATTTCGTTAGACGTTTCGGGGTCCAGGTTTCCTGTCGGCTCATCGGCCAGAATCAGTTCCGGATGATTTAGTAAAGCCCTTGCAATCGCAACCCGCTGCTGTTCGCCGCCGGAAAGTTCGTGTGGCATCTTGTGCTTCTTGGTTTTCATCCCTACGCTTTCAAGAACCTCGTTTATGCGTTCGTCCATTTTAGTTTTATCCGTCCAGCCTGTGGCCTGCAGAACGAACTTCAGATTCTTCTCAACCGTGCGGTCCGGCAGCAGCTGGAAATCCTGGAATACGATGCCCAGACGTCTGCGGAGGTCCGGGATCTGTGAGGTGCGCAGTTTAGCCAGGTCAAAACCAGCCACGCTGCCTTCACCCGCCGCCAAAGGGATGTGTCCGTAAAGCGTTTTCAGAAGTGAACTTTTACCGGAACCTGTTTTGCCGATCAGGTAACAGAATTTACCTTTTTTTATGTGAAGGTCCACCATTTTGAGAACAGTGAAGTTTTTCTGCGCAATGGTAGCATTGCTAAGGTTGATGATATTCTCTCCGGTTTCGTGTCTGTGCGGCATTGGTCTTTAATTGAATTGTATAATTTTCAAAAATAAATAATCCTGTACTGTAATCCTAAATTTTTGCAAAAGTTTAACAACAAAAAATGCCTGAAAAATTTCTTTTTCAAGCATATATATGATGTAGAGACAGAAAAATTATCTCTTAGCGCGCTGAGCACTAACTGTCAGGCTTTTTCTGCCTTTCGCTCTCCTTGCAGCAAGTACTCTTCTGCCGTTAGGTGTAGACATTCTTTCTCTGAAACCGTGCTTGTTTCTTTTCTTTCTTTCTGATGGTTGGAATGTTCTTTTGCTCATCGCTAAATATTTTTAGTAAATACTATCTCTTATTTTTCAGATTGCAAAGATATGAAAGTTTTTATTGTCTGCAAATTAATTTAGAAAAGTTTGTTTGAATCGCTTTTTAATATGTCAAGTTGAATTTTAATTTTTAGTATTCGTTTTCCGACAGTATCAGCTTGGCGAAAAACAGCGGATTAAAAGTGGGGGCAAAAGCCTTATATTTGTGCCCTAAATTTACATTGGTACATGTTTACTCCTTCAGAAATCTCAGAGATTAGAAATCTTCTTGTTCCCGAAAATAAAATTGTTATTATCACTCACTATAACCCCGATGGCGACGCTGTTGGGTCCAGTTTGGGACTTAAACATTTTTTAAGACAGAAAGGATTGGAAGCAGATGTAATTGTACCGAATGATTTCCCTAAATTCCTGAAATGGATGCCGGAATCCAGGAAGATTATCATTGCCGACTATAAGCGTAAAATTGCCGGCGAAGCAATTTACAACGCAGATGTAATCTTCATCCTCGATTTCAATGCTGCACACCGCAGCGGCAATCTGGTAGGACCCTGGCTGGAGAAGGCCAAAGCGAAAAAGATACTTATAGACCACCACCAGCAACCGGATGATTTTGACTTTATCTATTCTGATGTTACTGTTCCTGCCACCTCGCAGATGGTTTATCATTTCATTCAGGCTTTGGAAGAAGAAGAAAAAGTAAACCTGGAGATAGCACAATGTCTTTATACAGGCATCATGACAGATACCGGCGGCTTCCGCTTCAGGTCCACAAGTGCAACCACGCACCGCATTATCGCAAATCTGATTGAAAAGGGTGCCGATCCTGCCATGATCACCTCCAGCACCTGGGATACAAATACTGTTTCACGTCTGCACCTGCTGGCTCTTATCCTGGGCCGGATTGAAGTAGTGAAGGACGGTAAAGTGGCCATTCTATGGCTGAAACGTGACGAACTGAAGCAATATGGTTTCCAGAAAGGCGATACCGAAGGTTTTGTAAATTATGGTCTGAGTATAATGGGTACACAGGTTTCCGCCTTTTTTATGGAGGATCTGTACGAGGATTTCATTAAGATTTCCTTCCGCTCCAAGGATGATGTGGATGTGAACCAGTTTTCAAGAAATCACTTCAACGGTGGCGGACATATCAATGCGGCCGGCGGGAAGTACATGAAAACCATTGAAGAAACCATCGCTGATTTTAAAGAGAAAATTGAGGCGGCGGACTTCTAAGTAAGTTCGCACCCGGTTCATGTGGCCATATTATTTCAACAGTAATACAACAATGGCAATGATCGCCGGCAAAGCCTGTACGAAAAATATCTTACGTGAGGCCGACAGTGCTCCATAAACTCCAGCTACCACAATACAGCCTAAAAAGAACAGCGCAACATTCTGCGACCATACTTCATCGGCAATAAATAAAGATCAGATAAGACCGGCTGACAGGAAACCGTTGTACAACCCCTGATTGGCTGCTAAGCCTTTAGTCGGCGTAAAAAGATCGTCACTTAATGCGCCTTTAAAGGTCTTGCGGCCCAGTGTTTCCCAGGCAAACATTTCCATGTAAAGGATGTAGAGGTGTTCCAGAGCAACCAGGGCGATCAGAATCTTTGAAATAATTTCCATGCTGTGATTTTGGGCTGAATAATTAACCTGATTACCTAACTAAAATACCAGATTTTTAGGCAAATTATGCAGAAGTTCTGTGTTGATGATGGCAGCGCATACTTCAGGCTTCTCCCAATGTCCGTTATGTCCGCAGTCCAGTAGATAAGATTTAATATTGGTACGGTCTGGAAGCTTGTTAAGTATGACTTCCGTCTTCACCGCATTGTCGTATTTGCCGGCGATTACCAGGATTTTACCTTCAAAATTCTCAATGACAGAGAGTTTGTCGGTTCTTTCCACCATTCCTTTTACGGCTGCCAGGGCTCCCTCGCTTTTGGTGGAAAGTGCAATCTCCTTTGCCAGTTCTATCTTGCCTTCCAGAATATCTTTTTCATTTTCGCTGAAGAGGTTTGGGATTCCTGCTCTCACGTAATTCGGAAATGACTCTTTGATGATTCTGTAACTTTTTTGTCTCTGTTCCTTTTTTTCAGCATCATCTGCAAAATAGGAGGAGAAAAATAAGGTTAGTGATTTAAGACTGTCCCGGAATTTTTCGGTGAATGCCAGGGAGGTATACCCGCCCATGGAGTGTCCCAGCAAATGGAACCGGTCTGTTTTGAGGTGGTTGGTTACCTTCTTCACTTCTTCGGCCATCAGTTCCATCGTATGTACTTCATGCAGGATTCCGGAGCGTCCGTGACCCGGTAGGTCGATCTTAATCAGCCGGAATTTTTCGGACAGATAAGTTTCCATTTCTTCCCAAATCATTAGGTTTTCCATAAAGCCATGCAATAAAACAAGGTCTTCTGTACCGCTGCCGGATATTTCGTAGTGAAGCATAATCAAATGTAGTTAATTTAAATCAACCTAAACGGGTAGCCTTGTGCGTTAAAAGTAAATATCAACATACTCAACAAAGCCCCGCTCGTCCATTTTGTCCTGTAAGCGCCAAAAGGGGCCTTTTTTTTCATCTTTAAAAGAGGTTTTTGCGGTTCGCCTGAACTTCTTACCATTTATTTTTTGGTCGATGACGCCTTCAAAATTGAGATACTGCATAGTGACGGCCTTTATATTACCGTCTATTTCCACAAAATCATTCCCGGATGTCAATTTTCCTGAAACTTTGTATTCGTCACGGCCGTTTTTGGTGAAATGCACCTTTCCTGAACCGGCAATTTCACTGTGCGTAAACCGGTGACTTCCGCTTATATCACGGTACCTGTCCCTTCCGTTCAGCGTGCGGATACTGTCATTGTAAACCGTACGCGCCGCATTTATTGAATCTATTACGCGAAGTGTGTCGGCAAGTTTTTTCCTTTCATATTCTTCAATATTTTTATTGCAGGATAAAAGGAGAACGGAAAGGAGCAGTACCAATTTTTTCATAGGCTTATAGTTTTACCAAATTTAGGCATTTGATGTTTCAGCTGAAAAAAAGATTTCCCCTTTATAAAAACTCCATCACCGCGTAAAGCGAAATGATGCTGATCAGTATCCAGAGCAGGACGCCCAGCAGAAACGGACGTGGACCAATTGTTTTTATGGTGACCAGCGATAATCCGGTACCGATCAGGAAGAGGGCCAGCTTAAGTCCGGCCTTTGAGATTTCAGCGATGTAAGGGGAGACATTCTTCAGAAAGGGCAAATAGGTATTCAGCAGAATGGCCAATATGAAGAACGCAATGAATAGTGGGAATTTTACTTTTGTTTCCTTTTTATACAGAAGTGAAAACAGTAGGACTACAGGAATTATGAAAAGTGCCCGGGCCAGCTTTACGGTTGTGGCTATATGCAGCGCCTCGTCTCCAAACCTAGTGGCAGCACCCACTACTGAACTGGTGTCGTGAATAGCTATAGCTGCCCACACGCCGAACTGTTGCTGGCTGAGACCGAAATAAATTCCCAAATATGGGAAGATGAGTAATGCCAAAGCATTCAGCAGGAATACAATGCCCAAGGCTATTGAATTCTGGCTGTTGCTTGAATTGATGGTGGGCGACACAGCGGCAATGGCACTGCCTCCGCAAATGGCGGTTCCCGCAGAAATGAGTTGCGTGATTTTACGGTCTGTTTTCAACAGTTTTCCAAACAGCAGTCCCGCAGCAAACACCAGGATTATGGTAAAGGCTGAAAACAGGAAGCCATTGCTCCCCGCTTCAACAGCCATACCCAGGTTGATGCTGAAGCCGAGTCCCACAATACTGTATTGCAGTACTTTCTTAGTGTATTCCGGCAGCCGGTCTATTTTGGTGTGAAAAATGTTGATGAAGAAAATGCCGAGCAGTAAAGCAACGGGCGCCGAAGTAAAGGGAAGCAGAGAAACGGCTGCGAGAACAAAAAATACAACTTTCCCCGAATTCCTGTTTTTGCCCATAGTGTTTTACTGATCTCCGCAAAGTTATTTAAAGGGATTCACTCTTTATGTAATATAGGTTACAAAGCTTTACATTTACCTTTTATATCTTTACTGAAACTGTACAAAATTTTAAGCTATGAAAATATTATCATCTCTTTTTATAGGTCTTCTCCTCTTTAACCTGCAGTGCAATACCACCAAACCTGCGGAAGTAAAGACGCAGCTGCTCAGTATAAAAGAACAGGTGCGGCAAGGCGCTATGCTTGTAGACGTCCGTACTCCTGAAGAATTTGCAGAGGGGAGTATAGATGGAGCCGTTAATATCCCGCTGGATCAGGTAGAAAGGCGGGTGGATGAGTTTCGCGGAAAACCTTCTGTAGTCGTCTTTTGCAAAACCGGCAACCGCAGTGGTCAGGCAATTAAGATCTTGGAGGAAAACGGGATACATAATGTCACCAACGGAATAAACGTTCCGCAGATGAAGGAAGCACTCAAGTAATAAATAGAAGTTCCGGCCAGAGGCCGGAACTTCTATTTTGAATTTTTATAATAGTTGATCCCACACTCCAGGAATTTTTTGAAGACTTCCTTGTCGCTGTTGTACCCTTTGAACGGTGCGTTTATCACTTTGCCGTCAGGCGTTATAAGTACATAAACAGGCTGTGTATTATCGTTGAAGTTAATCTGCTGGAACATACTCCAGCGGTCACCTATCGTTTTAATCCGCTTCACCTGGCCATTACCCATGTCAATCCTTGTCTGCTGGTCTGCCGGCAGTTCTTCCTTGTCGTCAACATACAGCGAAGTCAGGATCACATCGTTCTGCAGGATGGGCAGGATGTCCGGCTCGCTCCACACAAATTCTTCCATTTTACGGCAGTTTTCGCACCCGTAGCCGGTGAAATCCAGTAAAATGGGTTTGTTCTCCTTTCGTGCTGTTTCAACTGCGTTAAAATAATCATGCTCCGGTTTCATACCCAGAATGCCGTCTTCCACATCGTGGAAATAGCTCACGTTAAGCGGTGGCAAAATGCCCGAAAGCATTTGCAGCTTTGGTCTTTCGGCCGGTACAAGTCCCTGGATCAGGTATATAAGAAAACCGATTCCCAATACACCGAAAACTTTTCTGCCGGCTGAAATCTTAGCTTTTTTGTCATCGTGCGGGAAGCGGATGATTCCGAAAAGATAAAGCACCAGTCCAATGGTGATAAGAATCCATAATAGGATAAAGAGCTCCCTTTTCAGCATAAAGGTCTTGGATACAAGATCCGCTTTAGATAGGAATTTAAGTGCAAGTGCCAGCTCAACAAATCCAAGGACGACTTTTACCGTATTCATCCAGCCGCCGGACTTTGGCAGACTTTGCAATGCCTGCGGGAAAAGTGCCAGCACACCAAATACGATGGCCCAGGCCAGTCCAAACCCTGCAAGTGCAAAGGTGAGCAGCATTGGAACATTTGAGGCCCCCGTGACTGCGCTTCCCAGCAGCGATCCCAATATGGGTCCGGTACATGAAAAAGAAACGATTACCAGGGTAAGGGCCATGAAGAAAATGCCCACTATACCGCCGGCTTCTTCGGCACGTGAAGAGCGGTTTGCTATCGCACTGGGTAGGGTAATGTCAAAATATCCAAAGAAACTGAACGCAAAGAACATGAAGATGGCGAAAAAGAAAAGATTCAGCCAAATTGATGTTGAAATCTGGTTAAAGATATTTCCTGCGATTCCGTCTATAAGGTGAAACGGAATACTTAAAGCTGTGAAAATGGCAAAGATGAAGAAACCGTACATTAAGGCATCCCTTACTCCTTTAGATCTGTCCTTGTTTCCTTTTGTAAAAAAAGATACTGTAAGCGGAATCATCGGGAAAACACAGGGTGTAAGCAGGGCAATCATTCCTCCCAGAAAGCCCAGAAAGAGATATGTCAGATAGTTTTCACTCTTTTCCTGTTTCTCCTCACCGCAATCTGTAAGTGGGTTCTTGAAGTCCAGGCTTTCTATTTTAAGTTTTTTAGGGTCCAGTTGGGTTAAGGTCCCGGTTTCCGGCTGGCTGATTGCAGTCGCTGCCAGTGTGTCGGTTGTCATGTTGACACTGTCATTTGGCAGTTCAGCAGCAATCACCGGAACCTCGGCCGCAGCCACGTTTCCATCCGGAGTTACTTTTTTTGCAAATTCCAGAGTGTTGGGCGCCAGGCAAACACGGTCGTCGCAGGTTTGATAGGTGAACTCAGCAGCGATGGTGGCCGGTTGCACCGGATTTTTAAGCCTGAATTTCTGCTTGAACTTCGCCGAATTGGAATAATAAACGATTTGGGCTCCAAAAGCTTCGGAAAATTCATCATGCTTTTTGCCGACTTCCACAATTCCGCCTACAAGAGTTATTCCTTCGGCTGAGGAGATGATGAGTTCTGTGGGAATACCGCTGTCCGGAGGCAGGTCTTTGGAGTAAATATGCCAGCCGCTCTCCATTTTTGCTGTAATTACGGCCTCGTAAAGATTATCGCCCAGCGGCAGAACTTCGTAGCTAAGTTTTACAGGATCTTTTATCTGTGCGGAAAGTGTTCCGAAAATGAACAGGAAAGTGAAAAACAGAAATTTGATCAACTTCATTACCCAATATATTTTTATCAGTTAGGGGATAGGTTTGGGCAGAAAATGAAAGGTATCCTTATAATTTCAAGGTTATAATACTACTTGTTTTCGGATCTGAGGCGTACCTCCGGTCCTGACGCAAAGGCAGCACACCCAGTATTTCATCCCTGGAGTCGCAAAGGAGCCAGATTTCCTGCGAGGCTAAAATAGGCAATTTTTCATCCTTAAAAAATTTGCTGATTTTCTTTTTGCCTATCATACCGATCGGGTAAAACACATCACCGCTTTTCTTCTTCCGCAGTTTAAGCGGAAGGGTCACTTTCTCACGGTCAATAAGCCACATGAGACGATTGCTGTTCCGTAGAGTGATTTTGAAGGTATCCGGAAGGATGATTTCGTCTTCGTGGATATTCAGAATGAATTCTTGAGGCTTCGTAGACTTCGTTTCCTGTAAGGCCTGCAGTACCAGCGTTCCTCTGTCCACGGTCAGTTCGTATGTTGGAGAACGGAATACTTTGCCTTTTTCGGCTGAAAATATCTTTGAAATTTCGCTTTTATTTGAGAATCCAAACTTTCGCAGGATTTCGAATTTAACAAAATCACTTTCTTTTTGAAGCCCGGGTTTATCAATACTGAATCCCCCAAAGTTTAACTGAATCAAAACACGCTCGATCTCAGCAATCTTGTCATCAACAAAATTATTAGCCTCAGTAAGGTAGCTGATGGTTTTGTCAAAGTTTTCCAGAAAGTCCGGTCGCGCATCTGTCAGTTTTGAAATAACCTCGTTCCTTATCATATTCCGCAGATAGTCATTTTGTGCATTTGACCGGTCTTCACGGAACGGAATCTTATTTTCCCCGGCAAAACGGTAGATGTCTTCTTTCGAAAAGTGGAGCAGTGGACGAAGGATATCGTCTGAAAACTCCGTGATTCCGCACAGACCCCTTATTCCGGTGCCGCGGGAGAGGTTGATGAGGAAAGTTTCCAGCTGGTCATTCAGATGATGGGCGGTGACCAGATAGTTAAGGTTTTCCTTTTGTTGAATTTGCCGGAAGAAACGGTAGCGAAGGTCCCGTGCCCAAAGCTGTATGGAGGCTTCAGGTTTTTCATCTTTATCCGAAACCGTATAGAGGTGAAATCTAATATTTTTCGCTGAACAGTAATTCCGTACCAACTCTTCATCGGCATCCGAATCGTTGCCTCTCAGCCGGTAGTTCACATGTGCCACCTGAAAGTTGACGCCTGTCTGCTGAAAGAGATGAAGCAGGACCATGGAATCTGCGCCACCGCTTACTGCAAGAAGGAAGCGGTCTTCCGAAAATGAGACATCGAAACGGTCCAATTGGGCCTGAAAAGTCTGTATTGTAAGCACTTTTTAAGAAATGTTTAGCAAAGATAATTTTTATCTTCGGACGATAAGCGGTACTTTTGAAACTAACAAAACAACTACTTATGAAAATAGGAAAAATGATTGTGGCTGCGGCAGTTGCTGTTACCATCACGTCCTGTGTGAGCAGGAAACAGTTTGATGCTTTAAATGAAAATTACAACCAGTGCATCACCAATATTGGTGACCGCCAGCGTGAAATCCAGGATTTGAAGTCTGTAAATTCAGGACTCGCCAGTGAGAACAACCTTCTGAAGAGTCAGAACGATGCGCTGAAATCATCACTGGACGCCTGTCTTTCCAATACCGGCAAAGGCTCTGCAAACATTGACAAACTGATTGGCGAAATCAACGCGTCCAATTCCTATATCAAGCGTCTGATTTCTACCAATGCCAAGAACGACAGTCTGAACATGGCACTTTCCAACAGACTTAAAAGATCGTTGGATAATGTATCGGACCAGGATGTTGAAATTAAGGTGCTGAAAGGTGTGGTAATGATCTCACTGTCAGATAAGATGCTTTATAAGACGGGCGATTATAATATTCAGCCGTCTGCGCAGGAAGTTCTGGGTAAAGTGGCAAAAGTGATCAATGACTATGATAAATATTCCGTACTGATTGAAGGTAATACGGATAATGTTCCATTAAATTCGGCAAATCTTCCGAAAGACAACTGGGATCTTTCCGCGCTGAGAGCTACCTCCATGGCACGTGTGCTGCAAAACCAGTTTGGTGTTGATCCTTCCCGGATCACGGCAGGCGGACGTTCCGAATACAATCCAAAGGCGACCAATATGTCGGTTTCCGGCAGAGCTGAGAACCGCAGGACAGAAATCATCATCATGCCTAAACTGGATGAGTTTATGAAGCTGATGGATATTGCTCCCGTCAAGAACTAAGTATTTTTTACACCTCTGAAATCCCGTTTATTCGGGATTTTTTTGTTTATTTATTTTTCCAAAGTTTAAGTATATGAGTTTTTTTGAAGAACAGTGTCCGGAAATGGACCGCTACCTGGAGAGTAATGCTTCCCGGGAGCCTGAACATCTGAAAAGATTACGGCGCGAGACCTATCAGAAGACCACACAGCCACATATGCTCTCCGGCTATCAGCAGGGACGGTTACTTACGATAATTTCAAAGATGCTGAGCCCGCGCAATATCCTGGAAATAGGTACTTTCACGGGATATGCCACCCTTTGCCTGGCTGAAGGACTTGTTCCCGACGGAAAGATTACTACGCTTGATGTTAATGAGGAACTGGCTTATATTCCCAGAAAATACTTTCAGGAAAGCCTGCATTCAGCAAAAATTAATTTTGTAATTGAGGATGCTCTGGAATTTCTGCAGCAAGCTGATGAGATTTTTGACCTGGTATTTATTGATGCCGATAAGGAAAACTATGTAAGTTACTGGAACCTTATAAAGCCCAGATTGCGCTCCGGCTCGGTAGTTCTGTTGGATAATGTGCTGTGGTATGGTAAAGTTTTGAGGGACGAACCTGCAGATCAAGCAACAAAGCAGATTATCGAGCTCAACGATTTGGTGGCGCGTGACGGAGATTTTGAGAATCTTATTTTACCTTTGCGCGACGGTATTAATTTAATAAGGAAAAAGTAACTTCAAACGTACATGGGAAAGGCAGTTTGCAATACTTCTGCAGCACCGCTCCGCCGGGAGCCGAATCACCGGTCTGAAATGGTCTCGCAGATGCTTTTTGGCGAAAGTGCCGATGTGTTGGGAACAGCAGGTCATTTTCTGAAAGTACGTATGGATTATGACGGTTATGAGGGATTTGTTCATTACACTCAACTCTCAGCCATTACCGATGACGAATTTTCTTCCCGGCCCACTGCTTTTTTTACTGATTTATTTGGTTATGTCCCTTCCGGAAGCGGCTCTGTCATGATCTCAATGGGCAGCGAAATTGCGTCACCGCACCCAGCGGAGGTTATACCGGCGACCCATGAAAGTATTGCCCGCACCGCAATTCTTTTCCTGAATACACCCTACCTATGGAGTGGAAGGAGTGTTTTCGGCATAGACTGCAGCGGTTTCATGCAGATTGTGTTTAAGATACACGGGCTGTTGCTGCCACGCGATGCCCACAAGCAGGCCGGAGAAGGTACCGTTCTGGATTTTATTGAAGAAAGTTTGCCGGGCGACCTTGCTTTTTTTGAAGATGAAGAAGGAAATATTGTACATGTAGGAATGATGCTTGAAGATCAGCGCATTATCCATGCATACGGTAAAGTAAGGATCGACTTGCTGGATTCTTCCGGTATCTTTAATGTAGATTTAAACAAACATACGCACAGGCTTAGGTTTGTGAGACGTTTACTGTAAATTCTGGATATGCTGCAAAAATTTTTAACAGGTGTCAATCTTACCTTATTGGTCTTTATCTGGATCTACCCTGCTGTAAACTATAACCAACTTCCAGAAATCATCCCTGTCCATTTTTCAGGCGACGGAACACCTGACGGTTTTGGCAGCCGCTATATGATATGGCTGGAGTCCGGAATCGCCACGCTGCTTTTTGGGATTTGCACCTATGTTTATTTTAATCCTTCCAAAATTAACCTTCCGGAAGATTTCAAAAAAAATACCCACGTCATCCAAAAATTTATCTCTGTCCTGTGTACCTTGGTTCTGCTTATTTTTGCATGGATGTCCTATCAAACAGTACAGGTGGCGCTGGATAATACTGCACGGTTTTCCATGTCGCCCGGAATTATAATTGGCTTGCTGTATGTCGGCATCATTGGGATGATTATTTATTTGGGGAAGGCAAACGAAACTGTCAAGCATTAACAAAGCCTGAAACTATGAGGTCTCTTTACAATATTTTTATTTCGCTGATGATCTTTGCTATGAAGGTAGGTGCGCTTTTCAGCTACAAGCTGAAAAAAGGACTGGCGGGCAGGAGGCAAAGCTGTGATATTGTAAAAGAAGCCTTCTCGCCGGAGGACCGCGTCATTTGGATGCACGCCGCAAGTCTGGGCGAATATGAACAGGGCATTCCGGTGCTGGAAAAACTGAAGGCGAATTTTCCGGAGCATAAAATCCTTATCACCTTCTTTTCACCCTCCGGATACGATAACGTCATTCATAAAACTAATATTGCCGATGCTGTTTGCTACCTTCCATTTGACACACCGAGGTGGATAGGGGAATTCACTTCGGGTTTCCGCACCGAAATTTTCTTTACTGTAAAGTATGAGTACTGGTATAATCTGCTGGAAAATCTTAAAAGCAATAATGTAAAGGTTTATGTGGTTTCCGCCCTGTTCTATGAACGTCAGGTTTTCTTTCAGCCTTACGGCGGTTGGTTCGTGAAACAGCTTCGCAGGAATGTCAGCTGGTTTTTTCATCAGACACCCACATCCTACGGATTAGCCAGGACGATTCGGCTTAATAATTCATCCATTGCCGGAGATACCCGTTTCGACAGGGTGAAGCAAATTAGAGACAGAGATAATTTTGTGCCTTTTGTGCAGCAGTTTAAAGAGGACATGAGTCTGATTGTTCTGGGTTCCTCCTGGGAAACGGAAGAGCAGATTGCGCTGCTCGTCGCGTATCATGAGCCCGATGTCAAGATAATTATTGCGCCACATGACCTGTCGCGTACGGCGACTCTGCAGCAGTTGTTTCCACAGGCAGTCCTTTATTCAGAATTAGTTTCCGGACAGCCCCTGCGGGAAAATCAGAATGTACTTATCATAGATTGCATCGGCCTCCTTTCAAAACTGTATTCCTATGCCGATGTGGCCGTGGTGGGCGGTGGGTTCCATTCGAAGGGACTTCATAATATTCTGGAAGCTGCTACATTTGGTATTCCCGTGCTTTTCGGAAATAAATACACCAAAAACCCCGAAGCCGATCAGTTGCTGGAAAAACATGGCGGAAAATCATTTGAAAATGAGACGCAGGCCTCAGATTTCCTGATAAAACTCCTTCAAAATCCTGCCATGGCCCGCGAAATGGGAGAGAATGCAGCCAAATTTGTAAGCGGGCAGCCAGATGCCACCCGGTTGATAATAGACAAAATTTTATCGGAGTAGTCCGCGGTTTTTTATACTTCTGTAAGTGTCCGCAATATTTTCCGGAATGAAGTCCGGTTCCAGCCAATCGGGATTAAGGCCTATATGATTACTGAGTGAATTGAGCTGAGTATTTGCTGTTAATTGATCCCTGATCAGCCGGTACAGTTCCGCCAGGTCAATATAATAATCAGGGTCAAGTTTTATTGTCAGCGTAAGCATCCTGAGTATTTTGTTCAGCAGATAAATATGCAGTTTATGGGTGTCGCCATAACGCTGTGGTTGTTTCAGCACCTCGGAGATGAGCAGAAGATTAAGGGAAACTTCCCCAAATTTATCCGTTGTAATTTTTACATGTTCGGTGATTGCTGCGCTTATCTTACGTATTAACTGCAGGAACAGTTTCGGATTTCGGTGATTTTTAGCTGCCTGCGCTACCGCCTGTACAATGTAGGTTTCCATCTTTATACGTTTGTCGTCGGTGTTTTCAGGATCAATGAGTTCAAAGTACAGTTTTTGCGAAAGGATTTTATCTTTTTTCAGGAGGCGAAAGATCAGTTTGTCCTTTTCCGTGGATGTAAAAGCGCTGAGCGCCTGCTTAAATTGTTTTGAAAATTCCATGGGGCTGTTTTCGGGAATGTGATTGCTGATTTGTTGCTTGCGGGACATTAGCTGGAGCAGTAGAGGTTTGCCATTTTAAACTCCTGCAAATGAATTTAGCGTAAAAATAACACCTTTAATGACCGGAACCCGAATAAAAACATTTACATCTTTAAAATATTTATTACTTTTAACGCCTTAAATAAATTTCATGAAAAAGATATTTTTATTAATTGCTGCATTTTTCGCATTTAGTTTCCTGATGAACTGTGATGATGATGAGGTAGTAAAGTCCAGGATTACCGGTGTCTGGAAACCTGTAAAGATGGTGGAAACTACTGTAGACAGTACCGGCTCCAACTCCGAGACTTACTGGTATACGGACTGCCAGCAACTT
This sequence comes from Bacteroidota bacterium, assembly GCA_023386965.1. Taxonomy (GTDB): domain Bacteria; phylum Bacteroidota; class Bacteroidia; order Flavobacteriales; family Weeksellaceae; genus Marnyiella. Next base: position 71,571 of record JAEWIR010000028.1, read on the forward strand.
TCCCGCTGGACCTTTAATGAAGATAATACCGGTAGTGTGCTTAGGCAGGATGATACATTCACGACCTGTCATATCGCATTCCAAAGCACTATAAATTATCAGTATAATCCTAAAACCGGTGATATCGTAATTAATTACCTGACCGGACAGGATACGGGCAAAATTTCTGACCTTACAGATACCACCATGAACCTTAAGATTGAGGAGATAGACCTGAACGCGGATACTTACGAATCCCAGGTATACACCATGGTGCGGGTTCAGTAAAATTTTTCAGAGAATCAGAAGCCCTTTCTTTCGGAAGGGTTTTTTTATGCGCTGTAGCCGGACTGGTATATTACAGAAGGCTGCGCGCTTTCAATGCCGGTTATGGGTGTTGTTTGGCTGCAATGCCTTAAATTTGCAAACTCATTGATAATAAGGAATAATGTTTTACAATCATCAGCAGATCGACCGTAAATGGCAAAAATACTGGCAGAAAAATCAAACCTATAAAACCTCGGAAGACCACAGCAAGCCCAAATTCTATGCCCTGGATATGTTTCCGTACCCTTCGGGAGCGGGACTTCATGTAGGTCATCCACTTGGATATATTGCATCCGATATCTTTGCAAGATATAAAAGACATCAGGGTTTCAATGTGCTGCACCCCATCGGCTACGACAGTTTTGGCCTGCCGGCGGAACAGTATGCCATACAGACCGGCCAGCATCCGGCAGTGACTACCGAACAGAACATCACGAGGTATGAGGAGCAGTTACGCAGAATAGGTTTCTCCTTTGACTGGAGCCGCGAGCTGCGCACATCCGAACCTTCTTATTATAAGTGGACCCAGTGGATCTTTATTGAGCTCTTCCATTCCTGGTATAACCGAACCACAGATAAAGCCGAGCCCATTTCCACTCTTATCGAACATCTTAATAACCATGGAACAGATCAGCTTTTTGCGTTTCAGAATGAAAATCTCAGTCTGACCGCTGCCGACTGGCAAAGCGCTTCTGAAGCCGGGAAACAGGAAATTCTGCTGAATTACCGTTTGGCCTTCCGGGCAGAAACTACTGTAAACTGGTGTCCCGGATTGGGTACCGTACTTGCCAATGATGAGGTAAAGGACGGTAAATCGGAGCGCGGCGGTTTCCCTGTATTTCAGAAGAAAATGATGCAGTGGAGCATGCGCATCACAGCCTATTCCGAACGTCTTCTGCAGGGTCTGAAAAATATTGACTGGCCACAGCCTCTTAAGGATTCTCAGGAATACTGGATCGGTAAATCGCAGGGTGCCTCAGTACGATTTAAGACGGAAACTGCAAATACGTCCATTGAGGTGTTTACCACCCGTCCGGATACTATTTTCGGTGCTACTTTTATCGTCCTCGCTCCGGAAAATCCACTGGTTGACCTTCTGACCACTGATTCGCAGAGAGAAGAAGTAGATAACTACCGGGAGGAAACCTCCAAGAAAACGGAGCGTGACCGTATGACCGATGTTAAGAATGTAAGCGGAGCCTTTACGGGAAGTTATGTGCAGCACCCTTTCACCGATAAGAAAATGCCCGTCTATATTTCCGACTACGTACTGATGGGCTACGGAACCGGCGCTGTAATGGCGGTACCGGCTCATGACGAACGGGACCACAGGTTTGCCAGGAAATTTGACCTCGAAATTATCAATGTAATTGAAAACAGCCTCGACATTCAGGTTGAAAGCTACGACAGTAAGGACAGTGTTTGTGTAAATTCCGAATTTTTGAACGGACTTACTTATGAACTGGCCAAAATAAAGATCATAGACGAGATTGAGAACCGCGGTATTGGTCATGGAATGATCAACTACAGGCAGCGTGATGCCATCTTTTCCCGTCAGCGCTATTGGGGCGAGCCTGTGCCGGTCTATTATAAGGACGGCATGGCTTATACCCTGCCAACCTCTGCTCTGCCTCTGGAATTGCCTGAGGTGGAGAAGTATTTGCCCACCGAAGACGGTGACCCGCCATTGGGGAATGCCCGAACCTTTGCCTGGGATGAGGTTCATCAGGAAGTAGTGGCCACCGACCGCATAGACGGAAGTACCGTCTTCCCTCTGGAATTGTCCACCATGCCCGGTTGGGCCGGAAGCTCCTGGTATTTCTTAAGATATATGGACCCGGCTAATGAAAATGTTTTTGCGGATAAGGAGGCAACAGACTATTGGGGACAGGTGGATCTATATATCGGCGGCAGCGAACATGCCACCGGACACTTGCTGTACGCACGTTTTTGGAACATGTTTTTGAAGGACAGAGGGTATGTACGCCATGAAGAGCCTTTTAAAAAGCTGATTAACCAGGGAATGATCCTGGGGTTGAGTGCATTTGTATATAGAATTGCCGGAACCAACCGCTTTATTTCCAAAAATCTGATTGCTGATCAGGAGACACAAAAAATCCACGTTGATGTCTCCCTTTTAAAAGGAACATCGGATGAACTGGATGTTGAAGCATTCAGGAATTGGCGTCCTGAGTTTGCAGACGCTGAATTTATTCTTGAAGACGGCAAATATATTACTGAACGTGAGGTGGAAAAAATGTCCAAGTCCAAATATAATGTGGTAAATCCCGATGAGATTTGTGATGAATACGGCGCCGACTGCCTGCGGCTCTACGAAATGTTCCTGGGTCCGCTGGAGCAAAGCAAGCCCTGGAATACCCAGGGGCTGACCGGTGTTTATGGTTTCCTGAAAAAACTCTACAACCTTTACTATAACGGTGAGGAAGTGTATATATCTGATGATGAGCCTACTAAGGAAGAATACAAGGTGTTGCATACTTTAATAAAGAAAGTAATTTACGATCTGGACAATTTTTCATTCAATACTTCCGTTTCATCATTCATGATTGCTGTAAATGAGCTGCAGAAGCTAAGATGCAGCAAACGGAAGATCCTGGAACCGCTGGCAGTCGTGATTTCTCCATATGCGCCTCATATTTGTGAAGAACTTTGGAGTGTGATGGGTTACCGTACCTCCATTGAAACTGTTTCTTTTCCGGTATTAAATGAGGAATATCTTACCGAGGCAAATTTTGAATATCCTGTAAGTTTTAACGGAAAGATGAGGTTTAAAGTAAGTCTTGGTACCGATTTGGATACTGAGCAAATTGAGAGTGAAGTAATGAAGGACGAAAGAACAATACAGCAGTTAGGCGGAAATTTGCCGCGCAAAGTGATCATTGTTCGGAATAAAATAGTTAATATTGTCGTCTGATTTCTGTAACAGGTACAGCGATTTATTGCGGAATCAATAAAAAATTGCGATAATTTTTCTTATTTTTTAACGATTCTAAGCGAGAGGGTCAAATTTCTCACTTTTCGCTTTTCAGATTAATAAATTGACAATATTAATTATTATTAACATAAGCTTTTCTATCATGGTGATAGGCTAAAAAGTTTGCGTGATAATTATATTTGCATTTATTTTACGGCGTAAATTTTAAAAAAAATAACAATTATAATTTAGTTAAATATGGAAATGAATGTTTCAAACAATGGGGAGCAAGTAGTTGCTAAAAAAGTGGGAGGTTTAAATCCTGCGTTAATTATTCCTATCCTTCTATTGATAGGTGTTGCCATTTATCTATTTGTTCTTGGTAATCCAAGTAATTTTAAAGCAGATCCAAGGCTGGAAGGACTTTCTTCAGTAGCTTTTTCTGGTTTGGAGACCAAAGAGCTTCATCCCGGTGACGGATTTATGGGGATTATCTACATGGGGGGACCAATCGTACCAATTCTGATCGCATTTATGATCATCGTTATCGTTTTCGCTATTGAGCGGGCTTTGGTTTTAAGAAAAGCTTCAGGAGCATCTAATGTAGATAATTTTGTTCTTACAGTAAGAAGGCTTCTTAACCAGAATAAAATTGATGAAGCTATCGAAGAGTGCGACAGACAGCAGGGTTCTGTAGGTAACGTTGTTAAGGAAGGTCTTACAACTTACAAAGCGCTTTCACACGATACTACAATGAATAAGGAGCAGAAAATGGTAGCTCTTAACAAGTCAATCGAAGAAGCTACAACTCTTGAGATGCCAATGCTGGAGAAGAACATGATGATTCTGTCTACACTGGGTACTGTTGCAACACTTGTAGCACTTCTTGGTACGGTAATCGGGATGATCAAGGCGTTCTCTGCACTGGGTTCCGGTGGTGGTACGCCAGACTCAGCAGCACTTTCTATCGGTATCTCCGAAGCACTTGTTAATACCGCTTTAGGTATTGGTACTTCTGCAGTTGCGATTATCCTTTACAACTATTTTACTTCCAAAATTGACGGACTGACATTTAAGATCGATGAGATCGCTATGTCTATCCAGCAGTCATTTGCTGAATTTCACTAAGAGATTCCAGATGTTGGGGGACCATTGTACCCAAAGTTTAATGGTCCTTTTAGGTGAAGTTTAATAATAAAATAAAATATAATGGCGAGAGTCAAACCAAAAAGACATAATATAAGGGTGGATATGACGGCGATGACCGATGTATCATTTCTACTCCTTACGTTCTTTATCCTCACGGCTCAGTTTGCGAAACCTGATGTTGAGACGATAACCACGCCATCTTCTATATCTGAAAAACTTCTTCCGGATGCCAGTTTAATGACTATTCTGAGCACGCCAGACGGAAAGTTCTATTTTACACCCGTGGAAAACGGCAGCGAAAGAATGCAGCTGTTGGATAATATGGGAGAGAAGTATGGTATGAAATTCACGGATCCGGAAAAAGCGGCCTTCTCACAGGTTCAGGCTATCGGAGTGCCTATGAATCAGCTTAAAGGTTTCCTGAACCTGTCTGATGAGGACCGTAAGGCCTACAAGAGCCCAACCGGAATTCCGATGGACAGTACGAATAAGCAGCTTATTGATTGGGTACAGCAAAGTTTGGCTGTAAACCCGGATTATAAGTTAGCGATTAAAGGAGATACCCAGACCAAATATCCGAAGGTGAAAGCCTTGTTCGAAGGATTGAGAGATATTGACTTCTTGAAGTTCTGGTTAATAACGAGTCAGGAAACAGCACAAGAATAAAGAAATGGCAGAAGTACAAGTAAAAGACAGTAGCGGGAAAGGCGGCAAGGTGCGCTCCAAAAAGCAGGTACCTCACGTGGATCTTACCCCAATGGTGGACTTGGCGTTCCTTTTGATTACATTCTTCATGTTGGTTACAACTTTTAACAAGCCGAATGTAATGGACCTGGGACTTCCGGCCAAACCACAGGATGAGAAGAACAAACCACAGGATATTGATATTAAATTGACCAATTCCCTTTCTCTTCTGATTGGAAAAGATAATCGCGTTTTTTGGCATCAGCAGGACAATACCAGTCTTACCGATGTGACGTTGAATGAAACCTCCTTTGACAGAGAAGGTATTAGGGATGTTATCAAACAGGCAAAGGCCAGAGCTGAGAACAAAGATATTTTTACTGTAATCATCAAACCGACTGATGACGCAGTTTATAAGAATTTTGTTGATATTCTGGACGAAATGGCCATTACCAATAATGAGCGTTACGGTGTTACCGACGTTAAACCTTGGGAGCAGGCTGTTTATGATAGAAAAGTAGGCGGCACAAGTGCCCCTGCACCGAACAATTAAATCTAACCATAAAAAGAAAAGAAATGGCAGATGATAACAACTACAGTCCTAATCTGACTTTGGATGAGATTGTATTTGAAAACAGAAATAAACAGTATGGTGCCTACGATCTGCGTAACAGTTACAGGAAAGTACTCACCAGATCCTTCATAGGAGGTACCGTTCTTTTCCTTGTTTTGGCTTTAACGCCATTCGTTATCCTGAAGATTCAGGAGATGAATGCTGAAGCTAAACAGGAAGTAGATGCAAATCTTATTGAAATTATTCAGGAAGACGTAATTCTGGAGCAACCTAAAGAGGAAGAACCACCACCACCGCCACCGCCACCAAAGGAGGAGCCTAAGCAGGAGGTAATCCAGAACGTTGTACCGGAACCGAAAAAAGCGCCGAAGGTAGAAACACCTCCGCCGCCAATTTCAAAGCAGCTGGAAACAACCACAGGTCTTCAGAATCAGGAAGGGGTAAAAACACCAACCTATACACCGCCGCCGCCACCACCATCAACAGGGACAAAGGCAGCGACTATTGAAGCACCAAAGGTGAGTACAACCGAAGTTTATGACACGGTAGACCAGTCTTCGGAATTCCCCGGCGGTCTCAAGGCTTTCAGACAGAAGGTAATGAGTAACTTTGATGGATCAGACTTTGAAGGTGAAGGGGGTCAAATTAAAGCTGAAATTACTTTCGTAGTTGAACGGGACGGTTCCATCACTGATGTTGTAGCTAAAGGTCCTAACAGAGGCTTTAATGCAGAGGCTGAGAGAACAATTAGGTCAATCAAGAATAAATGGACACCTGCGAAAATTAATGGACAGAGTGTACGTTCACGATACAGACTGCCGCTAACGATGGCTTTCGAATAGTATTTTTGTTCTATAACCCAATAAGAGAGAAGCAATCGCTTCTCTTTTTTATTTTTTATATTTTTGTAATATGTTATTCAACTGGTTATCCATCCTCGCCGGCATTTTCTACATTATTCTTGGTGTATTTGTAATTCTGAAGTTTTGGTTTTTCATTCCGCTCGAACCCAATATCGCCTACGCGCTAGGAGCGTTACTCGTACTTTATGGTGGTTTCAGGATTTTCAGGGCTATTCACAGATTAAGACAGGACCGTAATGAGGATTAGTATACTTATCATATTGCTGTCAGCAATTTTGTTTGGCTGCAAAAAGAAGGCAGAACCTACTGCCCAGAACTATCATGAGGGCAAGCTGACAGTGTTTACGGATGAATCATTTCAAAGCGTGACAGAGGCGTTGGCTGACGGATACATGATACATTATCCTGATACAGAGGTGAAGGTAGAGGTGCGAAAAGAAGATTTAGGCTTTCTGGATTTGCTTCAGGGCAAGACAAAAGTAGCAGTGATGTCACGTGACCTTTCTCCGACCGAGATAAATGAATTTGAAAGGGTTACCGAGTCTAAGTATGAACCCGCAAAATTTGCTGCTGATGCTCTTGTTTTTATTGTTCCGAAGGAGTCTGAACGCTCTGCTGTTACGATGGAAGAGATTTCTGCAGCCATGGAATCTCCGGACAAACAACTCATTTTTGATGGCACCAATGCCAGTAATCTGAATTTCATTGCGCAGAAACTTGGAAAAAAAGCCTCCGACTTACAATATTCCATCATCAGCGGAAACCGTAATATCATTGGTGAACTTAAAAAATATCCAAATAAGATCGGTGTCATAGGTCTCAATACTTTAAGCAGACCCTATTCAAAAGAAGCCGACAGTTTAAGGTCTCAAGTGAAGATACTTCCGGTAAGCCATAATGGGAAAATAACAGCTCCCGAAACTCAGAGTCTTGCCAATATGTCCTACCCCTTTACGCGTGTGCTGTATTTTCTTGTCAATGAACGCACCTTCGGTATTGCACACGGCTTTATCCGTTTTTCCTGTACCCATTTGGGACAGATGATCGTCGATAAGGAAGGTCTCCAGAAATACAACCTCTACCAAAGGGAAGTTAAAATGTACTAATTTTTCCTCCTGTAAGTACGATTAATGCTCATTTTCCGTTTTTGGAATGGATATTGTGTAACATTAACCGAATTAAATATAATTGAAAAATAAATAAATGAAAAATAATATGAAATTATCCCAAAAAGCAGTATTCGCAGTAGCAGCCGCTTTTTTCGCGAATTTTACTTTTGGTCAGACCCTGCAGGATGGTATTACCAGTATAGACAGTCATAAGTATGCTCAGGCAAAACAAAATTTCGAACAGATGGTCAGCAAATCTCCATCAGCCGAGAACTATTTTTACCTGGGTAATACCTTCCTTACTCAAAACGAACCCGATTGGGCAGCCGCTGAACAGAATTTCAGAAAAGGTCTTGCTGCCGACAGCAAAAGTTATCTTAATAAGCTTGGCTTAGCTACTATCAAACTTGGTAAAGGAGATAAATCCGCCATTACCGAAATCCAGAATATTGTAAAGGATTCCAAAGAGAAAGATGCGGAAGTTCTTTTCCGCGCTGGGCAGGCACTTACACTTTTTGAAAAAAACAGTAATCCCGAATTGGCCATTCAATATCTTGATAAGGCGATTGAGCGTGCTATGAAATCCGGTATCCCTGCAAATTACTACTATACGCTGGGTGATGCCTATCGCCTGCAGCTTACCAACAGCCCACAGGTAGCAGGTAAAGCAATGTCCGCTTACGAAAAAGCCCTACCATTGGCGAAAAATAAAGCGTCTGTATATACCCGTATGGGAACTTTATGGATGCAGGCCAATCAGTGGAAAATGGCTAAAGAGAGAATCACGCAGGCCATCTCTACAGATCCTACCTATGCACCGGCCTACCGTGCACTTGCTGGCTATGAAATGAAGTTCCAGCAGCCACAAGCCGCGACTCAGGCTCTAGTAAACTATGCTAAGTATGCTGATGAAGATCCGGGAACGCAGTTGGAAATTTCAAAACTGTATTTTACCAACCAGGACTACGCAAATTCGCGCGCGGTATTGGATAAGGTGTTTAATGTAGTTCAGGATCCGATCAAATTCAAATTAAGAGCCTATCTTGATTATGCCGACGGTAAATATACACAGGCACAGACGGATCTGAATACCTTTATTAATACAGTGACAGACAAATCCAGAATCTACCCTGCCGACCGTGGTTTGGAAGGGCTTATCCTGGCAGGTCTTGCAAAGGATGAAAAGGATGCGGCAAAGAAATCATCAATGATGATTGAATCGCAGCAAAAAATCGCTATTGCGAAGAATGCTAAGGATGAAACGCTGAACTGGGACACCGAACTTCTTAAAATTCAGGGAGGAGGTGCAAGTACCGCAGCGGCAAATGCGGGACCTACGAATCCAGCGATAGAGGCTTTGAAAAAGCAGACTGCAGCTAACCCTAATGATGCCGATGCTTTGGTAAAACTGGGAAGCGCTTATCAGGAAGCACAAAACTGGAACGGAGCCATCCTGACCTGGGATAAAATGATTGCACTTTCGCCAACCTGGGCTTATTCCTACTATGCGAAGGGAGCTGCCTACCAGCAGTTAGGAAACGAGGCAATGGCCGAATCGTCGTATCAGAAATTCATTGATACGGTTCTGACTCAAAAGCCGGAGGAGCAGGCTTCTCAAAAAGAGACGCTTTCTTACGCTTATTATCTTGTAGCCTACTTTAACCAAACTAAAGATTTAGCCAAGGCTAAAGACTATGCTGCCAAAGCGGTACAGCTTAATCCAGGTTACGAAGATGCCGTAAACCTTAATGCAAATTTGAACAAATAATATACAGGATTCTGTATTCCCGGCCTGAATGAAGGCCGGGATTTTTATATAATGATAACCACAATATGAAAGTTGATATTTTAGCCATAGGAGCGCATCCTGATGATGTTGAACTCGGTTGTGGCGGAACTGTTGCTAAACTTATTTCCGAAGGAAAAAAGGTAGCAATAATCGATCTTACAGAGGGAGAACTTGGTACACGCGGAACCAACGTCACCCGCGCGCAGGAAGCTTCGGAAGCATCAGCAATCCTTAAGATCTCTGCCAGGGAAAACCTGGGTATGAAAGATGGCTTTTTGCTGAATAATGAAGAGCATCAGCTGCAGATTGTAAAGATGATCCGGAAATATCAGCCGGATATTGTTTTTGCTAATGCGGTAGATGACCGGCATCCCGACCACGGAAAAGCGGCAAAACTTGTTTCCGATGCCTGTTTTCTTTCCGGGCTCATTAAGATTGAAACAGAGCTGGAGGGTCAACCGCAGCAAGCCTGGAGACCCAAGCAGGTTTTCCACTATATCCAATGGAAGAATTTAGAGCCTGATTTTGTTATTGATATATCTGATTTTATGGAAGTGAAACTGCAGGCCTGTATGGCGTATAAAACACAGTTTTATGATCCGAAATCAAATGAACCTATGACACCAATAGCGACTAAAGATTTCCAGGAGAGCCTTACTTACCGGGCTCAGGACCTGGGCAGGTTATCCGGCGTGCAGTTTGCAGAGGGATTTACTACTGAAAGGCTTCTGGCGCTGAAAAATTTTGACGGAATTATTTTGTAGTTTAGCCAAAAGCGCTATATTTGCAACCTCAAACGGTGATTGTAGCTCAGTTGGTTAGAGCGCCGGATTGTGGTTCCGGAGGTCGGGGGTTCGAGACCCCTCATTCACCCAAACAAAAAACGTACTGAATTTCAGTACGTTTTTGTTTTTTGTGGATGTTTTTTATTTGGCTTCCTCAGTTGCGGTGTCAGGAAATCTAGCCTGAGTATAGTCGCGGGAGATGGAAGATTTCTCAAACTTCAGCTTGCCGGAAAGTGTTTCAATAACAACACCGTCTTCCAAAATCTGCGCAATCCTTCCGTGTAAACCAGCTGTGGTTACTACACGCTGTCCAACTTTCAGTGATTCCTGAAAGTTTTTTTCCTGCTTCGCTTTTCTCATTTGCGGACGTATCATCAGAAAATAAAAACCGACGAACATCAAGCCCATCATCAGCATCATTGTCATACTGCTGCCACCTGCCGGGGCCTGTAAAAATATACTTATCATCTTTGTTTATTAGTTTACAACGTTTGCCGAGAATGTAAGTACAACAGGTTTCTCTACATTGGCAAAGATCTCTGCCTGCTTGTTTTGAAGACCGTCAAAGCTTGAAGAATCAAATTCAAGTGTAACGCTTCCTTTCTGTCCCGGTAGGATTGGAGTTTTTGTATAGTCAGGAGCAGTACATCCGCAAGCCGGCTTAACCTGGGAAATGATCAGTGGATTTTCTCCCGTATTGGTTACTTCGTATACGTGCTTTACTTTTTCACCCTTCTTCACGTCTTTGAAATCAAAATGATTCTCTGAAAGTGCTAAAGTTGTAAGCGGGTAGGACTGAGCCTTTTTGATAAGTTCGGCCTGAGGATCGGCTGCTGCTGCAGGATCTGCGGTCATATCCGCTGCTGCCATGCTGTCTTCTGCTACTACAGTGTCCTCAGTGGTTACTTCTGTATTTTCTTTCTTTTCACATGATGTTACTCCCAATGCCGCAACAAAAAGCGACAGAACAATGATTGATTTTTTCATACCTTTTATAAATTTATATTCTGTTTTGTTCCTTAGTGTATTTGTCCAGGATACCGTTAACGAAGATATTGGATCTGTCTGTGGCGTAAACCTTTGAAATTTCTATATATTCATTAATGATTACCCGGGCAGGGGTTAGGGGGAAGCGGTCCAGTTCGGTGATAGCGGCTACGAGGATAATCTTGTCCATAAGCGCAACCCTGTCCAGGTCCCAGTTCTCCAGCTTCGCTTCCAGCTTCTTTTCATTTTCTTCCCAGTGGTTCAGACTTTCCCTAAGCAGTCGGCGCGCAAAATTTTCATCCTGGCTGTCCTTGATCATCCTGATCAGCGTGTGCGACTCTTCGTCTTCCTTAAAAAATCCGATGGTTTTCTGAATCATTGAGTTCGAGATATGAAAATCATCGCCCCAGCTCATTTCCTTCTCTTCCAGATGCTCATGAAAATCTTCATTTTCCGCAATATACCTAAGGAAAAGTTTTCCGATGAATTTCTGGTCCTGCTCAAATGAATGCTCCTCCTCCTTCATATAATCCTGGTATCTCTTACCCGAAATAATACGCTGGAAAGTTTTAACCAGCAGATCATCGTGCATGTCCCAGTTCAGTTCGGCATGTTTGGAGGTGAAAGACCTTCTTTCGGTATTGTCCTCAATTTTCTTCAGCACCAGATTTTCGATAAATCTCTGGTTGGGGTGAAGGTTTTCTTCAGTTTTGAGGTACTTCCTGCGGCCAATCTCAATCTGCATTTCTGCAAGTTCCTTTAAGGCGACCATGAAATTAAGCTGGTAGATGTAGAGGTGGTAAATTTTCTCTATTTCTGTAAGCATATTTTTCTCCAGAACGTCAAACTTTATGGGGTTCTGGTAGTATGAATAAAGGGTTTCCACCACTTTTTCACGGATCTGTCTTCTTCCTAACATTTCAAAGAGCTTTTTATGCGTGCAAAGATAGGAAATTTTTGCAGACCCGGGTGGGACTGAGCCGCTGCTTACAATTTTCAAATTTGTACTTTTGCGATGGCTACTGCAGTGATTTTCTGCATCAATATACCTATGAAAGCGCTTAAGACACTGAACTCCTATTTCTGGAAACACCGGATACTCCTGTTCTGGGGTTTTCTGTTCATTATTGCCAGTAACTTCTTCAATATTTATAAGGTTCAGTTTGTAGGGAAGTCTGTTGATCAGATTGCCGCTTCGGGACACCTGGGTTTTAACCGTCAGGTACTTATTTATGTCGGAATAATTGTAGCGTCCTCATTATTGACCGGTTTTTTCACTTTTATGATGCGGCAGACCATTATTGTGGCATCGCGCAGGATAGAGTATGAACTCAAAAACAAGATTTTCAGGAAATACCAGCAGCTCTCCCTTACCGATTACAAAAAAACCACCACCGGAGACCTGATGAATCGCCTCAGCGAGGATGTTGTTGCGGTCCGTATGTATCTTGGACCAGGTGTAATGTATATCGTAAACCTGTTAATCCTTGTGCTGATAACAGGTATTTATATGGTGCGTACCGATGTATCTATGACCTTATGGACCCTGATACCGTTGCCCGTTCTGTCGTTTCTTATCTATTGGGTGAGTTCCGTAATTAACCGGAAGTCCAAAGTGATGCAGAAAAGCCAGTCGGCCATCTCAACTTTTGTGCAGGACAGTTTTTCCGGCATACGGGTGGTGAAGTTTTTCGCCCGCGAGCGGTATATTGCCCGTAATTATGGGATTAAAGTAAGGGATTACCAGGACAAAGCCCTGGATCTTGCCAGGACTGAAGCATACTTCTTCACCATCATCCTGTTCGTGATTGGATTACTTAACGTAGCCGTACTGTATATCGGTGGTAATAAATACCTCAGCAACGAACTTTCTGTGGGCAAGATCGCTGATTTCTTCATGTACATCAACATACTTATATTCCCTTTCTCCATGGTAGGTTGGGTAACCTCCATCAACCAGCGGGCAGAAGCGTCCATGGCAAGGATTAATGAATTTCTGGCGTTAAAGTCAGAAGTAGTGGACGCGCAAGGGCCGGCTTATCCAATACGGGGATCAATAGAATTCCGCAATGTATCCTATATCTATCCCAATACCGGCATTAAAGCTTTGGATAACCTGAGTTTTAAGGTAGAGGCAGGACAGTCCATTGCCATCATGGGTAAAACCGGCAGCGGAAAATCTACCGTGGCCCTCCTGCTGGCCGGACTGCTGCAGCCTACGGACGGACAGATCTTAATAGACGGAAAAGACCTGAAGGAGCACAGTATGTATAATTACAGGCGGCACCTGGGATATATTCCACAGGAAAGCTATCTTTTTTCAGACACAATTGAGAATAATATCGGTTTTTCTGTAGATGATGCCAGTCTTGAAAAAGTGATAGCCGCTGCAAAGATGGCCGATGTTCACAAAAATATTGTGAAATTTAAAGACCAGTATAAAACCAAAGTGGGTGAGCGCGGCGTTATGCTTTCCGGCGGACAGAAACAGCGTATTTGTATTGCCCGCGCCATTATTAAGGAACCTTCTATCCTTATTTTTGACGATTCTTTATCCGCTCTTGATACCGAAACAGAGGAAAATATCCTGCAGAATATTGAAAAATATATTCATAACAGTACATCTGTAATCATTACACACCGGGAGTCCAGCGCTAAAAGAGCGGATAAAATATTGAATCTCACGGCGCTAGATAAAGAGAAGTCTGCATAAGTTTTCACTTTTTGGTATCAATAATAGATTTTGTTTGAGAAATGATTAATAAAATATTTTGAGGTTCGGAGAAATCTTATATATTTGTTAATTAAGACACAAAAACGACGGAACCATGAGCGATTACAAGGAACGCCACGAAAATGAAATCTTTACAAAAGTGCTTAAAGCAGGCAGAAGGACTTATTTTTTTGATGTGCGCGAAACCAAAGCTGGCGATTATTACCTTACTATTACCGAGAGCAAGAAGAATTTCGGCGAAAATGGGGAAGCCTCATTCGAAAAACATAAGATTTACCTATACAAGGAGGATTTTGCTGCCTTTCACGAAATGTTTAAAGACAGTACAGACTTCATTATCAATGAAAAAGGTGAAGATGTAATTTCCGAAAAGCATGACAAGGATTTTAAATCGAAATCCTTCACCATTGATTCCGACGACGATATTTAATATTCTGATACCAGCTTCCTCAAAGGAAGCTTTTTTTGTACGCTAATCCTTCAGCGGATAAGTGATTCCGTTGTACTGCACTGAAGTGGCTTCGCGCGGAAGCGTCCTGATTTGATAAGCGGTAGCACGGCGTGAAGTCAAATAAGGGTCTATGATGTACTTTTTTACGTTAGCCTGGTCAGCGTCAGCATTTAGCCAGAATTCCACTGTATTTCCTTTCTTTACCGAAAAATGTTTTTGCCGGAAGTGATGATGGATCAGAACTTCATTTTTCTGTTCATGGTAAATATTCAGCCCCCAATAGAGTCCAATATATAATGTGGTGAAAGCCAGCATAGGCAGCAGCTTTCTTATGTTGAAGCGCAGAATCAAAAAACGCAGGTAATAAATGACGGTGCATAAAAGTCCTGCCTCGGCCAGGGTCATAGGTATGTTGGTATATAGGAACCTGTCAAAACCGGAAAACCAGTGAATAGCGTACAGGACCAGGGTGATGAAGTAATCATAAATGAGCAGAAGTGCCTCCGGACACCAGCCGCTGCCAATTAGAACTGTCATCATTAAACTGAAGACAATAATGATTTGTGAAAGCGGTATGATAATCAGATTGGCTACAATGGAGATGAGTGAGAACTGATGAAAGTAATAAATGACCGCCGGCAAGGTAGATAGCTGCGCAGCCATGGAAATTGAAAACGTGTTGAACAGTACTTTTTTAGCGAAAGTGTTGGCCGGCGGAAGATGTTTGAGGATGGGCTGATTAAGCCAGTAAATTCCAAAGACTGCCATGAAACTTAGCTGGAAACCCACGTCAAAAAGCTGATTGCTGTCTGATATCAGTATAATAAGAGCCGCAACTGCCATAGCATGCAGTAAGTCCGGTTTTCGCTGCAGGATAATGTAGATGAAATACACCGTGATCATAATGCAGGAACGTACCACCGAATTGCCATAGCCAATGAAAACAGCAAAAACCCAGATGAGAATCAGGCTGCAAATGATAGCTGTACGTCTGTGTCTCAATGGGAAGATCCGGATAAGCAGCCAGAAGAACAGGCCATAAATTACGACGATATGAGAACCGGAGATAGCCAGGATATGTACCAAGCCGGTTTTCGTGAAATCCGCAACTGTTTCGCGGTCCATCTCAGTACGGTCAGCCAGGATAATACCTTTCATGAATTCCCGTGACTTAGCACTTATGGACACCGAATCAATCCTTTGCAGTACCTCCAGTCTTTTCTGCCGGATCCGGTCGGCAACAGTAAGGTTGGTGACTTCCGCAGATTCCAGCTTGCCCGGCACATAACTTTGATAATAAATACTGTTTCGCCTCAGATATTTTGAGTAGTCAAACTGATAGTCGTTTTTGGGTGGCTGCACTCTGGCAATGTACAGACCCGCCCGGTAAAGATGCCTGTAATCCAGTTCAGGCAAATCCCTCGGTACAGAAAGTACGCTGGAAAACTCACCCTTACCGGGATTTATTGTTATTTCATACCTTCGGTTCTTTTCATTGGAATTCAGTTTCTTATTCAGCTTGAAAACCATTTCCTCCTTAGGTGATAACTCGGGCAGTGCAGGAATTTCTGAATGCAGGCTGTGCACCCAAATTCCCAGTACGCCGAAAAGCAAGGCCAAAAGATACTTCCTCCGTGCAACCCAGAAAAGCGAGGTGCTCAGATAGGAAAACATTGTAATTGCCCCAATAAGCACCACGAAATAAGAAGGCCCGCTGCGCAGTGCAAGGTTTTCCTGGATAATAATGCCCAGGATGAAGCAAATGCATAATATAAACAGAGGCTGTTTATGCACCGGGATTGGATTTACCTATAAATGTAGCGAAATTTATTTTTCTGCGGATGGGTGAACCACCTCAGGCTTTCCGGTAATTATCTCGGCAGCATGATCACTGGCACCTTGCCCGCCTAGTTTTATTCTGAGTTCGGTATATTCGCTGAGCATTTTTTCACGCGCTTCGCCATCCAGAATTTTCTTCAACTCATCAACCAGGTTCCCGGTGTTAAGGTCTTGCTGGATTAATTCCTTCACCACAGGGCGGTCCATAATTAAATTTACCAGGGAAATATATTTGATGTTTTTTACAACGCGCTTTCCGATCTCGTAAGAAATCCGCGAACTGCGGTAGCACACCACTTCAGGGACATTCAGCAGTGCGGTCTCCAGCGTGGCGGTTCCGGAGGTTACAAGCGCTGCCCGTGCACAGCGAAGTAGGCTGTAAGTTTGATTGGAGACGAAATGAACGTTTTCATCTGTGAATTTTTCATAAAAAGCCTTCGGCAGACTGGGTGCACCTGCTATTACGAATTGATAATCCCTAAAATGGGGCCGTACGGAAAGCATGACCTGGAGCATTTTGGTGACCTCCTGCTCACGCGAACCCGGCAAAAGGGCAATGATTTCTCGGTTGTCCAGGTTGTTTTCCCTCTGGAACTGCGTCGGATCCAACGCTGGGAGATCAGAGAGCGCATCCAGCAACGGGTGGCCTACAAAATGCGCCTGTACACCATGGTCCTTATAAAAATCCTTTTCAAACGGAAGGATGACCAGCATTTCGTCCACAAACTTTTTTATTTTGGATACGCGGCCCTCCTTCCAGGCCCAAAGTTGTGGTGAGATATAGTAAATTACTTCCAGGCCGGCAGTTTTCGCAAATTCAGCAATTCTGAGATTGAAACCCGGGTAATCCACAAGGATCAGCTTATCCGGATTAAACTGGCTAATATCCTTTTTACAGAAAGCGAGGTTTTTGAAGATTGTCCGCAGATTTTTGGCGACTTCCAGAAAGCCCATAAAAGCGAGATCTTTATAGTGTTTCACCGGTTTGGTACCCGCTACCTGCATCATCAGGTCGCCACCCCAAAACCGGAACTGCGCCGCCGGGTCCTTCTTCCGGATGGATTTCATGAGATTGGAAGCGTGCAGGTCTCCGGAGGCTTCTCCTGCGATGATGTAGTACTTCACTTGGTGTAAAAAATTGTAAATTTGTTCAAAGATAAAAATAATAATGTCAGAAGAATTTCAGATAAAAAATAAAGTGGCCGACAGTGGCCTTATTAATTTTGATATCGCGTCACTGGTGCCTAAAGGTCAGCGGATTGGGGTGGACCTCAGTTCCTTTCTTTTTGAAGGAATCATCCTGAAGGAAAAGGATTTCCGGGAGAAAGTTGCTGCGCTGGATCCTGAACAGTATCGGGATGCCTTTGTCTACATCTATAACTCCGCGGAGGCTATCGTCCCTTTATGGGCTTATTTCCTGCTTACTGCGCGTATAACCGAAACAGCCCGAAAAGTAGTGTACGGCAGCCGCGGGGATTTGGAGGCCCTGCTCATGCATGATGCCATCCAAAATTATGATTTCAGCGATCTTGTGAATAAGAGGGTACTGGTGAAAGGGTGTTCCGATGTCCAAATACCTGAGAATGCCTATATAGAGCTGGTGGAAAAACTTAAACCTCTGGTGAAATCCCTGATGTTTGGTGAGGCCTGCTCCAATGTCCCCATTTTTAAGAACTGATAAGGCGTGCAGGCAAAACGTACTGTCATACCTTTTTTCCTCTTTTTTGGATTCTTTGCGCTCTACTATGCGGGAAGTTTCTCCAAAATCCCATTTGGTGACTGTATCGGATTTGTAGCGGATACTGAAAAAGGAAATTTTGTGCTTTCTACATCCACCTATGCGCATTTTCTGTTTACCAATACACTCGTTTTTTTTAAGAGGCTGTTACCCTTTGTGGAAAGTTCGGAAATCGGCCGGTTTGTAGTAACCCTCTCCTCGTGTATAAGTCTGCTGATTCTTTACAGGACGGTCCTTAAAGCTACGGGTCACCGCTTTTCAGCAGTATTCAGTACCCTTCTTTTCGGTTTGAGTTTTACGTTTTGGCGAAATTCGGAAATCATCGAAATATATACCTTCAATCTGATTTGGATTGCACTTTTTCTTATGTATTCGCTGAGGTTTCTCCGTAAAGAAAAAGTGGTGAACCTGGTACTGGCCTCACTGTTTCTGGGAATCAGTCTTTTCAGTCATATTCAGAATATTTTAATGGTGCCGGCGCTGTTGCTGCTTATATTTTATGCCCGCGACAGAAAAAAAGCTGCTGCTTCCCTTTCAGTATTTATTTTCTTCCTAATCTTACTGGTTGCGGTTCCACTGCTAACTGATCAGCCGGTGTCCAAGGTCTTTTCGGCAGGAACTGTACTGGATTCTCTGAGCATTGAAGGGATTGCAAAAGGAGTTGTAACTGCGTTGGGTTATTTGGTGTACAATTTCTGGTTCTTTATCCTCTTTGCATTTGTCGGTTTGTTATGGCTCTACCGCGACAGAAAACGAATTCTTGTGTTTCTGGGTGTGGCGGGAGTTCCGGTGTTTGCTTTCGGTGTTGTTTTTGGAGTTTCGGATAACTATATATTCTTTCTGCCCTTTAACTTTATAGTCGCCTTGCTTTGCGGACTTGGAATTTACCGTTTAAGGACAACGAGTATAGCCCGTTATGCTGTATTTGGAACACTTCTTATTCCGGTCTTTTACCTGGCAGCTTTTCAAATTGCGGCTTCTACATCCGTTGGTTCTGAGTTTCATGACAGGAAGTTGTATAAGGGTGGACTTTCCTATTATTTGCTGCCCTGGATGAATAACAATGTCGGAATCCTGGAATTCGTCTTAGAGGGCCGCGAATCCCCGGACCCAATGCAGTGGATGGAAAAGAGTGCCCGGGACTTTATCAGGCTCAAAAAGGAAGATGGATTTACCGAAGATCAGTTAAAGAAATTATAATTCAGTAATCTTTGCGGTTCCGGGAATAGTTTTTGGTAAATTTGGTTATCATTTTTTCACCAAATAAATATTAAAACTATGAACTTAATTGATCTCATTACCGGAAATGCAGGCTCGCAGGTAGCCTCTCAGGCTGAAAATAAATTCGGCATCAGCAAAAATCAGGTAATTGCCCTGATGGCTGTGGCAGCACCACTTGTAATTTCCTATCTCAGGAAAAAATCCCAGGAAGATCCCAATGAGGCAGAAGCACTCAACAATGCACTGGACAAAGACCATGACGGAAGCATTCTGGACAATCCTGCCCAGGTTGAAGCCAGACAGCAGGAGGGAGGCTCAATTCTTGACCATATCTTTGGTGGACAGAAAACCCAGGTAGAGAATCAACTGTCGCAGAATACGGGAATATCCATGGATAAGATCGGGCCTATACTGGCCATGATTGCGCCCCTGATTATGGGCTTCATTGGCAAAGAAAAGCAGTCCAGCGGAATTAACACCGGTGGAGGTCTTGGTGATTTGCTGGGTGGAATCCTTGGAGGTGCCCAGAATCAGGCACAGGCCGAGCCATCAAATCCACTGAACGATATTTTGGGAAGTGTGCTGGGTGGAGGCAGTTCCGAATCCTCCGGAAATCCGTTAAATGATATCCTGGGCAGTGTTCTTGGTGGTGACAGCCAGCAACAACAGCAACAAGGTGGTCTCGGGGGTATCTTAGGCAGCATCTTGGGCGGCGGCAGATAATAATTGAACTTATTTACCAAAAAAAAACCGAAGATTATTCTTCGGTTTTTTTGTCTTTGGTCGCCTTCGGAAGTGGGTCATTTTCCACATTCGCGTTCTCCGATTCATTGGCTGGGTAACCTACGTCCTGTCTTACTTTTACTTTGGAAGACTTACTGTCGTCCGCATCCAACACATTCACAGGAATGTTTTTTACAGATCCGGATTTCCTTTTTCTTCTCTTGCCGTAGCTGCCGGCGGTAATTTTACCGCGTCTGGATTTTTTGTCTCCTTTTCCCATAAAAATTTAAATTTTGGTGTAAATCAAATTTAGCAAAACTTTTTAAAACTCCGGTAGGTTACAGACTCGCTTTAGCAGACCTTGCTTTTTTCATTTTTCGCCATTGCCACGGTGCAATGGGCATCTGGTCCTTCCATAAACCGGTTTTCTTTTGGCGAGCAATCCGTTTCAGGGCCGCGTAGTTGTCATCGTTTGAATATAGCTTGTAATGCCAGGCCAACCCATTGCGTACCATTTCTTTATTGATGTTCTGGTTTTGGCTAAAGATTTCGGCGATCCAGCGGCCGTTACGGTCCGGCTTTCCGGCAATTACTGCCCGAACCTGGCGTCCGAAGATCCGTTCCGACAAATATTTCTTTGCAGCAGTACCGTAGGGCTGTTTTTTCTCGGGTGTATCTATATGCGCCAGCCTTATGGTTTGCGGATTATTTTTAACAAGCATCACCACGGTGTCCCCATCCTTTACAGCAATGATTTTTCCCGTATAGGTCTGTGCTGAGAGTAAAATAGAAAATACTGTAAAAAACAGGGTAGGGATCAATTTCTTCATAGAGGCACAAATATAACTTAAACTGAATTTTCTGTTTTGGATTTTTTAAAGTGTCACATACCATTTTAATTAAATCTCCGGTCGACTGATTTTCGCTGAATGTCCTATCTTTGCCGAAATTCTCAATAATCCACTTCAAACTTCAGCTACAAATGTTCAGAACGCATACCAACGGCGAACTTTCGCTTAGTAATCTCAATGAAAATGTTACACTTTCCGGTTGGGTACAGACCATACGCGACAAAGGATTCATGATATGGATTGACCTGCGCGACCGTTACGGAATTACACAGTTGGTGTTCGATGAGGACAGGTCTTCAGCAGAGTTACTTCAGGAAGCTAAAAAACTGGGTCGCGAATTTGTGATCCAGGTTTCCGGTAAAGTTATTGAGAGAACCTCCAAAAATCCAAAAATCCCTACAGGTGATGTTGAGATTTTGGTTGAAAAACTTACTGTACTTAATGCAGCGGAACTTCCGCCTTTTACCATTGAAGATGAAACGGACGGCGGCGAGGAACTCCGTATGAAGTACCGCTACCTGGACATCCGCAGAAATCCGGTACGCGAAAAACTTATTTTCCGCCACAATATGGCGCAGAAGGTCCGCAACTATCTTTCAGACCAGAACTTTATTGAGGTGGAAACGCCTGTACTCATTAAATCGACGCCGGAAGGGGCCAGGGATTTTGTAGTTCCGAGCCGTATGAATCCGGGACAGTTTTACGCCCTGCCACAGTCTCCGCAAACCTTCAAACAGCTGTTGATGATTGGTGGAATGGACCGTTATTTCCAGATTGTAAAATGCTTCCGCGACGAGGACCTGCGTGCCGACCGCCAGCCGGAATTTACCCAAATCGACTGCGAAATGGCCTTCGTAGAGCAGGAAGATGTGCTGGAAATATTTGAAGGAATGACTGCTTCTCTGTTGAAGGACATTACAGGATCAGATGTGGCTAAATTCCCGCGGATGACCTACGACGAAGCCATGAAAACTTATGGTAATGATAAACCGGATGTTCGCTTTGGGATGAAGTTCGTAGAGGTGAATGACCTTGTGAAGGGTAAGGATTTCAAGATTTTTGATGAAGCCGAGCTTGTGGTGGGTATCAATGTAGAAGGGTGCGCCGACTATACCCGTAAACAGATAGACGAACTTATCGACTGGGTAAAACGTCCGCAAATTGGTGCTTCCGGCATGGTTTGGATTAAATACCAGGCAGACGGAACTGTCACTTCCTCAGTAAACAAATTCTACGTTGAAGAAGATTTAAGAAAAATCACAGAAAAATTCGGGGCAAAGACAGGAGATCTTATTTTCCTGATGTCCGGAGCTGAAAATAAAGTAAGAACCCAGCTTTCCGCGCTTAGGATGGAATTGGGTAACCGTCTGGGACTTAGAAATCCGAAAGAATTTGCACCACTTTGGGTAGTGGACTTCCCGTTGCTGGAATGGGACGAAGAGTCCGGGCGCTACCATGCGATGCACCATCCTTTTACGTCGCCGAAGCCTGAGGATATTGCTTTGCTGCAAACTGATCCCGGTAAAGCCAGAGCAAACGCTTACGATCTGGTACTGAACGGTAATGAAATCGGCGGCGGTTCGGTGAGGATTTTTGATAAAGAGCTGCAGTCACGTATGTTCGATCTCTTAGGCTTTACCAAAGAAGAAGCCGAAGCGCAGTTTGGTTTCCTGATGAACGCCTTCAAATACGGCGCTCCACCGCATGCGGGTCTGGCCTTCGGCTTCGACAGGCTGGTGGCGATCCTCGACGGTAACGAGGTGATTCGTGATTATATCGCATTTCCGAAAAACAACTCCGGCCGCGATGTGATGATTGATGCGCCAAGTGCAATTGCAGACGAACAGCTTACTGAATTAAGTTTGAAGGTGAATGCTCCTTCAGAAAAATAGGAACGCTATTTAGAACAGTTACAAACTATATTTAGGTGACTTTTCTCATTCGCCCATACCTTAACATTTTTTTAACTTTGTCAAATTTCAAATTTTAAATATTCATTATGGCAGGATTAACAAGTTCTACTATCGGTAGGAAGTACGCAATGGCATTGTCCGCAATGTTCTTGCTCATATTCCTTATTATGCACCTCACGGTGAATTTTCTTTCCGTTCTAGGTCCCGATGCGTTCAATACAGCGTCAGATTTCATGGGTTACAACCCACTGATTCAGTTTATTATGCAGCCGGTTTTGGGTTTTGCGGTGATCTTTCACTTTGTTATGGGGTTTATTCTGGAGATCAGAAACCGTAATGCCAGACCTACAAAATATGCAGTTAATAACGGTGCAGCTAATTCCACCTGGACATCACGTAATATGATTATCTCAGGGTTGGTAGTATTGGCATTCCTGGGGCTTCACATGTACGACTTCTGGTGGCATGAGATTAATTTCAAGTATATTGAACGTAATGAGGCCGATAATCTGAGATATTGGGGCGAGCTGCACGAGCGTTTCGCAAATCCGGTGAGAGTAATTTTCTACATTATCGCATTTATACTGTTGGGTCTGCACCTGGCACACGGGTTCCAGTCGTCTTTCCAGTCGGTAGGTGCCAGACATCCAAAATACACACCGGTGATCAAAGCAATCGGGAAATGGTATTCCATCCTGATTCCGGCCGGTTTTATCATTATCGCAGTATATCATTATATCACTCAATAAGATTTTAAGTTTTAGTTTACAACCTATCTAAAATTCAAAATTTAAAATTTCAACAAATGAGCAAATTAGATTCAAAAATTCCACACGGGCCGTTAGCCGAAAAGTGGACCAACCATAAAAATCACATGAATCTTGTAGCGCCCAACAACCGCGACAAGATCGATATCATTGTAGTAGGTACAGGTTTGGCCGGAGGGTCAGCAGCTGCTACTTTGGCCGAGCAGGGTTATAATGTTAAGGCATTCTGCTATCAGGATTCACCGCGACGTGCGCACTCCATTGCTGCACAAGGTGGTATCAATGCTGCTAAGAATTATCAGGGTGACGGTGACTCGACTTACCGTCTCTTCTACGATACCATAAAAGGGGGAGATTACCGTGCACGTGAGGCAAATGTTTACCGTCTTGCTGAGGTTTCTGCCAGCATCATCGACCAGTGCGTAGCACAGGGTGTTCCTTTCGGGCGCGATTACGGCGGCCAGCTGGACAACCGCTCTTTTGGTGGTGTACAGGTTAAACGTACTTTCTATGCTAAAGGTCAGACCGGCCAGCAGTTGCTTTTGGGAGCTTATTCTGCTATGAGCCGCCAGATTGGTAAAGGCCGTATCAAGATGTACAACCGTCACGAAATGCTTGACCTTGTCCTTGTGGACGGAAAAGCCAGAGGTATCATTGCCAGAAATATGGTTACGGGAGAAATCGAAAGACATTCTGCTCACGCAGTTGTAATTGCTTCCGGAGGTTACGGAAACGTTTACTTCCTTTCAACCAACGCGATGGGATCCAACGTATCTGCCGCATGGAAGATTCATAAAAAAGGAGCCTATTTCGCAAACCCATGTTATGTGCAGATTCACCCTACGTGTATTCCTGTTCACGGAACCCAGCAGTCTAAACTGACGCTGATGTCTGAATCACTCCGGAATTCCGGTCGTATTTGGGTGCCGAAGAAAATTGAAGATGCAGTAGCGATCCGCGAAGGAAAACTTAGACCTGAAAACATTAAAGAAGAGGACCGCGATTACTATCTGGAAAGAAGATATCCGGCCTTCGGTAACCTGGTTCCGCGTGATGTGGCTTCCAGAGCTGCCAAGGAAAGATGTGATGCCGGTTTTGGTATTGAAAATAACGACACAAAAGAAGGGGTATACCTGGATTTCTCCACAGAGATTACCAAGAAAGGTAGGGAAGCTGCTATCGAGAAAAATATTGCCAATCCTACCGAGCAGCAAATCTATGATTTGGGTAAGGCATGGGTTGAGGAAAAGTACGGGAACCTTTTCGTAATGTATGAGAAGATTACAGCAGATAATCCTTACGTAACGCCAATGAAAATCTATCCTGCAGTACACTACACCATGGGTGGCGTTTGGGTTGATTATAATTTGCAGTCCACCATTCCGGGATGTTTTGTAATTGGTGAAGCCAACTTCTCCGACCACGGAGCAAACAGACTTGGAGCTTCTGCACTGATGCAGGGTCTGGCGGACGGTTATTTCGTATTGCCTTACACCATTGCAGATTACCTTTCAGCAGATATCCGTACAGGAGCAATCCCGACAAATACCCCGGATTTCGACGCTGCTGAAAAAGAAATTAAGGACAAGATCAACTTCTTCCTGAACAATAACGGAAAACACTCCGTAGATTACTTCCACAAAAAACTGGGCCACATTATGTGGAACAAAGTAGGTATGGGAAGAACCCCTGAAGGTCTTAGAGAAGCCATTGCAGAAATTGAAGAAGTTCGCAAAGAGTTCTGGCAGGACGTAAGGGTGCCGGGTACCAATGAGGAGATGAATCCTGAACTGGAGAAGGCGTTCCGTGTTGCGGATTTCCTGGAACTGGGACAGCTTATGGCCAAAGACGCTTTGGAAAGAAACGAATCCTGCGGTGGACATTTCCGTTGGGACCACGCGACTCCGGACGGTGAAGCCGAGCGTGACGATGAAAACTACAAGTATGCCGCATGCTGGGAATATCAGGGCGCGGACATCAATCAGGAGGTTTTGCACAAGGAAGAACTTGTGTATGAGAACATCGAGGTAAAACAGAGAAGTTACAAGTAATCTCCAAATAAATTTAATAGAAATGAGTGCAAAAAAAGGATTAAACCTGACTCTGAAAATTTGGAGACAGAAAAACAATAAATCAAAAGGGCAGTTTGAAACGTATAAGATTTCAGATGTATCCACAGATTCATCATTCCTGGAAATGCTGGATATGCTCAATGAGAACCTGATTAACGAAGGTAAAGACCCTATCGCTTTCGACCACGACTGTCGCGAGGGAATTTGCGGTATGTGTTCCCTGTACATCAACGGAAGGTCACACGGTCCCGATACGGGCATCACGACCTGCCAGCTTCACATGAGGATGTTCAAGGACGGTGAGACCATTCATATTGAGCCCTGGAGAAGTGCTGCTTTCCCTGTAATCAAGGATTTGGTGGTGGACAGAAGCGCATTCGACAGAATTATGGCTGCCGGTGGATTTATCTCCGTAAACACTTCCGGAAATACGCTGGACGCCAACGCGATCCCCGTACCTAAGGAAGATGCCGACAAAGCCATGGATGCCGCTGCCTGTATCTCCTGTGGAGCCTGTGTGGCTACATGTAAGAACGGATCAGCAATGCTGTTCGTCGGAGCCAAAGTTTCTCAGTACGCCCTGTTGCCGCAAGGCCGTGTAGAAGCGAAAAGAAGGGTGCTGAACATGGTGAAAGCCATGGACGAAGAAGGTTTCGGTAACTGTTCCAACATCGGTGCCTGCGAGGTTGAATGTCCGAAAGGAATTTCCCTGGAGAACATCGCCAGAATGAACCGTGAGTTCATGGCGGCCAACCTGGACAGAGGATAACCGACCGTTTATATACATCTTAAAACCGTTTCCATTATGTGGAGACGGTTTTTTCTTGATAAACCTTCACAATTTGTGATATTTAATTTTATTCTACAGCATCAATGCTTTATTTTTGCCCAAATTAAATGAATAATGAATAAACTGAAAATTCACGGATTACAGCAAAAAGCACTGAGTTCTCTCGGTAAATATCTGTTTATGATGGTTCTGGCTTTCCTGGCCGTTTCCTGTTCTAAGAAAGTTGAAGTAACCGGTAAGGTAACCGGTGGGTCACCACTGGAAAGAATTGAGTTTACCGAAGCTTCCGGAGTAGCTACTTTGCCTGTGATCAATATGGGTGTGGATAAGGACGGAAACTTCAAAGGTGAATTTGAAGCCCCTAAAACCGGAATGTATGTCATTTCCTATGCCGGAAAACAAAACCTGATCTACCTGAAAACCGGACAGAGCCTGAACATTTCCGGAGACGCGGCTACTTTTCCTGCTGAGTTTAAAATCACCGGCGATGCCAAAGGGAACAACGATTTCCTGCAGCAAACGCAGAAGCATATGACCGAATATACCCAGAAGGTAAATATGCAGGACAATATGAACAAGGATGAGAATGCGTTCCTGAAAGCCCTGCAGAAAATCCAGGCCGACCTTGAGAAGAATATTGATGAGGTAGGTAAGAAAACCGGCGCCGACAAGGAAGTGATTTCCTGGAAGAAGAATGACGTGCGCACCGGTATTATGTCCATTATCCCACAATACGAAATGTACCGCAAGCAGATGACCGCGAATCCGGCTTTTGCCAATTCCAAAGCTTTGAAGGATTATGAGCTTAAGCTGCAGGAAGATAGAGATACAATGGTGAAGGAACACCCTTTGTACCGCAACTATCTTTTGGGTAAGATGAGCGAGGACTTCCAAAAGTATGCTACAGCGCAGACTGCCGGTAAGACAGATATGATCACCTCCGAGGTTTTCAGCAGCTATCTGAAGCAGCGTAAGGACCTTTCGCAAACTGCTAAAGATTACCTCCTGGCGTTCGTGATGGCACAGTCGGACATCAATCCTTCTTCCACCAAAGAAACCATGGATAAGGTAACTTCTATTATTGATAAAGACATCAAGGATGCCGAAATCAAGAAAGACCTGAAGAAAGTTCTGTTCGTACTTTCCGGTCTTAAGAAAGGCGAGGCAGCCCCTGAAGCAGCGCTTATCAAACAGGACGGTAAAGCGTACAAAATTGCCGACAGTAAGGGCAAGCCTACTGTAATGATGTTCTACGCCTCCTGGACGCCTTACATCACCGAATCTACCGTTCCTATCCTGAGCCAGGTGGTCGATTTCTACAAGCAGAAGATGAATTTCACTTTTGTGAATTTTGATGATACCAAAGAGCAGTTCAACAAGACCAGCTCAGCCATGCTGAAAGGCATCCCGGGAACCAATGTGTATGCTGAAGGCGGACTGAACTCTGACTTTGCCAAGAAATACGGTATCTACGGATTTAAACTGACGCCAAGTTTCATCGTATTGGATAAAGACGGTAAGATTGCCGGACGTAACTTCTTCAACTTAGGCGATCCGGAACTGGTAGCGCTGTTGGATCAGCTGTCCGGACTTAAGGCACCGCAGGTAGCACCTGAGGCGTCACTGCAGAACGACCTGTTGTCGCCTGAAGCAGAATTGCAGCCGGCAGAAGGAACTACTCCTCCGCCAGCACCGGCAACTAAATAATAACTGTTTTAAAATACTCATCAACCTTGCCTTCGGGTGAGGTTTTTTTGTTAAATTTAATCTTGGTAACCAGATGAAATCCTGGACCCATCACAGAACTATTAATATCGTACACTTCTCCTAAACCACCATTTATGAACCCATCACCGATGATTATTAACCGAAAGTTTTTGCTTTTCCTTGCTGTCTTCAGTTTTATTATAATATTGGTAGGAGCCTGGTTTAAAATCACACTTTTTTCAATAGGACCCGTTACGCCAAACATCATGTTAACTGCAGCAATCCTTCCCGGCATGTTTGCCTGGCTGATGGTTTTTTACGATATCATTAAGCATCCGTTCAGAAATTCCCTCCTTTGGATAATAGATATGTTTTGTTTTGGAAGCGTGGTGACCATCTTATACTTGAGCAGTCGTGATCAGTTGGTGGCAAAGGTTTAGAAATCACGGTCGTCGCAGCCAGGTTCCGATGCGCGAGATCATGGTCTAATTTTCACTGAACAATGATTCAAACCCGCGTCGGGCGGTTTTTTTTATTTTCACAACATTTAAAATGATGTCCTTAATTGCCAGGCTCAGACCATCCAGTTCGCAGGCGTCCTTGAATAGAAAGCCAAAGTAAGTTATCTTGCTAATGTTGAAGATCGCAGAACCTTGTCAAGGTTCAAAACCTTGACAAGGTTGAACTCCAATTTAAACATATTTCCTTTACAAATATTCCTTTGTCCCAGGTATTTAAGGGGTTTCAATAATGATATTTAGTTTGGTTGCAGTGCTGCTGTGCAGCACAAACACTGTACAACTTTTTTCAGGATGGGACATTTAAGGTTAAAAAAAAGGCCTTCCAAAACGGAAGACCTAAATCTTATTTTTTAAAGCATTTCTCAAGGAACTGATCCTGCTCCCATAATACATGCAGAATACTTTCACGGGCGGCATAACCATGGGATTCCAGCGGCAGCAAAACCATCCGGACCGGCGCGCCCAGATTTTTCAGTGCCTGGAAGTATCTTTCTGTCTGCAGGGTAAATGTGCCGGGATTATTATCGGCTTCGCCGTGTATCAGAAGCATCGGTGTTTTCATTTTGTCAGCATTCATAAATGGCGACATCGTGTTGTAAACTTCCGGCACATCCCAGTAATTCCGCTGTTCTGACTGGAAACCGAATGGCGTAAGAGTTCTGTTATATGCACCGCTTCGCGCAATTCCACATGCGTAATCGTTAGAGTGAGTAAGCAGATTAGCGGTCATAAATGCTCCGTAGGAATGACCGCCAACAGCAACTTTTGACCGGTCAATATAACCTAACTGATCCACTGCATCAATTGCAGCTTTACCGTTGGCCACGAGCTGCGGAATAAATGTGTCATTAGGTTCTGTTTTTCCTTCACCGATTATCGGAAAAGCAGCATCATCCAAAACTGCATAACCTTTAGTAACCCAATATATAAATGAACCATAGCTGGGAAATGTAAAATCATTCGGATTCTGTGTATTTTGACCCGCTGTATTTTTGTCTTTATACTCAGCCGGGTAGGCCCAGATCAGCAGTGGTAATTTTTCTTTCGGATTTTTTCTGTCAAATCCTGCAGGTAAATATAGGGTGCCGCTAAGCTCTACGCCATCGTTCCGTTTGTATTTGATGACTTCCTTATAAACATCCTTTATGCTTTCAAATGGATTTGCGAAGGCAGTCAGTGCAGTTGCTTTACCGTTTTTGATGTTTCGGATGAAATAATTCGGATACCTGCCCGCCGACTGTTCCACAACCAGGACTTCACCTTTTTTGACATCAATAATATCGATGATATTTTCCTTTGAGTTCTTAATTTTGGAAGTGTAAATGCGTTTTTTAGTCAGGGTGTTCACATCTATTTCGTCTATGAACGGGAACTGCCCGGCTTTCGTGAAGCCCTCGCCCACAAGATATGCCTTATTGCTTTTGGTATCAATAACTGTTCTGCCGAATTGATTTTTAGTTTGACTAAATGATCCCGGATCTGTGTATACATCCTGGTAATTCCGGTCATCAATTATGCGATGGGTATTGTCTTTGAAATTAATGAGGTAGGATTTTGTGTTGCGTGTGTCATACCAGGAATCGTTAATTACGGCAAAATCTGCATTGGACCACTCAATATTATTGAATCTTTGTTTGGTTTTAAAGAAAGACTTTGGCTCAGCATTAAAGGGCGCCTGCCATAAGAATACTTCATCCCGGAACTCAACAGATTTAGACTGGTCGCCACCATCAAGTGCTTCCGCATAAACCAGGGTTGCAGGCTCATCATCACGCCAGGACATGCTTCGTTTTCCGGTACGGACGGATGAGAAACCTTTAGGCATAATCTCTGTTAAAGGCACCTCGTTCACGGTTTTCACCAGATTTCCGTTCAGATCGTAAACCGTGCTGGTCATGGGAAACCGGCTGAGCGGCACGATGTACGAATAGGGTCGCTTAATGGTGGTAAGCATCACAAAATTACCGTCGGGTGATAAGCTCATGCCGGTATAAATGGCCACACCTTTATAACTGCTCTCGTTGCCGTCCAGGGTAATTTTCACAAGCTCAGAAGTAGCAAGTGTGTCAAAATTCTGTTCGTCCTGGGGGTTCTTAAGCAAATCCTGATAGGTTCTGTTTTGAGAAACTTTACCGTCGGCCGTAGAAACCGTTGGTCCTGCCGGAACTTCTTTTGTCGGGTCGATTAAATCAATGCGGTTTGCCGGGATTTTTTTTGCCAAAAGACTCTGGGAATCTTTCATCCACACATAGGGCGTACCCACATTGGCATTCAGGTTGTCACTGCTTATTTTTTTGGCGGTTGCCTTAGCCAAATCCACTACCCAAAGTTCTACTCCCCTTGACGTTGTGTTGGTGAAGGCCAGCTTTTGTTCGTTAGGCGCAAAACTCATGTATGCTATTTTTGGATTGGCAGGCAGACCTTTTATCTGTGTTTCTGCCTTGTCTTTTAGCCTCCTTACCTTCAGATTAGTAATGTACGTAACAGTACTCGCAATGTTCGTCACCGGGTTTACACGCAAGCCAGCCAGTTTCATTTCCGGCTGGTTAAGTTCGTCCAGGGATTTGTATGTATTTCGGTAGGTAAAGACCATCCAGTCTTTTTTGCTGTTCATGATCACGCCCGGAGCGCGCTGATAATCGGCAAGCTGAAGGATTTCTGCAGAGGGCTGCCTGTAGGTGATATTCTCCTGAGCAAAGGTCAGTCCCGCAAACAGAAGTGCGATCACGGCAGTTTTAATTTTCATCATATTATAGCTGGTTTATATTGGTGTTTTGAGGGTTGCCGAAGCAAGCGGCGTACAAGGACCAAAGTAGTAAAAATTCTGTAAAAAAGTCAATGACTATTGCAAACACAGAGTTTTTCAGGAGGTTTTCGATGCATATTTTACCGAAAAGATTTGTAAGGATCCGCCATTACGGCATCCTGAGCAGCAGCTGGAAACGTGGAAAACTGCAGAATTTACAGTCAGATTTAAAGATCAAGATCCCGGAGGTAACACCCAAAACGCTGCTCCGGAAATGCCGCTGCTGCAAAGCGGGAAACCTTATTACCATTGCTGTTTTCGGGCAGCGCGGTCCGCCACCGGAATATCTTTTCGTTATCCAACCTGCTCCCGCCAGATAACCTTTGCGGGTAACGGAGATTATATTCTGCAGCAAGTAAAACCCGTAGAAAACACTCATAAAGGCTACCAAATGCCACAAAAAAAAGCAGTCATTCCAAAAAACTGCTTTCTGTATCTAAATTCTAAAAATGACAACTCCATAGACGGCTAAAAAGTTCCCGAAGGTTCCATTTAACGGGCTTTCATTGTTCGCTTTTCAAGCCCAACGAAAGCCTAGTTATTATGCGTAGTTTTTTTATTTTGCTATTTCCTCTTCTAAATACTTAAAAGCTGTCATTCCAGAGAAGTCATTTACATTCCAAAATTTATGTTCTAAAACTTCGATTACATTTAAATCATAAACTTTCTTCTGTTTAAACTCTTTTCTTAATTTATCTGGAATAGAAAATGCCATAAATCTTTTAGGTCGCTCTTCTTTGTCAAAATCATAATCACGATTTTCCATCTGTTGAAAAAAGTAATAAATTTCATTGTCGTTTGGTTTGATATTTTCATTAATTTTTTTCAGCGTATCCAAACTTAAGGATAGAAATACTTTATATGAAATGTCATCCACTTTTTTATGACAAACCAAAGTGTTTGGAAAATCTTTTGAAACAATACAGTTATTTTTTTCTTTAAAGTTTATTGTACTTGATGGATCAATATAATTTTTGACAATATTAGACTGCTGACTATACAAAACTTTTGTGGTGAATAAAATGAATAAAATGAATAGAATTCTTTTTCGCATGTTATTTTTTTTTAACGTTTCGGGGCTTGGCGACTGCGGGCATTTCAAAGCCAAAAGCTTCAACTAAAATACAAATTTAAACCGATGCACAAAACGTGAACTAATAACTTTCCGCCCACTGTTGCAAAACCCGTGTGCCTGTTGCGCAACATACATCAAATATACTTAAAAAGGGTGGACTGCAGTTTGAACAGCATTTATATTGTTATAAATAGTGGAAAAACAGTTGTATATGCAGAATATTTTTTTTAATTTTAATTATGCAGGGAAAGAAAAAATACACGCCAAAGATCTTCTATCAGCTCAGTCTGGACGCCTTGGTGCCCGAAGACAATTTCTACAGGAAAATCCAGACTTAGGCAAATGACAAAGTTCGCGAGTAGAGCCGGTTCTGGGAACCATCATCAACCATCACAGCATGAAATGCGAAGCATTCACGAACACCAATAAAGAATTAAAAACTAGTGAGTAAAATAATCAACTCGCGGGGTATGGCTCAGGCCAACAAACATAGCCTGTCCCGTTCCGGACGGGATTTTGATGGCTGCGCTCACTTACAATCTAAAAAAATATCTGAAGTTCATTACCCGAAAAGCGTACCGAAATGCTCAAATAATGAACCTTTCAAAAGGGAAGTTTTGGTTTTGGCGAAACCGCTTTCCCCTGACTTGACCAGCTTCCATTTAAGCCACTGGAAAATCCGAAATCTTTCACCGCTGAAAACAAAAACCTCCTTTAAATCGCTTTAAAAGAGGTTGTTTTTTATTGAATTTTCAGACCTTGCCGCTGAAATCTGAGGTTGCGCAACGGTTACCGATGTTAGGTGATGTGATATTTTTTTCATTACTTTGTTTTTA
Organism: Bacteroidota bacterium; assembly: GCA_023386965.1. Classification (GTDB taxonomy): domain Bacteria; phylum Bacteroidota; class Bacteroidia; order Flavobacteriales; family Weeksellaceae; genus Marnyiella. The sequence continues at coordinate 104,796 of JAEWIR010000028.1, forward strand.
GTATATTATATACAAGCTATGAGATGGCAAATAAATTAAAAAATCCTATTAAAGAAATAGTATTAAGCGTTTCTTTTGAACAAAATATAGATATTGCTCAATTAGAATCAATTAGTAATAATAAACAGTTATTGTCGGATTTTAGTACTTGTAAGCCAGGTTTTGATGCTAAAGTTAGTTTAGGTGAGGAACCATCAAGTGAATTTAGCCACACTGGGTACATTTTGAAATCTGATAAAGCGGAATATTCTGCTATATTAAATATTAAAAGAGGTAAAATTTCATATCATATTTTAAATGAATACTTAAGCTATGATGTTATATTAGATACTCTTGATAGATATTGGAATATTTTACAAAATGAAGTTGGGAGGTTGAATATTACAAATGTTTCGGCAAGATATATTAACCAGATAAACGTTTCAAAAACTGAAACTTTTAATGACTATGTAAATATCGAAATAAAAAGTCCTTTTAAAAATATTAAAGGGAAATTTATTAATTTTAACTTAGAATTCCCTGATAAAAATTTAATTAAAACAAATGTTATTATAGCAAATAGTAACGAGAACAATCTAATATTAGATATTATAGTCGATAAAATTTGTAAAAAAGAATTGGTTAAAAATATTAGCGATATCTTAATTGAGTTACGACCAATTAAAAATGAAATTTTTAATACAATAATAACAGAAGGAACTAAAAATAAATTTGAATTATGAGCACTTTAGAATTTACACATATTGATAATGTTTTGTACAATTCCATAGATACAAGCTTGTATTCTAATTATTTTGATTCAAAACATGAAAGTTTTAATAATCCTTTAATAGTTGAACTTGAAGGATTATATAATAATATTATTTCTTCATTTTCGAGCATTACAAAAGATCAGATTCTTGTTATTTCTAAGTTTTTTGATGTATTTAAATACATTCAGGAAATAATTGATCCGGATAGAATTAAAAGCTTTACTGTTTCAATAAATGAAGATGATGATATAATTTTCTCTAGAAAAAATAGTGAAGAATTTATTAGTATTATAATACATCCTGAAGATGATTATACATTGTCGATTATTAATAAAACAAAAGGGAATGTATTAGATACTTTTAATAATACCGATTCTGATTTTGAATCAATAGCCTATTCATTCTTTAAATAACTTATAATTGTAATTATGAGTTGTTGTCAATTAGATTATATTCCTGAAAGATTAAAAACTCAGGATGATTCACCAATTTATAATAGATTTTCTTTACAAGATATACTTTACAGAAGGGTCACCCAAAAACAAGTGGATGATCCTTTTGGTAATATTTCCTTAACAGATTTATCTCACAATATTGGAACAGTTTTAGGTAATGAAGTATCTAAAAGTAAAGATGTTTTGTATTCAATATTAGCTGAAGAAGATTTCGAAATTTATTCAGAGCATAGACCTTTGGAATTAAAAATAATTTCTCTAAATGAAAATGAATGTTATGATAAAATTTTTGTTTGTGAGAAAAATGAAAACACAAAAGTTAGGATAAGATTGCAACATGATCCTGTTTGTTGTATGCATCCACATTGTGTTTTCCAATTTTTTGTTATAGATGTAGATAATTCAGAAACTGAAGTTACGTTTGACAATTATAAAGAAACACTAGGTTCGAAACCTTTTAAATATCTTAGAAACATTCTACGTCAAGAGCTAAGTTTAATGATTATTCGGCAAGAAATTTCATTTGAAGGTCTGCTTTAATCATATCACCTAACCGGTTTGCGGCTTTGCGTTCGGGCGGGATTTTACCACCAAACTTTCTTACGAAGCCTAAACTTCAAATTTACGAAAAACTGTCATACGAAGCCGTTCGCCCCGCCTGACGCAAAACCGCTGTGCCTGTTGCACAACTTGAATCAAATATACTTAAAAAGGGTGGACTGCAGCTTAAATCGCATTTATATTGTTATAAATAGTTGAAAAACAGTTGTATATGCAAGGTATTTTTCATAATTTTAATTATGCAGGGAAAGAAAAAATTCACACCGAAAATCTTCTACCAGCTCAGTCTGGACGCCTTGGTGCCGGAAGATAATTTCTACAGGAAAATCCAGTCTGAACTCGGTTTGGATTTTCTCTACAAAGCCACCAGAAATTATTACGGAAAAGAAGGTCAGGCCAGCATCGATCCCGTGGTTTTCTTTAAGATCCTGCTGGTAGGCTATCTCAACAACATCAACAGCGACCGGGCTTTACTGCGGTATTGTAGCAACAGCCTGGATGTGCGCCTCTTTCTGGGGTATGACCTGGACGAGGAACTTCCCTGGCATTCCACGCTGAGCCGTACACGGCAGCTTTTTGGCGAGGAGCTTTTTCTGGAACTCTTCAGGAAAGTCCTTTCGCTTTGTGTGGAGAAAGGAATGGTGCGGGGCAAACGGCAGGCCGTAGACTCTGCCTTCATCAAAGCCAATGCAAGTATGGACTCTTTGGTGGAAAAAGAAGTTCTGGAAGACGCTTCGGCGTTCGTGGATGAGCTGGAAGAAAACAGCGAATACAAAGTCACTACTGAAAGGAAAAAACTTGTAGACCGTCACCACGCCTGGAAAGAGAAGGAATACAAAGGCATGCCGGGCAACAACAAAAGCGAAAGAAAGGACGAGGACGGCAATACGATCCGCCCCAAATACCTGAGCAACCACACCCACTACAGCCCAACCGATCCCGATGCAAAAATCTCTGTAAAACCCGGCAAAGCAAGGCAGCTGAACTATTCCGGACAGCTCGCTGTGGACGATGCTCACCACGTCATTACCGGTGCCTGCGCCAGCACCTCGGGCAGCAAAGATTCGGTGATTTTTCCTGAAATAATGGATCAGACGCTTGAGAATCTGTCTTTGAACCGTATGCAGACCGAAGAAGTGCTGGCAGATGCAGGCTACAGCAGCGGCGAGTCTTTAAAGTATTGCAAGGAAAAAGGCATTAACGCCTAATTACGAACTTTATTTTTGTTTTTCTGCGGTGTTCGTGAATGCTGCGCATTTCCAAACTTCGGCCAATACAAGCCCGAACGCGAAGGTTTTGTTTTCAACGAAAAAGAAAACCGTTACGAATGCCGAAAGACCGGCGGAAACCACGCTGTATTGCTCTTCAAAGGCACCAAAACCGACAGCAAAGGTTACGCGAAAAACATCTACAGAAGCAGCGAAAAAGATTGCGGCAAATGGCCGTTACGGGCGGAATGCTGCGGAAAGGTCACCAGGTTCAAGAAACTGGATGACAGCATCCACAAGCCGCTGTACGATGAGATGCACGAAAAACTAAACCGGGACAAGAAATACACCCGTTTTCTCACCAAACGCCGGAGTTCGCGCGTAGAGCCGGTTCTGGGAACGCTCATCAACCACCACAACATGAAATGCGAAGCATTCACGAACACCAATAAAGAAATAAAAACTAGTGAGTAAAATAATCAACTCGCGGGGTATGTCTCAGGCCAACAAACATTGCCTGTCCCGTTCCGGACGGGATTTTAATGGCTGCGCTCACTTACAATCTGAAAAAATACCTGAAGTTCATTACCCGAAAAGCGTACCGAAATGCTCAAATCATGAACCTTCCAAAAGGGAAGTTTTGGTTTTGGCGAAATCGCTCGCTCACGGCTTCCATACATTCAGTATAAGCCAACATAAATTCGAAAGAATCAGTCTTGAGAAAAAGTAAAACCTCTCTTAAATCGCTTCAAAAGAGGCTGTTTTTATTGAACTGTCCGACCGTGACGCTGAAATCTGAGGTTGCGCAACAGTTACCGATGTTACCAGCAGTATTTATTGTTTTCTTTCTATTTTTACTAATCCTTGTCGTGTCGCTAAATATAAATTCCCATTGTCGTCAAAAGTCATTGTAGAAATGTAAGAAGTTGGAATATCAGAATTTTCATTGTGATAATTCTCCCAACCATTCTTTAAGTCGTATCTTACTAAGCCAGCTCTGTCAGTAGAAATCCAAAGGACTTTTTCATTTTTGTCATACAGAACACAATTGGTATGGTTAAATGGCATTCCTGAGTTTTCGGTCGTAAACTGTTTGAAAGTTCCATCTGTATAGCGAATTGCAATGCCTTCGTCATTGTTTACTTTTCCTTTTTCCTTTCTGTCAAACTCGAAAAGTGTGAAATAAAGATTTCCATTTTCGTCTTCATCCATTGATGTTATACACTTTCCCTTCAAAACTGTGGTTGAATTTTCGAAGTTTGTAACATTGCCGTTTTCATCAATCATTGCTGTGCCATCAAATGTTCCAATCCATATTCGGTTATGCGAGTCTTTTTTTGCGTAATAAACTCTATTCGATGGTAAATCTTTGTATTTGCTTTTATCTATCGTTATCCATTTTCCGTCTTTGTAAATGGTTAAACCTTTGTTGGAACAGAAATATAATTCATTTGTTTTAGGATTGTTGATGATATCAAATGCTTTGTTAATACCAATTTCCGTTGAATCATATTTTACCCATTTTGTATTGTCGAAACTGTATATATTGTTTTTACCATAAGTCCATTTAACATTATTGTTGTCAGTTGCTAAAGCATAATACCCAAAAAACTTACCTTTTTCAGTAATATTCTGTTCTGCATTTTTAAATTCTTTCCCATCAAAAGTTACCAAACCTTCATCAACAGTCAACCAAACAAGTCCGTTTTTATCAATTGTGATATTGTCGTTCATATTGTTTGGAAGATTTGAATTACTCGAGTTCCAAACAGTTATTTTGTAATTCTTTAGATTGTCGTTTTTGTATTCGTAAGTTTTATTGTAAATCTCAGGACTGTTAGGTTTATCAAAAGATTTTTTGAAAGCATTCATATCAACCCGTTCAATCTGTCCCGAAATTTTATTGTCACTTATTGCAAAAATTAAATTTATTGAGGATTTTTCTTCATTCTTTCCACTTGTTATTGCTGGTGTCCATTTCTTGAACTTGTTAAGTTCTTCAATAATTTTCAATGAAATAGAATTGTTTGATTGGTCAGTATGACTTAATACACAAGCACGACCTTTTGAGTCAACAAGAACTTGAAATTTTACCGCACCTTTTATTCCTTGTAAGTTTAATTCCTTATTTAGTTTGTCTTGTAATTTTGCAAACTCTTTTTGATCATAACCTGCTTTTGTGTCTCCACAGTCAAGGCAAAACTTTTCCGTCTTACAATTTTCTAGTTTTACTGGGAAAATGTTTTGCGCATATGCTTGAAATGTCAAACCTGCAAAAAGGATAATAAGCGTTTTTCTCATTTATTATGTTTATTTATTGTAAGGTGTCGTTTTAATATTGCTGGTAACGTCCCGGGCATTTCTGTAGCCGGGACTTTTAATATAAGTTTTTGTAAATATAACAAAAAGAACAGTCGGCGAAAGTCTTCATGAGGTAAACTTCAGCCCTGGTTACAGAAATGCCGTGTTGTAGGTAGCGCCATTTTTCAGGATCTTGAATTCGGCGGCAAAGTGCGCTGCATACTTCTTCAATTCAACCGAGGCAGTTTGGTCGAGTTCAGGTCGGTTTCGTGAGAAAAGAAGGGTGTTTTCGGGATTTACTATCAGCGGCAAGACTGTCAGTGGCGTTACCTACAACGAAGCGCGGATTGGCGAAGTTTCCTCTGAAAGCTTGCTTTCCTGAGGGAATTTTGCCAATCCGCAGATGTGTTGAAGGTTTTTGCGGCAGCGAAAACGCTTTAACACATCTGCGGATGTAATCCGCGCTCCGATGTGCAAAAGTTGTAGCGGAGCGGAAACTTTTGCACATCGGTTTGCGGCTTGGCGCAGGCGGGATATTCCACTAACCAGCGTGCGGAGCCTAACACTTTAAATATACAAATAAACTTGATTTAGAATTACTTCAGCCCCGCTTGCGCTAAGGCGCTGTTAGTGGTAGTTTTGTTTTATGCTTTGAATCGAAATATCAATCCAGTTTAAATACCACGTTAGAAAACCAGTCTTCAATTCGTTTTCATGAAAGTGTACTGGATAAATTCCACCGTCGTTCGCTCTATCATCAGTCCAGATGTTTCCACGTTCTTCTCCGGATATAATTAAATTGTCAAAGGTTCCGCAGCCTTGATGTGAAATTCGAATTATTCCGTCAGTCCACTTAGAGTCTTCGTATTCTTTCTCCCATGCCGAGTAGTCCTCGGAAGGGAAGTCGTCTAAATTCCACAAGGTTTTAAATCTAAATTCATTTGACAAATTAATGATGGCCGAATCCGTCTTGTCGAATGGAGTGTCATGTATACTTATTTCAAGTTGAAGCAAACCATAATTCGGACCAGCGCCTCCGTTTCCAATTGTTAAAAGAAAATTACGATATTCTTCCGGCAAATGGACTTTATGTTCTTTTTCAAATTCAATGATTTGCTCTGAAGATAAAGTTGGGTTGAATTCATATCTATGATCTATTGCACCAAACACTTGGAACGATTTATCTAGGGCTTTCAATTTTTCTAACCTGTCCCTTACTATTTCCAGAGTTTCCAATTGTATACTTTTATAATTACCACTAACGGTTTGCAGATTTGCGATGGGCGGGACTTTTACCACAAATGTTTATGCGGAGCACAGAACTTTCGGCTACCACAAAACTGTCTGCGGAGCACAAAACCCCGCCTATTGCAAATGTGCTGTGCCTGTTGCACAACGTCAATCAAATATACTTAAAAAGGGTGGACTGCAGTTTGAACTGCATTTGTATTGTTGTAAAAAGCTGAATAACAGTTGTGTATAAAGAATATTTTTCCTATTTTTAGTCATGCAGGGAAAGAAAAAATTCACACCGAAAATCTTCTATCAGCTCAGTCTGGACGCCTTGGTGCCGGAAGATAATTTCTACAGGAAAATCCAGACTTAGGCAAATGACAAAGTTCGCGCGTAGAGCCGGTTCTGGGCACTTTGATCAACTTCCACAGTATGAAGAGAGTAAACACCCGCGGAATGCAGAATGCCAACAAACATGTTCTTATGGCTTCCTTAACCTACAATCTGAAGAAATATCTGAAATTCATCA
>JAEWIR010000005.1 GCA_023386965.1 Bacteroidota bacterium
TATTCCTTTTGGGGTACCTGTTTGGGAAATTGCACTGTCTATGTTTCTTTTGATTTTGAGTACATTTCTAATGGTGTTTATTGCAGCCAAAGTGTACAGAGTGGGAATTTTGATGTACGGAAATAAAGCTACGCTTAAGGAACTCTGGAAGTGGATCAGAAGCTAATGAGGTCACAAAAGCTTCATCATTTAGGTTGATAAAAAAAACTGCTGAATTACTCAGCAGTTTTTTTGTTACCCAGGTCTAGTGCTGAACCTTTTCAGGATCATCATAATTCACCATCCAGTTAATGCCGAATTTATCCGTCCACATGCCGAAGTAAGCCCCCCAGAATGTTTCAGCGTTTGGCATCGTAACCACGCCACCCTCAGAAAGTTCGGCAGCCAGACGGTCGGCCTCCTCACGCGAATCGGTGTTCAGTGATAATGCGAAGTTATTTCCCTGCAGGAAACCGGACGACCATTCGCCACCGGTATCACTGCCCATAAGCATAGTTTCCTGGGAGATGGGTAAGGATACATGCATGATACGGTTCTTTTCGATATCGGACATTTTCTCATTACCCTCAGCAGGCATATCGCCAAAGCGCCCGATATACGGAAATTCGCCGCCAAATACCGATTTATAGAAGTTGAAAGCTTCTTCGCAGTTACCGTTGAAGGTTAAATAGACATTTACTGTTGCCATAGTTTTTATATTGATTATTTAATTTTTTTTGAGAAATTCAGCGGGACTGATTCAATTAAAGTTTTTCTGATACCGCCTTCAGCTTCTGCAGGCCTAAGGTGAAGTCGGGACCTACCTGATCCTCCAAATCCATAAAAAGTTTCATTGGGCTGAAAGGAAATGGTATTTCTGAGGTGAACCCCCAAATCACTTTACTTGTTGCCCCATTTGGTTTCACAGTTACATACTCCATGGCTTCACTTTCATAAGGGGTAAGGAACTTCATCTGTATATCAATTCTTTTTGCTTCATGATTTACTTTCAGCACTTTAATGCAGCCCTTTCCCACCGCTTCATTTCCTTCCCAACACTGCTGTTCACCTGGCTGGCCGGTGGTACCAGACCATTCTTTCTTCACATTTGGGTCCTTTTCCTGCCAGGGACTATAGGAATCCATAGCTCTCAGGCTGTTTGTATTTTGCCATACCATGTCCGCCGGTGCGTTTACGACTGTTGACTTCTCAAATTTGCAGTCTCCGGAAATTAACGCTGCTGCCAAAAGCCAAATTACTGCTAATGCCGCCATCATGTAGGCGGTAATCTTTAATATTTTCATCAGTTAAAATTCATTAGCGGTGCTGATCCAACATAATTACATTTCCGTCCGGATCCTTTAATACAAAGTGTTCAGGCCCTGAGGAGTTTTCATCAGCTTCCTTATCCAGAGACAAACCGGCCGCTTTCAGTTGCTTTTGGATTTCCCGTACGTCCTCAAAGTTTTTAAGAGGTTCAGCACTCTTATTCCAGCCCTGATTAAAAGTAAGTATGTTTTTCTCAAACATGCCCTGGAAGAGACCGATAACAGTGCTTCCATTACGTAAAATAAGCCATTTCTGGTCTATATTCCCGCCCATTTGTTCGAAGCCCAGTTTTTTATAAAAATCACACGATTGCTGAATGTCACTTACATTCAGACTTACAGAAAATGCTCCCAGTTCCATATCAGCTTTTAGTTTGTTTTGAGTTATTAGCAAGCCGGTAACCTACCCACACCAGCGACCACACCACAATTCCTGCAATCCAGAACCAGGCGGGTGTTGGCATTATGTACATCATATAAATGGATTGCAGTAGAAATATCAAACCGCAGATTACGGCGTAAATCATTTTCCCGTCTGCCGCAACCTTTGTAGATATATAGCCGGACAATAAAGCGCCTACTGCATAAGCCAGAATTACAAAAAATAAGGCCATGAACGGTGCTTCAGAAATATAGGATGCCATTTCATCCATATCTTCAGTATCCATACCTGCAGGTAGAGGATAAATTTTGTGTCCCAGGGTCTCTATTAGATAAATACCCACTCCGCCGGCCAACAAACCTGCCGGAACAGCAATAATTTTTTTGATCATGGTATTATGTTTTTCCAGTTTGTTTTAAAATCAAGTGTGCCGTCACTGTTTTTCCAGTTGCCGGTAAATTCAGTTTGGTGACTGTCCGTAAGTAAATTCTCACATGCAGAACTGATGATGCTTTTAAATTTTCCGCTAAACTTACCCGTGTGTTTTCCGCTTCCTTCTTCCGTAAAAAGATAGTCGCCGGTAACGGTTAGTACGGAATTCTTCAATGTTTGGTTGGTTACCGAAAAGATTCCCTTGTACGAAGATGTATTATTTCTTACCGTGGAGTAGCCGGAAACATAGTACAGGTTCTTATTTTCTCTACTTTGCTTCACTACTTTGAATACAACTTTAATCCCGGTATCGGTATCGATCGTTCCGGTATAATGCTTATCGTTGTTTATCCAAACCTCGGAAAAATCATAATGCTGAGCAAAGCTAAAACTGCATATAAAAAACAGCAGAAAGAGAGTAAGGAACCTTAAGTTAAATCGAGATAACATGGCGTAAACTATTAAACACCAAATTGCTGCAAGTGGTGATTGAGATGTTTTGCTAGCATATTGTTCCATTCCTGAGCAGTCAGTATCCCGAAGCTGGAGTTTTCTTTTCCTTCAAAAGCTTCACGGCCCAATTGCTGCACACGCTGAATATTCCCAATAAGCTTTTTCTTCTCCTCTTCGAAATTGCGGGCATCCGAAATAATAAAAACCGGGCTCGTGGGGATGCTTTGCTTGTAAGGTATATCGTTTACCACCTTAGGTTTAACAAAATTTTTAAGAAGGAATTTTGCTATCATACCCGGCTTTTTCTGTTTCTCCGGTTCAAAGATAAATGAATAAGGCACGTTCATATGCGCCAGCACCTGGTCTACCGTCATCTTTCCCCACATCCGTTGGGTTTCAGGTGTCAGTTTATTAATCCTGTCAATATAATTTTGAGCATCCTTTGCGCTGTACACGTCTTCCATAGCTTATTTAATATAGTTTTAAGCAAATTTAATCCAATTCGCGGGATTTTGTATCCACTACATATAAAAAAAACCGCTCCATTTTTGAATGAAGCGGCCCTTGTCCTATTTGAGGCAGATTTTTAAAAGGTCACCTTCAAACCTCCGAGAAACTGTGCACCTAATACACGGTAAGCATTATGACTTTCATACCTGTTGTTCAGCAGGTTATTACCCATCACGAAAACACTTACATTGCGGTGCGCCTTGTATTCCGCAGAAAGATTCAAATCGGCATAGCCTTTTACTTTACCGTCCATATATTCAGTAACTTCAAAATTGGAGGGCTGTAATGCGTCCGGCTCAACTGTGAAGTAATTTGTTTTCTGGTCACCGGCAAAAAAGCCTTTAAAACCAAGCAGAAGTTTCTTGTCCAGCAGTGTATATTTAGCACCCAGTTCTGCAC
>JAEWIR010000018.1 GCA_023386965.1 Bacteroidota bacterium
AATGCGCGCTTACTCAGTATGTCAGCAGAATGGATCCACCGATTCCGCGCGCTGAACCTTAAACCCGTACAGATAGCCGACCTGAATGATAAATACACCGATGTAAACTCAGATTTCGATCATCTGAGTGCAGAAGTGAACAGTCTGATCTCAATGTTTTTGGCACTCAGTGACCAGAAAGCCAACCGCGTCATGAAGCTGCTGACCCAGTTTTCCGTTTATTTTCTTCCTATCACCTTTATCGCTGGTGTTTACGGTATGAATTTCCGGTACATGCCGGAACTGCAAAGCCCCTACGGTTATTTTGGTACACTGGCAGGAATGGGTCTGGTAGTGCTGATCATTTATCTGTACATGCGCAGGAAACGCTGGTAACAGGAAAAACACCCTTTTTTTGACCGTCCATATGCAGGCTTTTCTTTTATTCCTAATTTTGGTTATATAATGACGACCAATGCCTTAACCGCATTGGATAAAAACGATAACCATGAAAACTGACCAGCTGAACCAGCTGCTGCAGGACAATACGCTCAACCGGGAATCGAGGGCCATGCTCACCGGGATGCACGAACGCTTGTCGGCAAAGGAATATTCGGATATACTTGATTCCCAGGGTAATCAGTACATCAATTTTGTTCAGGAGGGCGGTGGTGTGTGGGGAACCGCTCTGGTGGGCTATCTTTATGCCCTGGAGACCTTCGGTATCCGCTTCCTTAGGATTGCCGGAACGAGTGCGGGAGCAATTAATACTATACTTATTGCAGCGCTGGGCGACCGGTCCCGAAACAAAAGTTCTGTAATCAAGGATGTTCTTTTCAACTGGAATTTTGTTGATTTTATGGACGGAAAATCCATCGTCCGCACGATGGCCGGTGTTCTGCTTAAAAATCCAAAACTGCTGAAGCGCAGCATGTATTTATTGCTTGTCCTTCTGCTTATTATCATTCTTTTTCCTGTTGTCACGCTGCTCCGTCCGTTCTCCATCTGGTTTTATCTTGTACCGCTTATCATCCTCGTCATTGTTGCACTCGGGGTGCGCTATTATTATGATCTCTTCCGCAGAAACCGTGTCGGCCTTAATCCGGGGCACTCCTTTGAGCGCAAACTGAAGCAGACACTGGATCATTTTGGAATCAGGACCGTAGAAGAACTTAATGCCGTATATAATAAAAAAGGTGCGGAACTCAACCTTAATTACCGCTTTGGAAATACTTCAGAATATTATTTTAACGCGCTTGATCATGTGCAGGAAATCCATGCTGAAAAGGCCGCATCCATAGATGAAAACCGCTACCGGACCTTTCTTGAAACCATGAGGAATACCGAACTGTATAAGAGTAATCCGTTCATGCTCCTGCGGTCTGATTACACCGTTATAACTACTGACATCAATTCGCGGATTAAGGTTGAATTTCCGAAAATGGCTGATCTTTACTGGACACACAAAGACATCTGCGATATCAGCCCGGCTAAATTTGTAAGGGCCTCCATGGCTGTACCCTATTTTTTTGAGCCTATGGTCCATAAGATCAACCGCAGCGAGCCGGAAATTATCAGCGCCTGGAAATTCAGGCTGAACGCCGATCCGAAAGGAGTGTTTGACGAAGCCGTGTTTATTGATGGCGGCAGCATCTCCAATTTCCCTATTGACATTTTTCACGAAAACGATATATTCTATCCGCGGATTCCTGTATTTGGCGTACGGCTGACGGACAGCAGTGAGGCCGGTGCCGAAAATGGCCTGGGGAGCAAAAAAATACTTAAAGGTCCCGGCAGTTACCTGATGAATATTTTTGATACGCTGCGCGGTTATAATGACAAAACTTTCCTGACCAAGTATACCTTCTACAGCAAGCACAGCATTCAGACGGTAGACTGCAGTCCAAGCAGCTGGCTCAACTTCTTCATGAAGGATGCGGAAAAGACCGAACTGTTCAACAAAGGTTTTCGTGCCGGTCTTGAGTTTTTGGACCGTTTCGACTGGGAAAAATATAAAACCGAAAGAATGCTGGTTGCACTTAAGGAAAGAAAAATCCTCAAAGACGAAAATGAACCAACAGTAGGATAGGGTCAATCTAAAATACCGTGATACTATCAGCAGTTTTTATTCTGCCTTGCTTTCACTTCAAATTAAAAACTGCGACATGGACGAGATGCTAAAAACCATACTTACAGCTTTGCTTAGCGGTGCTGTTGTTTCTGCCGTCCTGGGTCTTGTCTTTAAACGAAGGACGGAGACGATTACGGCCGAGATAAAAAACCAGTTTGAAATGAATCTGCTTCGCAGGAAGACGGGGCAGCAGTGGAAGGAGAAAGCACTGATTGAGCTGTATGGTCCTCTAAACTACCATTTTACAAGAACAAAAAAAGCGCTGAGCCGCTATACCGACAAAAACCTATATCTTGAGGTGAACATATTTAAGGATTCCAACCAAAAGATCAGGGATCTGCTGCTGGAAAAATCCTACCTGATTTATCCGGAACTGACCGGCGATGCCGAGGAACTGATCACTCATTACGATGTCTGGCTGGAGCAATATCATAAATTGCGGGTGAATCCGGATCCGGCAGAGGTGGCAGCAACATTTGTATTTGTGCAGGACCTGGGATTCCCTTTCCCGCGCGCCGCCGAGGAGAAATTCAAGCAGAAATACCGCGAGCTTTGGAATGACGTCTATAAAAACTGATGATTCACCGATTAGGCGGATTTGTGAATATAGCGTGAAAGCTTGATGCCAAGGTCAGTCCACACAATCCGGGGATTGGCATTGCGCTGCAGGTGATAGTCGGCTTCATTGATTTCGGTAATGATGCTTTCGATATTCGCGCCGTGGATGAACTTGCTGAAACTGTCCCAGTTAAATCCTCCGGACTCAATTTTTTTATGTACAAGTTCCGGTACCCCGTAGTTCTGTATCATGGCCATGCGGAACATCTCAGCGCAGTAATCCAGAAAATTTTTCTGTTTTTCGCGGTTCCAGCCAGCGATGGAACGTGCCCAAAGTATGATGTTCTTCAGGAATTCCGGTCTTTTCTTCACCTGAAAAGCATCGCGTACCCACTGCACGAAGAGTTCCTCAAATTCGGTGCTGCCTTCCTGCTGCAACAGCTTCAATGCGGTATTGAGGTTGCCCTGCGACTGGTGAATCACTGATTTCTGCCGGTCTTCGCCCAGCTTGTAGTTCTCTGAAAGATAATCACTCAACTCACTGTCCGACAGACGGGGAACCTGAACCAACTGTGTACGCGAAAGGATAGTAGGCAGTAAATCATCAGCATTTTCGGCTGTGAGAAGGATAACTGTCTTTTCCGGCGGTTCTTCCAAAAACTTCAGGAGTTTGTTGGAGGCCGGAGCGTTCAGTTTATCGGCGCGCCAGATAATGAGGATCTTGCTGCCGCCTTCAAAACTTTTAAGAGCAAATTTTTTATTCTGCTCCTCAACTTCATCGGCCGAGATAAAAAGCTGTTTGTTCTCGGACTCCAGGAAATTGCTCCAGTCATCAAAACTCGAGTATGGATTGGCGAGTATCATTTGCCTGAACTGATAAAAGAACTGTTTGGACAGTGAAGACCTGTTCGCGGTAAAAACCGGGAAGCTGAAGTGGAGGTCCACATGATTAAGATGCGCTACACGCTGCGCCGCCGTAGGGTTTTCCTGCTGCAGGATTTCTGCGGCATACGCCAGTGCCAACGGCAGGGTGCCGTATCCTTCCTTGCCCAAAAACAATTGGGCATGGCTGATGCGTTGATTCTGAATACTTTTTTTGAGCTGATCCTTCAGCAATTGCTGTCCGGCAATAAGGTCCCAATCCATGTTTCAAAGATAGGCTTTTTGCTGTAATCCGGGGATCCCTCTGAGTCAGTTGGAAGGGTCTTGACGAGGTTTGACGCTGATAATCACTTAACAAACTTTAACCAAAGGAAATTTCCTGGTTTCAGTTATAATTAGGATATTTGCGCATTATTTTAAAAATTAAGAATGAAACATATTTTCGCCCTGTCCTTCATTACCGCGGGATTTTTCCTAAACGCTCAGAATATTGGAAATTCTCCCTACGCCGCTTACGGTATTGGAGATGTAAAATATGACAACACGGTGGAAAATACTGGGATGGCCGGACTAACCACTGCCTATATCACAGATTTTAACAGCAGTTTCAACTTTATGAATCCGGCTGCCAACGAAAACCTGCAGCTTACTGCAATTAAGGTAGAGGCAACCAACGAGAATAATTTCTTCCGCTCAGACTACAACGATTATAAGGTAACCAAGCATTCCACTTACCTTTCCAATATTTCCATTGCTTTTCCGCTTTCACAAAAAGTGAAGTTCGGACTGGGCTATCAGCCTTACAGTTCCAAAAGTTATGATGTCATGGTTTCTAAGACCGAGGCAGACGGATCGGTAAAACTGAATGCCTACCATGGTGAGGGATCTCTCAATACCGTTCAGGCCGCGGTATCCTATCAAATATCGCCTGCATTTGCACTAGGTTTAAGGACCAATTTCTATTTCGGGAATCTGTATGATATAGACGAGTTGGTTTCTTCCAATGCTGAACTGATCAACGGTTACGAAACCAGGAACCGCGTAAACAATTTTAATTTTACTGCCGGGGCGACCTATCAGAAAAAATTCGAAAATGACAGAAAACTTACTTTGGGTGCCACAACCACATTTGGCAACAGCAGTAAGATGGAATCCACTTACACAAACAGTACCTATTTCTATAACAATAACGAAGTTAAGAATTACGTAAGCATCATAGAGGAAACAAACACGACGGCCAATAACCTGCTGCCTATGGAAGCTTCAGTGGGTCTTGGTTTCGGGCATAACCAACGCTGGTTTGTAGGATCGCAGGTAAACTACCGGAGAGGCGAGACCATTCAGTCCCTGGGACAGGATTTCCTGAATAAAGATTCATACAGGGTTGCTGCCGGTGGCTGGATCCTGCCTAATGTTAATAATTTCCGGAATTATTTTGAAAGGATCATTTACCGTTACGGTGCCTTTTATGAGAAAGGAAATCTCCGTATCAATGATACGGATATTAACAGATTCGGCGTGACTTTCGGTGCTACATTGCCTTTCAAAAATACCTCTATAAACCGTATGAGCGGTCTTGATGTCGCTGTGGAGCTGGGCAAGAGAGGAACTTTGAGCAATAACCTGGTGAACCAGAATTATATTAATCTGAAAGTTGGATTCAACTTTGCGGACCGTTGGTTCCAAAAAAGGCTTTATAACTAAATGAAAGCATTTCTTTGCGGTCAGAAATTTAAAAATATAGCCTGCCTTTTGGGTCTGGCTATATTTTTTATATCCTGCGAGGAAGATCTCACCACCGTAAATTCAAAGACCAAGAAAGTGAACTTTCCTTCGCAGGTGATTTACGATGCGAAAATTGTGCAGCGTGATTCCGGAAGGGTCAAGATGCGTGCAACTGCACCGCTTATAGAAAAATTTGAACTCATTGACACACCCTATGTGGTGGCAAGGAAGGGAATTGATATTGAATATTTTGACCGTAAAAATCCTGATAAGCCTGGCAGGATCACTGCCAAATTTGCGAAGATGACCGAGATGAAGCGCTTTTATGAAGCGCGGGGAAATGTGAAGGTGGTCACTAGTGAAGGGCAGATGTTTGCTATGCAGACTGTGTTTTGGGATCAGGCAAAAAAGGAAATATATACTTCCGATACGGTTTACGTAACGGACAAAGACGGCTCCACGCTCGTAGCAGCCAACGGAATGAGGGCCAAGGACGATTTTTCTGAATATACCTTCCTCAACAATGCAGGTGACATCAACGCCAAAAAAATTCCCGAGCAGAAAAAATAAGCAGGCCAGTCTGTCATTGTGCCCACTGTGGTGATTATATAGAAGTTATTATGATTTATCATGCAATTGGCCTAATGTCCGGCACCAGCCTGGACGGGCTGGATATCTGTCATGCGTCATTCAGTCATACGCCGGATGACGGCTGGAATTACCGTATCCTTCACTGTGAAACCGTTAAATATTCTGCTGCCTGGGAACAGGCATTACGTGATGCAAGAACGGTTTCTGCAGAGGACCTGTTTGCGCTGAATGCGGCATACGGGAAATATTTGGGCGAACAGGTAAATCTCTTTCTTAATAATAATGGTTTAACGCCGCCGGACGTCATCGGTTCTCATGGTCACACTGTCTTTCACCAGCCACACCGCGGATTCACTGTGCAGATTGGTGAGGGACGGGCTATAAGGATGGTGAATGATGTGCCGGTGGTCTATGATTTCCGCAGTGCCGATGTACTGCGCGGCGGCAACGGTGCACCGCTGGTTCCTATTGGTGACCGGCATCTTTTTGCTGAATACGGTGCCTGCCTTAATTTGGGCGGTTTTTCAAACATATCACTGGAGCATGCAGGTCAGCGCATTGCCTTTGATGTCTGTCCGGTGAATATAGTACTTAACCGGTTTGCGCAAGTGCTGGGCGAACGGTTTGACCCCGGCGGCCAATTGGCCGCTGCAGGAACCATAGACCATCAAGTTCTGCAAGAGTTGAACGAACGTGATTTTTACCGCTTGTCGCCGCCTAAATCATTGGGTGCCGAATGGGTGGACCGGCAAGTTTTGCCCCTGCTTGAGCCACTTTCTGCCCGGGATGCCCTGGCTACTTATACAGAGCACGCTGCCAGCCAAATCGCCCTGGCTCTGGACAACTTTGAAGTAAACAGTTTATTGATAACTGGAGGTGGTGCTTACAATACTTATCTTCTGGAAAGAATAGCTGCCCGTACCAGCTGTAAATTAGCTATACCGGAAAACGAAGTAGTGGAATTCAAAGAGGCGCTTATTTTCGCTTTTATGGCCGTTTTGCGCCTGCGGGAGGAAAATAATGTACTTTCCTCGGCTACCGGCAGTGACAGGGACCATTGCAGTGGTATTTTGGTGTAGCTTTTCCGTGCATATAAACCCTGCTTTTGACCAAAAAATAATTCCGTGGCTCGGGCAATAGCAATATCTTTGCACTGCTCAAATTTGAATGACCATGATATCCAGGATAATTATACATAAGGTAGGAAACAAGATCAATCAGGAACCTCTTGTGCTTTCGCAGGAAGATTATAGGCCGGAAGAGGAAATGAAGGAAATCCTGGAAGATTATTTTCTGAAATCCTTTAAATCTGAGGAGCATTTCCGCTTTTACAGTGACACTTATCTGGTGAATAATCCGGTTTACAGCTCCGTTTCAGAAATATTTGAGGACCCTGCGAAATTTGTTTACGAATCCGACAATATCGCCCAGCATCTGTACGATATCACCGAAAATCCCAGAGTTCAGACGGGCGAACTATTTATTGTCTATTTTGAAGGCGAGGAAAATGCGGATGGTAATAAAATTGATTCAATCGGAATATTTAAGACCGAAAACAAAAATCCTTTCCTGAAGATATTCCCAAACGGTGATGCTTTCGACATAGAGAAAGATTACGGTATCGGGCTTTCCAAACTTGATAAAGGTGCGCTGATCTATAACTCCGGAAAAGACACCGGGTTTGCCGTGAAGGTTGTAGATAATAACAAAAACGGTGATATGTATTACTGGTTTGAGGATTTTTTGAAGGTCAAACAGAGGGATGATGAATACTTCCATACCCAGGAAACGCTTGCCGTATATAAAGAATACATCACCAAACAGCTGCCGCAGGAGTTTGAAACTACAAAAGCAGATCAGGCGGATTTCCTTAACAAATCAATTAACTTTTTCAAGGAAAGGGAAGTATTTGACTATGAACAGTTTACTAAAGAGGTTTTGGAAGATGATAATGTTATTGAAAGTTTTGGTAATTTTAAGTCGGAATACGAACAGGATATGCAGGTTTCCATCGCTGAAGATTTTGCCATTAATGAAGCCGCCGTTAAAAAACAGAGCCGAAGTTATAAAAGTGTAATTAAACTGGATAAGAATTTTCATATCTATGTTCATGGCGACCGTAAACTTATTGAAACTGGTCAGGATGAGAAGGGAAAATATTACAGACTCTATTTTGAAGAAGAGCAGTAGTTTATTATGTTAAATTAAATAACTATCTTTGTTTATATACCTATCATTAATAACCTATGAATATTGTTGACTGCCACGAAGAAATGATCCACATTTCAGGACATGTACAGGATTTCGGGTATCTACTCGGTCTGGATGCAGACACCAAAGCTATCAAATTTTACAGTCAGAATTTAACCCATCTCTTTCCTATAGATGAGGCTGCTTTTGGCAAAACGCTCAATCAGCTGGAGGATCTTTTTCAACCCTTGCTCGCTTCCCCTGTTTTTACATCACTTGACATTGCAGGAATGACCGATACAGATGTATTCCTGGATAAATTTGAGGTTGCAGGTGCTCATTATCATCTTACCATTTACCGATACAATGATGCGGTTTATCTGGAAATGGAGCCAATAATTGAGTTTTTCAAACAGAGGAGTTTTGTTTCCAAAAAATATGAAAGCATACATAATGCTGTGGACTCTGCCGGAATTTGGCGCGAGTTGCTGTCATCTGTGGCAGAAGCCATAGATTACGACCGTGTAATGATTTACCGCTTTCTGGAAGACGGTAGCGGGAAAGTTATTGCAGAACAGATAAAAAACGGTGTGGAAAGTTTCATGCATCTTCATTATCCGGAATCGGATATACCACGCCAGGCACGGGAACTTTATCTGAAAAAAAGAAAACGCATTTTCAGTGATGTCTATTCAGAGCCGGTGCCCATCATCAGTAAGGATCCCGAACCCATAGACCTAACCTATTCTTCAGTGCGTGCAATGTCGCCCGTACATGGCCAGTATCTGAAAAATACAGGTGTGGCCTCCAGCTTCAGCACTTCAATCATTATCAATAACAAGTTGTGGGGCATGGTTACCTGCCAAAATATTGAGCCCAAGCATATTGACCTGGTAAACAGAATACGTGCAGAAGTTTTCACAGTAATCGCAGCAAATGCCTATACTTCTTATAAATCTGCGCAGATGCTGTCGGACAGCATAGAGCTGGAAAACAAGATCGGCAGCCTTAAAAGCAGGCTGATGGCCTGTGACAGTCTGGAGGATTCGCTCTTCAGTAATATAGATGAGATGCGGCGGTATCCCGATGCGGATGGTCTGGCAGTTATTGTACACGACCATATACGGACTTCCGGTGAAGTCCCTTCAGACAGGGATATTTTGCAGATCGTAAAGTATGCGCGCGAAAATCCATTGAAAAACTTCTATTCCACCAACGATTTTTCCGATTCCGAACAGGGAAATCTCGGGAATCTGGAGAATGCGGCCGGTGTGATGTTCGGCTTTACTGATGACAAGCGCAATGAACTTCTTATCTGGTTCCGCAAGGAAATCGATACTCAAATCCTTTGGGCAGGTAATCCGTCCAAGCAGATGGAAACAGTAGTAAAGGACGGCATAGAGCAAATGGTTATATCGCCCCGAAAGTCATTCGCCACTTATATTCAGGATATAAAAGGTAAATCCCGCCCCTGGAAGAACAAAGATGTGTTTGCTGCCAAAAAAGTGGTTGCCACCATCCTGGAAACAACTTATTCGCAGTTCAGACGTGTGCAGGAACTTAACCGCGAACTGAAGAATCTGAACGAAGAGCTGGACAGTTTTTCCTACACCATATCTCACGACCTGGGTACTCCGCTTACCGTCATGAAACTGAATGCACAGCTTTTGGAAAAGTCGCACGGTACGAACCCTGACGTGAAGAAACGTATCACCAGTATTCTGGACGAAATTATGGGTATGGAACTCATGATGAGGGGAGTTTTGGACCTGAGCCGCGCAAAGTCTGCACAGATAGCCGTGGAGGAAGTGGAAACACGCTCACTGATTGAGAAGATATGCTATGATGTGAAACTTACGCTGAACAGCCCTGAAACTGAGATTACAGTCCACGAATGCCCAAGTGTAATGGCCGATAAGATTATGCTGATCCAGGTATTCCTGAACATCATAGGAAATGCAGTGAAATATTCCAGTAAAACAGATAAACCGAGAGTCCTGATCAATGGCAAGGTGGTAGATGACAAAGTAGTCTATACGGTGAAGGACAATGGTATCGGTATTGCCGAAGAAGACCAGCAGCACATGTTCAGGATTTTTCACCGTATGAGCAATTCGAAAGGATTTAATGGGAATGGAGTAGGTCTGTCTATTGTTTACCGAATTATGAACAGGTTAGGAGGCTCCATTAACTTCGAAAGTGTGGAAAATGAGGGGACCTCTTTCCACCTCACCTTTTTGAAACCGACAGCTAAAGCATGATATCAGAGATTTTAAAGCATCAAACCAAAGTACTGCATGACAGGGTGGAGCAGAAATTCAACTCCTCTAAAATCTTTGAGGATGATTACACGGCTGAAGATTACCGCAAGCTGCTGACGTATAATTACCTTTTTCTAAAAACTTATGAGCAACCCGTTTTCCGCTTACTTTCTGAGAAATATGCGGACAGACTCTTGCTTCAGCATCGGCGGAAGCTGCATCTTTTTGATTTGGAAAAGGAAGACGTGCATTCTCCCGGCGATCTCACGCACACGATTGCGGTCGATTGTGAAGCAGAAGCATTGGGAATACTTTACGTAATGGAAGGCTCCACACTTGGTGGAAATATGATCGCAAAAAAACTGGAAAGTAATCCTCTTTTTACAGGCAAAACCTTCCCGTATTTCCGCTGCTATGGCGAGCGTACCGGCTCTATGTGGAAAAACTTTAAATTTGTTTTGAATTATGCTGTTAGTGAAGAGGAACATGAAAAAGTTCTGAAAGGTGCCGAAAAAGCATATCATTTCCTTCTCGCATTGCCGGATTAGGTCCGGATGGTTTCATTTTTGCTGAAATTTTCGGAAAAATTCAATGGCCAAAGAACTTTATTACACGCCGGAAATGGACCGGCTTACACCCAGGGAGCAAGAGTTGCTGGATAAGGATATCAGGCTTACTGAAAAAGCGGTCCGCCTTTCAGCAAAAGTGAACGGTAAAAAGTACGCCACCCGTAATGCGCATGCCAAGGCTTTCGGCTACGTGCGCGGTAATTTTATCCCCATAAAGAATAGTGCCGGCGACATTTCCGAGTTGCTGCAGGGAAATAATCTTGGAGTGATTATCCGCTACTCCCATCCTAATTTCTTCACCCTTAAAAATGGCCCGGAGTATCCGCTATATGGCTGTTCGGTTAAAGTATACAATAAAAATGTTCCTGTTAGTGCCAAATTTCCTCTGGTAAACCTTCCTGTATTTATCACGAATTCGGTTTCGAAATTCCTGAAGATCCATATAAACGCCAATAAGTTTTTTATCTCACGCGGTAAGCCTTTTGGGCTTTCTTTTTTAAAGATTCCGGGACTGGTTCTGGCAGGTTTGTCTCTTTTTTTTGACAGGCAAATACTCTCCATCCTGAGAAATACGCTGCGGGTACTGGATATTGAGAAAAGATTTATCGCAACTTATGCCTACCACTCAGTGGGCTGTTACAGACTGGGGGATAAGGTGGTGAAAATAAGGGTAAAACCCACCAAACATAAAAGTACACCCGAGGAACCGCTGATGGACCAAACCCAAAAACTCTTAGAGTATTTTTCTGCTGAAGAACTTAGCCTGGATTTCCAGGTGCAGGTTGGGACCACGGAAAGAAAGACCCCGGTCAACAATTTATTGAAAATCTGGTCAGAAAGATCATCTAAGTTTGTCACCGTTGGCCGTATAGTCTTACCAAAGCAAGATATAAGGGAGTACAGGACAATGGCCTATGAAAACCTGTCATTTAACCCGTTTGAAAATGCGGATGAGCTGAAACCAGTAGGCAGGATGCAGAAGATCCGTCAGAAAATTTATAACACAAGCATTGCGGCGCGGCAGCACTATAACCAGATTACCGGTTCCAAAACAAAAAAATAATGCCTGAAGGACCTACTATTTTAAACCTAAAGAATAAGCTAAACCGTTTCCGTAAAAAAACGGTTACCGAAGCAGGCGGTTACGGCGATATGGATAAGAGCGGCATTGAAGGTCAGCAGTTACTCGACATTGATTCCTACGGAAAGAACTTCATTTTTGTCTTCAAAGATTTCTTTGTAACCGTACATCTGGGTTTATTTGGAAGCATGCTCATTAACAAGCGCAAGAAATCCAATGCAAGTTTTTACCTACATTTTGATGATTCACAAATTAATTTTTACATAGCCAATACAAAAAGGATAGAAGGGAAACCGCAGGATCACTTTAATTACCGGACCGATATCCTTAAGGATAATTATGACGGCGAGTTGGTGCTGAGCACGGTACAGGAAAAATATAAGGAGAAAATGATCGGAGATGTGCTGATGGAACAGGAAATATTTGCCGGTGTTGGCAATATAATCCGGATTGAATCTTTGTACAGGGCCAAGATTCATCCTGCAAGCCTGGTGATAAATATCCCGGAGAAAAAATTAGTTTTCCTTATTGAAACGGTGGTGAATTATGCATATGAATTTTTGGAACAGTCTAAAACCGATACCGTAAAGGAGAAAACCCTCATTTACGGACGAAAGATTTGCCCCAAAGACAAGCGTGAACTTATTATAGAGGAAATGGGGAAGGTGAAACGAAAAACCTATGTTTGTCCCAAATGCCAGAAAATGTATGCGTGAAAAATCCTGCCGGCCGGCAGGATTTGCTGTTAGGTATTTGAAATACTTTTAATACTGGAATACGGACTCTTCAAAAAGGCCTTCTACAGACCAGTACCTTTCGCCGGTATCGTAGTTGAAGGTGAGAATTCTTGAACCCTCCGGAATTTCGCTCAGTTTCTTACTTATTGCGGCCAGTGATGATCCTGTGGAGATTCCGGCCAGTATGCCTTCCTCGCGGGCCAGTCTTTTTGTAAATTCAAAGGCTTCATCCTTTTCAACTGAAATGGTTCCGTCCAGGATTTCAGTATTCAGCACCGCAGGTACAAAACCGGCTCCAATGCCCTGAAGTGGATGTGGACCGGGCTGCCCGCCTGAAATCACTGGCGAATCCATTGGTTCAACCGCAAAACTTTTTAGATTGGGAAATTTTTTCTTTAAGACAGCGGTAACACCCGAAATATGACCACCAGTACCTACGCCGGTAATCAAATAATCAAATCCTTCCGGAAAATCTTCCAGGATTTCCTTCGCTGTAGTAGCTGCATGGATTTCCGGATTGGATTCATTTTCAAACTGTTGCGGTATCCAGACGTTATCCAGTTCTTCAGCCATCTCCATAGCCTTCTTCACCGCCCCGGAAGTTCCCAGTTCACGTGGTGTCAGTACGAACTTCGCACCATACGATGACATGAGTTTCCGCCTTTCCACACTCATACTTTCGGGCATTACAAGTACCAGTTGGTAGCCTTTTACGGCACAAACCATGGCCAGTCCCACGCCCGTATTTCCGGAGGTAGGCTCTACGATGAGGGTGTCCTTTGTTATTTTACCATCCCGCTCGGCTCTCTCAACC
>JAEWIR010000022.1 GCA_023386965.1 Bacteroidota bacterium
AGTACGAACTTCGCACCATACGATGACATGAGTTTCCGCCGTTCCACACTCATGCTTTCAGGCATTACAAGCACCAGTTGATAACCCTTCACCGCACAAACCATTGCCAGTCCCACTCCCGTATTTCCGGAGGTAGGTTCTACAATGAGGGTGTCCTTTGTTATTTTACCTTCCCTCTCGGCGTTCTCAATCATCGCCAGAGCGATCCGGTCCTTTATGCTGCCGCCCGGATTCTGCCTTTCAAGCTTCATCCAAACTTCGGCCCTGTTGTCAAAAATAGTGTTAAGCCTTATCGTTGGTGTATTTCCGATGGCTTGCAGTACATTATTCAGTTTCATACTATTGCTGTTTTGTTTTATTTATTAAAAATGTTAATCATTCTGTTAAATAATGAAATTGATAGGTTCATTTACAGGTAATTTGTTGCGCACGGTTACAAGTCCTTTGTGAAACACTACCGAGTTGGGCGCTACACTTTCAGTAATCCATACATTTCCGCCTATGAGCGAATCTTTTCCGATGACTGTTTGCCCGCCAAGAATCGTGGCATTGGCATAGATAACTACATTATCTTCTATGCTCGGGTGTCTTTTCCTGTTCTGAAGCTCTTTTGTTACAGACAGTGCACCCAAAGTGACTCCCTGGTAAAGTTTTACATTGTCTCCAATTACCGCGGTTTCGCCAATGACGATTCCGGTGCCGTGATCGATGAAAAAATTTCTTCCAATACGTGCGCCGGGGTGGATATCAATACCGGTTTTACTGTGTGCATATTCGGTCCAGATCCGTGGGATAAGCGGCACCCCATTTTTCACCAGTTCATGAGCCAGACGGTACACGGCTATCGCGAAGAAACCCGGATAGGAAAACTTTACTTCCTCTACGCTTTGTGCCGCGGGGTCATTTTCGAAAATAAAGCGCGCATCATCCTCTAAAGCCTGGTAAATTTGAGGGAAAGCGTCAAAGAAAAACGTGGTGTCATGGCTGTTGCTGCCGTTGCTGGCTGAAATTAAAATTTCCTCAAAATGTGTTTTAAAGCGTTCCAGCCGCTTTTCTATTTCTGAAAGCTGTGCGCAGCTGTTGTGTTCCAGATAGAATATGAAGCGGAACAGACTGTCTATGAATTCTTCAGTCTTCTTTTTGTCAATATTGAATTTCCGCGCGGAATAACCGGCATGCAGCTGTTTTGCGAAACTCATTGTTTTTATGGATTTTTAGCCAAATGTAATACAAGAATGCCTCCAAAGACCTTGATGCATGTTAAGTAAAGACCTTTGATCCATAAATAATAAAGTATAAAATAACGGGGTAAAGTTGGTCACCGCAGGTGAATTTCATAAATTTGTGCGACTTTTAGATGGCCGGAGTTCGTGTTTATGCCCCACCATATGAATGAGAAAAATTAACAAAAAAATATTATGAAAGTAACCGTAGTAGGAGCAGGAGCAGTAGGCGCAAGTTGCGCAGAATATATTGCTATGAAAAATTTTGCTTCAGAAGTAGTTTTAGTAGACATTAAGGAAGGTTTTGCCGAAGGAAAGGCTATGGACCTTATGCAGACAGCCTCCCTTAATGGTTTTGATACGAAAGTAAGCGGAACTACAGGCGATTACAGCAAAACTGCCGGATCTACGGTAGCTGTGATCACTTCCGGAATTCCGAGAAAACCCGGTATGACAAGGGAAGAACTTATCGGCATCAATGCAGGTATTGTGAAAGAAGTTACCGCTAATCTTGTGAAGCATTCTCCCGAGGTGATTATCATCGTTGTTTCCAATCCTATGGATACCATGACATATTTAGTACATAAGACATCAGGACTTCCAAAGAACAAGATCATCGGTATGGGCGGAGCGTTGGATTCCGCACGTTTCAAATACAGACTGGCTGAGGCTTTGGATTGCCCGATTTCTGACGTAGACGGTATGGTGATCGCTGCTCACAGTGATACCGGAATGCTTCCGTTAATTAGCAAGGCAACAAGAAATGGTGTTCCTGTTTCTGAGTTCCTGGATTCTGACAAACAGGCTTATGTTGAAGAAGAAACCAAAGTAGGCGGCGCCACACTCACCAAACTCTTGGGAACATCAGCTTGGTATGCACCGGGTGCTGCAGTTTCGGTACTTGTTCAATCAATCCTTTGCGACCAGAAAAAGATGATACCGTGCTCACTGATGCTGGACGGCGAATATGGTGAGTCTGATATCTGCCTGGGCGTTCCTGCAATAATCGGTAAAAACGGTGTTGAAAAAATTGTAGACATCTCCTTAACAGAAGAGGAAAAAGAAAAATTCGCTACAGCTGCAAAAGCCGTAAGAGAAGTAAACGGGGATTTGAAATTCTAATTAACCGTAATAACTGTTTAAAAATAGCCTTCCCGCACATTGGGAAGGCTTTTTTACTTACCAATTCTTTTAATAGGGAATGATGTTGACCGTAACTTCCACCTGCGAATTTCCCTCGTTGAAAAATAAGGTTTTCTCAAGAATACCTTCCTGAATGAGTTCACGAACTGTTTTGTCGAAACTGTCACTTCGCTTCCCCAACGGACCTGTGAGACCATCTCCATTACTTCCGGTTGGATAAATTTTTATCCTGTAGTGAAGATTGTCCACCGCGAGGCTAACGGGCTTACAGTTCAGCACGGACGAGGAATGATCCAGGGTTGCTCCCGGCTTCAGCACCAAAGGTTGTTCTCCATCGGTAAAACGGATTCTGGTGGTAGGAGGATTAATTGATTGCAGATAAGAAGGCATTTCCTTGCCGTCTGCCAGCATCACCCGGTTTTTGTCGTTATAGATATAGATGCAAATGCAGCCGGAAAGCTGTTCGTAAGAAAGCACAGAATCTTCGGCAGGGAGCAAGGTAATGGATTTTATTGAGACACGGATCTTGCGGCTTCCCAGACCGTTTTTTTGCCTGATGAAAACCTCAGTCTTCAGGCACACCGGCTTTCCCTGCAGATCAGATATTCTAAATGAGACAGGAACAGGCGGGAGTTCATGGAAGGATGTATAAAAGTACTCGTCAACTGCTGCTTTTGCTTTTCTGGCATCGGTTTCCATATATGCGGGTTTACCGGCGGCTTTTACATGAAGTGAAAGCTGTTTGAGAAGGTTGGAATCCTCAGGTTCTGAAGAAATAGCGGAACAGAATTTCTCCCAGTTCAAAGTTCCGGTAGGGGATATTCCGAATTTATCCAGTCTTATATGGGATTCAAAGATGAGAAGAAGTTGGCGACCGTATTCCACCTCCTCAATATAGAAGCTGTCGGCGCGTGACTGTATTTTCTCCGAGGGGAAATCCAGCGATGGCTGTCCGCTGATATTCAAATAATTCTGTCTGAAGAAGAACATGTAGAAGTATTTCGCCGCTGATGCGGTTGAAACGGTGCTTTTTGCATCAGTTGCGTCCATAAAAAACGAAGAGGGTAAAGTCTTAAGTTTCAGGAAATCCACCGTTGTGCTTTCTGCACTTTGCAATTGCTTTTCCGGTACGTCATCAAATTCAGACAACTTGATCAGCTGTGCAATGGCGGCTCTTACTTCTTCCCGGAAGTTGTTTCCGTTTATCTGAACAATTTTTCTTTCTGCAATTTTGCTGTTGGTGGTGCGGCTTGCCCGTAAAGTGACTGTTTTAGGCTCTGTAATTTCGGGAAATTCTATCCTGCCGTGTTCCAGAAGTTCATTTCCGCTGAAAAGTGTTCCGGGAATGAGGTTTGCGCCATCTACAGGATCGGAAATGACAACGGGATTTTCAAGTTTTGTTCCGCCGGCCTCTTCCTCACTGTAATGCATCTTCTCATTAAGGAATTTGATCTTCGATTTCAAAGAGTCAGTGGGCTGCAGAAACTGTGTAGTAAACTGCATCCGGACCTTGTTTCCGCTCCGCATGGCCAAAGTCTTTATTTTAGTGCAGCTGACTTTGCTTCCTGATTTGGCCTCTTTTTTAGTTGCTGAAGCACGTATATGTTCCTGTTTTATAGTGGTCTTTCGTTTCTGTGAAACTTCCGGATCGGGTTCGGTGCCGGCTCCTTCCAAGATTTGGTTTTTTTTCATCATTTTCTATTTCTTAATTTTTTATTCAGAATATGGCTGATGTTGCGCACACCCATCCTAAAACCCCACCGGTTGCCCAATTTGAATCAAAGAAAAATATGCGTAATGAGGTTAAAAGTAAATAAAAATTACAGGGCAAAAACCTGTTTATGGTGAAACTTTTACCTAAAACATCGAAATACCGTTTATATGCGATAATGGTGATTAGGAGGTTTTTACTAGCTGATTTTCACCCTTATCACCTTTTTTTGGGAGGTTTGGAACTCGCTTTTGTTGCCAGGGTATTTTGACGTGGATCCTTAACAATTTGTTATCTCTTCCTAATGAGTTTCCGGCGCAAAGGTTCTTATCTTTGCAGCCTAATACAATTCAAAATTTCATGAAAAAAATTAGTGCTGTTGTCCTTGTTTTTGTCTCTGTATTCACGTTAAACGCGCAGAAGCCGAAGAATGTGGAAAGCGGGAAACCCAAATTGGTAGTGGGAATCGTTGTAGATCAGATGCGGTGGGATTTTCTCTACCGATATGAATCGAAATACGGCAACGGAGGATTCAAACGTCTGATGAATGAAGGCTATAATCTTAATAATGTAATGATCAATTATGTTCCTACGGTTACAGCATTGGGACATACCTCCATCTATACAGGTTCGGTGCCCTCCATTCACGGCATAGCAGGAAATGACTGGACAGACCGTGAAACGGGAAAAAATGTGTATTGTACCACAGATAATTCAGTAAAAGGAGTTGGTGCCAGCACCGAGAGAATCGGCGCACACTCCCCACATCAGCTCTGGAGTACTACGATTACCGACCAGTTAGGAATAGCAACCAACTTCAGGTCTAAGGTGGTGGGGGTGTCACTGAAGGACAGGGCCTCCATTCTGCCCGCCGGGCATAATCCAACGGGCGCATTTTGGTACGATGAAGGCACGGGCCATTTTGTTACGAGTTCCTATTATATGAATGAGTTGCCACAGTGGCTGAAGGATTTCAATGCCCAGAACTGGGGCGCAAAACTCGTTGCAAACGGTTGGGATACATCACTTCCTATAACTCAGTACACAGAAAGTACAGCCGATGATGTTCCGTGGGAGCAACTCCTGGGCAGTGCAAAGACTCCAACTTTTCCTTACACTAACCTGGCAGCCGATTTTGCCGCTAAGAAGGGAATTATCCGCACTACACCGTTTGGGAACACACTTACCCTTAAGGTGGCTGAAGCCGCATTGGATGCTTACCGCATGGGCCGCAATCAGGAAACCGATTTCCTGGCAGTCAATATCGCATCCACGGATTATGTGGGACATTCCTTTGGTCCCAACTCCATTGAAATTCAGGATACTTACCTGAGATTGGATAAAGACCTTGAAAATTTCTTCACGATGCTGGACAAAAAAGTGGGAAAGGATAATTATCTGGTTTTCCTTTCGGCAGATCATGGCGGGGCACACGCAATGGGCTATATGGAAGCGAACAAGATGCTTACAGGACTTTTTGACGATGGCTTACAGAAGAATCTGGAAGAAGAACTTAAAGCGAAGTACACACACGAAAAACTGATCTGGGCCATAGACAATTATCAGATTTACCTGAATCAACAGCTTATCCGTGAGCATAAACTGGATGCCGAAGACATCAAACAAAATATAATCAACCGTCTGAATAGGGATCCCCGTGTACTTTATGCGGTAGATTTGGCTAAAGTAGGTTCGGCGGCCATCCCAGAACCCATTAAATCGAGGATTATCAACGGTTATAACTGGCAGCGCAGCGGCGATATCCAGATTATTTCGCACGACGGTATGCTGCCCAATTACGCCAAGAAAGGGACCACCCACAGCGTATGGAATTCCTATGACGCGCATATTCCGTTGATCTTTATGGGTAAGGGGGTGAAGAAAGGACAGAGTACAAAACCCTACCACATGACGGATATTGCTCCTACACTGGCGCAGATTCTGAAAATCGAGAATCCAAGCGGGAACATTGGAGAACCTATTTCTGAGGTGATTGGCAACTAATCACGGTCTGTACATCTTAAACACAGAACGCGCCTGCCGGCGCGTTCTTTTTTATAATTAAGCAGCTCAGTCCTCCTCATACTGCTCCAGATAATAGGAGAAACCAAAGTCTTCAACTTCATCTTCAGCATCTTCCATAGTCAGAAGCAGGTCTTCAAAAGTTTCCAGCTGATCTACGGTCATATTCACAAACTCCAGATGTACAGGCTGTTCCGCCTGGCCGGTTATGAAATCATAAAAAGCATCCAGGTTGTCGCCAAAATCTGCCGGGACCGCCATTTTTTCTTTTACCTGAGCATAAAAATCCTCAAAATCACCAATATCGCTAAAGTCAATATGGACCGTTTTCATATTTTCCATCTCCTGATTTTCTATTTTTTAATCTTAATAATCACTGTTTCTTAAATGTTTTGTAATGGTCGGTAGTTAACCAGACCTCACCCTCTTCAGTATAAACGATCCGGTGGCTGTTTCTGTTACCGCAACTGTAATTGACATCTGCTTCAAAGTACTGTTTACCCTGGGGAAGTTGCTTTTCCCTGTTTCCGAACTTATCGCCTCCAATTGCTTTTCCCGGCAGTACCTTACAAAGGTTTCCTTCCGAAGGTATCCAGCCCAAAGCCCGCGCTTCACTTTTCGTTAAATAGAAATCCGGCAGTTCCTTATTGGTTTTTACATAACTGGTTACCCTGCCGGCTTCAGTAAGTGCATCAACATTTTCCCGTGCAGGGTTCTGACCGCTTTGTATTTCAGTCTGTGAAACTGAAGCACTCTTATCGCTTTCGACCTTATCTTCATTTAAATAATATAGGATCAGGTAAGCACTCAGCAGTCCGATAATGAAGATAAGGAATAGTTTTAGTTGATCTTTCCGCATAAACAGTAGCCGCAGACGTAAATTTGATCTGTCTTATTTATCTTTTAAATAGTTAGATATGTGAGCATTTCAATTACGCCATTCTTCCGGAATGTCACAAACCGGTATAGGCTGAATTTTGTGTTGAGCTGCCTTGTTCATTCTACTGAATATCCGGTAGACTTCCAGATCTCTTCCGCTGTAGTCAGCCTCAGTTTTGGTTCCCCATTCTTTCTGAATTTTTTCCAGTTCCGGATAGGAAGCACCTATCTGTTGCTCGTCTGTACGCTCAGTGTCCCAAAGGCCGTCTGTAGGTATCGCGTTCTGAATAGATTCTACGAGGTTAAGCGATTTGGCAAGTTTATAAACTTCCGTTTTATAAAGATCAGCAATTGGGGAAACATCTACACCGCCATCGCCGTACTTTGTATAGAAACCTATACCGAAGTCTTCCACTTTATTTCCCGTACCGCAAACCAGAAGTCCATTGGTCTGACCATAATAATATAAGGTTAACATCCTCAAGCGTGCTCTCGTATTGGCCAAAGCAAGTTTCTCATTTGGAGAATCCGTCTCATTCGCTTTAAAGGATCTGTACAACTCGTCAAAGGAAGAAGTTAAGTCTGTTGTCTGCGCCTCGATATTATCGAATCTGCTTTTCAGGTCATTGATATGCTCCCACGCACGGCTTACATGCTCCGCGTTCTGGTGAATGGGCATTTCAAGCAGCATTGTTTTAAGACCGGTCATCGCGCAAAGCGTTGAGACCACAGCAGAGTCCACACCTCCGGAAATACCGATGACATAACCCTTCACCCCGGCCTGATCCGCATAGGTGCGTAGCCAGGAAACAATTTTTTCGGTAACTTTTTCAGTCTGCATAATAGATGTTTTAAGACGGATGTTAAATAGGACAGTCCTTAAAATTTCATTATTTTTGTAAAAATATAAAATTAATCGTCACTGCCGTGGCAAAGCCCCGAAATTGAAAAAAATGAACGTCAGAAATAGATTACATTCAATAAAACAACCGTCCAGCATCCGCGGTGCTTTAGGCGCTTTAGCTGTTGTTTTATCTTTAGGTGTTCTTCAAAACTGTAATAAGGAAAATAAAAATATTTGGGATGTTGAGGTGGAACAGCCTGCTGCAAAAGTTACTGTTACTGATATTTCAAAAGAATTTTTCTCGCCTGAAGTCAGTATGGAGCAGTTTAAAGAAAAATATCCCTGGTTTCAGGGTTCGGTAACAGATGAAGATTTTGTAAAACGCCGCAATAACCCCGAGGAGGCAAAACTGTACCGTGAGGCAGCCGCCAAGGTAGACCTGAACCGTTTGGGAACAGATCTGACTTCTCTTTTCGCTCGGGTAAAATACCATTTTCCAAATTTTACCAATCCAAAGGTTTACACCTTTTCATCCAGTACGCAGATGTATGAGGAACCGGTGATTTACGATCCGCAACAGGGTTTTCTGTTCATTGACATCTCTGGATTTATGGGAAGCAAGAATCAATATTATAAAGGTATTGAAGAGTATTTCAAGGTTTCCATGAATACTGAAAATATTATTCCGAAGACTTCGGAAGCCATTGCCATCAGTATTGTCCCATTTGACAAGACATCCCAGAAATTTCTGGACCAAATGGTATATAATGGTAAGATCATGACTTTGCAGGATGCTTTCCTGCCTCATTTGCCGGATCATCTTAAGATGAATGCGACAGCCGAACAGTATGAATGG
Source organism: Bacteroidota bacterium (assembly GCA_023386965.1). Lineage (GTDB taxonomy): Bacteria > Bacteroidota > Bacteroidia > Flavobacteriales > Weeksellaceae > Marnyiella. Next base: position 8,679 of record JAEWIR010000022.1, read on the forward strand.
AGCAAGGCCAGCGAAGCGAGCATCTGGGATTATTTTATTGAGAATGATTATATCTTCAGCCCAGACCCCAGGCTTACTGAGCGTTTTATTAATCCGGGCCCCTTCTCCAAATTCTATACAGATGTGGACAAGCAGTCGTCGCCACGCGTGGGTGTCTTTACCGGATGGCAGATCTGCAGGGAATTTTACAGTAAGAATCCCGATACTCCGTTAAGTGATTTTCTGTCCATGAGCGCAACCGACTTATTTAACAAATCAGAATACAAACCTAAAAATTAATGCGAGGGAATATTCTCCGTCAGTAAAGAGGATTTCCCCAATACTTATATAATGAAGAAGACTCAGATTACCCTTGATGTGGAACTGGACGAAAACCATGTTCCCGAAAAGATGACCTGGAATGCCCAGGACGGCGGAATTGAAGCCCAGGAAACCAAAGCAGCTATGATCTCCGTATGGGACGATAAGACGATGGAAGCACTGAGAATCGATCTCTGGACTAAGGAAATGCCGGTGGACCAGATGAAGATGTTCCTGCACCAGATGCTTATTTCACTCAGTAACACTTACAAAACAGCTACTGGAGAAGAAGATGTTGCTCAATGGATGGAAGACATGGCAGAGGAGTTTGCTGTGAAATCGGCGATCAGGATGTAAAAATCGTTTCCCTGTGGCTAAAAGATTCGGCCAGCTTAGAAATAGTAATAATTTGCAGATTGGAAATGCTTACCGGTAAATCCATTTGCTGAAAAACAGTGAAAATATGAATTTCAACACTAAAGTAATACATGGCGGACAGCAGCATGAACCTACCACAGGCTCTGTTAATGTTCCTGTTTTTTTAACATCGACTTTTGCACAAAGTTCTCCGGGTGTGCATTCCGGTTACGAATATTCCAGAGCCGCCAACCCGACACGGCAGGCTTTGGAAGACAGTCTGGCCAGCATTGAAAACGGTGCCCGCGGCCTGGCATTTGGCTCCGGTCTTGCCGCGATAGACTGTGTTTTAAAACTTCTGAACCCCGGCGACGAAATCATTGCAGTAGATGACCTTTATGGCGGAACGTACAGGATGTTTACACGGCTTTTCGACAAATATCAGCTTAGGTTCACCTTTGTGAATTTTGATGATGTTTCCAAAATATCTGACCTGATTACCGATAAAACGAAGTTGATTTGGGTTGAAACACCAACCAACCCACTGATGAAACTGGTGGACATTAAAGCCGTAACCGAGCTGGTAAAAGGAAAGGATATCCTGGTGGCTGTGGACAATACCTTTGCTACGCCGTATCTGCAGCGTCCGATTGATCTGGGTGCTGATATTGTAATGCACTCGGCTACAAAATATCTGGGCGGACACTCCGACGTGATAGCCGGCGCACTGATTGCCAAAACGGAAGAACTTGGCGACAAACTTCATTTTATTCAGTTTGCCAGCGGTGGAATTTTAGGTCCGCACGACTCCTATCTGGTTCTGAGAGGAATCAAAACCCTGGCACTGCGCATGCAGCGTCATTCTGAAAACGGTTTGGCGGTAGCCAGATATCTGGAATCCCACCCCGCGGTAGACAGGGTGATTTATCCGGGCCTGGAATCACATCCTCAGTATGATCTTGCCGAGAAGCAGATGAAGGATTTTGGGGGAATGGTGTCTTTTACCTTTAAATCCGGTAAGAAAGAAGACGCTGTAAAATTTCTGGAGAATGTAAAAGTCTTCACTCTGGCAGAATCATTGGGGGGTGTAGAGTCATTGGCAAACCATCCGACCCTGATGACACATGCATCTATTCCAGCGGACAAACGTGCAGAGTTAGGGATTACTGATGATTTGGTAAGACTAAGTGTAGGTATTGAAGACAGTGAGGATCTTATATCCGACCTGGAAAGAGCTTTCAAATAATTATTAACCTTCAGGGATATCAAATCGCTGAAGGTTTTTTATAACAATACAATGATTGATTTCCAAAAATACATACAGCGTTATCTTGACCTGATTCCCTTTTCAGACTGGCTTAAGGAGATGGGTAATTCCTTTGATGACACCGTCGCTGTATACCGGTCATTTACCGAAGAGCAGGGTAATTATGCTTACGCTGAGGGTAAATGGACGCTGAAGGAAGTGCTTCAGCACATCATTGATGCTGAGAGAATATATGCCTACCGCGCACTGCGTTTCGCACGACAGGACAAAACGGTACTTCCGGGTTGGGACGAGGTTTCTTATGGTCTCACCTACGATGTAAAGAACAGAAGTACAGAAAGTTTACTGCAGGAATTCGAAGCGGTTAGGAGATCAAGTGTTCTGTTCTTTACGCATCTGGATGTATCGCAACTTTCTGCGAGTGGAACAGCCAACGGAAATGAACTTTCGGTAGAACTGCTTGGTAAACTTATCGTAGGTCATAATATTCACCATCTGAACGTGATTAAGGAAAGGTATATTTCAAACTTGAATTTGCATCCATGAAATGTCCCTGCTGTTCAGACATTCCGTACGAAAATTGCTGTAAACCATTTCACATCGGTACTAAATTTCCACCTTCAGCCGAGGCGCTCATGCGTTCCAGGTTCTCGGCCTTTGCCATACCGAATGCTGATTATCTGATGAATACCACTTTGCCTTCCAAAAGAAAGCTCCACAACAAGGCAGACCTTCAGGAATGGGCGGAAATAAATGAATGGGTTAAACTGGAAATAGTGCAGAAGCCTTCTAAAGATCAGGTGGAGTTCATGGCCTGGTATAAGGATAAAACGGGGACGCTTCACCTGCATCATGAACTTTCACTCTTTAAACTGGTTAGCGGACGATGGTTTTATGTGTCCGGCAAATTCAGGGACTAACTAGGCTCCACCGTTCTTCTTTTTCTGCCGTAAAACGTAAAGAAATAAACTCTCTACTTTGGCGCGTGCCCAGTCTGTTTTCCTCAGGAATTTCAGTGAGGATTTGATGCTGGGATTATCTGTGAAACATCTAATGTTAATTTGCCGGCCTAATTCCTCAAAGCCGCCGTAATAGTCCACCAATTCTTCCAGGATGGCATCCAGCCGTTTTCCGTGTAGTGGATCTTTATGTTTCTGTTCCATATGGTAAAAGTAAGCTATTAGTCCCTCTTATCCTATGGCCGTCAAATGTCGTCCATTTATGCTAATTTTGCCGCTGTAAATTCAAATTTGATTCATGCAGAACCTTATTGACGCCCTTAAATCCGGCGGAACAATTCTTTATCCTACCGATACCATCTGGGGCCTGGGTTGCGACGCGACCAATGTGGAGGCTATTCAGAAAATATTCGAAATCAAGAAACGCGACCGTTCCAAATCTGTCATTATACTTGTTGAATCTGAAAAACGGCTGCAGGATTTGGTGGAGGTGCCGGACATAGCCTGGGAAATTATGGATCTTTCGGAAAAACCTGTCACTCTTATTTACGATAATCCCAGAGGCCTGCCTGCAGAACTTCTGGCGGAAGACGGCAGTATCGGTATCCGCTTGGTTAAAGATAATTACCTCAAAAGACTTATTGGTAAACTCAATAAACCCCTGGTTTCTACATCAGCAAATTTCAGCGGTGATAAATCTCCGATGAGGTTTTCTGATATTTCCGATGAAATCATCAACGCTGTAGATGCTGTAGCAGAGGAGAACCGTGATGTGGTTTCCGAATATACAGGATCTTCGGTGATACGAATCTGGCCGGACAGCCGCGTGAAGGTGATCAGAGAGTAGTTAAGTTTTAACTGCTCCTTCGGCAGATCTAAAGTCCGGCGCTGAACTCCGGACCATCCAAACCTTATAAAATTTGTGCTCTGCAAGCTTTTAGATACCTTTGCAGAATCTCCGCATACGCCATTTGTAATGAACATCAACCTTATCCAAAATATAAATTTTAAGTTATTTAAACAAATCTCCGAAGTCGCACATCAGAACAACCAGTCTGTATACATCGTTGGCGGATATGTTCGCGACCTCTGGATGGGCCGCGAAGTGCCCACCGATATTGATTTCGTAACGGAAGGTAATGGGATGGATTTGGCTAAAGCCGTCGCTAAGGCCATTAATCCGAAACTGAAGGTCTCTGTCTTTAAAAACTACGGAACAGCCATGTTCCGGCACAATGGTTTGGACCTGGAATTCGTGGGTGCCAGAAAAGAAAGCTATGCCGAGGATTCACGGAAACCTGACGTGGAATCCGGGACATTGGAAGATGACCAGAAACGCCGCGACTTTACCATCAATGCACTGGCGGTTTCGCTGAACAAAGAAAATTTTGGCGAACTTATAGATCCGTTTGACGGTATTGCAGATATCTCAAACCGCATTATCCGAACACCCCTTGAGCCGAGTCAGACTTATTCCGATGATCCGTTGAGGATGATGAGGGCCATACGCTTTTCATCAACCTTAAACTTTCAGATCGAAACAGAGTCACTTGACGCGATTAAGCGGGAAGCGGCCAGGATTAAAATTGTTTCGATGGAGCGCATCATGGTTGAGTTTAACAAGATCATGCTTTCTGAAAAACCTTCTGTTGGACTTAAACTTCTTGCAGATACCGGCCTGCTGGATTATATAATGCCGGAACTCACCGCTTTGAAGGGGATTGAGGAGGTTGAAGGCCAAACCCACAAAGATAATTTTTGGCATACGCTTGAAGTTGTTGATAATATCTCCAAAAATACCGACAAACTTTGGCTGCGCTGGGCGGCTCTTCTGCATGATATAGGAAAAGCACCTACTAAGAAATTTGTAGAAAAAATAGGGTGGACCTTCCACGGTCATGAGTTTCTGGGCTCCAAGATGGTGAAACAGCTCTTCCAAAGGTTGAAACTTCCCATGGGAGCAGATATGAAATATGTGCAGAAACTGGTGAAACTGTCCTCAAGGCCGATAGCCCTTATCGATGACGGAACTTCAGATTCAGCGCTCCGGCGATTGCTCTTTGATTCGGGTGAGGATTTGGAAGATCTTTTCACTCTTTGCAAGGCTGATATAACCACCAAGAATTCACATAAACAGGAAAAATTCAAAAAGAATTTTGAATATGTCGCTGTTAAAATAAAGGAGGTGGAGGAGAAGGACCAGGTCCGCAACTTTCAGCCTCCCATTACAGGTGAGGAAATCATGACTTTATTCAACCTGAAACCCGGGCGCGAGATTGGGATACTTAAAGAGAAAGTGAAGGAAGCGATCCTGGAAGGGGAGATTGGAAATGATAAATCCGAAGCCCGTAACTTCGTGATTGTACAGGGCAAACAGCTGGGTCTTGAACCGATAATGTGATGCATTATTCATTGGGAAAACAGTTTTAAGATTAATTTAACCTTTATTTTAGGCGGCAGGATTTTTTAAAGAGCTAAATTTGAGTTAAACAAATAATTAAAAGTTATCATTATGGCAGATATTACATTGAAAGGAAACAGTATCAAATCAGTAGGCAATTTGCCCGAAGTAGGATCTACAATCCCTGATTTTTCATTGGTGGATGGAGAGTTGAATGAAAAGAGTCTGAAGGATTACGCCGGAAAAAGAAAAATATATAATATCTTCCCAAGCATCGACACCGGAATCTGTGCTGCCTCTGCCAGAAAATTTAACGAAGAAGCCGCAGGCCTGAACAATACAGTAGTCATCAATGTGTCCAAAGACCTTCCGTTTGCCTTAAGCCGTTTTTGCGCTGCTGAAGGTTTGGATCATGTAGAGTCCCTTTCAGATTTCCGTTCTTCCTTTGGTGATGATTTGGGTGTTACCCTGGCAGATTCACCGATGAAAGGATTGCTGAGCCGTGCAGTAATCGTTACCGACGAAAACGACAAAGTAATTTATACAGAACAGGTGCCGGAGATCGTACATGAACCTGATTATGAAAAAGCGCTGAACGCTCTTAAATAGATACACTAATTCAGTAAAGTAAACGCAAAGCAATTTGCGTTTTTTTTGTCATTACAGTATGAAACGCTCGGGCTCAGCAGATTTGCCTCTTCACTACGGTCAGGTTCCGCCATGGCTTTATGAGCGCATGTCCAAACTGGGCCTTGCAGTCATTGAGGTGATCTTAAGTGATTACGGAAAGGATGAGGTGATCCGGCGGCTGAGTGATCCGTTTTGGTTCCAGTCCTTTGGTGCTGTAATGGGGATGGACTGGCATTCTTCCGGTATAACGACCTCCGTAATGGGTGCGCTGAAAAGAGCTATAAACCCTAATTCCAAAACCTTCGGCATTTTCATTGCGGGCGGCAAGGGTAAATATTCCTTGGAAACTCCCGCAGAATTGATGAGGATTTCTGAAAGAACGGGATTAAACGGAAACCAGCTTGTAAGGGCCAGTAAACTTTCAGCAAAGGTGGACAATACTGCGATACAGGACGGTTATCAGCTGTACGCCCACAATTTCATTGTTAATGATGTAGGGCAGTGGGCCGTGATACAGCAGGGTATGAATACCTTGGACAAAACTGCGCGCCGTTATCATTGGCATTCCCAGAATCTGAAGTCTTTTGTTGAGGAACCGCATACCGGGATTGAAGGGGTTAACCGCGGAAGGATACTGAATCTTACTTCCGGCAGTGCTGAAGCAAACCGCGCAGGTATTATGGAAATCACCGGGACCGCCAACGAAAAAGTGCTTCAGGATTTTTCCAGACTTATCCTGCCCGCACACCACGATGTTCGCGCCTCTGATGTCAGTATGAAAAGGCTGGGTGCATTGCTGCATATGACACGGGAAGTCCCGCCGGAAAACTTTGAAGAACTCTTACTGCTGAAAGGTGTGGGTCCGCGTACCCTGCAAAGTCTGGCACTGGTAAGTGAGGTAATCCACGGCGCACCTTCGCGCTTTAAAGATCCCGCCCGGTTCTCTTTTGCTCACGGCGGAAAGGACGGACATCCGTTTCCCGTCCCGCTCAATATTTATGATGAAACAATTGGCATCCTTCAGAAAGGTATTGAAAAGTCCAAACTTGAGAATTCTGATAAATTAAGATCCGTTGAAAAGCTCCACCGCATCATTGCGAACGCTGAAAAGAATTTCACTCCTTCCTTCGACCTTAATCAGGTGATTGAAGAAGAACGCAGCAACTCCTGGAAGTACGGCGGAAAGACTGTTTTTGGAGAGGCCAAAAAACCTGCGGATCAGGGCGGGATTCAGCTTTCATTGTTTTAATTTTATATCTGTGAAAAACGCATTGCAGCATATTTACTCTCATTTCCTTCTCAGTGAAGAAAATGTGCAGGAAATTATGGATGCTCACGAGGAGATTAGCATCTCTAAGGGTGAAGTCTTGCTTTCTGAGGGCCAGATTGCAGAGGCGTATTATATTGTTGAAGAAGGCTTGGTCCGTGCTTTCGTAAACGGTTTGGACGGCACAGAGATTACCACCGAATTTTTTGCCGAAAATGAAATTGTTATCATCCCGTCCTCACTTTTTCAGAAAATTCCTTCAGTTGAAAATGTGCAGGCGGTCACCGACTGCACTTTGTTCAGGATGGACTATGACAGATTTCAGGAACTCTTCCACCGCCTGGAAGGCTTAAGGGAATGGGGAAGAGCCTGGTTCTCTTATCAGGTTTTCACCATGAAACAGCGGTCCCTGGACATGATTACAGAAACAGCCAGCGCCAGATACCTAAAACTGATGAAGGAAAAACCACAAATTGTCCGTCAGGCGCCGCTAAAGCATATCGCCACTTATCTGGGGATTACAGATACTTCACTGAGCAGGATCCGAAAGGAGATTACCACAAAATAATTTTCTTGTCCTATGGCAAGCAGAACATTCACCTCTGTTCTATAACTTTGATAAGCTAAATCAAGAACGTTATGGACACACCCAATTCTACCAGACTAGAAATTATAGTTCCTGCCTTCAGGATGCATTCCCAAAGCTTTAAAAATGCACTTGATGGTATTTCTGAAGAAAATGCCCTGCAGCGTATCGATCACCGCACCAACCACGTCGTCTGGATGGCCGGCAATCTTGTGAACTGCCGCTACTGGCTGGCGGAACTTTTGGGTCTGGAAGACAAAGATCCTAACGGCGACCTGTTTCGTGAGGGCCGTGCACTGGACGAAAAACTTAATTATCCTTCACTGGACGAACTGAAAAAAAACTACGCTGAGATTTCGCCGAAAGTATACGGGAAACTTCTGCAGGTAACAGATGAACATCTGGACGCTCCCTGTCATTTTGGAATGGGAATTCCCTTTCTGAAGGAAAGCGTCCTTAACATGATTGGTATGTATATCGGGCGCGAAGATTATCTTTTGGGTCAGATAGGCCTCATGCGCAAGCTGCTTGGCTTAAAAGGAATGAGTTATGACCTGGATGCAAGCCTGAACTATTAACTTGCGGTAGAATTTTCTGCTGAATAATTTTTAATAAATCAAAAAACTCAAAAATGGACAACAAAGAAATTGCCAGACAGTTTTTCGAAAACCTTTTCGTGAACAACGATAAAGCTTATGAGGTTCTGGCAGATGACGTTCGTGTGGACTGGCCCGGCTTCGGAATGGACACACTGGTGGGCCGTGAAAGCCTGCGTAGATTTATGGACGAAAGCGGACCGGAAAGGGTGGTGGATTTGCAGATCAGGAATCTTCTTGCCGAAGGCGATACTGTAATTGCCGCAGGAAGCATTCGGACTGAAAGGGCCGGAAAAGAGGAACAATCACACTTTGCTGATGTTTATACGGTCAGGGAGGGAAAAATAACCGCTCTTCAAAGCTATATGATCTTCGATAAAGGAAATGATATAGAACAAACAACTTAAAAAACTAAAATCATGGCAAAACTGAATCCTTATCTGAATTTTGACGGCACCGCGCTGGAAGCATTTACCCATTACCAGAGTGTTTTTGGGGGAGAATTCGTTGGTGGAATTATGCGTATGGGCGATGCGCCGGGCACTCAGAATCTCCCTGAAGAGGAAAAGAAACGAATCATGCATATCGCATTGCCAATAGGCGGTGATTTGCTTATGGCCTCAGACGTAAGTCCCAGCATGGGACAGCGGGTAACAGCAGGCAACAGTAATTATATTTCTGTTTTCACAGAATCGCGCGCAGAAGCCGACCGTATCTTTAATGCACTTTCGGATGGTGGCGAAGTAGAAATGCCCATGGAAGATCAGTTTTGGGGCGATTACTTCGGCAGTTTCCGGGACCGCTTTGGAATATACTGGATGATCAATCACAATGACAGTTATACAATGTAAAGACGATGGTAGCGGATCTCCGACGGTTTCTGGTGCGCCATAATTCCACTACTCTAAATTAGCGGGATTGCAGGCAATTTAGAATTGTTTGCAACTGCTGCAGCCCCGAGGAACTCCCGAAATTACTGAAAAATTGGGTAGGCTTGGAACCTATGGCAATTTTTCTTACTTTTAAAAGAAAAAATATGGAGCCTATTAAGATCGATATTACCATTCTGGAACCTGTTCAAAAAGTTTGGGATTATATGAATGATCCAAAACACATTACAAAGTGGAGCTATGCACATGATACGTGGCACTGCACCAAAGCCGAGAATTCACTTGTGGTAGGTGGCAAACTTAGGATACGTATGGAGGCGAAGGATGGTACTTTTGGTTTTGACTACAAAGGTATTTATGATGATATAGTACTGTTTGAAGCCATTAAATATCATCTTACAGACGGGCGCAAAGTGGAAGTTTACTTCAATAAGATTGATGAAAAGACCACTGAAGTAATTCAGATTTTTGAACCGGAAGAACAGAATTCACGGGAAATGCAGCGTGACGGGTGGTATGCGATCCTCAACAACTTCCATAAATATGTGGAAAATCACTAAAACCCTTTCGATATCGGCCCTGTTTCTGTTTTCAACAGCATGTGATCAGAAAAGCATTCAGAATCCGGAGATTAGTTCAAATGGTCAGAATGCGCCTGAGGCAGCGCCGGTTGATTCCGGTTCTGCGGCAGTCATAAAGTATGTGAAGTACAACGGTGCGTGGTTTACCGTGCAGGTTCCCGCCGATTTTTCAGTTACTCCGTCACTGCAGTCTTCGACGAGTAGCGAGGGTTATGACAGTGCGTTTTTTACATCACCGGACGGAAAGGTTCAGTTTTATATATTTTCACCACAGTGGAGCGGTATTGCAACCGATATTAGTTTGCAGCCAGGCGAGACACAAATTGAATCTGCAAAAACTACCGAAAACGGACTGACTGTAGAAAGGTGGACGATAAAGGCAGATGACGGTACCTACCTCCGTTCCTATGAATCCACATCTGAAACCGGCGGAATCAATAAGGTTTTTGGAGTACGGTACGCCTCGCGGCAGGAACTGGAGCGCTATCGCCCGGCATATCTTCATTTTAAAAATTCACTTCAGCAATACGCAGATTAACAGTGGACAGGGTGGAACAATATATCAGCAGTTTTCCGGCTGAAATACAGGATGTCCTGAGAAAAATCCGCAGGGTGGTACTGGAAAACGCAAACGAAGCCGAAGAACGTTTTTCTTACGGTTTGCCCGCCTATTATTTGCGCGGTAAACCTCTGGTGTATTTTGGCGCTTTTGCAAAACATATTGGTTTTTATGCCACACCGAATGGCCACGAAAAGTTCAAAGCAGAACTTTCTGCTTATAAACAGGGCAAAGGATCTGTGCAGTTTCCACTGAACGCCGAAATTCCTTATCAGCTTATTGAGCAGATGGTTAAGTTCCGTTTGGCGGAGGTCACACAAAACAGTTAATTTTAATTCAACTATGAAAAACAATATTTTTCCATGCCTTTGGTTTAACGGAAACGGACGGGAAGCTGCAGATTTTTACTGCGATACCTTTGGGGGTAAATTGAGTGCAGATGCCGGGGTAGTCATTAACATTGACCTCTTTGGTCAAAATTTCATGATTCTAGATGCAGGACCGCAGTTTGAGAAAAATGCGTCCATATCTTTCATGGTTCTTTGTGAAACTGAAGATGAGGTGAGTGGTTACTGGCAGGCGCTTTCTGAAGGCGGTACAGTCCTAATGGAACTTGGTGAATATCCGTGGAGCAAAAAGTATGGATGGATCCGTGACCGCTATGGTGTGACCTGGCAACTGTACCTGGGTGAGAAGCAGGGAAACCAGAAGGTTATTCCAACATTGATGTTTCTGCATAAAAATAACGGCAGAGCTATGGAGGCAATTAAGTTGTACACAAGCTTATTTCCGGGCTCCCGGCTTGGCCCGATATTAAAGTATGGTGATGGAGTAGGTAATGAATCCCATGAAATTCCGGAGAATATTCAGCATGCCCATTTCGAACTGCACGGGTACTCGTTTTTCTGTATGGACAGCTCCATTGATCACAAGTTTGACTTTAGTGAAGGCATCTCAATTGTTGTAATGACAGCTGACCAGAATGAAACCGACAGCCTGTGGAACAGTCTCACTGCGGATGGCGGTAAGGAATCAATGTGCGGCTGGCTAAAAGATAAATTTGGTGTGAGCTGGCAAATAGTACCTCGGAGGCTGTTGGAACTTATGAATGGTGCCGACCGTGGCAAAGGGGCAAAAGTTGCCCATGCCATGATGCAGATGCAAAAAATTGAAATCGCTGAAATTGAAAAGGCTTACAGTTCTTAGCAGAAGATGATGAAGGAACTTAAATTTAGTATCATTATTGAAGCTTCGCCTCAAAAAGTATGGGATGCTCTTTGGAATCAGGATTCTTACAGTCAGTGGACGTCCGCATTCCAGCAGGGCTCCAGGTACGAAGGTTCCCTGGATGAAGGCAGCATCGTACGGATGTTCGATGCCGGGAATAACGGAATGTGTAATCTGGTATTGGTGAACCAACCATTCCGCGAAATGAAATTCAGGCATTTGGGTTGGCTGCATAATGGAGCAGAAGACCCGCAGGACTGGACTGATTCTACTGAAACATATCTTCTCCAAACCGTAAACAGCAACACAGAACTTACCGTTCTGGTAAATGCGCTGGAAGAGTTTGTGGACTTCTTTATCAGCAGGATGACGGAAGCGCTGAAGCAGATTAAAATTCTGGCTGAAAAATAAACCAAAACAAAATAATATGGTCACACTATCACATGCAATTGAAATTAAAGCACCGGCAGCTAAAATCTGGGATGTTCTTTGGAATCCCGGAACCTATACAGAATGGACCCGTTTCTTCAGTGAAGGATCGCAATACCGCTCAGACTGGAAAGTTGATGGCCGCACGTATTTCCTGGATGCTTCGGGTGGGAATGGTATGGTTTCTACCATTGAAAGTCTTCGCGAGCCTTATGAGGTGGTTTTTAAACATCTTGGTCTGCTTACCGAAGGGGTGGAGGATATTCATTCCCGTGAGGTGATGGAATGGAGCGGTGCACAGGAAAAATATTTCCTAACTGAATTGGAGGGCTTTACAAAGCTGGTAGGTGAAGTTCAAACCGCGGAAATGTATGAGCAGCATATGAGAACAGGTTTCGAAAAAGGATTTGAAGTGGTTAAAGAACTGGCTGAAAGGTTATAATTTCAGCTCAGGAGCCTGAAATAGTGTGCCGGAAAGTTTTTCAAAAGATCTTCTGCTTCCAATTGTGGGGTGTAACTAAAATTTAGTCTGAAAAAAATCCCGATATTTGCAATCAGTATGCAAGGCCCACATAAACCGCAGACGGGGCTGTACTCGACAATACGTTAATAAAGAGTAATAGATGAAGATTTCGAACAATTGGCTGAATGATTATATAAAAACTGAACTGAAACCCGAAAAAACTGCTGATTATCTTACAGATATCGGTCTGGAGGTAGAAGGCATTGAAACATTTGAAAATATAGTGGGCGGGCTGGAAGGTATCGTGGTTGGTAAAGTGCTGACTTGCGAAAAACATCCCAACGCCGACAAACTGAGTATAACAACCGTAGATACCGGTGGTGAGCCCGTACAGATTATATGTGGTGCGCCTAATGTGGCTGCCGGTCAAACTGTGGCGGTAGCCGTTCCAGGAACAGTTATTCATACCCGCGACGGAGGTTCCTTTGAAATTAAGGAGGCTAAGATACGTGGCGAAAAATCACAGGGAATGATTTGCGCCGAAGATGAAATCGGATTGGGGGACAGCCATGATGGGATCATGGTTCTGGACAGTTCCAAATTTGAGGTGGGTACGCCGCTGGCCGCTTATTACCAAATTGAAAAAGACCATATTTATGAAATTGGACTTACTCCCAACCGGACAGATGCCATGTCGCATTATGGGGTGGCACGCGATCTCAATGCCTTTCTTGTTACCAACAGCTTAAAGTCCGAATTTGAAAAAGCATCTCTTCAACCCATATTGTTCACAGGAAGTAATGATTTTCAGATTGAAATTGAAGACTCTGCACTTTGTCTGCGCTATATCGGTGCTGTAATCGAGGGTGTAACCGTTGCTGAATCACCGGAGTGGCTTAAAAACAGACTGAAGAGCATTGGTTTGGCATCTACCAATAATGTGGTAGATATCACTAATTATATTCTTCACAGTTTCGGACAGCCATTGCATGCATTCGATGCCGACCGGATTGCAGGTAAAAAAGTGGTGGTGGGTCACAGTCATCCAGGCACTGACTTTACGACGCTGGACGGTATTTCGCGCAAGCTGAACGGTTCCGAAATAATGATTAAGGACGCTAATGGTGATCCGCTGTGCATCGCCGGTGTGCTGGGAGGCCTGGATTCGGGTGTTTCCGCGTCAACCAAGACTCTGTTTTTGGAAAGTGCCTATTTCAATCCCGTGGCGGTGAGAAAAGCAGCAAAGGCACACAGCATTAATACTGATGCATCTTTCCGCTTTGAGAGAGGTGCAGATCCTGCAATGACATTAACAGCCCTTACATATGCCGTGAAGATGCTTGAAGAACTTGCAGGCGGAAGACTTACAGGCAGTATCCTTGAACATTATCCTGAAACAATTGAAGACCACTATATTATCTTAAGGTTTTCCCGTATTGAACAGCTGCTCGGAACGAAGATTCACCGCGAGAAGGTGAAAGAAATTTTAAAAGCATTGGAAATCACCGTCCTGAACGATATCCAGAATGGTCTTGAGATCTCCGTTCCTGCTTACCGCGCGGATGTAACCAGGGAGGTGGATGTGATTGAGGAAATTCTGAGGATTTACGGCTATAATAAAATAGAAACGCCTAAGAAAAACTCATTTTCTTCAGTTAAATTAGGTGTTCAGGACCGTGCACAATTGGAAAACGCCTGGGCGGCAAGCTTGCAGGGTAATGGTTTTAATGAGGTGATGAATAATTCACTGACCAGTGTAAAGGACACGGAAAACGCGGTAAAACTGCTTAATCCGCTGAGTAATGATTTGGCTTATATGCGCAAATCACTTCTTGAAGGGATGCTGGATAATGCGGCTTACAATATAAACCGTAAATCTGCTGACCTGAAATTTTTTGAACTTGGAAATATCTATCATAAAAAAGAGAAATACGAAGAAAGAAAACAGCTGGCCCTCCTGGTTACAGGCCGCGAAACAGCGGAGAACTGGCTGGTGCAGAAATCTGCTACCGACTTCTATTATCTTAAAGGCTATGTAAATCTTTTGCTGAGTCATTTGGGCATTGTTCTGGAAGAAAAGCCGCTCAGCGATGATCGCTTCTCCGAAGCACTGGAGATTGTTTCCGCCGGCAGGACTGTTGCG
>JAEWIR010000001.1 GCA_023386965.1 Bacteroidota bacterium
TTCCAGAAGTGTTAATAATCCTGATGATTTTGCCGAAATAGGGAATTTGCTGGGTAACCTGTTTAAATAGGTTGATCCTTCTATTCGAAGTTCTGCAGGTCCACAAGTTTGCGGTATACGCCGTCACTTTCGTAAAGGTCGTTATGGTTGCCCTGCTCCACGATTTTTCCGCGTTCCATCACTACGATGGTATCTGCCTTCTGAATGGTGGAGAGCCTGTGCGCAATAACCAGCGAAGTCCGGTTCTGCATCATTTTTTCCAGGGCATCCTGTACAAATCTTTCTGATTCCGTATCCAGCGCAGATGTGGCTTCATCCAGGATCATCACCGGTGGATTCTTCAGCACCGCACGTGCAATGGAAAGACGCTGTTTCTGACCACCGGACAGTTTGCCGCCGGCTTCACCAATTCCTGTTTCGTAGCCCATTGGCAATTCAGCAATGAAGTCGTGCGCATTGGCGATCCTGGCTGCACTTTCTACACGTTCTTTGCCTGCGGAGAGGTTACCCAGCGCGATATTGTTGGCAATGCTGTCGTTAAAGAGGATATTGTCCTGAGTTACCAAACCGAAGAGTTGGCGGTAGCTGGAAAGTTTGATGTTTTTAATGTTGATGCCGTCTATCAGTATTTCACCGGACTGAACATCATAGAACCGCGTAATGAGGTTGGCTATAGTGCTTTTGCCGCTACCGCTCTGACCTACAAGGGCGACACTTTGTCCTTTGGGGATTACAAGTGAGAAGTTCTCCAGTACTTTACGGTCTTCATAAGCAAAACTGATGTTCCTGAACTCAATCTTATCCTTAAACTCATTAATTTCCACTGCGTTTGCGATTTCCTTAAGCTGATAGTCTGCATCCAGTATCTCAAAAACCCTCTTAGCGGAAACCTCACCTTTCTGAAAGTTGGAAATGGAGTTGGAAAGCCTTTTCAGTGGGTCCAGAATGGTATAGAAAAGGGAAATATAGACAATGAACTCAGCGCCCGAGAGACCGTTGCCCTGCAGAGCTAGTTTTCCGCCAAAATAAACGATCATGCCGATGGTAGTAGCTCCCAACAGTTCACTTACAGGCGAGGCCAATGCCTTCTTTTTAAATAAACGGAGCGAGAGATGCCGGATGGTATTCAGTGTATTGTCGAAACGGTTACGGATCTGGTCGGACGCGTTAAAGATTTTAATCACCTTTAGGCCTACCAGGGTCTCATCTACGTAGGAGTAAAGTTTTCCCAATTCGTTCTGGGCTTCGCCGGTATCCTTTTTCAGACTTTTCCCTATAAGTGAAATCAAAGTGCCCATCACAGGAAACACGATCAGGGTAAATACCGTCAGTTCGAAATTGGAATAGAGCAGGTATCCCATGGTCAGGATAATAACGATGGGAGAGCGAATGATGTCAATTAAACTGTTCAGGATATTGCCCTCAATCTCGCCAACATCCGAGGTGATCCTTGCAAACACATCGCCCTTCCGGGTATCCGAAAAAAATGCTACGGGCAGTTCCAGGATCTTGCTGTGCAGCTGACTTCTGAAGTCGCGCGACACGCCGGTGCGTGAGTAGGTAAGGTAAAATTCAGAAAAATAGCTGAAAACATTACGGAGCAGGAACATACTGATAAACATGATACATGTGACAAGAAGCACATACTCCGGTCCGCGCTCCGCTTCCATCTGCTGAATAAAGTAGTTGAAGCTGTCTTTACCATATGTGGCAAGGGTGGTAACATCACCGTTATACTTTGGCTCTGTGAGGAGAACTTCATTTCTCTTATCAAAAAGGATATTTAAAACGGGTATGAAACCCAGCATGGCAAAGATGTTGAAAACCGCATACAGGATATTGAAGAAGATACCCAGTGCAATGCTGCTTTTATAAGGTAAGATGTACTCTATTGCCCTTTTATAGTAATTCATTAAAGCTGTTTGAACCGCAAAATTACATAAATCCCGTCAATAAGCCCATTGTTGCAAGCCGCGGTCTGGCACAAAGAAAAACAGCTCCCAAAACGGAAGCTGTTCCTACACTCAAAAAAATCGCTGTAAGGTTACCGGATACGGTCTGCAGATTTTACGAGCAACGTATCCTTGCGGATATTACTGTTTGCCAACAACAGACAGAACAGCGCTACCAAAGGGAAAACGAGCTCAATACCTTTCTCAGGAAATGACATTCCTCCAGATAAGATTAGCACCCAATATAACAGTAAACCCGTCAACAAAACGTTTATCAGCATGCTGATGTTATTCAGCAGGATTTGTCGGGATCTGTTTTTATAACTGAAAATGGAGATCATTCCCAGCAGCGCACTAAGTACAGCCAGGGCAGGAATGATATACGTACTACCAAAGATTTCTACATCCATTGCCGTAAAAGGAAGGACCACGGCCGCCAGCACGGCCAGAAAAATAAAGACGGTTTGTATTCTCTGCAGCATTTTCAGATCGTAAGGGCCAAAAATAGTACAAATTTTGCATATTTCAAAAATAAGTGTAGATTTGCATTACGAATTCTAAAGAATAGCCGCCCGGCTGAACTTTTACAAACTCTACTTACATCATTTTTTACGTAACACACCCTATATATGTTTAACTTAGAAATACTAAGGTCTAAATCCATTGCGGAACTGACCAAAATTGCTAAGGATTTGGAGGTGAAGCTGCCCAGAAACAGCGATGAAAATACCATTATTTTCGCCATACTGGATTTTCAGGCTTCTAATTCCAAAACTGCGAAGGAGTATTATAACAGCACAGAGAAGGCTGCTGCATCAGCAGAACCCGATAGTGCAACGGTGCCGAAAGCCGCGCCTAAGACAGCCAAAAAGCCGGCGGCCAAAAAGAAACCTGCTGCTGCCAAGACTGAGGCCGATCCCATGCCCGCCATGATTGAAATCACTGAAACACCAGTTGAAGAACCTGCAGCAGAAGAAAAGCCTGCCACAGAAGAAGCTCCTAAAGTAAAGCCGGCAAGGCAGCCGAGAAAGAAAAAAGAACCTGTTGCTCCGGAACCGGCAGCCGCTACGGAAGAAGAAGCAACTACTGAAACAGAGCAACCCAGAGAAGAGGTTTCCAAACCTAAACCTCAGAAGCAGGAACAGAGCAGGCCTCAAAAGCAGCAACAGCAACAAAACAGACCAGTTCAACAACAGCAACAGCAAAATCCTGCTCAAAGCTCCGCTCAGCAGGTTCAGAATCAGGGACAGCAGCAGCCCCAGGCAGCGCAACAACAGCAAGGTCAGGGTCAGAATCCACAGCAAAACCGGAATCAGTCTCAGAACAGCGGTAACCAAAATGAGAACCGTCCGCAAAACGGAAATCAGCATAAAAATCAAAAACATCAGCGCAACCAGGATAACCAGGAAGAAACTGAAGCTAAAAAGGAATACAGCTTCGACGGAATGGTGACCATAGAAGGTGTGCTGGAAATCCTTCCGGATAATTACGGATTCCTCCGTTCACCGGATTTCTCCTATATCTCTTCACCAGACGACGTTTATGTATCTACCGCTCAGATCCGCAATTACGGACTGAAGACCGGTGATGCTGTAAAAGGGATTGTTAGGTTACCAAAAGAAGGTGAGAAATACTTCTCACTGATGAAACCGGTAGAAGTGAACGGCCGCGATCTGGCTTTTATAAAAGACCGTGTTTCATTTGAATATCTAACTCCGCTTTTCCCGGAAGAGAAATTCAATCTTGCAGGCAAAGGTTCCACTCATTCCACCCGCATTGTTGATTTGTTTTCACCAATTGGTAAAGGTCAGCGTGCCATGATTGTGGCGCAGCCTAAAACCGGTAAGACCATGTTGCTTAAGGATATCGCCAATGCGATCTCAGCCAATCACCCGGAAGCCTATATGATGGTCCTTCTGATTGATGAAAGACCGGAAGAGGTTACCGATATGGAAAGAAGCGTAAATGCGGAAGTTATAGCTTCTACATTCGACGAAGCTGCAGAAAAGCATGTGAAGGTAGCCAACCTGGTGCTTGCGAAAGCCCAGCGTATGGTTGAGTGCGGTCATGATGTGGTAATCCTGCTGGATTCCATTACCCGACTGGCCAGAGCTTACAACACAGTTACGCCGGCGTCAGGTAAGATTCTTTCCGGTGGTGTAGATGCCAACGCACTGCACAGGCCGAAACGTTTCTTCGGCGCGGCACGTAATATTGAAGGTGGTGGATCACTGACCATCATTGCTACAGCACTCATCGATACAGGTTCCAAAATGGATGAGGTGATCTTTGAAGAATTTAAAGGTACCGGTAATATGGAACTTCAGCTGGACAGAAAAATTGCCAATAAGAGAATCTATCCTGCCATTGACCTGGTAGCTTCCAGCACACGTAAGGACGACCTTCTTTTGGACGAAACAACCATGCAGCGTATGTGGATTCTTAGGAAATACTTATCGGATATGAACCCGATGGAGGCTATGGAATTTGTAAACCGCAGCATAAAAGGAACCCAAAGCAATGAGGAGTTCCTGATGAGCATGAACAAATAGCATTTGTCAGCATAAAAAAATAACTGCCCTGAAGAAATTTGGGGCAGTTTTGTTTTATTTGTAATAGGACGAACATTTCCAGCGCAGGAGATGAATGCACTATTTATAAATTTGAACTAAAGAAGATTTATGGAAGCACAGCATCTTTTATAAATTGTGACCTTTTGCAACGGTCAGTCAATTGGTTTTCGCTTCTGTCTATCCCTTTTATTATTTTTTTAAGAAACTTTATAAGGCAAAGATTTTTCCTATTCCTTATCTTTGAGAATTAACTTTAAAAAACAACAGCATTATGTCATTTGAATTACCACAGTTAGGATATGCTTACGACGCGTTAGAGCCAACCATTGATGCAAGAACAATGGAAATACACCACACCAAACACCATCAGGCGTACATTGATAACCTGAATAAGGCTATTGAAGGTACTGAGTTTGAGGGAAAATCCATTGAAGAGATCTGCAAAACAGGAACGGATAAGGCGGCGGTTAGAAACAACGGCGGCGGACACTTCAACCACACTCTTTTCTGGGAAATCATGACTCCGGGGGGAAGTAAAGAGCCTGTAGGAAACGTAAAAGCAGCCATTGAAACTTACGGCGGAATGGAGAAATTCAAAACTGATTTTGCCGAAGCTGCCAAGACAAGATTTGGTTCAGGATGGGCCTGGCTTTGCAAAAAGGACGATGGTTCGGTAACGGTTTGTTCTACGCCTAACCAGGACAACCCACTGATGCCGGTATCTGACTGTCAGGGAACGCCGGTTCTGGGACTTGATGTTTGGGAGCACGCCTACTACCTGAACTACCAAAACAAAAGACCTGATTATGTTGCTGCATTCTTCAGTGTTATTAACTGGGACAAAGTAGAGGAGCTTTTCAATAAGTAAGCTTTTATCAGATAAAACAGAGGGTCCGGCAATTTGCCGGACCTTTTTGCTATCTTGAATAATCCATGGCGCTAAGGCCGGTAAATCTTAGTTTGTATTTCCAGTTTACAAAGGCGAAAACCTGGTACAGTTTATATTCGAAATCCAAACCGTAATTTTCATTAGGATCGTAGTCCATTGACGATTCGATGATATTCCGGTATCGTCCGGACATATAATACGAATTCCATTCGCTTACCAGGCTTCTGTTCCGGCTTCGAAGGGTCTCCAGTGAGTACATGCTTTTAGGTTTGGCAATGGCATTCATAAAGTAATCAAACTGGCTGTCGATCACGGTAAGATCCCATTCACCATCCTCTTCCTTATTTTGTGTTATTATTGGGTCGTTGCCTTTGGGCTGTTGGGAAACGCAGCTCATGCTACCGAAATAAAGGACGAGTAAAAAGATCAGCTTTTTCATTTTTATCAGATATGAAAGTAAAGTTACAAAATACCGACCATAAAAAAACCGGAACACAAGTTCCGGCTTAAATTTGTTTACAGACAGTTACCTGGCTGGTGTGTATTCTCTCTGAAGCACCGATACGGCAGGGAAGTGGTCGCTGTAACCACCGGTGTAACGGTCGCCGTCCCACGAGCGGAAAGGGTATCCCTTCCACTGACCCTGTGAGTTTACAAGGTAAGAAGGGGCGAAAATCTCCGCTTTATACACCGTATAAGTGTTCGTCATCTTCTCCGGTGAATAGAGATTTTTTGAAACAATGATCTGGTCGAAGAGGTTGGGTGCATCGCGGTAAGCCAGTGAGGCAACGCCTGCTTTGTATAGTCTGGTCATCAGGTTGTAGTACGGCGATTTATCGGAAAGCTCAGAAGGTTCGCCCACGGCACCTAAATGTTTTCTTAGGCTTGGGCTCACGGGGTCGTCATTAAAATCGCCCATGGCTATAAGTTTGATGCCCGGACTTTCGGCGCGGGCTTTATCCATTTCCTCTTTTAAAGCTGCAGCTGCGGCTATACGTCTTGGCAGGGAACGGGCTTCGCCACCGCTTCGGGAGGGCCAGTGATTCATGAAAACAGCGATTCTTTCGCCATCAAGCAGCCCTTTCATCACAATGATGTCACGGGTATATACCCTTTTGCCTTCATCGTCAAAGATCTTGATTTCCTTTTTATAGGTTTCAGTCGGGCGGAATCTTTTCTTCTGATAGATAATGGCATTATCTACCCCACGGGCGTCATAGGAATTGAAGTGTACGATCCCGTAATCACTTTTGGCCAGTAAGGGCTGGCTGATGAGGTCCTGGACCACCTGGCGGTTTTCAATTTCAAGAAGACCCATAATGGCCGGATTGTCATTGGTGTACTGACGGCCCAGTTCTGAAATCATCTTCGCCAGTTTACCCATTTTGTCGTTATACTTCTGGGTATCCCAGTTCTTGGCGCTGTTGGCGGTGAAATCATCGGCCAGTATCTGTCTTCTGATGACTTTCTTGCCTACCAGCAGTTCATCGCTCCAGGGTCCGCGGTAATCCTCAGTGGTTTCCATCAGGTCTATGGAATCCAACGGTACACTTCGGTGAAATGCCGGATTGTTCCTGTCTTTGGTCCCGTCTATATAGTCGAAGGAAGGAACGGTATCCCAAAGGTTTTCCACGTTCATGAAGGCAACGGTTGCGCGCTGGACCTGCTTTTGCGAAAATACCATTCCGAAGCACAGTGTGGCGGTGATAATCAGATATTTTTTCATTACAATATTTACGGTTATTTTTAAGGGTGTAAAATTAATAATTATTTGACACTTAAACTGTAAATTAGTTAAAAATAGATTCAGGGTAATATGTACTGCAGAGGGTTTTAAATCACTGAAAATGTCATTATAAGGTCCATAAGGGCAGCATTGAGTTTGATTCAATAAAATGTTAAATATGTTTAACTTAACAAAAATTAAGTTTAATTTTGTAGCCCTTTATTGATCCAGTATTAAAAGTAAATTTTAAATAATTTGTTATGATTAAAAAACTGTCCTTAATCTCATTGTTTACACTGCTGCCTGCGTCTTTCTACTTCGCGCAGACCACTGTGTATGCTTATGTAAAGGATGCCGCAGGAAAACCTGTTGAAAACGCCGAAATCGATCTGGCACAGTCCGGCAACGATGTTACGGCCGACAAGATCGGATATTTCCAGTTTGTAGATATGCAGCCGGGCCGCTATCTGATTACCGTTTTCAAACCAAGCTTTGAACCAAAAATTGTGGAGTTCGAGGTTTCGGCAGATGAAAAAAGAAAGGATTTGGGTGTGATCAGTCTTAATCCTTCGCCTACAGATGCAGGCGTATTGGTTATTGACGATTCTGCCGGCGACAATGACGAAGGTGGTTCGTCCATGCAGCCTACCATCGGTCTGTTAAGTTCGGGAAGAGACGTGTTCCAGAGTGTTACGGCCTTTGAACTGGGCGCCTACTGGTTCCGTCCGAGAGGGATTGAGAACCGTTATGAAGATATTCTTTTCAATGGAGTTTCCATGTCCAAGAATGATGACGGCAGAGTGGATTTCAGCAACTGGGGCGGTTTGAATGATGTAACGCGCTACCCTTTTGAGAACGTGGACAATATCACACCATCTGAATATACATTCGGAAACCTGGGAGGTGTGGTGTATTACAATACCCGTGCTTCCAGCTACCGTAAGCAAACTTCGCTGGCCTACTCCTTTACCAACAGAAGCTATTTCCACAGAGCAATGGCTACCTATTCCAGCGGTCTTACCAAAAACGGATGGGCATTTACCTTCTCCGGAAGCCGCAGATGGGCAGATGACGGTGTTATAGACGGGACTTATCAGGATTCATACGCCTATTTTGCTGCAATTGAAAAACAGTTCAGCTCCAGACACGCAATTAACTTCACCGCTTTTGGAGCGCCAACTTACCGTGCATCCAACTCGCCAAATACGCAGGAGGCCTATGACCTGATGGGGAAGAACTACAATTCCTATTGGGGATGGCAGGACGGTGAAAAAAGAAATTCCAGAATCAGAAGGGTATTTGAGCCGGTTTTCATGCTTACAGATTATCTGAAATTAGGTGAGAACAGTAACTGGAACAATACCATTTCCTATCAGTTCGGCCGCGACGGGCGCAGCAGACTGGATTGGTTCCACGCTGTAGATCCTAACCCAACCTATTACAGAAAATTGCCGGGGTATATGTACAGCGGTTTCCAACTTCCCGGTTCCGATGGTGGAGAGAACATTACGGATGCGGAACAGGCACAGTTTGATAACTATGTAAACCAGTGGCAAACCAATCCGCTCATCAGCCAGATAGACTGGAATTCCCTCTATTCAGCCAATATCCTGAACAGGTATGATATGAACGGAAATGAGCAGGGTTCTGTATATACTATAGTTGAGGACGTAAATAAAGATAAAACCTTAAACTTTGCCTCTCATTTTGATACCAAACTTGCTTCCAACTGGAAACTGAACCTGAACTTCAACTATCAGAACCTTAAGTCTGATAATTTCCGTGAAATGAAGGATCTTCTGGGCGCACTTTATGCTAACGACCTGAATGCGTTTAACAATGACGCACCGAATGATGCGGACAATCCTGGTCGCCGCGTAATGGAAGGCGACAGGACACAGTATTCCTACGACCTGTTGCGTAATACGTACGCCCTGAACGCTTCTACAGAAGTGGATTTCCCTAAGTGGAATGTGATGGCCTCTGTATTCTCTTCCTATTCCGAATCACAGCGTGAAGGTAAGTTCAGAAACCCCCTTTATGCCGACAGTAAAGGAAAAAGTGATATCTACGATGCATTTGACGCCGGGATTAAAGGTAGAGTGACCTATAAGATCGACGGACGTAACTTCATCGTATATAACGGCGCGCTTTTCAGTCTGGCGCCAACTCTTAACGAGATATTCATCAACCCGAGAGCTACAAACCTAATTACTCCGGGCGTGGAAAATCAGATTATCAACTCCAATGACCTTAGCTACATCCTGAGAGGTCAGATCCTGAAACTGAGATTGGGTGCTTATCACACAACCATGAACAACGCTACAGAAATTTCCAGGTATTATGTGGATATTTCCAGTGAGACCGCGGATCAGGGTAATGCACTTGTTGCTGAGGTGTTAAGCGGCATCAACAAAACCTACAAAGGTCTTGAACTGGGTGCTGAGGTTAAGATTACACCAACCCTTTCTGCCAATGCAGTAGCAAGTTATGGTGATTACAGAATTACCAACAACCCCACAGTGTACACCACAGATGATGACAGTGTGGAACGTACCGGATCTCCTGTAAGGGAATGGGGAACTGCGCAACTGAAGGATTATAAAGTGGCCGGGACTCCTCAAAAAGCTTATTCCTTTGGACTTAGATATAATTCAACAAAATTCTGGTGGTTAGGAGCTTCCGCGAACTATCTTCAGGATCAGTTCCTGGATTTCTCCGCACTTAACAAGACCGCTGCGCTTTATACAGATCCAGTTACCGGCGACAATTATCCGGGTGCTACTCCGGAGCAGATCGCAAGACTGACCGCTCAGCAAAAATTTGAAGACCAGTTTATGCTGAATGCCAATGCAGGTAAAACCTTTGTTTACGGAAAGTACAGAATGGGAGTAAGTGTTAGCGTGAACAATATCCTGAACAACAGAGATTACGTAACAGGTGGTTTCGAGCAGGGCAGGAATGTGAACTTCCCTGAATCGCAGGCCGATGCCAACCGTACCTACAGCTATTTTGGTCCGAAATTATGGTATGACAGAGGAAGAACCTTCTTCGCAAATGTTTATTTAAGATTCTAATAATAAAAAAACAACAATGAAAAAATACAGTTCATTTTTAAGATCTCTGTACTTCATGATGGCGGCCCTGCTTATCACGGGTTGTGTACATGATGATATTTATGATGATCCTAATCTGGCCGGCTACGAATGTAAAGACCTTACGGCTAATATGACTATAGCCCAGGTGAAAGCGCTGAAACAGTCGGGTGTAGCTTATATCTTTCCGGATGCTTCAGCTCCGGAAATGATCATGGAAGGTTATGTTTCGTCTACAGACGAATCCGGAAATATTTACAAGACCATCTACATCCAGGATAATCCTGAGAACCCTACCCATGGTTTCACCATCAGTGTAGATGCTGTAAGCACTTATACGAAGTTCCCGCAGGGATCCAAAGTATATATTAAGCTGAACGGTCTGGCACTTGGAACTTACGGCGGGCTTATACAGCTTGGAGTAAAGAATGCTGCTGCGACGGGTGCCGATGCAGTATCCAGAATTCCTGAAAGCGCAGTTCCGGCACATATCTTCAGATCATGTACCGAACGTGCGAAGATTGTACCTAAAGTATTGACCCTGGCGCAGATGACTTCAGCGAATGACAACCTGCTGGGTGCCTTAATACAGATTAACAATGCTGAGTTTGACCGCACCGTACTTTGCTCTGTTTTTGCTCCGGACGGAACAAGCGTAGACCGCCGCATCAACGACGGCACTACCTCTGCCACCAGAGTTGTAAGAAACAGTGGATTTGCTTCTTTTGCGAACCAAACCCTGCCAAGCGGAAACGGAACTTTCGTGGGAATCATGAGTAAGTTCAACTCTACTTACCAGATGTACATCAATAAGATTTCGGACCTGAACATGAATAACTTCCCAAGGCTGGACGGTATCGCTGCGGATCCATGTGCCCTCGACCTTACAGGACTGACATCTAAAACCGTTCAGGAAGTGAAGCAGATGTTTACTGGATCTTTAACAACGATTACCGGTGATTACGTACTTAAAGGAAAAGTAACCGCTAATGATGAAACAGGTAACCTTTTCAAATATATCTATATTGAAGATGCTACCGGTGGTATCCGTGTGAACATCAACAAGACCAATCTGTACCAGGATGCGAGGTTTAAAGTTGGTAAGGAAATTTACATTAAACTGAAAGACCTGCGTATAGGCAGTGTAAACGGTGAGCTGCAGTTGGGTCAGTTATTTGGCAACAATGTAGGTCAGATCGCTGAAGCTGATGTGTACAAAACCTTCTACGACAGTAAGAAACCTTTGTCTGCACCGGTTCCTACTGAACGAACAATCAGCCAGCTTACAATGGCCGATGTGGGAAGATGGATCAAGATTAAAGATGTTGAATTCATCAACACTGACCTGGGTAGCAATTACGCTACCGGCCAGGCTACCAACAGAACTTTAAAGGACTGTAACGGTAATACCATTTTACTGCGTACAAGTAATTTTGCTTCTTTCGCGGCACAGGAAATTGATGGAGGACGTGGTGATGTTTATGCCATTTTAAGCATCTTTAACGGTACCTACCAGCTTTGGATTCCGAAACAGATCCATGCCGATCTGGATAATCCAAGGTGTGACGGCACCATTCCGCCAACGAAGATTTTCATGGAAGATTTCCAGAATGGACTTACCACCAACTGGACAAAAGTGAGTGTAGCCGGACCTCAGGAGTGGGGTACATCCAACCAGGGTGCCGGATCCAACTACTACGCGGTAATGAACGGTGGTGCAGCTGCTAACGAAGACTGGCTGATATCTAACCAAATATCACTGTCCGGATACGGAAATTACTCTCTGTCATTTGATTCAGACGGTATGGGCGCGGCAGGATTACCACTGCAGGTATTTATTACGGACAACTATTCCGGTAACCCTACTACGACTACGTGGACGCAACTTACTGCTCCAATCGATACCAACCTTGGTTCCTGGGGCTTTATTAACTCAGGATTGGTGAATCTGAATGCGTTCGCTAATAAAAATGTGCGCATTGCCTTTAAATATACCAGTACATCTTCAGCTTCAACAACATGGGAGCTGGACAATGTGAAGGTGCTGGGACAGTAAACAGTTCCTTGCTAACCTAAAATCAGAAAAGACTGCGGATTCGCAGTCTTTTCTTCTTTTTATGGAATGATGCTGAACTTAAAACGACACCTCATTAACTTCTTTTCCTCTCTGGAATCCCATAGTCTTTTGGTTTCCCTTATATGCAATGTTAACCAGATTATACTGTTTAGGAAAAGTTCCCAGCAAAATGGTATTTTTGATACGCATACTGTTTACTTCACCAACACCTCCGGACTCAAAATATACCCAAACTGTTTCACCTTTTACCTGGCTCCCTGTAAAAGTCAGGGTCTTCGGGGCGCCGTTCACATAAACATCAAAGTTATTGTTCACGTATCTCTTTACCTCTGCCTCAAATTGTGCCGTATTGGGATTAATTTTTATGGCGTCCGATATATGGTTTGTATTCAGTTTTGTGGTAAACTTCAGCGTCTTGCTGCCTTCCACAAAATCCACCTTAGTAATTGATGAATAAAAGTCCTGCGCAGCAAAACCCGACATCACCATAATGGCGAAAATGGTTATTATATGTAAATATTTTTTCATCTTTTTATCATTTTTATTGCATTAAAGCAATTCTATAAATTTTGACAAATTATATGCCAACTAGAAGTTTACGCCAATCGTGTATTTGTCATAGAATGCCTTTATATGAGCCACAGCCTCATCAGCTGTATCAACAATCCTGTAGAGGTTCAAATCCTCTTCAGAGATCATTCCATCCTTCAGCAGTGTTTGCTTAAACCAGTCCAGCAAACCGCTCCAAAAATCCGAACCTACCAGTATTACAGGAAAACGAGCAATCTTAGCGGTTTGTATAAGCGTAAGTGCTTCAGAAAGTTCATCCAAAGTTCCGAACCCACCCGGCATTACAATGAAGCCCTGCGAATATTTAACAAACATCACCTTCCGCACGAAGAAATAGTTGAAATCCATGGAATAGTTTTTATCTATATATGGATTAAAATGCTGCTCGAAAGGCAGGTCAATATTAAGCCCGATTGATTTGCCCTCACGCTGTCTCGCGCCCTTGTTACCGGCTTCCATAATTCCCGGTCCGCCGCCAGTAATAATCCCAAAACCAATGTCCGTGATTTTTTCGGCAATTTCAACGGCCAGTTCATAATACTTGTCTCCTTCCCGTAGTCTTGCCGAGCCGAAAATGGAAACGCACGGACCTATCTTTGCCAGTTTATCGTAGCCGTCTACAAGTTCCGCCATGATCTTAAAAACCATCCAGCTGTCCTTACCAATAGATTCATCCCAGGTCTTCTCACGAAAGTGACTTTGTACACGCTGGTCCAATTCTTCCTCCGGCCCGGTCATCACTTTGGTTAGGCCTTTCCCTCTGTTTATTTTGCTCATAAGTTCTTATTTAAAATACCTTTCCGCTAAAGCCACGGACTCCGGCTTACCCACATCAACAAGATGAGCCGCATGCTCGAAGCCGTAAATTTTCTCTTTAGCCATAAGGTCCAGGTAAACTTCCATAATGGAAAACTTCCCATTTCGGTTTATTTTGTTGAAGAGGCTGCTGTTTATACAATGAATACCGCTGAATGCCAATGGTTGCAGATTAGTGTTGGCCTCCGCCAACCTCTCTTCACCGGTATCGGTATTTAGCCATCCGCGCAGCTGATGCTCCTGATTGAAAAGCAGTTTTCTCGAACTCTTCCTGTCAGATACCGCTAAGGTGACAAAATTCCTGCTGTCCTGATGGCTTTTCACCAGATCACTGATGTTCAGGTCCGTTAAAATATCAGCATTCATTATGAGGAAATCCTCCTCAGATTCAAGAAATGGTTTGGCAAAGACCAGGCCACCGCCGGTTTCCAAGAGCTCTGCCCGTTCATCAGAGATTTCAATCTTTGCGCCAAAATCGGCATTCTCCCTCAGGAACTGTATGATTTGCTCTCCAAAATGGTGTATGTTAATCACAAATTCATCAATTCCGTGCGATTGCAGGTATTTTATATTTCTTTCAAGTAAAGCTACGCCGTTTACTGGAGCCAGCGCCTTTGGGTGATGGTCTGTGAAGGGTTTCAGACGGGTGCCTTTTCCGGCCGCAAAAATCAGTGCTTTCATAAACCGTACTTAAACTGCAACCTCACTGTTAAGCTGAGGCTGCTCATCATGATGAACAATGACCTTTGCCTGTGGATATTTTTCGCGAATAAATGCAGCTGTTTTTTCAGCACAGTAAACCGAGCGGTGCTGTCCGCCCGTGCAGCCGAAATTCACCTGAAGATGTTCAAACCCTCTTTCCAGGTAATTTTCAATACTGATGGAAACCATATTCTGCACCAGCTCAAGGAATTTGGGCATTTCTGTTTTGGTTTCCAGATATTCATGCACCGACAGGTCCCGGCCTGTCTGGACTTTGTATTCTTCTATCCGGCCCGGATTCAGTATGCCACGGCAGTCAAAGGCGAAGCCTCCGCCGTTGCCGCTATGGTCTTTCGGTATTCCGCCTTTTTTATACGAAAAACTGTGGATATCTACTGTTAAACTCATTTGCTTAGTATGTGATTAATTCTACTTCTTGTTTCGCTGCTGTGTAATGTCTCTGTCAACTTCTTAAGCTCGGGATACTGGTCCATCTCGGACCAGTTTTTTCCCAGTTCATAAAGGTTTGCTATTCCCGCATCCAGGCTGTTGATGAAGTGCTGCTTTTTCTGTATCAGGCCTCGGAAACCATAGGCACCTAAGACCTGCATAAAGCGGATGAGTTGCAGCGGACCGACAGATTGCTCCAGTTGCTGACGTACTTCGGAATCAGGATGCATGTCAACAAAGTAATTCAGCATCTCCGCACGGAAGTCCGCCGGGAAGTTAGCCCTGGCCTGGAAGAGAAATGAAATGACATCGTACATGGCCGGCCCTTCCATCGCCGACTGATAATCGATGAAAAATACCTCATCATCGTCATTCACCATTATATTCCGCGACTGAAAATCCCGAAGCATAACGCAGCGGGGGCCCAAATGGGAAAGTCTGGTAGTCAGTGTGCGGAATTCCTGAAGCAAGTTGGATTTGTGATAGGGAAGTTCCAGTACATCTGCAATGAAACTTTTAAAATAAAAAAGATCATTCTGCACCGGCAGTTCATTGTAAGATTTATACTCAAAAGCGTTGCTGAAATCGATTTTACCGGCTGTTTGCTGCTGCAGTTGATAAAGGTTTTCCAGCGTTTTCTTTACCAGTAGTGCAACCCTGTTCGTAATACCCTCGTCAGCGATGATTTCGGAGAGTGTGCTGCTGCCCAGGTATTCCTGGATATATAATGTCCTGTCCGCCGAAATTCTGAAAATTTTTGGGGTATTGAGTTTCAGTTCCTGAAAAGCCTGTGACAGATAAAAGAAAGACTCATTTTCCCGGATATTGCTGTTACTGGTGACAATAAAGCTGCGTTCTCCTGAGACGGCAACATAGTTTCGCCGCGGGGAGCCGCTTTCGGGAAGTGCGTAAAAGACGGAACATGCAGTGCCGGTATAATTTTCAAGAAACTGTTGAGCTTTTTCCAAATGACAAGACTATCCCGCAAATATAACACATTGAATGTGATTTGTTATATTTGCCGCAGCATGCCTTTCATCAGCATACAAATCAGCATAAAAACAAAGGCTGAAAGGCAGAATAGAGGTGAATTTCTTAAAAGGGATATGATGAGAAAATGGTTTACGGTGTTGTTTTCAGTGATGATGATTTTAGGTTCAGCACAGTCTAAAAAAACATCGGCAGCGGTAAAGCCTCAGGCTGCAAAACCGGCTCCGGCCGTAATAAATCCGGACATTCCCGCGCTTATTCCCACCAAACGGAACGGTTTATTCGGCTTTGCCAATCAGCAGGGTAAGGTCATCATCAAACCGGAATACAGCAATGTTGGCTTTTTTACAGAAGACTGTAACCTTTTAAACTCTCCCAACCCCAAAGCAAAGAAATTCGGAAGTGCCAATTATGCGTCGGTCCGGCGTCAGGGCGTGGATTTCCGGATAGACAGGACCGGGAAAAGGGTTTATCAGTATAAGGATGCGGACCTTGCCCAATGTCCTTTTGTGTTTATGAAGCAGCGTTTCCATGCCTACGTGCGCAGTGGTTTCTACGGCATCATTGAACAGCCCTATTTTAAAAGTGAGAACGATTATCACAGCTATGTAATATATCCGCAGTACCAATATCTCCATATTCTGGAGGGCGATGACCTGGACAGGCCCATGATTGTGGCTTCGCAGAATGACCGATTCGGTATCATCGACATCAATAACAATGTAGTGATCCCGTTCGAATATTCCGATATCAAAAGAAACTACAGCTGGAAACTTGCAAAACTCTTTGAGGTTACAAAAGACGGTGTGAACTATTTTTATATTGATGCCCAAAACAAAGGTTACTGATAAAATTTTTGTACTTTCGCGCCATAAAATTTAAGGGGTGCTGTAAAAAGCTGAGATTATACCCAATGAACCTGGAACAGGTAATGCTGTTTAGGGAGTGGTCTTCGGATCTTTTATTGTATAATTTTTTACGTCCCCTTTTATTCAATTAATCTTAAAAATTAAAAGAATGAAAGGATTTGTTATTTTAGGACTTTGCGCGGGTCCTGTGTATTTTTCGCAATCTATGCCGGCAGACACGGCAAAAATCCAGGAAATTGAAAGTGTAACCTTTACTAAACGCTTACCGGTTGCCCGGGAAATTGTAAATGTAGCCCGGGACCTGGAACACAAAAATCTGGGTCAGGATCTGCCTGTACTCCTCAAGAACCAAACTTCAGTAGTGGCCACCTCCGATGCGGGAAACGGTATTGGTTATACCGGTTTCAGGATTCGTGGTGTGGGAGGAAGTGGCATTAATGTGATGATGAATGGCGTACCTTACAATGATTCGGAATCGCAGGGAACTTTCTTTGTCAATGTGCCCGACCTTACCAGTTCGGCGTCACAAATCATCATCCAGCGGGGTGTGGGTACCTCATCCAACGGTGTTTCCGCATTTGGAGCCACAGTAAATGTAATTTCCAAAGATCCTGCAGAAACATTTTACATCCGTTCCGATAATTCAGTCGGTTCCTTCAATACCTATAAATATTCGGCGGAGTTAGGATCGGGTAAGTTCTGGAACAACCGCTTAAGCTTGATGGGACGCTATACAGGCATACAGTCAGATGGTTATATAGACAGGGCAGCGTCTGATCTTAAGTCCTATAACCTCAGTGCCCTTTTTGAAGAAGGGAATACCGCTGTGAGATTCCTCGCGTTCGGCGGCAAGGAAAAAACCTATCAGGCCTGGAACGGCATTGACCGTGAAACCTGGCTTACCAGGCCACGGACCAACTTCTCGGGGGCAATTTATGATGCCGATTGGGAGAATATCGTAGGTTTTTACGATAATGAAACCGATAACTATCGCCAGAATCATTATCAGCTGCTCTGGAATCAGCGTATTAACCCGCAGTGGAAACTGGAAACCACTTTGCACTATACCAAAGGCAAGGGCTTCTACGAAAATTATAAGCAGGGAGCGGCTTATTCAAAATACAACCTTCCTGACCAGGGTGCTGTAGCGTATTCGGACTTCATCCGCAAAAAATGGCTGGACAATGATTTTTACGGCGGAGTAAGCACACTTTATGGTAAGTTTGATAATCTGGACCTGAATATTGGTCTTGTGGCAAACCATTATTTCGGTAAGCATTTCGGTGAGGTGTCTGATGTGTTTGTACCAAATATTTCCGGGCACGAATACTACCGCAACAACGGCGTGAAGGATGAGCTTGCAGGTTTTGCAAAAGCAATCTACCGCCTGAACAGGCTTGAGATCTTTGGTGATTTGCAGCTGCGTAACATTACCTACAATACCGAAGTAATTATGGAGGGCGATGGTGAAGGCATGGATCTTAGTAAAGAATGGCTTTTCTTCAATCCCAAGTTTGGTTTAAATTACCTCATTAATTCGGGAAAGATCTTTCTGTCTTACGCTCATGCGCAGCGTGAGCCCAGCCGCGATGATCTTTTTGCCAACACGCAGACGCAACCGGAAAAACTGCATGATTTCGAGGCCGGAATGGAAAAAACACTGGGTAATGTAATGCTTACAGCCAACCTGTATTTCATGAACTACCGTAACCAGCTGGTTCTGAACGGAAAGATCAGCGATATTGGTGAGTTTATCCGCGAGAACAGCGGTAAAAGTTACAGAACGGGAATTGAGCTGGCTGCGGCGGCAAAACTTACGGACAACTGGAGCCTTTCGGGTAACCTAAACGTTAGCCACAACCGCAACCGCAATTTTATCCGGGAGGATGCCAACGGAATTCAGGATCTGGGCGATACACCCATCTCCTTTTCACCGGACATGATCGGAAATCTGATGGTGAACTATACACCTCTTAAAAACCTCACCCTGGGCCTGCAGAATCAGTATATAGGCAAGCAGTTTCTGGACAATACCAATGATGCCCAGCTGCAGCTGGATGATTACCTGCTGACTGATTTTAATGCCAGATACATTTTGAACCTGAAAAAAACAGATTTAGACTTCAAACTCCTGGTCAATAATATTTTGGACCGTAAATATGTGAACAACGGTTATGTCTATGACAGCTCGCCTTATTATTTCTCCCAGGCAGGCATTAATTTCATGTTCGGAATTTCTGTTTTACTGAAGAAATAAAGGGTTTCGGACTGACTTAAGGATTTTGATTCGGCGGAAATTTTTTTCGCCGAAAAAATCCTAAATTTGCGGACTCATGAATATCTCTGCACTTATTCTCGAATATCTGAAGGTCAGGCATAAAGCTACGGTAACCGGCTTTGGCGATTTCCTGCTGGAAAATGCGGCTGCCGTCCTGAATTCGGAAGATAAAACCCTGCTGCCACCGGCACAAAAAATAATCTACCATCCGGATTACGGCGTTTCTGGTTCAGATTTTGAAAAATTCGTGGCCGAAAAACAGGGTCTGAGCGCCGAAAAAGCTGCGGAAGAAATAAAACTACAGGTCACCTTTTGGAAAAACAAGATTAACGAAGGCGAAAACTTTAGCCTTGAAGGTCTGGGTGTTTTTAAAATCTCAGCCGACTCTGTTCATTTTGATGGTAACAGGATTGCAGGAGATCATTCAGACTTTTACGGACTCGAGGAAATCAATCTTGCGGAATTAGGCAAGCGCCGCGGAAACTCACAGAGCCCGGGCGAAAAAAAACCTTATTCCATAGGCAAGGCAGCAGTCTGGCTTCTGTTGCTGGCGCTGCCGATAGGTGCCTTAGCCTATTTTGGGGTTACCCAGCCGGAGATGTTATTTGGCAGAAAGTCCTTTACACCGGAATCTCTTGAGAAAATGAAGGACACAGTGAAAGCCGTGCCCGCAAAAAGAGATACGGTCAATCTGATGAAACTGGATTCGGTGAAAGCCGATTCAAGTAAAACAATAGCAGCGGTTCCGGTTGCTCCAAAACAATGGAAATCAAAGAAAAATCCTACTAAAAAATGGCGCAAACCAAAAAAGCAAGTGAATCACTCACGGTAATGACCAATATCGTTCTGCCGAACGAAACCAATTCGCTCCGCAATCTTTTCGGTGGTGAACTTCTGGCGAAAATGGACCGATGTGCGTCTATCTCTGCCGCACGCCACTGCGAAAGACGCGTGGTTACCGCCTCGGTAAACCATGTATCCTTCAACCATCCGATTCCGGAGGGTGGCATTGTTGTGCTGGAATCCAAAGTCTCACGGGCTTTCTCAACCTCCATGGAGATTTATGTTGATGTTTGGCTGGACGACCCGATTAATCAGAAGAAGATACATACCAATGAAGGAATTTACACCTTTGTTGCGGTGGACGAATTTAACCGTCCCATTCCGATTCCTAATATGGAGCCTGAAACTGAACAGGAAATTTCGCGCTATGAGGCAGCCTTAAGGCGAAAGGAACTTTCCCTGATCCTTTCCGGACGTATGAAGCCTGCCGATTCTGTAGAGCTGAAAAAGCTTTTCGGTCAGGGTTAACCGACTTTCCGTATGCTGAATAATGAAGATACTCCAGCTTGATAAAAATCACCCGCTGATAGAACAGCAACTCTCGGCAAAAGGCTTTATTGTTGACGAAGATCTTAGCAGCAGCTATAGTCAGCTTCTGGAAACCGTTGCACCTTATGAGGGGATAATTATCCGAAGCCGTGTCCCGATGGACCGGAACTTCATCCGGCAAGCCCGAAACCTTAAATTTATTGCCCGTGTCGGTGCCGGACTGGAAAATATTGACCTTGAAGCTGCCGCTGAGTTTGGCGTTGTGGTCATCAGTTCACCTGAAGGCAACCGTGATGCCGTGGCCGAGCATGTCCTGGGTATGCTGCTGGTACTGACCAACCGTCTCTTTATTTCTGCTGAAGAAGTGAAGCAGGGATTTTGGAAAAGGGAAGAAAACCGTGGCGACGAACTTGCCGGAAAAACTTTCGGTATTATTGGCTATGGCCATATGGGTAAGGCAGTTGCCAAAAGACTGTCCGGATTTTCGGTAAAGACCGTATTTCATGATATCCTGCCTGATCTTGCTGATGAGTTTGCTGCGCAGGTAAGTTTGGAGGAATTGATGAGTGCCGCCGATATCGTAAGCCTGCATATTCCGCTCACCGACGAAACACATTATCTTGTAGATGAGGATTTCATTGGTGGAATGGCTAAAGAGTTCTACCTCATCAATGCCTCGCGGGGAAAGAACGTTAAAACGAAAGCTTTAGTTCAGGGATTGAAGACGGGTAAAGTCAAAGGCACCGCGCTGGATGTCCTCGAATTTGAAAAACCGTCTTTTGAAAATCTGGGTTCTGAAAATGAGGATTTAGAATACCTTCTTCAGAGCGAAAGGGTTATTGTTACTCCGCATATTGCCGGTTGGACCCACCAGAGTAAGGAAAAGCTGGCGCAGGTGATTGTAGATAAGATCCTTGCTACGTTTGGCTCGTGATACCGGCTATCTATTTTTTTCCCAACAATATTTGATGAATTATATAACAGCAGACCCTTAATGTTGTAAAGCTTCCATTGTTAAAGTATTCATAATATCATGTCGCCTCACCATGCAGGCTTTCCGTTTTTATTAAATTGCCGCTCATTTTGTATAAGTTAATGATGAGAAAAAGTTTTTGGCTGGGGTGGCTGTGTGTGATGTTGTTGGGTTCATGCAAAAAAGAACTTCAGATTCTTGATAAAGAGACCACGACACAGCTTCCTAATTTTGGAAATGTCAAGTTGGATGAGGTATTTGGTGGTAATGAAAATAAGCATGCAGACAGTGATTCCATCAATGCGGTAATTCAGCATTATTACCGCACAGTTTGGGAAGGAGGTGACCTTTGGGGTGGCTTTCTGATAGCCAAAGGCGACGATATTCTTTATGAGGGTTACCGTGGCTTTGCACAGGCCAACAAACAGGAACCCATTACCCAATCCACGCCTTTGCACGTTGCGTCTATCAGTAAAACCATAACCGCTATGGCAGTAATGAAGTTGGTGGAAGCCGGCAAGCTTGATCTTGATGCTGAAGTGGAAAAATATTTCCCGGGTTTTCCTTATCCCGGGGTAACGGTAAAGTCATTGCTTACGCAGCGCAGCGGTTTGCCTAAATACGAGTACTTCATTGAAAAAATTGAGCCGGCACCGGCAGAACTCAGCAAGAAGTTCCTCACAAACCGGGACATTCTGAACCTGATGATCCGCCATAAGCCGGAGGCTGCGCGCAGTCCCGATACAGGTTTCATGTACTGTAATACCAACTATGCCATGCTGGCGCTTCTTGTGGAGAAAGTTACTGCCACTTCTTTCCCTTCAGCCATGGAACAGATGGTTTTCAAGCCGCTGAAAATGGAAAACTCATTTATCTTCCAGGAAAAGGACACACTTACGGCTTCCAAATCTTTCTTTAACCGGGGTCCGAAAGTTTATCCTTACGACCGGCTGGATCTTATCTATGGTGACAAAAATGTCTATACTACTCCGCGTGATTTACTCAACTTCTCCCGCGCGTTGTATGCCGATAATTTCCTGCGGAAGGATTTAAAGGATATGGTCTTTGAGCCTTACAGTAATGAGCGGGCCGGTATAAATAATTATGGTATCGGTTTCCGCATGAAGGTTTATGATAACGGTAACAAGCTTACCTTTCATACCGGATGGTGGCACGGCACTAATTCCGTATTTGCTCATCTGCTGAACTCCAATGTGACCATCGTGGCTATAGGAAATAAATTTTCGCGTCAGCCTTACACCGCGCTGTCGCTGGCGGGTCTTTTCGGGCAGTACCCAATAGAAATAGACCGCCTTAAAAATACTATGAAACAGGGCTCCGGTGCATCTTCCGGAAGTGAGGAGGATTCTGCAGATGTAAATGGCGGATAAATCTTTAAATTTGCACAAAATAAATTAATGCTGAAGCCATTTTACCTTATAATCACCGCATTACTTCTGTTTTCCTGCGCCAGAGTAGGTTCACCCGTAGGAGGGGAACGTGATACCATCGCACCCAGGGTGATTGGCTCAAATATAGACACGCCCAGAGTAAATGTACCTCGTAACCTGAAAGAGTTGCGAATTTCTTTTGATGAATACATTACTTTAAAGGACGCAAATAAGAACCTGATTATTTCGCCTCCTATCAGAAAGATCAAACGGATCCTTCCCTCCAGCCTGGCTACCAAGGAAATTGTGATTCAGTGGGAAGATACGCTGCAGGCCAATACGACTTACAGCTTTAATTTCGGCAGCTCAATCCAGGACCATAACGAAGGGAATATGCTCCCATACTATAACTATGCGTTCTCTACCGGTGAGAAAATAGATGATCTTTATATCAGTGGCGAGGTTACAGAAGCGCTGCAGATTAAGGCTGTTCCGGCAAAGGTGAGCAGAGTGGTAGGTTTGTATCAGGACAAGGATTCCATGGATTACCGCCAGAAACCCTACTACATAACAAGAGTGGACGAGGACGGTTACTATGAGCTAAATTACCTTTCACCCGGGACTTACCGCATTATTGCTTTCGAAGATGAGAATTCCAATTCTGTTTACGATCCCGGTAAAGAAAAAGTGGGCT
This sequence comes from Bacteroidota bacterium, assembly GCA_023386965.1. Taxonomy (GTDB): domain Bacteria; phylum Bacteroidota; class Bacteroidia; order Flavobacteriales; family Weeksellaceae; genus Marnyiella. The sequence continues at coordinate 23,378 of JAEWIR010000001.1, forward strand.
TCCGTAAAGAACCAGTAGTGGTTGAAAATTCCGTGTCGGGGTTGCCAATCAGTCTGTTCCCGTCCAAAAAAGCATTCCGTTATCTGGAAATGAAGGAAATGCCGGGTGGAGTACAAATGCTCTTTGAGGGTAATCCACAAAGTGTAGAAGTAAAAGCAGTATCCGAAAAACTGAAAGAATATAAGGTTACACACCGAAGCAAATCGGATACGGTTAAGATTTGGTTTGATGCCGCGAAACAGGGTGTCGGAACTGATGTCAGCGAGAATTTGAGGTTCAGCTATGATGCGGAAGGCAAACAGGATACGGTATCCCTTTTCTACAAGAGAAATCCGGATGCTGAAATGGCCATTTCCAATGATGGGGGAGCCCTGCTTCCGCCCTCCACCGATTTTAAAGTAACCAGCAACTATATTATTGACAGGATTCAGCCGGAAAAATGGACGCTGACCATAGACAGTCTTACGGCTGTTCCTTTTACTGCCAGGATTTCTGAGACCAATCCCTACCAAATTCTGGTGAAAGCCGGGTTTGTGGAGGGCAATAAATACCAGCTTACAATTCCAAGCAAGACGGTTTCCTCATTTTATGAATCTACGGCAAAACCCTACAGATTTGATTTTGAGGCTGATAAAGTTCAGAATTTCGGCAGTTTTACAGCCCGCCTTAGCAATAAACCTGAGGCCCGCTTTTGGCTGCAGCTGCTGGACTCATCAGAAAAAGTACAGTACACAACCTTTAATGATGCAGCTGAAGTAAAGTTCAATATCGTTAAACCGGGTGAATACTTTGTGCGCATTTTGGTGGACAATAATGGTAACGGACATTGGGATGAAGCCGATTTCCTGAATCAGCAGTTTGCGGAGGATGCTTATATTTTCTACAAGAAAGTGAATATCCGCCCGCTTTGGGAACTGGTGGAAGACTGGGATTTAAAAGATACCCGGAAACTTGATCCGGTAAAACCGGAATCTACTGCTCCGCAAGCTACCACCCCAAGTACTGCGGCACCCGTCCGGAGCCCACAGATTCGCGGCACTGTGCCCGGTACAAGACCTGAAAGAACATTGGAACGGAGATGATGAAAAAGACCTTAAAAATCATCTTCTATGTTGTAGCGGTTCTTTTGCTGATCCAGCTGATACCTGTAGACAGAAACAATATTCCGGTAGATCCGGCGGCAGATTTTGTGAAGGTGACGGAAGCGCCGGCTGAGGTAACTTCCGTCCTTAAAAGGTCCTGTTACGACTGCCACTCCAATGAAACTGTTTATCCGCAGTATGCCTATATCGCGCCTTTCTCATGGTCGGTGAAGCATCATGTGAACAAAGGAAGAAAGCACGTAAACTTTTCGCAATGGGCAGCATACAATAAGGAGCAAAAACGGGGGATTCTGGAAAAAACGGTGCATGTTTTGGAAGACCGGAAAATGCCTTTGCCTGTCTATGTTTCCTATCATGAAGAGGCGGCGCTTACCCCTGACGACCGTAAGGTGTTGATCCAGTATTTTAAAACGCTGGCCGATTCCAAATAAAAATAAACGCCGTCCATTACGGAAAGCGTTTTACTGTTTAGGGTTGGTTAGCTTTTAAACCATATTTTCCGGTTTTACCCATTCGTCAAACTGCTCCGCAGTCAGCAAGCCCAGATTTACAGCTTCCTCCTTTAGGGTCGTGCCGTTTTTATGGGCGGTCTTGGCAATTGTGGCCGCATTTTCATAGCCTATGTGCGTGTTCAGTGCGGTGACCAGCATTAAACTTTTATCAACCAGTTCTTTGATGCGCGGAAGGTTGGGTTCAATTCCCACAGCACAGTGGTCATTGAAGGAAATACAGGCGTCGCCCAGAAGTTGCGCGGATTGCAGGAAATTGTAGGCCATCAGAGGTTTGAAGACGTTAAGTTCATAATTGCCCTGTGTGCCGGCGAAGGAAATTGAAGTGTCATTGCCAAGCACCTGGGCGCACACCATGGTGAGGGCCTCATTCTGCGTTGGATTCACTTTACCCGGCATAATAGAAGAGCCCGGTTCATTTTCCGGGATAAAGATTTCGCCAATGCCGCTTCGTGGCCCCGAGGCCAGCATTCGGATATCCTGTGCAATCTTAAAGAGTGCGACCGAAAGCTGTTTAAGGGCGCCGTGGCTTTCCACAATCGCGTCGTGAGCAGCTAATGCTTCAAATTTATTAGGTGCAGTGACAAAGGGCAGACCGGTAAATTCGGAAATGTATTTTGCTACCAGGACATCATAACCTTCCGGCGTATTCAATCCCGTTCCTACAGCCGTTCCGCCCAGCGCCAGTTCCTGAAGGTGATCCAGCGTATGTGTTATGGCCTTCATCGCATAATCCAGCTGCGCGGCGTAACCGGAGAATTCCTGTCCTAAGGTGAGAGGCGTTGCATCCATGAGGTGCGTCCGGCCGATTTTAACAATATCTTTAAATTCATTGCTTTTGGTAAGCAGTGTATCACGAAGTATTTCAACTGCGGGCAGCGTGTGTTCCACCACTTTCTTATAGGCCGCGATATGCATAGCCGTCGGAAATGTGTCGTTGGAACTTTGTGATTTGTTTACATCATCATTGGGATGAATGACGGATTTCTCGCCTAATTTTCCTCCATTATTAACATGAGCCCGGTTGGAAATCACTTCATTCAGGTTCATATTGCTCTGGGTACCGGAACCCGTTTGCCAGATCACCAGCGGAAACTGGTCATCCAGATTGCCTTCCAGTATCTCATCGCAGGCCCGGCTGATGTGATCCCGTTTCTCTTCTGAAAGAACACCCAGGTCACAGTTTGCGTAAGCGGCAGCTTTCTTGAGATAGGCAAATGCCTCAATGATTTCATGGGGCATTGAACCTTCCGGGCCGATCTTAAAATTATTTCTTGACCGTTCGGTCTGGGCGCCCCAGAATTTATCTGCCGGCACCTGAACTTCACCCATCGTATCTTTTTCCGTTCTGTAATTCATGTTGGTTAATTTTGAGAATAAAGTTAATCAATTTAAATTTGAACTACCCGAGCGTTGAGGTTTCTACTACCTTTTCCGGCAGCCGTAAATACACTCAAGTCTGCATAATATCAGTTTTTCATCATCCTTATTTTCACTAATTTTGCACCACCAAAATTAAGCTATGGAATTTCAATATCAGGAACCTTATCCTATACTAAAGGACGATACCAAATACAGAAAACTCAGTTCTGAATATTTAAAGATCGATTATCTTGGAGGACGTGAAATCCTTTCGGTAGATCCCAAAGCACTGGAACTTCTTGCCGAGAATGCACTGGCCGATGTTTCCTTTATGCTGAGGTCTTCCCACCTGCAAAAACTGCGCAATATCATTGATGATCCGGAGGCTACCGATAATGACCGTTTTGTAGCCTATAATCTCCTTCAGAACGCAGCTGTAGCCGCTGAAGGTGCACTGCCTTCCTGTCAGGATACGGGAACTGCCATCTGTGTGGCGAAAAAAGGCGAGAATGTATATACGGGTGCCGATGACGCCGAATGGATTTCGCGCGGCATCTACAATACTTATCAGAGCAGAAACCTTCGCTTTTCGCAGGTGGTACCTTTAACTATGTTTGAAGAGAAAAATTCCGGAACAAACCTTCCCGCTCAGATTGACATTTATGCAACCAAAGGCGAAGAATACAAATTTCTTTTCCTGGCCAAGGGCGGTGGTTCTGCAAACAAGACTTTTCTTTACCAAAAAACCAAGTCATTGCTTAATGATAAAGCTCTGGAAGCATTTGTCCGTGAGCGTATTATGGATCTGGGTACTGCAGCCTGCCCGCCGTATCACCTGGCACTGGTTATCGGCGGAACTTCAGCAGAAGCGAACCTTGCGGCAGTGAAAAAGGCCAGTGCCGGTTACTATGACCATTTGCCTACCGAAGGAAATATGGGCGGACAGGCCTTCCGCGACCTGGAATGGGAACGCCGCGTGCAGGAGATCTGTCAGGAAAGTTCCATCGGAGCACAGTTTGGCGGCAAATACCTTACCCATGATGTACGGGTAATCCGTTTGCCGAGGCATGCCGCTTCCTGTCCGGTAGGAATGGGTGTTTCCTGCTCTGCAGACCGTAACATAAAAGGATTCATCAACCGCGAGGGTATATTCCTGGAGCAACTGGAGACCGACCCAAAAAGATTTCTGCCGGAAACAGCACCACACCTGGAGGCGCCGGTTCAGATTAACCTGAACAGACCGATGCCCGAAATCCTGGCAGAACTGTCGCAGTATCCAATCAAGACACGTTTAAGCCTTAACGGGACGCTGATCGTGGCCCGGGATATTGCCCATGCAAAGATTAAAGAACTGATTGACAGCGGACAGCCGATGCCCGAATATTTTAAGAACCATCCTGTGTATTATGCGGGGCCGGCTAAGACACCGGACGGCATGGCTTCAGGAAGTTTTGGACCTACAACCGCCGGACGTATGGATGTTTATGTAGATGAATTCCAGAGTTTGGGGGGCTCCATGATTATGCTGGCCAAAGGAAACCGCTCTAAAGAGGTGACCAATGCCTGTGCGAAATATGGCGGATTCTATCTGGGCTCTATTGGCGGACCTGCCGCTATCCTGGCTAAGGAGAATATTAAATCTGTAGAGGTAGTGGATTTTGAAGAGTTAGGAATGGAAGCCGTTCGTAAGATTGAAATAGAGAACTTTCCGGCCTTCATCATTTCTGATGACAAAGGCAATGATTTTTTTGAATCTATAGGCAAATAGCACGTTATAGGGTCGTAACCTTTGTTAATCGAAGGTTACTGTCCAAAAAATCAGGGGAAAACTTTTATTATCAACTAAATTAATTTAATTTTGCTCAAAATCTGAAATCGATGTTATTACTATTATCTTCATTCTGGCCAGGCTACCAGTTTTTTTGGTTCGTATTCTTTGTATTTATGTTGCTGGTAGGATTCTGGTGCATAATCATGTTTTTCGGTGTGGTAATCCCAATGTGGCTTACTTCAGGACTGAAAGAATATTTTGGTAAGACGGCACCCTTCGATCCGGAAGATGTTCGCCGGAAAACAGTGGTGGAGCAGGGCGCTGAGGTAATATACAGCAATCCCAAAGGCAATGGTCCTTTCATTCATCATCACGACAGTCACGGTCATCACTAGTTGATGTCATCGCTTTTCCCCACAGACCCGGGAAATGGCGGTTACAAAGCAAAATCATATATATGTTCAGCCTCTGTATTCAGGGGCTGATTTTTTTATTTAAAAGCTCAATTGGAGCGCACTCAAGGCTCTGTGTACCTGTTACCCTGCATTTTCTCCCATTTTACTTATCTTTGCACTCACAAATTCTCCAAAATGTCAAAATCCCTAATACCTAAGCTGGAAGCCATCAAACAGCGCTATAACGAAGTTGCTGACCTTATTATCCAGCCCGATGTAATTTCAGACCAGAAAAAATATTCATCACTGAATAAAGAGTACAGCGACTTGGGCAAGATTGTAACTGTTTTCGATAAATACAAGCAGGCACTCAAGACCATAGAGGAGTCGGACGAGATCATTGCTGAAGGTTCGGACCGCGAATTTGTGGAAATGGCAAAAATGGAGAAAAATGAAGCCATTGAGAAACTTCCCGGCCTGGAAGAGGAACTGAAGGTCCTTCTTATTCCTAAGGATCCCGCCGATGACAAAAATGTCATTATCGAACTCCGCGCAGGAACGGGTGGAGATGAAGCAGCAATCTTTGTAGAAGATGTATACCGGGCCTACTCCATGTTCTTTAAAGCCAAAGGCTGGAAGCACGAGATAACAGATGCCAGTGAAGCCTCGAAGGGATATAAGGAACTTATACTTAAGGTAGAAGGTGACGGTGTTTACGGTATTATGAAGTTTGAATCGGGTGTACACCGCGTGCAGCGTGTTCCGGAGACGGAATCGCAGGGAAGAGTTCATACCTCCGCAATTACGGTTGCGGTTTTACCTGAAGCCGAAGAAGTGGATTTTGAACTTAATCCGGCAGATATCGAGATGCAGACCTCGCGTTCCGGTGGCGCCGGTGGGCAGAATGTAAACAAGGTAGAGACCAAAGTGCAGCTTACGCATAAGCCCAGCGGCATGGTGGTAGTTTGCCAGCAGGCGCGTTCTCAGCTGGCCAACCGTGAGCTGGCAATGGAAATGCTGCGTACCAAACTGTACGATATTGAGTTGCAGAAGGTAACCGGCGATATTGCGGCACAGCGTAAGACAATGGTTTCCACAGGTGACAGGTCGGCTAAGATTAAAACCTATAACTATTCGCAGGGAAGGGTGACGGACCACCGCATCAATAAATCCATTTATAATCTGGATGCCTATATGAACGGCGATATTCAGGAAATGATTGATGCAGTAATCATGGCCGAGAATGCAGAAAAAATGAAAGGTGAGGAGGAAAATTATTAGTATTTAATTAAGATGTCCTATCTTAGCGCACATTAAAAATATTTAAATATGAAAAAATCAATCTTTATGGCGGCAGCATTTGCCGCAGTGACCCTAATTTCATGTAAGAAAACTGAAACAACTGCAACAGACGTTAATGCAGATTCTGCTGACGCGGTTGTTATCGTAGATGCTGACTCTATGCCGGTAATGTCTGACTCTACAGCTGTAGGCGGTGCATTGAATGCTACAGGTGACGCTATCGAAGAAGGTGCTCAGAACGTGAAAGAAGGAGCTCAGGAAGCGACTGACGGTGATGGTGATATCACTAAGTAATCACTGTATCAATAAGAATTAAGTCTTTCCAACCGGGAAGGCTTTTTTTGTGGAAAATGAATGCATAATAATCTCGACACTTTACCATAATATTTAAATTTAATGACTAATTTTAAATATGAGAAAGTTACTGCTGCTCTTCTGTATCATTTTCCAGGCAACGCTTCAGGCACAACAGGAATCCATACCTCTTATCAAATTTGAAGAGCTGGAGAAAAGGATCGAGCAAACCTCCGCCAGACTGCTGATCGTCAATTTCTGGGCTACAACATGCGCGCCCTGTGTTAAGGAACTTCCGCATTTTATGGAAGTTAAACGCAGGTATGAAGCTAATCCGGAATTTAGGATGCTTCTGGTCTCCCTGGACAGAGCCAAAGATATGGAAAGGGTCAAAAAATTTATACACCAAAAAAACATTACGGCAGAAGTGGTGCTCCTGGACGATAACAAGCGGATGAATACCTGGATTCCGCGCTTTGATGCCGAATGGGGCGGAGAAATCCCGGTAACCGTTCTGTATAAGGCGGGTAAGAAAGTAGCTTTCAAAAATGGGGAAATGTCCGAAGCGGAACTGGAGGATATGATCCGTACCCACTTATAGTAACTCAAATAAATTGATAATATGAAATCATTCAGAATTTTCCTGTCAGCTGTTTTTATCCTGGCCATGGCATCAGTACACGGCCAGTTGTCGCCAGCCACACCTGCGAAATACGGTTACTCAATTGGCGATGAAGCCACTGATTTTAAACTAAAGAATATCGACGGCAAAATGGTATCGCTCAGCGACTACAGGTCTGCCAGAGGATTTATTGTCATTTTTACCTGCAACCACTGTCCTTATGCCAAGAAATATGAGGAGCGGATTGTGGCACTGGACAGGATGTATAAATCCAAAGGCTACCCCGTGATTGCCATTAACCCTAACGATCCTGCTGTGCAGCCGGAAGATGGTTTTGAAGAGATGAAACAGCGCGCCAAAGAAAAAGGATTCACATTTCCTTACCTGGTTGATGAGGGACAGAAAATTTATCCTCAGTACGGCGCAACCAAAACACCTCATGTATTTTTGCTTAATAAGGAAAAGGGGCGTAATATCGTAAAGTACATTGGCGCAATAGATAATAACTACGAAGATGCATCAGATGTCTCCGAATTCTACCTTCAGGATGCTGTGAACAGTTTGCTGAAAGAGGAGAAAATCAAAACAGAGAAAACCGTTGCGATAGGCTGCACAATAAAGGTGAAGAAGAAGTAGGTAGGGCACAAACAGTTTGCGCAGCCGAGATTTCTTGTGAAAGGGCTGTTTCCCAAGTGATAAAATCAGTAACTTTATCGGCTGTTAAAGCAAGCACAATGCGCAAAGAAATCCAGAACAAAACCCCCGATTTTTCGTCCGATTTTGATGTTAAACTTCCTTATTTCTTTGAGAAGGACGGACTGGAAATGAAATCGGCCTATACCGCTGAGGACTCAGAAAAAATTACTGAAAAACAATACTCCGCCGGGATTGCACCCTATTTACGCGGTCCTTATTCCACCATGTATGTGCAGAAGCCCTGGACCATACGTCAGTATGCGGGATTTTCCACCGCCGAGGAGTCCAATGCCTTCTACAGGAGGAATCTTGCGGCCGGTCAGAAAGGACTTTCTGTGGCATTTGACCTTGCCACGCACCGCGGTTACGACTCGGACCATCCGCGTGTGGTAGGTGATGTGGGAAAAGCAGGTGTAGCAATAGATTCGGTGGAGGATATGAAAATCCTTTTCGACCAGATACCGCTGGACCAGATTTCAGTTTCCATGACCATGAACGGTGCCGTACTGCCCATTCTTGCTTTCTATATTGTGGCGGCTGAGGAACAGGGTGTTGCCCAAAACCAACTTTCAGGAACCATACAGAATGACATCCTGAAGGAATTTATGGTTAGGAACACCTATATCTATCCACCAACGCCTTCAATGAAAATTATTGCGGATATTTTCGAATATACCGCGAACAATATCCCTAAATTCAATTCCATTTCTATATCCGGCTACCACATGCAGGAAGCCGGCGCCACACCTGTTCTGGAGATGGCCTATACTCTGGCCGACGGTCTGGAGTATGTGCGTACCGGAATTCAGGCGGGAATGAAGGTTGATGACTTTGCTCCCAGACTCTCGTTTTTCTGGGCCGTGGGGATGAATCACTTCATGGAAATCGCAAAAATGAGGGCTGCCCGTTATATTTGGGCTAACCTTCTTACGCAGTTCTCGCCTCAGAATCAAAAGTCGCTCGCGCTTCGCACACACTCGCAGACTTCAGGCTGGAGCCTTACCGAGCAGGAGCCCTTCAATAATATTACACGAACTGCAATTGAGGCACTCTCAGCTGCACTGGGCGGAACCCAATCCCTTCATACCAATGCTCTGGATGAAGCCATCGCTTTACCCACCGACTATTCTGCCAAAATTGCTCGTAATACCCAGATCATCCTGCAGCAGGAAACCGGCATAACGGACGTTGTAGATCCCATGGGCGGCAGCCATTTGGTTGAGGCCCTTACTCAGCAGATGATTGATGAAGCGATGAAATATATTGATGAGGTGGAGAAAGAAGGCGGGATGACCAAAGCCATTGAAGCCGGAATCCCGAAAATGCGGATTGAAGAAGCTGCAGCGCGCAAACAGGCTAAGATTGACAGCGGTGAAGAATTTATCATTGGTGTAAATTCATTTAAATCCTCACAGAAACAGATGGAACTGGAGATTCTGGATATCGACAACTCCGAGGTGAGACGTAAGCAGATTGAAAGACTGGATAAGATTAGGGCCGGACGCGATGGTGCAGCTGTTCACGAAATTCTTGAAAAATTAAGTAAGGCTGCCGAAACCAATACCGGCAACCTTTTGGATATCTGTATTGAAGCTGCACGCAGGAGGGTAACTCTGGGCGAAATGAGTAATGCGCTCGAGAAATCCTACGGCCGTTATAAGGCAAACATAAGAACCATACAGGGAGTATACGCAATGAACGCATCAAAAAATGAATATTTTGAGAAAGCTTTGGCAATGACACAGCAGTTTGAAGATCAGCAGGGCCGTAGACCACGTATAATGGTGGTGAAAATGGGTCAGGATGGGCATGACCGCGGTGCAAAGGTAGTTGCTACTGCCTTTGCCGATATGGGTTTTGATGTTGATGTAGCACCGCTCTTCCAGACTCCGGCCGAGGTAGCCATGCAGGCAGTGGAAAACGATATCCATATACTGGGTGTTTCATCTTTGGCGGCAGGACACAAAACGCTCGTTCCTCAGGTGGTGGAAGAACTCAGGAAATTAGGTGCCGACGATATCAGGATTGTGGTGGGTGGTGTAATCCCACAGCAGGATTATGAATTTCTGTATAACAATGGAGCAGACCATATTTTTGGTCCGGGTACCAATTTGCCTAAATCTGCCTGTGAGATTCTTGAAAAGTATCTTAACTAAAATACTCAGAAAACTTAAATTCCTCCACAACCGGAGGAATTTTTAGTTTTGCGATATCAGATAATCATAAACCATTTGGTGCTGGTCCGGTGTCAGTTTTGCGCGCGGCGCCATTCTGCTTAGTGTCTCAATCCACTCCGCGTCGGTATGTTTAGTGGGTTCGGGTAAATTGTGGCATTTATTGCAGGAGTTTTCAAATACTGTTTTCCCTTGAGACAGTTTCTCAGAGGAGGTGTATTTAGGCCCCGTGACAGCATTGCTGCGTGCACACGAAACCATGAAAAGCGAAACTGCCGCAGCCGTTAGAATTGTCTTTTTCATAATGGAAATGATTTAATTGTAACAAATTTATTCGCTATCACCTATCTTTATTTATATAATTCCTGACTTTTCATTCATGACTCTCACTTTCAACCATTACCGTTTGCATTTACGCGAAACCTTCAGAATAGCCTACGGAAACTATGATTACCGCGACTCGCTTACCGTTGCACTGTCCTCGCATGGTGAATCCGGCTATGGCGAGTGTGTGGCTGTAAACTACTATGGAATTGACCTTATAAAGTTTAAAAAAAAGTTAGAAACCGTACGGCATAGACTAAGCGGCCAAAATATTGTTCATCCTGGGCAATTCTATAAGTTTCTCCTGACGCTGAATCTTCATCCTTTCCTCCGTTCGGCACTGGATTGCGCTTATTGGGACCTTTACGGTAAACTGGAAAAGCAAAGTTTGAGTCAGTTGCTGAATTTCCCGCAGCACACCCTGCCTGAGTCATCATTCACAATTAATGTGGCCGATATTGATTCTCAAATTAACAAGATGGCTGCGAGTAAATGGACAAGATTCAAGGTAAAATGTAATGGACTGGACAGGTCCAATGTTTTTCGCCTGCAGGAAAGCGGTAAGGATATTGCTCTGGATTTTAACGCCAGCTTTACTGAAGAGGACTGTAATTTTCTGGAATCGCAAAAGCTGACGGAACACTTCACTTATCTGGAACAGCCACTGCCGGTTGGAAGGTTTCATGTGTTGAATAAAAATAAAAATGCTCACTGGATGTGCGATGAAGACTGCCAAAGGCTTGCCGATTTACAGCCACTTTCCGGGCATTACCGCAGTGTTAACATCAAAGTGATGAAGCTGAGCGGGATTACCCCCGCACTTGAGATGATCGCAGCTGCCCGCAGCATTGGTTTTAAAGTGATGATAGGATGCATGACCGAATCTACAGTCGGCATTTCCGCCGGTATCGCTCTGGCCGGTTTGTGTGATTATGCTGATCTGGATGGGGCCAACCTTATATCCAACGATTTTGCGGAAGGCAGTAAAGTGGTTGACGGCAAATTAATTGTTTCCGAAGCACCCGGACTGGGTATCCGGTTAATCTGAGGGGGCAACAGTAAATTTCAGTCTTTCATCGGTAAACATTAAATTTGGGTTTTATTTCGGTATGAATTTTACAAACGAAGCATTAATTGAGGGTATACGCAGTGGTAACAAAAGGTTTCTGGCCAAAGCCATAACAATTGTAGAAAGCAGGAAGCCGGATCACCGGGCGCAGGCCGAAGATTTATTGCAAGAAATCATTCCGTATTCCGGAAAATCTGTGCGCATAGGAATTACAGGCGTGCCTGGTGCGGGTAAATCTACTTTTATTGAAAGCTTCGGTAAACTGGCTATTCAGAAAGGCCGTAAAGTAGCAGTTTTGGCTATTGATCCCAGTTCGTCACTGAACAAGGGCTCTATTTTGGGAGATAAAACCCGCATGGAAGAATTGGCCCGCGAAGAGAACGCGTTCATCCGTCCCTCACCGAGTTCGGGTTTCCTTGGAGGTGTGGCCAATACCACTTTCGAAACAATGCTTCTGTGCGAGGCTGCTGGTTATGACTGCATACTGATTGAAACTGTTGGCGTAGGCCAGAGTGAAGTACTGGTGTCCGAAATTACAGATGTTTTCCTTTTCCTGAAAATCATTGGTGGCGGTGATGAACTTCAGGGAATCAAGCGTGGGATTATGGAGATGGTGGACCTTATTTTCATCAATAAAGTAGATGACGCCAATCGGTTGGCGGCAAAAAGGACCAAAACCGAACTTATGAGGGCACTTCACTTCCTGCATCCCAAGGAAAAAGGCTGGAAAGTTCCTGTGATCCTGGGCTCCGCGCTGAATAATGCAGGTTTGGAGGAAGTATTTGATCAGGTGGAACAGTTCATTGATCTGAAGTTGCAGAGCGGACGGTTTGAGGAGGTACGCGCCCTTCAGTCCGCACACAGGTTTGAATATTGGGTGCAGGAATACATCCGAACAATGACACAGAAGGAAAATACTGCAGATAATTCATTCCTTCAACATAAGAAAAATGCCTCCGAAGGGAAATCTAATCCCAGTTCGGAGGCGAAGAAGTTTGTGGAGGAAATTTTCGGAAAAACTATTGGTCCCTCTTTGCATTAGCGGCTATATAGCCATCAAATGAAATTGGTTGCCTGTCGCTGGCATCAATGGAGACAAATGCTTTGCCGTTTTTATAAATTTCAATATTAATCAAGTTAATGTGCGATACATCATTCGGTCTTATCCTGAAAAGTATATTACCTTTTTTTGATGTGGATTTCTGGACGGAAAAATCTTCAGATGTGAATCTAAGACCCTGCTTATTGGTGTCGTAGGCACTATTCCTGTATACCCTGCCGAAGTAGGGTAAAGTGCAGGTAAGCTTTTTATCTTCAATTTCAATGGTATATCCATTGTCCAGGGTGGTCATCCTGTTTGGCGTATAATTGGGAATTGCATTTGCAATGGCGTTGATGTCGCCACCCATCACATTTGCTTTCTGAGCGTGAAAAGTAAACTGGCCGCCGGCAGTGAGTTGCTCCGTTGCAGCAGGTTCCAGGTAATTTTGAGAAGAACAGTTCAGAAATATTCCAAGGCTTAGGAACAGTAAAAATATATTTTTCATTTTTTTTGAATTTATTTATAAGATAACTGCTTGGCAGCATCAAAATTAAGACCGTAAATGTATTGGAATAATAATTGCAAAAGCGTAATTTCAAATATCAAATACTATGAAAGTTATTAATACAGTAGGAATAGGTGCCATGATGTTCGCAGCCGTTGCATGTTCAACTAATCCAATTACCGGCAGAAGATCCCTGCAGTTGGCAAATGATGCAGAAATTGCCACTATGGCTGCTCAGGAGTATCAGAAAACCATGAGTCAGTCCAAAGTGATTAGTGGTACTGCACAGGCTAAAAGTGTTGTAAATGTGGGAACACGTATTAAGAATGCGGCCTACAATTACTACAGGAATTTAGGAAGAGAAGGCGACCTGGCCAATTATCAGTGGGAATTTAAACTGATCGATAATAAACAGATTAATGCTTGGTGTATGCCCGGCGGAAAAGTTGCCGTCTATACGGGAATCATGCCGGTTACGCAAAACGATACCGGTCTGGCTGTAGTAATGGGTCACGAGGTTTCCCATGCACTGGCAGGTCACGGAAATGAGAGGATTTCTCAGGCGATGGTTGCTCAGCTTGGGGGTGCTGTAATTGGCTCACAAGTATCAGGAGGCCAGTGGGGAGCAATTTTTGAGCAGGTATATCCAATTGGTGCACAGGTAGGCTTGATGGCTTACGGGCGTAAACAGGAACTTGAAGCCGACCAAATGGGTCTTTATCTCATGGGAATGGCTGGCTATGATCCAAGGCAGGCAATTCCGTTCTGGCAGCGTATGGAAGCTTCATCATCGGGTCAGAGACCGCCGGAATTCCTTTCCACTCACCCGGGACCGGAAAACCGTTTAGCTGCTCTGAATTCCTATATGGATAAAGCGCTGACTTATTACCGTGCCGCTGGCGGAAAATAACAGACCCTATTATTAACATACAGACCTTCTCAATATTTTATTAAATTTGGGAAGGTTTTTAAATTTAACGCGATGAAAAATTTAACCCTGGTAGGTATCATCCTTTTGGCACTGGCCTTCCTTCTGTACTATATGCTGCCCGAATTCTCCATGGTAAAACTCTTTGAACCAATAAGCCTGATGGGCATACTTGCCGGCATCGGGATTGGTCTTATCATTGGCGGAATTGTGGGTTATGTAAGCAAAGGTTCGGCGCTGAAAGAAGAGCAGAAAAGGAGAGAGTATAAGCAGCTGCTGAAAGAAAAAGCAGAACTGGAAAAGTTGGCTGCCGAAAATTCGGTAAACCAGTCCACCGCCGCAAGCACACCGCTGACTTCAGATAAAAAAAATACGCAGAACTGGTATTAGTCCTGCGTCTCTGTTTTTTTAAAACTGGTATCCAAGTCCTGCCATCAGCATGCTGGGTCGGTTATCGTACCGTATTACGGTGTTGGTATTACTGTTAATAAAATCACGCTGGTCTTCTGTGAAAGATCCTTCGTAGCGCCCGGAAATTATAAAACTTTTAATCTTTACCTGCGCACCCAGCTGGAATCCGACCGTAAAATTGCTTTCGGCATTTTCCCGGAAATCCTGATATTGATTGTCCTTGCTCAGGTAGTAGCTGGCCACAGGTCCTGCGAAAATTCCCACACTTTCGCCCAGTACGTTATAGCCTAAGAGCACGGGCAGGTCTGCACGGTTAGTCTTTGCCTCAATTGTCGTATTGGTTACGGACTCAGTAATTTCATTTGTAAATGTGGTGTAATAAAGTTCCGGCATTACAAACAGCCCGCCTACAAGGTTAACCTTTACAGAGAGTCCTGCATTGAAACCTACATTAGTTTTGCCTTCAGCTTCATAAGCTTCTACGGCACCCGCTTTAACGCTTTCCCAGGTCGGCTTTCCTGCCGGAAACAATGCGTGTGCTTTGGCAGCAACAGTTACCTGTGCATAAGCACCTACGGAACTAAGAATAAGCACAGCGGCTAACAGTTTATTTTTCATCAGTCTTGGGATTAGTTACTATATTTTCAATTGAAGTTTTATCGTTGGTCAGGAAATAATCCCGGAGTTCTTTAAAGAGTTCTGACGAATAAACGAAGTCAATCAGATTTTTATTGCGCGCGGTAATCACATTGTCCTTGTTGCCCTCCCACTCCTTGATGCCCAGGCGCAGATATACGATCTTTTCGCCAATGGTCATCACCGAGTTCATATCATGGGTGTTGATGATGGTCGTGGTATTGTACTCTTTGGTAATGTCCACCAGCAGATCATCAATCACATTCGCTGTATAAGGATCCAAACCGGAGTTAGGTTCATCGCAGAACAGATACTTGGGGTTGTTCACAATAGCGCGGGCTATGGCCACCCTTTTCTGCATACCACCGGAGATCTCAGCGGGAAATTTGCGGCCCGCTTTATCCAGGTGCACCCTTCCCATCACATCAATTACCCGTCTTTTCTTCTCCCTGAACGTCAGGTTCGTGAACATATCCAGCGGAAACATAATATTTTCCTCCACCGTCATGGAATCAAAAAGGGCGCTTCCCTGAAATACGGTACCGATTTCAGCACGAAGAATCTGTTTTTCCTCACGCTTCATTTTGGTAATATCTCGGCCGTCAAATAGGATTCCGCCGCTTGTGGGTTCGTATACGTTCAGGAGGGACTTCAGGAAAACCGTCTTGCCGGAACCACTTTGCCCTATGATCAGATTTACCTTACCCGTCTCGAAGGTGGTCGAGATGCCTTTCAGGACTTCAGTTTCATCAAACTTTTTGCGAAGGTCTTTAATTTCTATCATTACCCTAAAATAATCTGCGTTAATAATAATTCTGAAATAATGATGAAAACCATTGTCCAAACCACTGCCTGTGTACTGGAGCGACCAACTTCCAGTGATCCCCCGCTCACATTATATCCGAAGTAAGAGGGCACACTGGCTATAATAAATGCAAAAACGATGGTCTTGATAAAAGCGTAATAATAAAACAGCATGGGCATGTACATCTGCACCCCCGTGGTAAAATCCGATATGGTCCAGTTGCCGGTGAGCTCGCCTGCAGCAAACCCTCCCAAAATACCAACGGCCATACTTAAGCCTATAAGGAGAGGATTATAAATAACACAAGCCAGAATTTTTGGAAAGATCAGGAAGTTGGGTGAGTTTACACCCATGATGTCCAGCGCATCAATCTGTTCCGTTACGCGCATTGTACCGATACTGGAGGCAATATAAGATCCTACTTTACCCGCCAGTATAAGACTGATAATGGTGGGCGAAAATTCCAGTACAAGTACCGCCTTGGTGGCATAACCGATAAACGGCGTCGGGATTGGAATAGATGAGGAGCTGAAATTGTTGAACATCTGAATGGCTGTAACCGCTCCAACGAAGACCGAAGTGAATACCACGAGTCCAAAGGAATTTACACCAAGATCATTTATTTCCCTGAAAAAAAGTTTAATGAAAACCGACATTTTCTGCGGTGTTCTAATGGCTTTTCCAAGCAGCAGAAAATACTCTCCGAAGGCGGTCAGGAACTTTTTAATCATTCTGCTAAATTAATGTTTTTAAAATAAAATTGAGAGTGGGCTCAGCCTGCTTTTTTGTCGCCTCTGATCACCAGGAAAACGGTTTTTAAGATGATTACCAAATCCAGGACCATGCTCCAGTTTTTCACGTAAAAAGTATCGGCCAGGATACGTTTTTTCATCTCAATACTCATGTCACCATAATCACCGCGAAGTCCGTTTACCTGCGCAAGGCCTGTAATTCCCGGTTTCACCATACTGCGTATCGCATAGCGGCCTATGCGGGTCTTGTAGTAATCATCTACCAAAAGCATATGCGGCCGGGGCCCAACTACGGACATGTGTCCCAACAGTACATTGATGAACTGCGGCATCTCGTCTATGCTTGTAAACCGGAGGAACTTACCCACTGCCGTGATCCGGTCATCGTTTTTCTGCGTTGTTCTCGTAGCCGACTGGTCGTTCACTACCATAGTCCGGAACTTAATGCAGTTGAAGATCCTGTCGTTCAGTCCATACCTTTTTTGTCTGAAAAAAACCGGACCCTTACTGTCCAGTTTAATAAGAATGGCGACCAGCGGAAACAGCCAGGAGCAAACGGTGAGCAGTATAACCAGCGAAAACAGCAGGTCCCAGACGCGCTTGAGTAAGAAATTGGTGAAATACTGCAGCGGAAACTTAGACTGGGCAAGTACCGGCTGGGTCTCAATATAGTTGATCTCGTAGTTGAAGAAATTTTGGTCAATTGCCGGTATGAGTGCAATGCGAACTTTACAGCTTTCCGCCAGTCTGAAGATTTCACTTCTGGTTTCAGCTGAGATTCCGGCATTGTCCGTGGGCATGTAAAGTGTATAAATACCGTTCTCACGCCAAAATTCAGTGAGTTGGCGGGTATCTACCGGACCTTCCGGATAATCATAAATCACCAGACCGTAATCGCTTCGGGTTCGCAATACATCTTCCAGGATTTGCCTCGCATCATTCCGGCTTCCGAGAAACATAATGTTTCTGATGTTGATACCCATGCTGCGTATGGATTTCAGCAAGAAGAAAATGGCCGATTTCAAAAGGTAAAATACTATAAATATGCTGATAGCCAGATCAAAGCGCTCGGTTTTCAAAAAAATGTTATTGCTTACTTTTCCTAAAAGAATAATTCCGAAAAGGAAAATAAGGATATGCGTTACAATTCTCTCCAGATACAATGTGTAGGTCAGGTTCCGTGGAATGTCATACAGCCGCGTCCGTCCGCTAAGCAGGATCCAGAAAAGGGTAAGAAGCAGGATCGAAAGTATATTCTGCTCCCAGTCCACATCCTTGATTTTCAGGTCATAATTGCGGCGGATAAAGAAATACACAAAAACTGCTGCGATAATCAGAATATCGAGCAGTATGATGAATCCTTTAAAATAGCGTGAAAACCGAAGTTGTTGCATGAACCGGAATCAGAACCTAAAAGTAAGTAAATTTCCGTTTACTCAGGGAATATTGAGGTATTTATGAGTTTGCACCGAGGCCTGCCAACGAGGATTCTGAAGGATGAATTCCGTAATGAGCGGGTAAATTTCGTCGCGTTTGCTCCATTCACTCTGCAAATATAAGCGACAGCCGGGTGAAACTTTTGCCGCCTGCTCTTCTGCAAATTTTAAATCATGACGGTTAAATACGATAACCTTCAGTTCATTAGCAGCCTCATAGATTTCTGGTTGTGGTAAGCCTGTCTTTTTAGGTGACAGGGTGATCCAGTCCAAAATGCCGGTCCTTTTATACGCGCCTGAAGTTTCAATATGTATGGTGCAGCCCAACTCCTTGAGGCGCAGGGTCAGGATTTCCAGGTTCCACATCAGCGGTTCTCCGCCTGTAAGGACAATGGTCTTGCAATAGCTGGCGGCCGTTTCGGCTACCTGGATCACATCCATTAGCGGGTGAAGTGAGGGATCCCAGCTTTCCTTCACATCGCACCAGTGGCAGCCTACATCGCAGCCGCCTAAACGGATAAAATAGGCCGCGGTACCTGTGTGGGCACCTTCGCCCTGAATGGTGTAGAAATGTTCCATTACCGGAAGCATTTTCCCTTCTTTCAATAATATTTCCTGATCTGTTGTCATTTGATTTTCTAAAATTTCCGCTTGTAGGCCAGCAGCGTGTTTTTCATCAGCATTGCCCTAGTCATCGGACCAACGCCGCCCGGAACAGGCGTAATCCACGAAGCTTTTTCTACGCAGCTGTCATAATCCACATCGCCTTCCAGATGGTAGCCTTTAGGCCCCTCATCTTCTACACGTGAGATTCCCACATCTATAATTACGGCACCATCCTTAATCATGTCGCCTTTCAGATATTTAGGCGCGCCCAGTGCAACAATCACAATATCTGCATTTTTGGTAAATTCTTCAATGTTCTGTGTATGGCTGTGCACTACCGTAACAGTAGCGTTTCCGGGATTACCTTTTGTACTCATCAGGATACTCATGGGTCTTCCGACAATCCGGCTGCGGCCAATAACCACACAGTGTTTTCCCTGGGTAGGAATGTTGTATCTCTCCAGCAAAGTCATTATGCCGTAAGGTGTAGCGGGCAAATAAGCTTCCATCTCAAGAGCCATTCTGCCGAAGTTTTCCGGGTGGAAACCGTCTACGTCCTTATCAGGACTTATGCTTTCAATTACCTTTTCCTCATCCATTCCTTTTGGGATGGGCAACTGCACGATAAAGCCGTCAATTGCACTGTCCGCATTCAGTTTTTCAATCTCGGTAAGTAACTCAGCTTCTGTTATGGTATCACTGAATTTAAGCAGGGTGGATTTGAATCCTACTTCCTTACAGTCTTTCACTTTACTGTTTACATAGGCCTTGCTGGCTCCGTTTTCACCAACGAGAATCGCTGCCAGATGGGGAGGTCTTCTGCCGGAGGCAACAATCTTATCCACCTCTGTTTTAATTTCCTGTTTGATTTCATTGGATATTTTAAGTCCATCCAGAATCTGCGCCATATTTATTTACTTTTTATTATTACTGTATCCTGAAAATTCACTGCATTTTCCTTCGCGGTCCTGCCGTTCCAGTAGCCAAATTCAATCTTTACGATCTCAAGTTCTGCCTCATCAACCAATTTATTAAGAAGTTTCTGGCTTAATGCAATGTTTGCCGAAGGCACTTTTTTGTCCATCAGTCTGTAACCTTCACTATACTCAAACGGAAAGCTGAAGCTCGGGTCCTGATTTTCGTCCCTGTAATTTTCATCATAAAGGAAAAAAGTAGCCAGACATTTCCCATCATCCTTCATTACACGCTTTATCTCTTTCAGATAATGAGCTATCTCACTACACTTTATATGCGTGAATACTGAAAAAAGGAAAACTTTATCAAAATTATTTTCAGGATACGGAAATATGAAGTCTTCTCCTTTCTTTTCGTACGTATTGTACAGGTCATTATGCAGCGATACAAAGGTAAAGTTAAAATTTGGGTGTTCGGAAGTAATGTTCTTTTTGCACCAGTCCACCCCTTTTTTTACAACATCGAAGCCTTCATATTTTCCCTGCTTCAGTATTTTAGTAAGAGGCAGGGCTGTTCGTCCTATGCCCGAACCGATGTCCAGCACCGAATCAGTTCCCTTCAAGTCAATATGATCTGCGAGAATTTTAACTTGCGTAGCGCCCTGCGTAATAAAATCGCCGGAGCCGATATAAATATCACCCTTATCTGGCTGCAGTTCTCTGCGCCTGCCCGACAGCTTCTGCAGGAGATCGTACGGCATATAGAATATTTTTCGGGTTGCCAGCCTGAGTCCCGGACTTAATGAGTAGTATATCTTACGTAGGAGCATGTTATTTTTGATTTTTATAGAAATTGATGAGTCCGTTGGTAGAACTGTCATGTGTATCTGTCGCGGCACCATCCTGTAATTCGGGTAATATCCTGGACGCCAGCGTTTTTCCGAGTTCCACACCGAACTGGTCGAAACTGAAAATATTCCAGATAATTCCCTGTACAAAGATTTTATGCTCGTACAGTGCAATGAGCTGCCCCAGTGAAAATGGTGTTAATTCGTTAAATAACAGCGAATTGGTAGGTGTGTTTCCGTGGAAAACTTTATGATTCTGGATTTGTTTTATTTCCTCCTGAGATTTACCGGTCGCCAACAGTTCCTCCTGCACTTCGATCGGTGTTTTACCGAACGCCAGGGCTTCAGTCTGGGCGAAAAAGTTGGCCAGGAGTTTTTCCTGATGATCGGAAACATGGTTGCAGGACTTCACAAATGCAATAAAATCAGCCGGAATAAATTCGGTTCCCTGATGGATCAGTTGGTAAAAGGCATGCTGCCCGTTCGTGCCTGGTTCACCCCAGATCACCGGTCCTGTTTCATACTGCACAAACTGCCCGTTGCGGTCGGTACATTTACCGTTGCTCTCCATGTCAGCCTGCTGCAGGTAGGCGGGAAAACGGTCCAGGTATTGAGAGTAGGGAAGGATTGCATACGTTCCCGCATGGTGGAAATTTCGGTACCAAACCCCCAAAAGTGCCATGATTACGGGAATGTTCTCCCGAAACTCCGCGGTCCGGAAGTGCAGATCGGTGTCATTTGCACCTTTCAGCAGCTGTTCAAAGTTCTCATAACCCACTGCCAGCACGATGCTAAGCCCAATGGCGCTCCACAGCGAATAGCGACCGCCTACCCAGTCCCAAAATTCAAAAATATTTTTCTCCGCGATTCCGAAATCCTTTACTGCTTCTGTGTTTGTTGAAAGCGCCACGAAATGTTTGGCAACATCGTCATGAGAGCCGCGGGTCATGAACCAGGCTTTCGCCGATTCGGCATTGGTCATCGTTTCCTGAGTGGTGAATGTCTTTGATGCTACAATAAACAGCGTCGTTTCCGGATCCAGTTCCTTCAGCACTTCCGCAATATGATTTCCGTCCACGTTGGACACGAAATGGACATTTATGCGCGTGCGGTAATGTTTCAGTGCCCGGCATACCATCACTGGCCCCAGGTCTGAACCTCCAATACCTATATTCACGACATCGGTGATCTCCTTACCGGTAAATCCTTTGTGCCTGCCCGAAATGACCTCCTCAGAAAAAGCCTTCATCTGTTTCAGGACTCTTCGGACAGCCGGTTTTATATTTTCACCGTCAACCAGGATTTCAGTTTCAGAGAAATCCCGGAGGGCCGTGTGCAGGACCGCCCGTCCTTCGGTTTCATTGATGATATCACCTGAGAACATTTTAGTAATGGCCGAATTCAGGTCACACTCTTCCGCCAGGTTCAGCAACAGTTCAAATGTCCTACCGTCTATAAGATTCTTGGAGAAGTCAAAAAGGAAATTTGGCCTTTTTATGGAAAATTGGTTAAACCTTTCCGGATTATAATTGAAAAGTGTGCGGAGTTCAAAATCATTGTGTGCGAAGTGTTCGCTAAGGGCCGACCAGGCCTTTGTTTCTGTGGGATTGATTTTGGGCAGCATACATTAGGTTTTGTTCACCCGTGCGGGTATATAAACTGCTAATTTAAGGAAAATTGCAGGAAAGACATACGGAAAGGCTCCGGCACATAACCGAAGCCTCAAGATAATATTCCCTGACTGCTTTGAATTTACTCGCGCGGCAATCCCGTGTGCATACTGGTGGCTGTCCTCTTTCTCCGGAAAAAATAGATGAGCAGGCAGCCCAAAATCAGAATTGGCCAGAGCGTAAGCAGTCCGATAACCAGTCTTTGGGTAAGGTAAAAACCTTCCGCAAAAGCGTTCTTTGTTTCGTACAGGAAGTTGGACTTGAATTTATTATCCGTGTTCCGCACATTAGTAACCGCTGTTTCTGCCACACGCAGTTCCGGTTCTTTCAGATAGATTTGGACCGTACTGTACTTCAGGCGGTCACTCATCCGGAGATCGGCGATTTTCTGAGTGTTGTTTGCAGCCATATTCCGGTCGTCGAGTTTCACTTTATCTTTATTATTTTGGATTTGGCGGATGTTATTGGCTGTGGTTGTAATTCTTTCCGATTCCATTTTCGCCAGTTCAATATTTGCGGTAACATCTTCCGCCAAAATAACCCTGGAAGTGAGGAATAGTTTACGGTTGTTGATGAACTGCAGCAAGGCACCGAGTTGTTCTGTAGGAACCCTTACCTGCATATTGTTCTCTGTCCGGAATTTTCGCACCAGGACGGCATTCTCATTACTTACCTCATAAGTTTCTTCTGAAACAATATTTGAATGGAGCTCGCTTGAGGTAACAAAACCTCCCATTTCCTGTACAGACTT
Source organism: Bacteroidota bacterium (assembly GCA_023386965.1). Classification (GTDB taxonomy): domain Bacteria; phylum Bacteroidota; class Bacteroidia; order Flavobacteriales; family Weeksellaceae; genus Marnyiella. The sequence goes on from JAEWIR010000001.1 coordinate 46,303, forward strand.
TTCAATAGCGATAGTAGCGTCGTAAACATCTTTCACTTCCATATCCACATTCGCGGTCTTAACAAATTTCTTTCCTTCCACCTCCATGGTGGCTGCGGTGGAGATACTGTCTGAAACCAGAACCGCGCTGTCGGTTTCATGCATAACATCGGTTGTACTGCTTTCACTTTTGCTGCATGCTGTACCTGTAAGGAGTACAAGGCTTACCAAAACAGTTTTCGGGTGCAAATTTTTCATAACTCTTAGATTTAATTGGTTATTCCAAAGATGCAGGGTGATCTAATCAGATCCTTTGTAAAATACTTATCATATTAATGTAAAAAGAAATATGATTATAATTAATTGTAAATCAGGAGTTTGTAAATTAAGTATACAAGTTTATGGGGCAAGTTGCATTTACAAACTCAGCCAACAATTAAAAAAGTCAATTTTCCGGCAACCAAATTCCAAAAGAAAAACCACTCACGTCATGAAGGGCTTTTGAATATTAGGTGATAAAATCACTTTTCGAGGGCAATGTCAATAACCTCGCTCATCCGGTTAACATAACTGATCTTAAGATTCTTAAGGTAGTCTTTTTTGATTTCTTCCACATCTTTGCGGTTGGCTTCGCACAGAATAATGTGCGTAATTCCGGCACGGGTTGCGGCCAGTAATTTCTCCTTGATTCCGCCTACGGGCAGAACTTTTCCGCGTAGGGTAATCTCACCGGTCATGGCCAGATGAGGTTTTACCTTCCGGTTCCTGAAACTGGAAACAATAGAGGTGAGCATTGCGATTCCCGCAGACGGTCCATCCTTAGGTGTGGCACCTTCCGGTACATGCACGTGAATGTTCTTTTTCTGCAAATCCTCCGCAGGAATGCCCAATTCGTCGTGCTTAGCTTTTATATACTCCAGCGCGATGGTGGCCGACTCCTTCATGACGTTTCCAAGGTTTCCGGTCATGGTAAGGTTGCCTTTACCCTCGCTTAGAATACTTTCGATAAAGAGAATGTCGCCACCCACCTGGGTCCAGGCCAATCCGGTCACGACACCCGGTACATCAGAGATCTCGGAAAGGCTTTTTGGTCTGGGTACACCCAGGATCTCATCAACCTTTGCCAGGGATATCCTTGGTTCATACTCTTTTTCCATAGCTGTTTGAAGTGCAACCCATCTCGCTATGGCTGCGATTTGCTTCTCCAGTCCCCTAACACCACTCTCCGAGGTGTGTGCGTCTATAATATGTTTGAGTTCGGTATTCCCCAGTTTGAAGGATTTGGCAGTGAGCCCGTTCTCTTCCTGCTGCTTATTAATAAGGTGCCTTTTGGCAATTTCCACTTTTTCCTCCAGCGTATAACCAGCGATTTCAATGATTTCCATGCGGTCCAAAAGCGGCCGCTGCACCGTGGACAGTGAGTTGGCCGTAGCAATGAACATGACACGCGACAGGTCGTAACCCATCTCCAGGAAATTATCGTAAAAAGCACTGTTCTGTTCTGGATCCAAAACTTCCAGCAGTGCTGAACTCGGATCACCATGAATTCCCTGACCGATTTTATCAATCTCGTCCAGAACAATCACAGGGTTGGATGTTCCGGATTTTTTCAAAGACTGCAACACGCGCCCGGCCATAGCTCCAATATAGGTTTTACGGTGACCGCGGATTTCAGACTCATCATGCAGGCCGCCCAGGGAAAGCCGTACGTATTTACGACCCAACGCGTCGGCAACTGATTTTCCGAGTGATGTTTTTCCGACACCGGGAGGTCCTACCAAACATAAAATCGGCGATTTCATGTTGTTCTTCAGTTTGAGGACAGCCATGTGCTCCAGGATTCTTTTCTTGATATCTTCCAGACCGAAATGGGCTTTATCCAGAATCTTCTCTGCTTTATTGATGTCAAAAACATCCTTGGTATAAGTGTCCCATGGAAGATCTGTGAAGAAATCCAGGTAATTGCGCTGGACATTATAGTCCGGCGAATTCGGGTTTTGGCGCTGAAGGCGGTTAAGTTCTTTCTGGAAATGATTTTCAACTTCTTCGCTCCATTTTACATTTTTGACTTTAAGTAAAAGTTCTTCTACATCAGATTCAGGTCCTCCGCCCAATTCTTCCTGAATGGTCTTCATTTGCTGGCTCAGGAAATAATCGCGCTGCTGCTTATCCAGATCTTTGGAGGTTTTCTGATGGATTTGGTTGCGAAGTTCCAGAATCCGGAAATCGTCATGCATCATTTCATAACAGGTCTGGGCTCTCTTCAGGAGATTTTTCTCCTCCAGAAGACTTTGTTTTTTACTGGCGTTGAAATTGGCATTCGCGCAGATGAAATTCAGCAATTCCTCCAGGCCCTGAATATTCTTAATGGCAAAATTGGCCGCATTCGGAATGCCCGGATCCAGGGCGATAATTTTTTCTGCAAGATCCTTGATGTTTTCAATCAGCGCCTCAAATTCTTCCCTGTTACGCGCTGAAGTATCTTTCAGTTTAGTGATTTCGGCCTTATAATAAGGTTCGGTTTCCACAAACTGTTTGGTCTTAAACCTGCCAAATCCTTTCGTGATGGCGGTAATATTGCCTTCAGGCAGCTTGATGATCTTCAGGATTTTGGCGTAAGTACCAATCTGGTACAGATCTTCCTGTGCGGGGTTATCTACAGTAGCATTTTTCTGGCTGATGATGCCGATGAACTCACCGCTTTGCTGCGCCTCTTCCAGCAGTTTTATAGAATTTTTCCTGCCCGCGGTAATCGGTACTATCACCTTGGGGAACATCACCATATTCCGCACCGGCAGAATCGGGAAAACCGTCTGGCTGGTGTTAAGTTCCGTTTCGTCAAAGTCCTTAAGGTTGATCTCCTCAGCTACCAGGCTGAAGCCGTCATCTAAAATATCGTCAAATTCCATTTGTTCGTTTCTGTCTTTAGTCTCCATGACAATCTGTCATTTCAGTTTCCTGCCCGCATGTACTCATTACAGTTATTTCTCTTAGAAATTCAGGGCGGCAAACTGTAAAGGCAGGTTTCCCAATTCCTGTGCCAATGAAATTTTCATAAAAGAATGCGGACAAAATTTCCTTTATACGCGCTTGTACAGGCTTACAGCATAAAAATGAAACGATATTTCTCTTGTTTCTTAAAAATGTGTATTTTCGCTGACTGATAAAATATATTACAATATAATGGCAATTTTAGGTGAAATTAGAAAACGACCGATTTTATTAATGGGAATCATTGCCCTGGCGCTGCTGGCGTTTCTGGTAAATCCGGATACGTTCGACAAGCTTTTTGGGAAGGATCCGAACATTTTGGGAAAGGTAAACGGAGATGAGATTACACGTGAAGAGTATTCTGATCAGCTTTTTATCCTGCAGCAGCAAGCCCAGCAACAGGGTCAGCCCGCAACCGGTCTGGAAGAACAGGCATGGCAGATGATGGTCCAGAGCAAACTTATCAAGCAGCAGTTTGAGAAAATGGGTCTGGAAATGACCGACGATTATTTCTGGAGCCAGCTGCAGTTCGACCCTATGTTTGCCCAAAATCCTGAAAATTTTGATGAAAAAGGAAACTTCCGTCTTCAGGAAATTAAGAAGCAGGTGCAGGATCTTCAGAACAGCGGTGATATACAGTCATTGAACCAATGGAATAAGATGAGAAGATCCATTGAGTACAGAATGATGGCGCGTGAACTTATTTCCAATATCAATTCCGGTGTTACTGTAGGTAAAAAGGAAGTGGAGGAAATCATGAGACAGCGCGACAATCTTGCTGATATTGATTATGTTAAAGTAGATTATGCATCTTTCCTGCAGAAAAATCCGGTTAAAGTGACTTCTGAAGATCTTGCCGCCTATATTAAAAAGTATCCCAATACCTATAAAACGGATGCAAGTGTAAATCTTGGAGTGGTTTATTTCCCTGCACAGGCCAGCGCGCAGGACGATGCTGCCAAACTAAAAGAGATCACAAGCCTCCTTACCGGTGGTAATACCAATGGTGGTGTAGTGGAGAATTTTCAGAATACAGCCAGCGATTCCATGTTTGTGATGCTGAACTCCGATATGCCTTTTGACAACAGGTATCTTGGCGAGAACGAACTTCCGCCATCCATCAGAGAGTGGGTGAAGACTGCAGCTCCGGGTCAGATTACCGGACCGTATAAAGAACAGAATGTATATGTGCTTTCCAAAATGCTGGACCGCAAACCTTCAGATTCAGTGCTTTCAAAACATATCCTGATTTCCTACCAGGGTGCGCAGAGATCAACTGCTACCCGCACAAAGGAGCAGGCAAAGAAAACTGCCGACAGTCTGTATGCCATTATCAAAGGAAACGCGGCAGCTTTTGCAGAAGGTCTTAAAATATCAGATGAGCCTGGCGCCGTTGAAAGAAACGGAAGTGTGGGTTGGGTAACTCCTGCTTCACCATTCGATCCGGCCTACCTTAATTTCCTGATGAGCAATCCTAAAGGTGCTACAGGTGTTCAGGAATCCAGCTTCGGATATCACATCATCAACATTGAAGACAAGAAATCAGGTTCTATGACCTATAAGTTGGCCAATATCGTGAAAGCGGTTACTCCGTCTGAGCAAACAGAGAATGCTGTAGACAAAAATGCCAGACGTTTTATCCAGCAAATTCAGGGTAAGTCATTTAATGATTTTGCCAATATTGCTAAAAAAGGCAACTATATGTTCAGTAACCCTAAAATGGTGAAAAGATTTGAAGGTCAGATTTCAGGACTTGGAACGCCTAAAGATTCAGAAATCATTGCCTGGGCATTTGATAAGAAAAGGGAAAAAGGAGATACCGAATTCTTCGTGGTTGACGGTACCGGCGATCGTGTTGTTGTTATACTGAACGGTAAACAGGAAAAAGGCCTTGCCGACCCTGAATCCGTTAGAGATCAGATTGAGCCGATCGTGAAAAACCAGTTGGCAGCCAAGAAAATCATTGAGAAGATGAATGCAGCTAAAGCAGGCAGCCTGGATCAGGTAGCTAAACTGTTTGGAACAGGAAAGCTGAACGCACAGGTAAATCTTCTGAACCCAACTGTTGGCGGTTCCATGGAACCACGTGTGGCAGGTGCAGCGTTTGGCGTGGCCAAAGGAAAAGTGAGCAAACCTGTGGAAGGAATGACCGGTGTTTATGTAGTACTTAAAAAGTCCGAAACAATGAACAAACAGCCGGGAGACATTAAGCAGATGACTGAATCCATGATGCAGCAGAATGCCAGTTTCTTCGGACAGTCCTTCATCAAGAGTCTGCAGGATAATGCAGATATCAAGGATTACAGAATTGAAGTATGGGACAAAGGGGTAACCCAGTAACCAGCAAATAACCAGGCGGCCCTCAAAGGCCGCTTTTTTTGGCCCGGTTTTTTCAAATTGGAGATGGAGAAAAAATCCTATCTTTGCTAGACTTAAGTTATACCAATTAGATGAAATTTTCAAAAGAGATAAAAGCAGGGCTTATTGCTGTGCTTTCCATTGTCGGCTTTGTGCTGATTTTTCAATTTATGAAAGGCAAAAGCCTCTTTACCACCGACAATATTTTCTATGCAAAATATGATAATGTGGAAGGGATTGAACCGGCCAGTAAAGTTTCCATTAACGGACTTAAAGTGGGACAGGTAAACAATATCATTCCGGTGACGGACAAAAACGGCCGGGTGTATTTCGTAATCTCATTTGCAGTAGACAATGATTTTAAATTTTCAAAGGAATCTGTAGTTGAGGTTTTTGAACCCGGTATAATGTCGGCCAAGGAAATGCGGATCAATCTCGCTTACAAAGGTGCAGTGGCCAAAGACGGTGACACACTTGTCGGAAATTACAAACCCTCTTTAATCAATAACCTTGGAGAGCAGGTTGGTCCCGTGAAAGATCAGTTGCAGGAGGTGCTTAAAAAGGTGGATTCACTGGCTTACAGTGCAAACCAGGTGCTGGACGACAGAAACCGTGCGGAGATCCGTGCCTTACTCATCAGTCTGAACCGGACGGTGGCAGCCTTCGAAACTACAAGCCGCCAGGCAAATGCCCTGGTTGCCAATAACGACCCAAAACTACAGCGTGTACTGGATAATGCCAATACAACAATGATTACGGCTAATTCGGCTGTTGACAAATACGGGCGCCTGGCAGAAAGCATCGATACGCAAAAGCTTAATGCCACCGTAGCCAATCTGGATGCTACAGTAAGCAAACTGAATAATGTGATTTCCGGAATTGACAGGGGAGAAGGTTCCCTGGGAAAAGTGATGAAGGACGAAGAACTTTATAACAATCTCAATGCAGCATCCAATAATCTTAATGCCCTGATTGAAGATCTGAAGGCCAACCCAAAGCGTTACCTGAACTTTTCCGTATTCGGCAAGAATACCAAAGACTAAAACTCCTTTTCAATATGCAATATATTGACAATATTATTTTCCTGATCGCCCTTGTTTTGGGTTTTGGACTGTTTTTCAGAAGTCTGAAAGAAATTTACAGAAACATTAAGCTGGGTCGCCCCATAGACCGTACAGACCGTCCGGCAGACCGCTGGCGGACAATGGCAAAAGTGGCCATGGGACAGAGCAAAATGGGCAAGCGTCCCATCGCTGCCATCCTGCACCTTTTCGTCTATGTAGGCTTTGTAATCATCAACATTGAGCTGCTGGAAATTATGGTTGACGGTATCTTCGGAACTCACCGTTTTCTGGCGGGCATCATGGGAGACTCTTTCTACGGTTTCTTTACAGCTACCCTGGAGGTTTTGGCGCTGCTTGTAATTGTGGCAGTGGTCATCTTCTTCATCCGCCGTAATTTCTATGGTGTGAAAAGGCTTACGATGAAGGAACTTTTTGGTTGGCCAAAACAGGATGCCAACTGGATCCTTATTATTGAATTTGCCCTGATGACGGCCTTCTTCACGATGAATGCGTCGGACTGGGTGCTCCAGCAGCGAGGTGTGCTGAATGCTCACGGCAGTTTCCCCGTTTCGTCAAATTTACTAGCCCCTCTATTTAGTGGTATGGCTGACGGCACCCTAACTATATTGGAGCGTGGTGCCTGGTGGTTTCACTTTCTGGGAATTTTATTCTTCATGAACTACCTTTATTACTCAAAGCATCTGCATATCATCCTGGCTTTCCCGAATACGTGGTATGCTAATCTTGAGCCTAAGGGTAAGTTCAACAACCTGGCTTCGGTTACGGCTGAAATCAAGCTCATGATGGATCCCAATGCCGATCCTTACGCGGCCCAGCCCGACGCTGATCCCAATGCGGTGCCGGAGAAGTTTGGAGCCAACGATATCTTTGACCTTAATCAGGTGCAGCTGCTTAATGCCTATTCCTGTACCGAATGCGGAAGGTGTACCGCTGTTTGTCCGGCAAACATTACCGGCAAAAAATTATCGCCGCGTAAGATCATGATGGATACGCGTGACCGTGTGGAGGAGGTAGCCAAAGTGATTAATAAAAACGGTAAATGGGAGGACGACGGCCGCAAATTGCTGGACGATCATATACAACGTGAGGAAATCTGGGCCTGTACCACCTGTAACGCCTGTGTGGAGGCTTGTCCTGTACTCATAGACCCATTATCCATCATTATGGAAATGCGCCGCTTCCTCGTAATGGAACAATCAGCGGCACCACAGGAACTGAACCTGATGATGACCAATGTAGAGAACAATGCCGCACCGTGGCAGTACAACCAGGCCGACAGGTTAAACTGGGCAAAGGAATAAAGTGATGATTTGAAAATAGAATGACAGATTTGTTTTACTGAAAGCGTCACATCATCGCATCAACTAATTAGCAAGTTAAATAATGGATTTCACTATAAAAACAATGGCAGAATATGCTGCCGAAGGAAAATCTCCGGAAGTTCTGTTCTGGGTAGGCTGCGCCGGAAGTTTTGACGACCGAGCCAAGAAGATAACACGTGCTTTCTGCAAAATATTGAATAAGATTAATGTTGAATTTGCCGTACTCGGACCCGAGGAAAGCTGTACGGGTGACCCTGCGAAACGTGCCGGAAACGAATTTGTGTTCCAGATGATGGCGCTTACCAACATTGAAATCCTGAATGCTTACGATGTAAAGAAAATCGTAACAGCCTGTCCGCACTGTTTCAATACAATCAAGAATGAATATCCAAACCTTGGCGGAAATTATGAAGTGATTCACCACACCCAATTCCTGAAACAACTGATGGAAGAGGGAAGGCTGAAGATTGAAGGCGGAAGCTTCAAAGGAAAAAAAATTACCTTCCACGATCCGTGCTATCTGGGCCGCGGGAACAACGAATACGAAGCTCCGCGTATGCTTTTGGAAAAGCTGGATGCCGAGCTGGTTGAGATGAAGCGCTGCCGGACGAACGGTTTGTGCTGTGGTGCCGGAGGTGCCCAGATGTTTAAGGAGCCTGAAAAAGGTAATAAGGACATTAATGTGGAAAGGACTGAAGAAGCTTTGGCTGAAACTCCAAATATTATTGCAACCGGCTGTCCGTTCTGCAACACCATGATGACAGACGGAATTAAGCATTTTAACAAAAATACCGAAGTGGAGGTCAAGGATATTGTTGAACTGCTGGCCGAAGCCGAAGATCTCTAGACAGACACTAGATTTCAGACATTAGATTTCAGAATTAGAAATGTCTGAAATCTGACATCTAACATCTAATATCTAAATCAATGAAAATCGAAGAATCCAATATAACAGAGACCAACGACTACCGGGTAATTATCTATCCGGCGTCGCGACCTTTCACACCAAAGGAAAGCAAGGTGATTACTGAGAAGGTGTACGATTTCCTGGCCAACTGGGCCGCGCACGGGAAGCCATTGTCTTCATCTTTTAAGATTGAAAAGAACCAGTTTATCATCGTTTGTGTAGATGAGGAAAAGGAAGCTGCTTCCGGTTGCTCCATCGACGCACTGGGTGGGGTAATGCGGGAATTGGATCAGGAATTCAATCTGGGACTTTTTGACAGGATGAAAGCCAGTTTTGTAGAGAATGGTGAGGTGAAAACCATGAAACTTCAGGAGTTCCGCAAAGGATTGAAGGAAGGCAGCATCTCTCAGGACATTGAGGTTTTCGACTTTTCCAAAAACAGTTATCTCGCTTTCCTAAGCGACTTCCTGTTACCACTGAATAAGAGCTGGGCAGGTATTTACGTTAGCTAAAACAGAAGGCGAACTCCCTGACAGGTATATTTTCGCTGTGCAGCCTGAGCCTAAATTTCTGATTGCCCATGCTTAAAATCCTTTTTCTTACAACTGCCCACAGTTACGATGATGACAGGATTTTTCATCATCAGGCCAAAGAACTGGTGTCGCAGGGACATACGGTGAAAATATGCAGCCTAAGCTCAGACTATGCCGGCCAACTGGACGGTGTGGAAATTGAATCACACCATCTCCTGAATGAAAGTACGACCAGTAAACTGGAATTTTTCCGTAAGGTTTGTGCAGGGTTCACTCCGGACCGCATTATCTGTTCTGAACCGCTTGCGGTGATAGCTGCCAGGCGTGCAACACGAAATTCAAATGCAATTATTTTCTACGATGTTACCGAATGGTATCCTTCAGCAAGGATGATAAAACCTTATCCAAAGTTCCTGAAACCGTTGCATGCACTAAGGTTTCTAGTCATCCAAATTTATGTGGGGGCAGTAAGTGACCGGTTTATATTCGGTGAGCCCAGCAAGATGTTTCCGCTTTCCTTTATTTTTCCCTTCAAAAAGAAATTGCTCTTACCCTATTATCCTGCGCCAGGCTATATAACTGAAAAGATTAATGTATTGAGCGGTAAAAGTATCACTTTGGCTTATACCGGAACCTTCAGCAGGGAAAAAGGAATTGATCATTTTTTTAATGCGGCAGCCGAATTGCGCCGCCGCCGACCAGATCTTAAAATAAATATCCTGCTTGTCGGAAGTACAAAAAATGAGGCAGGTAAGGCATACTTTGATGCTCTTCTAAAGAAATACAAGTGGGAGAATATTAAGATTCTTCAGCCTGTCAGTCTGGAATCCTTCACCGCAAGTCTGACGGATGCTGATGTCTGTTTTGACTTGAGGCCTGTAACATTTGAGAACCACCACTGTCTTCCGATCAAGATCTTTTACTATGCTGCTGCAGGTAAACCCGTAATATACTCCGATCTGAAAGCTACGCGTAAAGGTGTGAGTGTATCAGATTTTGGTTATCTGGTAAATCCCGAAGACAGCGCTGCTATTGCAAGCCATATTGAAACCTGGCTGGATAACCCAATAATCTACCATAGGTATGCAGTGAACGCCCGTGCAGCCTTTCATAAGAAATATAATTGGGACCTCATAAAAACGTCTTTTACAGATTTTGTAATTAACAGTAAACACTAAGTGGATGCAGAAAACCTTCATCCATACTTTTCTCTCGCGCGTACTTATCCTGATTCTCAATTTTGGAATCATCATTTTCGCAACTAATGTCTGGGGCAGCCAGGGAAAGGGAAGCATCTCCATGCTTATTGCCGATCTTTCAATAATTGGTTTTTTCAGCAATGTTTTTGTGGGTAGTGTAAGCTATATGACTTCGAGATATAAAACGGCCGATGTCCTGGGTATTGCCTATATCTGGTCCGTGGTGGTGGGTATTTCCATTCCGCTGGTGGTCCATTTTGCCATCCGTCCGGTGTATGATCTAAGTTACCTTGTGCTTTTGTCTGTGCTGTTTTCATTGCTCACCGCAAATATCAACTATTTTATAGGTAAGCAGAATATTTCGAAATTCAATCTCTACACCATCCTTCAGCAGGGTGTACATCTGGTATTCCTGTTGGCTGCAGTCTATATTCTGGGTTTCAGCAGTCTTGATACCTACTTTATCACGCTAATAGGCTGTTATGGTATTCTCTTCATGATTAGCACCTATCAGCTTTACAGTTCTGCCCAACTGCCCGAATTTTCCCTCTCCGGCACGGTGATCAAAAGCATGTTCGCTTATGGCTGGAAGACGCAGCTAAGCGCCCTGATGCAGTTCATGAATTACAGACTGTCGTTCTATTTCCTGGAGGTTTACCGCGGAATTGCCAGTGTAGGGGTATTTTCGATAGGTGTAGCACTGTCCGAGGGAATTTGGGCGGTGAGCAGAAGTCTTTCTACAATATTGTACGCCAAGGTGGTAAACAGCAGTGACCACATGGAGTCGGTGGATGCCGCTAAGGTTTCAATAAAACTTAGCTTCCTTGTAACATTATTCTTTATTCTGATAATTCTTTGTGTTCCGTCATCGGTTTACACTTTGGTTTTTGGTGCGGCTTTTTATCAAACAAAACTTATTTTTATGCTTCTGTCACCGGGGATTCTTGCCATCGCGGTAAGCAATATTATAGGGTCTTATTTTGCAGGCGTGAACCGGCTTCAGATTCTGAACGTTAAATCATTTGTGGGACTTGTTTTTACTGTTATTTCATCCGTCTATGTCATTCCAAGATGGGGAATCATTGGCGCCTGTGTGGTGACTACCATCTCCTATTGCCTTTCTTCCGGTATCCTCTTCTGGAAATTTTATAAAACCACGCCCTTTAAAGTGTCAGATTTACTGCCTACAAAACATGAACTTACCATAGTAAAGCAGTTGTTTCAAAACCGAAAATAAATGGTCGGTTCAGTGGAACTCTGTATATTTGTTAACATGAAAAACGTGATATTTTTCCTTTTCGTAGTTTTTTTGTCGGCAGTGAGCTGCCGCAGCGAAAATCCGGATGATATCCGGCGGATCGATCAGGTGCTGAACATCTATATAGATTCGCTGGGTCAGGATATGCTGGACAACACCCTTCCGGGTTCCTATATTGCTGTTACTTTGAATGATGTAGATGGTCTTACTGATAATGCTCCCGTACAGACCAGTTTGAAGAAAGATGATGCAAATATCTACTTTCTCCAGTATACTGCCGGTGCACGGCGGATCCTGGTGGAAACTTTGCCCGGTAATACCGAAATCTACCGTTCCAGAATTGCACTTAATTTAAGAAAGCAGCTTAATGACAGCGTGCAGAGTGTTACAAACGATACGCTGGTGCTTAATTATACCTTAACGCCGCAGGTCTTTGAGATTTCCACGGCCTTTTACAACGGTGTACCTGTTTTCAGCAAGACACCGGGCGCTCCCAATGTCATCAAAATAAACAAATAATCCGTAAATTCGCACGTTACAGGGTGTTGCCGGTCATACTGCAGCATATTTCCGTCAGTTTTCAAAATTCAATAAATAGAAATGTTACAAGTCAGTTACTTACGAGATAATAAAGACCTTGTGCTCCAGGGTCTTGCCAAAAGGAATTTTAAACAATCTTCTTTGGTTGATGAGGCCATCCGTCATGATGATGACCGAAAGAAATACCAGTTTGACCTGGACAGAAATCTTGCCGAAATAAACCGGATTTCCAAGGAGATCGGGATGTTTATGAAAGAGGGTAAAAAGGAAGAAGCCGAAGCGGCCAAAGCCCAGACTGCGCAGTTTAAGGAAAGTGTTCAGAAGCTGCAGCAGCAGCTTAAGGACTCGGAAGCTAAACTTCAGGAAATTCTTTACCTGATTCCCAATGTTCCCTTTGAAAAAGTAAAGGCAGGAACCACTGCCGATGATAACGAAATTATCTACCAATCACATGATGTTCACGGTTTGGGCGAAGGTGCCATTCCGCACTGGGAACTGGCAAAGAAATACAACCTCATTGATTTTGAACTCGGTGTAAAGATTGCAGGTGCCGGCTTCCCTGTATATTTGGGTAAAGGCGCCCGTTTGCAGCGTGCTCTGGTTCAGTTTTTCCTGGACAGGAATGTGGAGGCAGGGTACGTAGAAGTGAATCCGCCACATGTAGTGAATGAATCTTCAGGCTTCGGCACAGGACAGCTTCCGGATAAAGAAGGGCAAATGTACTTCATCAACGAGGATAATCTTTACATGATACCTACCGCTGAGGTGCCTGTAACCAATATGTACCGCGATGTGATAATTGAAGAGGCGGATCTGCCGGTTAAAAATACAGCTTTTTCCCAGTGCTACCGCCGCGAGGCCGGAAGTTACGGTGCCCACGTGCGCGGGCTGAACCGTCTGCACCAATTTGAAAAGGTGGAAATTGTTCGTCTGGAAAAGCCGGAAAACTCCTACGCAGCGCTGGAAGAGATGGTAGAACATGTTAAAGGTCTCCTAACCGACCTGGAGCTTCCTTTCCGGATACTGAGGCTTTGTGGCGGCGATATGGGCTTCACTTCATCTATGACCTATGATTTTGAAGTTTGGAGTGCCGCTCAGGAAAAATGGCTAGAAGTTTCTTCGGTATCAAATTTTGAAACTTTCCAGGCCAACCGTTTGAAGTGCAGGTTTAAAGGGGCGGGCAAGACACAGCTGGTGCACACCCTTAATGGTTCGGCGCTGGCTTTGCCACGAATTATGGCCGCACTTCTGGAAAACAACCAGACAGCGGAAGGGATTAAACTTCCGGCCAAAGTAGCCGAATATGCGCGCTTTGATCTTATTGAATAATTTGTTCTCAATTAGAAATATAAAAACCACCTGCTATCGGGTGGTTTTGTTTTTTGAGTTGGACGCAAAAACTTGCGGATAGATTGCCTTTATTTGGTGTAGACAATTACCTTTCGGTCTTTGTTCTTCAGGTTTTTACCTTCGTCCCAAATATCCGCGCTGCGCACATTTATTTTTATTGTTCTGTCATCCACCTGCTCCACAAAATCATGTTTTCCCACTATTGATTTTATCGGCTTCTGGAATTTCAGCGTATTGGTGAAATTACCGTTGAACATCTTAGCCATACCTATAATTCCTGAGGCCATCTGGCGGCCATAGGCCTCTATTGAGTCCTGCTTTGTACGCGGGGGAGCTGCCTTTTCGTTAACCTTCACTTTCTGCATTTCATAAAGTGATTCTGCGATATTGAATTTTTCGGTATTGATTTCAAGTTTCTCACCGTCCCATTTTGCAATGTCCTGTAAAGGAATTGATTTCAGTTCTTTCCTGCTGGCAAAAAGACTGGCCACTTCTTCAGGCATCAGCTTGTCGTATTTAAGCGAAAGGCCCATAATTTCGTCTTTCTGGCGGTTCACTTTCACATACATTTTCTTTAATGCACCAACCTCTTTTTCGTTCAGCACAATTTTTCCGTCTTTCTGCATATCGTACAGACTTTGCCAGTCCGAAGACATTTTGGTGATATCCGGAAGAGATTCTGACTTTCCTGAGGAATTCAGCATTTTCACAATTCCCATTGTGCTCTGGTCCATCAATATGCTGGATTGCATACTTGTGGCTGAGTCTTTATAGTAAGTGGTTTCGGTATTTACCGAGCATGACTGCATAATTCCCAATGCAGCTGCGGCAAATCCTAACGTTAGTTTTTTGAGCATTTTATCCTTATTTTGGCTTTTTTGATTCAAAATAGGGACCAAAGTTAAAGGCTGCCTTTTAGCAGCCCTCATTGCAGAATATTTCTTTTTGACATGTTAATGGCATGTGGAGTGATCGCCGCGATGATGTTCCTCCGAGCCGTTGTGATTCACCTGCATCGCCTCATGCGCAGGCGATAGGTAAGGAATTCCCAATTCCATCCCGCGGATGACGAAAAGGCTTCCCAAAACCAGCATCATAACCGGAATCACCTTTAGAATCTTAATCCGGAATGCATTGGTCATTAAATTACCCAGTAAAACTACCGCAAACATAAACGGGAAAGTTCCCAGTCCGAAAATAGCCATAAACAATGCGCCCTGCCATATTCCGCCGGCTGCCAGAGATGCAGTAAGGGCCATATAAACCATTCCGCAAGGCAGGAAACCATTCAGTATGCCCGTGGTGAGCCGGGAGCGGTAATCGGCCTTTTGCAGAAGTGCCCTCAGCTTCTTCTTTACCTTAAGCAGCAAGCCTGACATCCATGGGATTTTGGAAGCAAAATCCGTCCCGCCAAATGAGAAAACTGCCATAAATATAAGCAGAACTCCCACCGCGATAGTTAAATATTGCTGAAGTCCTGCTATGTGGAAGCCTTCGCCTACAACGCCCAATAATGCTCCTAAAAGTGCATAGGTGACTATGCGTCCCAAATTGTAAGTTATATTTTGCAGATGATAGTTGGCGGCCTGCTTTCTTGTAAGTCCCATGGACATGGCAATGGGTCCGCACATGCCTATGCAGTGAAAGCCGGAACCTATGCCCAGTACCAGCGCTGATAACAATAGTGCATTTTCCATATTACCATATTAAATCGTAATCCAACTGGTATTTTTTATCGGCCCTGGTCCAGTGTACGCGCAATACATAATTTCCTTTGGCTAGTACGGCAGCTGGAATAAAGAGGCTGTTTCGGCTGTCGAGGTCCATCTCTTTGATCACGTCGAGCTTTTGGTCTTCTGCGCGGTGCAGGTCTATTGTGAACTGTGTATTGCTGTTGTTATAATCTTCAGGGAATATGACGCGGATTCCGGACGGATCCTGAACGTATTCAGGCTTTTCAGTCAGTGCACCGGCAAGCGCCTTGGCATTAATAACGTCCTGATAGGCGAGTTCTGCTTCGTAATAATCATCGGTAATAAGCTCTGAGTTTTTCCACGTACTCGTAAAGTAGAAGATCATGGAAAGGATGAATATGATAAACAGCCCGAGGGCAAGGGCAACTCCATGGCCCCAAGTGAATTTTTTAAACATTATTATTTTAGTTAAAACTGTAATTTGAAAGGACCCTCAAAATAGGTTTCATACTCATCGATAAGTTTGCCTTCAGGGTCGTAGATTCCTATGGTAATATTCTGTTTGGCCCTGGTTATTTCGTTTTCAGGGAAAGATACAGAAACAGAGCCTTTGGTCATCTTATCTTTATCTACCACGACGGTCTGTGCACCGTTGGCAGAAACAGTACCGTGGTTGGGATTGGTAATTTTAAGCGTTACCGCTTTCTTCTCGTTCGTCTTGTTAAGTAATGTGTAATTGTATGTATTATAGATTCTGCCATCACGGACTACATAGGATGAACCGACAGGCTTGATGAATTTGGCTTCCATTTCACCCCGGTTATAAAGCAGGAATCCTAGAAAACCGATAAGAAGTATCAGTACAGCTGTGTAAGCTTTCATCTTGTTGCTGAAAACAAACGGCTTCTGCTGCTCAATCTCGTCTTCTGTGGCGTAGCGGATCAGCCCTTTGGGCAAACCAACTTTTACCATCACCTCATCACACGCGTCAATACAGGCGGTACAGTTTACACATTCCAGCTGCTGGCCGTCGCGGATATCAATTCCGGTGGGGCACACCACTACACACTGGTTACATGCAATACAGTCTCCTTTTCCCGCAGCCCGGCGGTCTTCGCCTTTACGCCATTTCGCACGGTTTTCGCCACGTTTGAAATCGTAAAAGACATTGATGGTCTGTTTGTCGATAAGTACGCCCTGAAGTCTGCCGTAGGGACAGACTAAGGTACATACCTGCTCGCGGAACCACGCGAAAAAAAAATAGAAGGCACCTGTAAAAAGGATCATAACCAGGAAATTGGTAGGATTCTCAAAAGGTCCTTCACCCATGATTTCAAAACCGCGACGGTATCCCACGATGTACATGAACATAAAGTGGGTAATAATAACCGAGATTAGCGCAAAGATGGTCCACTTCAAGCTCCTTTTCCAAATCTTCTCACTGTCCCAGGCCTGGTTGTCCAGACGGATCTGCTTATTGCGGTCGCCTTCTATGGCATATTCCACCTTGCGGAAAATCATTTCCAGGAAAATGGTCTGGGGGCAGATCCATCCGCAGAATATTCGGCCGAAAACCACCGTAAAGAGCAATATGAAGACAATGGATGCAATAGCCCCTAATGCCAGTATGAAAAAGTCCTGTGGATAGAAGGGTTTACCTGCTATATAGAATTCCCTGTCCAGAACGTTAATGAGCAGTAACGGATTACCGTTAATTTCAACAAAGGGGATTCCAAAATAAATAATTAATAAAATAACTGAAACCAGATAACGGTAATTGGTATACCGTCCTCTGGGTTTTCTGGGATATACCCATTTTCTTTTGCCGGACTGATCCATGGTGCCTACAGAATCCCGAAATGTTTCGGGGCTGACCACCTGTCCCTGTCCGCCACTGTATTTTGTATCTTCTGACATAATTTATATTTAACCGAAAAAACATAACCCGTTACCTTTTCAATGCTGAACCGATAACGAATTATGCTTATACTATTTCATATTTGATTTTTATTCTTCCCAGTTAGCCGGGTCACCCTGTGGATCCTGTCCACCTTGTGCCGGAGTAACCGGAGGTTTTTCCTGGTTGATATGATACACATATGCTGCCACGTTTTGAATATCGAAGCCACTAAGTACACCATTTTTTCCGAACGCCTGCATGGTAGGGTTGTTTTGAGAACCGTTTTCAACCATGTGGAATACATTTTTGAAGAGTGTTTTCTCAGGTTGGTTGATCCAGAAATTATCTGTAAGGTTAGGCCCGATACCTCCCTTACCGCCTTCCATATGGCAGGAAATACAGTTCGTCTTAAATACTTCTTCACCTGCGGCAATATTGTCTGCCGAGTATACCGCGTTCTCAATTGTTGGCGGCGGAGTTTCCTTCATCCATTTTTCAATGCTTGCAATCTGCTCCTTATGCTCCACTTCGTATTCCTTATATGGATCTGCAAAATCCGTAAGGAAATAAGAAGTCATATAAACGATACAGTAAGCTACGCCAAAGTAAAACAGACCTAACCACCATTTAGGCAACTGGTTGTCCAGCTCCATAATACCGTCAAAACCATGGTCAATCAGGATATCCTTCTCTACAGTGCTGGACTGTTTCTTAAAGGCAGCATTATAGAGTCTTTTGAAATACGGTGTATTCTTTCCTTCCAGGTATACCCTTTGCTCCTCCGGGCTCAGTTTCTTGAACTGGTCGTTCTCGATAAGGTCTCCAATCGCACTGTGAATAAATGCCATTACAATACTTATAATCGCAGTTCCCCAGAAATAAGGCGAAGTGATGAAGGAGGTGTTCTGTACAAACATATAGTACAGTATAAAGAAGATACTCAGTATTATCAGGATATTAATATAAACCGGCGTTCTTTGTTTCATGATATTTTAGTTTTGTGTATTAAAAGGTTGATCGTCGTCTAAGGGTGCGTTTTCCTCTTCCTGGTAGTGTTTCTTTGGCCTGCTGAATACATAGAATACAAGGCCGAGGAAGAATACCATAAGGAGCAGCAATGAAATGATCTGGAGCCAGGTAGCGCCGTCGTCATTTGCCATTATATCCTTTAAACTTTGAGGTATCATAATACTTGAATTTTGCGTTACCTGTTAATCGATACTGGCGGTTTTAATTTCAGTCGTTTTAATATCTGTACCCAATCTCTGAAGGTATGCAATCAGTGCGATGATTTCCTTTTTCTCAAGTTCGCCTGCCGGTCTCTGTGCATAGGCCGCTTTTAAATCGGGTGCTTCATTATAGATTTCCTGTACAATCATAGCCGCCTGGTTATTTGCCCACTGATCTGCAGAATCGATTTCAGGTTTGGTATAAGGAACATCAAACACATTCTTCATCAGATTCAGTTTTGCTGTCATGTTAGAGCGGTCCAGGTCATTGGTAATTAACCATGGGTAACGTGGCATGATGGAACCTGCAGATGTAGACCTTGGGTTATACATATGTTTGTAGTGCCATGAACTTGGGTTTTTACCACCCTGTCTGTGTAAATCCGGACCGGTTCTTTTTGAACCCCAAAGGAACGGACGGTCATATACGAATTCTCCTGCCTTGGAATACTGCCCGTTTTTACCGTTAAAACGTACTACCTCGTCACGGAAAGGACGGATCATCTGCGAGTGGCAGGCGTTACATCCCTCGCGGATATAAAGGTCACGTCCTTCAAGTTCCAGCGGTGAGTAAGGTTTTACCGCCGAGATGGTTGGTACATTTTCTTTGATCGTAAGTGTAGGAATAATCTGCACCGAACCACCAATTGCCACTGCAATAAATGACAGGATAGAGAGGTATACAGGCATTCTTTCCAGCCAAAGGTGTGCACCTTCGCCTTCTTTTCTCTTTTTGCTGATGTTTCCGAGTGGAGGTGCTTCTGCCGGAACCTCTTTTTGGAAGGATCCCTGTCTAACTGTCTTCACCACGTTCACAGCCATTAGGAGTGCACCGGTAAGATAAAGAGCTCCACCTACAAATCTCATGATATAGTAGGGGATAATCGCTGTTACTGTATCCAGCCACTGTTTGTAAACAAGTGTTCCGTCTGGGTTGAACTGTTTCCACATCAATCCCTGAGTAAATCCGGAGATATATAAAGGAACCGCGTAGAAAATGATACCCAAGGTGCCAAGCCAGAAGTGCCAGTTGGCAAGTTTAACAGACCACAGTTTGGTTCTCCACATGATAGGAAGTAGGTAGTAAATCATACCGAAGGCCATAAAACCGTTCCAGCCTAAAGCTCCAATATGAACGTGACCAATAACCCAGTCGGTGTAGTGACCGATCTTGTTTAGTGTTTTTGTTGCTAAAAGCGGCCCTTCAAAGGTGGCCATACCGTAGCAGGTAATTGCCACTACGAAGAATTTCAACACAGGATTTTCCCTAACCTTGTCCCAGGCACCTCTAAGTGTAAGAAGTCCGTTAAGCATACCTCCCCAGGACGGTGCAATAAGCATGATGGAGAAACCGGTAGCCAAAGCCTGTGCCCAGCCCGGTAAAGCAGTATACTGAAGGTGGTGAGGACCTGCCCAAATATATACAAAGATAAGTGACCAGAAGTGGATAATGGATAGCTTATAGGAAAATACAGGTCTGTCCGCCGCTTTTGGCAGGAAGTAATACATCAGACCCAAAATTGGAGTCGTAAGTACAAAGGCTACGGCATTATGTCCGTACCACCACTGTACCAATGCATCCTTCACCCCTGCATAAGCAGAGTAGGACTTCCATCCGGTAAATGATACAGGTACTTCAAGGTTGTTGAAGATGTGAAGCATTGCAATCGCGATCCATGTACCGATATAGAACCAGATGGCTACATACAGGTGACGAACACGTCTGATCGCAATCGTTCCGAACATATTCACCCCGAAGATAATCCAGACCACAGTGATAAGGATGTCGATTGGCCATTCATGCTCCGCATATTCCTTGGAGGTGTTTATCCCCATAAAGAAAGTGATCACTACGGAAACAATCATCAACTGCCAGCCCCAGAAATGGATCCAGGAAAGGGTATCGCTCCACATTCTGGTTTTCAGCAAACGCTGCAAAGAGTAATAGGCTCCTGCAAAGAAACCGTTACATACAAACGCGAAGATTACTGCACTGGTATGCAGCATCCGTATACGTCCGAAACCGAAGGCACCCTGCGAGTTGATAAGACCCTGAATGTTACCGGACGCCAGACTCTTTATCGTATCATCGTCTGTGCCCAGGAAAAACTCCGGCAGCTCAGGATAAAACAGCATTAGGGCTGCTGTGAGGCCAAATAAAAACCCTACGATACCAAATATGACGGTTGCGTATAGAAAGGCCCGTACAATATTATTGTCGTAACTAAACTTTTGTGTTTCCATATTAACTAATCACTTTTTTCTTCTGTATTAATTTTTTTATTTTCTGTCTCTGCCTCTCTTTCCACCGGATTGTCACGGTCCAGAAGAATCCGGACGGCCGGCGACTCATCGTCTTCGAACTGCCCGTTTCTCGCGTTGTAGATGAAGATGATCAGGAAAACAATCCCCACCGAGACGCTGCAAAGGATCATCAGATAGAGTATATCCATTTCAGAGGCAAATTTAAGGTAAATGAAAGGCCAAATTTAATGAAAAATAATGACATTAATCACCTCGCTATTAAATCAATTAATTTAAAAGCCGTCTAAATAAGGGCTGCTGCAAGCCGCACTATATAGGCCTTCCGAAATATTTCATACTGCGTATCCATGTGGTCGCCGAAGTAAAAGCAACCACGCTGATGGAGCTTATAGGCATCAGTATCGCAGCAACCAGCGGCGACATGTATCCCAGTACCGCTATCGTAAGGCCTACCACATTGTAGGTAAGGCTTATGGCAAAGGTGAATTTTACAATTGTGATAGCGTCACGCGTAAGCTTCAGGTATTTAGTCAGTTCTGCAACTTTTTCACCGTTCATGATCACGTCGGACGAGGGGGTAAAGGAGTGAGTATCATCGGCCACCGCGATTCCTACATTGCTCTGTTTCAGGGCGCCGGCGTCATTCAAACCGTCTCCCAGCATCGCGACTTTCTGCCCTTTTTCCTGTAGTTCGCGAATGAAATTGAGCTTGCTTTCCGGATCCTGGTTAAACTTCATTTCCCGCGCCGTCGGAATCATATTGCGCAGATAGGCTTCCTCAGAAGAATTGTCTCCGCTCAGCACATGTATTTGGTAGTCGTTCAGTTTGCCGAAGAGCCCGGGCAGATTTTCACGGTACTCGTTCTTAAAAATAAACCTCCCTAAGAACTCATTATTTTTGCTGATGTACACAGCGGTTTCCATGTCCTGTGACTGCTGCCCGTTGAAGCTTGCGGAGCCAATTTTGTACAGTTGCCCGCGGACCGTCGCACTGTAACCTTTGGACGGAATGTCCTGAAAGCCTTCGGCTTCAAAATAGGAATCTTCAACATCCAGATATTGGTACAGTGATTTCGAGAGCGGGTGATTAGAGTTCTTCAGCAGCGATTTCAGGTTAAGCAGGTCGGCTTCCGCGATTTCCTGCCCTGCATAAGTGATACTCGATTTCTTGCTCTGGGTAATCGTGCCGGTCTTGTCGAAAACAAGAGTTCCTACCTTCGCCAGTTTTTCGATCGTCAGGGTGTCCTTCACGTAAAATTTATTCCTGCCCAGAATCCTCATAATATGGCCGAAGGTAAAAGGCGCCGAAAGTGCCAGCGCACACGGACAGGCTACGATCAGGATGGCCGATACGACCTGCCACATCTTCTCTTCGTCGATGCGGATCCAGTAAATTGCGGCCAGCAGGGTAATTGCCAGAATAATGATGGTGAAATATTTACTGATGGTGTTGGTTAGAGTGTCCAAACCGGTTTCGTGTTTCTTGAAGGCTTCTTTGTTCCAGAGTTGGGTTAGGTAACTTTGGTCTACATTTTTAATTGCTTCTACCTCCAGGATTGAGCCGATCTGTTTTCCGCCCGCAAATATCTTGTCGCCCGGATTTTTGGTCACCGTAGCGCTTTCGCCCGTAATGAAACTATTGTCTATGTTTCCGGAACCGCTTATCAGTATGGAATCTACCGGTATAATTTCATGGTTGCGCACCATAATTCGGTCGCCGATCTTCAGTTCGGAGAGCAGGATGTTTTCCTGTTTGCCGTTGAAGTCTACCCGTGTAACGGCGATAGGGTAAAAAGATTTATAGTCGCGGTCGTATGAAAGTGCGCTGTAGGTTCTTTTCTGGAAAAATTTTCCCAGAAGCATAAAGAAAAGCAGTCCGCACAGGGTGTCGAAGTAGCCGGGTCCGTAGTCGGTTAGCACCTCATAGATGCTTCGCCCATAAAGTACAAGGATACCCAGAACAATAGGTACATCTATATTGATGACCTTATTGCGCAAACCAAAGACCGCCGACCTGAAGTAATCTGAGGCCGAATAGAAAACAACCGGTGTGGACAGCAGGAAAAGGATGAACCTGAACAGATGTTTGTATTTATCAAACCAAAAATCTGTAGAGCCCAGAATTTCGCCTGCGTATTCCGGGTAAGAGAAAAACATTCCGTTGCCGAAGGCAAATCCCGCGATGCCCAGTTTGATGAGCAGACTTTTGTCCCAGTGTTCATCTTTGCGGTCGGCAGTTTCCATATTGATAACCGGTTTGTATCCCAGGTTGGTGAGGAAAGTGGCCAGCTCACTAAGTTTCAACTGATGATGGTTAAATGAAATCTGCACCGTTTTCCTTGTGAAATTAACCTGCGAATATCGGATCTCAGGTTTCAGGGTATGCAGGCTTTCCAGCAGCCAAATGCAGGAAGAGCAGTGTATGACTGGAATCTTAAATGTAACCAGGGTGGTTTCGCCTTCAGAAAAATCAGTAACATTGTCAAAGATTTCCGGGGTATCCAGATAGCCGTATTCCAGGGAGTTTTCGTCCGGCCTCACGCCGGAATTGCGGTTCAGTTCATAAAAAGTCCCTAGATTGTTGAGGTTCAGGATTTCGTAAACCGATTTGCATCCGTTGCAGCAAAAAATTCTGCTGTCGTAGCTTATGCGCTCTTTTTCTGCAGGTTGCCCGCAGTGAAAACAATTTTCTGACACAGTACTTTTATATATGACCTACAAAAATAGGCCAAAAAAGGTTGTTCCTACGGTATAAAAGTCCTACTTTTGCTGATAAATATCATAAAAAATGTCGCAGGAAAAACAGGTGATTTTAGAGGCCAGCATCAGGGATATTTTCAGCAAAGAAAGCCTGAAGGAAAGGCTGTCTGCTGAAGATTTTGAACGATTCCAGTCGGCCACTGAAACTGTGACCTATCATAAGGGTGAGATTCTTTTTGATGAGCAGGAGCTACCAAAAAGTGTTTTCTATCTGCATGAAGGCACTGCCAAACTCTCCAAACAGGGTGCTTACGGCAAGGAACAGATCCTTAGATTCATTAAGGAAGGCGATATCATCGGTTACAGGTCCCTGCTGTGCGGCGAAAATTTCCAGGCAAAGGCAGAGGCGATGACGGATGTTCAGGCTACCAAAATACCGGCAGACCTGTTTATGCATCTGCTGGAACATGACAGTAAGATGTCTTTTGTGATGCTTCAGAAAATAGCGTTCGAACTTGGTGAAAGTTCCAATACGGTTACCTTCCTGGCCCAGAAAACGGTACGCGAAAGACTCGCCGAAATCCTGCTGTTACTGGAGCAGAAACTCGGGACCGACCCGGAAGGTTTCATCAAGATCTCACTTACACGCGAAGAGATTGCCAACCTTATCGGTACAGCCACCGAAAGTGCCATCCGCCTGATTTCAGAATTCAAGCAGGACAGCCTTATTGAAACCGAAGGCCGCAATATCCGGATACTAAACCACGAGAAACTCATCAAGCTGGGCCATGTGGTTCTGTAGCTGAGAGCACGTTCACCTCAGGTCCCTGGGCCCAGCGGTCCTCCACAGGACAATAATCCAAACAAAACAACCCATGTCTGTACATTCAGAACTTAAGAAAATTACCACCGAAACTTTGCGTAAGATGAAGTTTGACGGTGAGAAAATCACCATGCTTACCGCATACGATTTTACAACTGCAAAGATGGTGGACAGCGGTGGAGTGGATTCCATTCTCGTAGGCGATTCGGCTGCCAATGTGATGGCCGGTTACGAAACCACCTTACCTATAACGCTGGACCAGATGATTTACCATACCCAGTGCGTGGTGCGCGGAGTGGAAAGGGCGCTCGTTGTGGCTGATCTTCCGTTCGGGACCTACCAGAGCAATTCGGACAAGGCCCTGGAGTCGGCTGTACGTATGATGAAAGAGGGAGGTGCCCATGCCGTAAAGATTGAAGGTGGTGTGGAGATTGAAAAATCCATCAGGAAAATCGTCAATGCGGGAATCCCTGTAATGGGCCATCTCGGACTTACGCCACAGTCCATTTACCAGTTCGGAACATATAAAGTAAGAGCAAAGGAAGATGCAGAAGCCGAAAAACTTTTAAGTGACGCCAAACTCCTGGAAGAGCTGGGCTGTTTTGCGCTGGTGCTTGAGAAGATTCCGGCGGGACTTGCCAAAAAAGTTTCCGAAAGCATTTCCATACCGACTATCGGTATTGGTGCAGGTGCCGACTGTGACGGTCAAGTCCTGGTTTATCATGATATGGTGGGGATGAACAAAGGTTTTTCGCCCAAATTTTTAAGACGTTACCGCGACCTTTATACGGAAATCACCGGCGCGGTGTCCGAATATATTAAGGATGTTAAGTCCGCCGATTTCCCGAATCAAAACGAAAGTTATTAAATGAAAAATACCCAAATGATTCAGGGCATCCTGTCCATCATCGCCATCTTTTGCCTTGCGGTAGGCTGGTTCAATCTGTTTTCGCCGGAAGTCAATGCCCTTCTGTCCCAGAAGGTATTTTATATCTTCATTGGCGCCAGTTTCTTCTTCCAGGCTCCGTTTTTAAGCAATCCAAAAATGCGTTATCCCATGTATTTGGCGGCAGCATTCTGCATCATAGGTGCGTTTCTTCCGGACAGTATGAATCTTCAGTTCCTGAAGACTGCAGGTTTGTTTGGTGGAGTCCTTCTGTCTATCTTCAACAGGCCTCGCCAGGTTCGTAATTAGAGACATTTTAGATTTTTGTTAATGGATAGGTCCTTTGCTTTTCTTCAAAGTAACGACGTTCTTACTCTCATCATCTGCATACCGTCAAATTGACGTACTTTTGCTTTTTTGAATGAATATGGGAAATGCAAAGCAGCAGTTTGAGGCTTCACAAATCGTTTTTGAAGACAATCATCTACTTATTGTCAACAAAGGAACGGGTCAGCTCGTACAGGGCGACAAGACCGGCGACCTTTCTTTGCTGGACCTAATAAAGGATTTCATCAAGAAAAGAGATTCCAAACCCGGTAATGTTTTCCTGGGACTGGTGCACCGGATCGACAGGCCAACCTCCGGTCTGGTGATCTATGCCAAGACTTCCAAAGCACTTACCCGCCTTACCCAAATGGTGAAGAACCGTGAAATAAAAAAAACCTATTGGGCAGTAGTGCCCAAAGTTGAAATTCCGGAAAAGCAGCGCCTGATACATTATCTTCAGAAAAACGAAAAGACCAATAAGGCAACAGTTTTCAGCAAGCCTACGGATAATGCCAAGGAATCCATCCTCAACTATCAGGTGATCAAGACTCTGGACAATTTTCAGTTACTTGAAATTGATCTCGAAACCGGCCGTCATCACCAAATCCGGGCACAACTTTCAAAAATTGGCGTTCCTATTAAAGGTGACCTAAAATACGGTTCGGCCAGATCCAATCCGGACGGGGGCATTCATTTGCACGCCCGGAATTTGGAATTCAAACATCCTGTTACCAATCATAACATCCGTGTAACCGCGCCAGTGCCTCACAACGATGCGGTTTGGAAGGCGTGTGAAGCGGATACCGAAGCATAATTCATACAAATACAATCAAGCAGACGAGCGCAGCCACCGCAACGGTAGTCCTATTTATTTGTAAATGCGCCGGCACTTAATCTCCCGCAATGACAGCGTTGTAAGGGTACGCCTTGTTTCTTATCCTTTTGTCCTGTCTCTTCAAAACACTTTGGGATTGCTTCACTCCACTTTGTTCCGCTCGCAGTAACGGTGTTGTAGGACAGCCAAACTTGTTTCTTTTTACTTTTGCCTTGGCTCTTCAACCCAGTTTGGGATTGCTTCGCTACACTTCGTTCCGCTCGCAATGACGGCGTTGTAAGGGTGGAAATATTGGTCAACGGTGGCTGAGTAACTCGAGGCCATTTTATGTTCCTTGAAAACCTTTGTGCATTTTGTGGCTATAAAAAACCTGCTACTGTGTAATCTGATGTCTGATGTCTGAAATCTGATGTCTTGGCTCTTCGCTCCCCACTCCATAAGCACTGTAAACAGAAAAGACCGCAACAATCGCTGCGGTCTTTTTCTTATATACTGATTCTGTACTGTTACATTGCTGCCTGTCTTGCTGCTTCAGCTGCAATAAGGTTTAGTGCAGATCCTGCTTTGAACCACTCAATCTGCTGCTCGTTGTACGTGTGGTTGGCCATAATGGTGTCCTTGGTACCGTCTGCATGAACTATTTCCAAAGTAAGTGGTTTGCCCGGTGCAAACTGATCCAGATCCAGGAAGTTTATGGTGTCGTCTTCTTCAAACTTCTCGTAATCTGCTTCGTTCTGGAAAGTAAGACCCAGCATACCCTGCTTCTTAAGGTTGGTTTCGTGAATCCTTGCGAAGGACTTCACCAGCACTGCCATTACGCCAAGATGTCTTGGCTCCATAGCCGCGTGCTCACGGGAAGAACCTTCACCATAGTTCTGGTCACCCACAACAATCGAAGAGATACCGGCTGCCTTGTAAGCTCTGGCTACGTTAGGAACTTCATCATATTCGCCTGTAAGCTGGTTTTTCACCTTATTGGTTTCCATGTTATAAGCGTTGATGGCGCCGATAAGCATGTTGTTTGAAATATTATCCAGGTGACCTCTGTACTTCAACCATGGACCCGCCATAGAAATGTGGTCGGTGGTACATTTACCGAAGGCTTTGATAAGAACCTTGGCACCTGTGATGTTCTGTCCGTCCCATGGTTTGAACGGTTCCAGCAACTGAAGTCTGTCGGACGACGGATCTACCGCAACCTGTACGTGTGAACCATCCTCAGACGGAGCCTGGTAGCCGTTGTCTTCAACAGCAAAACCTCGTGGCGGCAGTTCGAAACCGTTAGGTTCATCAAGTTTAATCTGCTCACCGTTTTGGTTGGTTAGTGTATCCGTGATAGGGTTGAAGTCCAGTCTACCTGAGATAGCTACTGCAGCCACCATTTCCGGTGAAGCTACAAATGCGTGGGTATTTGGGTTACCGTCAGCCCTCTTCGCGAAGTTTCTGTTGAAGGAGTGGATAATGGAGTTTTTCTCACCTTTATCAGCACCTTCTCTGTCCCACTGACCGATACATGGTCCGCAGGCATTGGTAAAAATTCTGGCCGATTCAAACTTTCTGAAAGAATCCAGGAAGCCGTCTCTTTCTGCGGTGAATTTCACCTGCTCGGAACCGGGGTTGATACCTAAGATGGCTTTTGGCTTCACGCCTTTGGCTACAGCATCTTCTACGATGGAAGCTGCTCTGGACAGGTCTTCATAAGAGGAGTTGGTACATGATCCGATAAGTGCCCATTCCACATCCAGTGGCCAACCGTTAGCTTCTGCCTTTGCTCTGAATTCGGAAACAGGAGTCGCCAAATCCGGAGTAAAGGGACCGTTAAGGTGTGGTGCAAGCTCATCAAGATTGATCTCGATTACCTGATCGAAGTACATTTCTGGGTTAGCATAAACCTCAGCATCACCGGTCAGGTGTTCTGCGATCTGGTCTGCAGCATCTACAACGTCCTGTCTGCCGGTAGCAGCCAGGTATCTTCTCATCGAATCATCATAACCGAATGTTGAGGTCGTCGCTCCGATTTCTGCACCCATGTTACAGATGGTTCCTTTTCCAGTTGCCGAAAGGTTTTGTGCTCCTTCACCGAAATATTCAACGATGCAGCCTGTCCCTCCTTTCACGGTAAGGATCCCGGCTACTTTAAGGATAACGTCTTTTGCAGAGGTCCAGCCATTCAGTTTTCCGGTTAATTTAACACCGATAAGTTTCGGCATCTTTAGTTCCCAGGCCATACCGGCCATTACATCAACTGCATCAGCACCACCAACACCGATGGCTACCATACCCAAGCCACCTGCGTTTACAGTGTGTGAATCGGTACCGATCATCATTCCGCCGGGGAATGCGTAGTTTTCCAGTACAACCTGATGAATGATCCCTGCACCCGGTTTCCAGAAACCGATACCATATTTGTCGCAAACTGAACTCAGGAAATTAAATACTTCAGAGTTTTTATTGATGCCTTCCTGCAAATCGGCTTCCGCACCTACCCGTGCCTGGATCAGGTGATCTGCGTGTGCTGTAGAAGGAACTGCCACCTTGGCTTTACCTGCCTGCATAAACTGAAGAAGTGCCATTTGCGCAGTAGCATCCTGCATGGCCACACGGTCCGGTGCAAAATCTACATAAGAATTACCTCTTTCGTAAGCCTGAGTGGCATTTCCTTCCCAAAGGTGTGTATAAAGGATTTTTTCAGAAAGTGTAAGTGGCTTACCTACGGCTGCTCTTGCTGCGGCAACTCTCTCAGGATAACGCTCATACACTTTTTTGATCATATCAAGGTCGAATGTCATATCTGTATGTTTTATTTGAAAATTTAGAAACCCAAATTTACGAATTTTTAAGTTTAAAACAGTTTATACCCATTTAGAATAAGTATAAATAGAATGCAGCGAATCTATTGTGACCGCCTGAGCAACGCAATTGACAATGGTTCAGGTCTAAGTTGAGGCGTTGTGCTTGTCCGCCTGCGTGATATTGTCTGAATTCCATTCTATTTTTCTCACGAAAGCATTCTGTCGGACCGGGCATTCCCATAATTCGCAGATCTCACATGAAAAAGGTTTGCAGTCGTCCATATGGAAGTTGAACTCGATGCGCCTCGATGAGTTCTCGGCAATGAGTTTTACAGCATCCTCCATCTGTTGGTGGGCTTCCCGAAGTTCCAGGTACCAGGGCAGGGTGAGGTGCGCATCTATGTGCAGCCCGCTGCCGTGCTGCTGGATACGCGTGTTATGGAGGTCTATCCACTGTGGCCGGCGGTTGTCGTTCATTACTTTGGCAAGTTTGGCCAGCATACCAAGGTCCGCTTCGTCCATGATTCCGCTTAATGCCCTGCGGATAATTTTATAACCGATGAAGATGATATAGACACCGAAAACAAATGCCACAGCGGCATCCAGCCAATAGATCTTTGTGAAGTACACTAAAATCATACTTATCACTACCCCTACTGTGGTTATGGTATCGCTCTGCAGGTGCTTGCCTGAACTCTGGAGGACGGGTGAATTCTCCTTCAGCCCTTTGCGGTAAGAGATGTAGCCCATCAGGTAATTGATCCCGGCGGTTACAGCGATAATGAGGATTCCCCAATCCAGTTGTTGGGGGATATTACCGTGCAAAAGTGAATCAGCGGCTTCCACAATGATAATGATACCGGCGAAGATAATCAGCGCGCCCTCTACGCCTGACGTTACAAATTCAACCTTACCGTGCCCGTACGGATGCTCCACATCTTTCGGTTTGGCTGCCAGGTAAAGTGAGTACAGGCCCATGAAGCCTGCCACAATATTCACGATGCTTTCCATGGCATCGGAAAATACCGCATCGGAATTGGTAAGGTGCCATGCCAGCAGTTTGGCGACAAAAAGGGCAATACCCACTATAGCCACATTCCTCTGGAAGGCAAAGTTTTTCCTGGATGAATTTTGAATTTCTGACTTCATATTACACAGCAATAAGGCCTAATGTTTGAGCCTTCTAATTAAAAATGCTCACCGGAGTGAGCATTCATTTTAAACTAATTTATTTTCTACCAGATATTCCGCGATCTGTACCGCATTGGTTGCGGCGCCTTTTCGAAGATTATCCGCCACAATCCATAGATTGAGGGTATTTGGCTGTGAAGAATCGCGCCGGATCCTTCCTACGAACACCTCGTCCTTACCTTCAGCAAGCAGCGGCATCGGGTAGATGTTGTTTTTTACGTCGTCCAGAAGGATGACACCCGGAGTTTCGGACAGGATTCTTTTAACCTCATCCAAATCAAACTCATTTTCAAACTCAATGTTTACACTTTCAGAATGACCTCCCTGCACAGGTACGCGCACGGCTGTTGCAGTAAGGCTGAAACTGAAGTCGTTCATGATCTTTTTAGGCTCAGTCATCAGTTTGATTTCTTCCTTGGTGTAATCATCATCAGCGAAAACATCGCAGTGGGGCAGTGCATTCTGGAATATCCTGTAAGGATAGACAGCGGGTACGCTTTCGCTGTCCCGGATTTCTGCATTCAGCTGGTCAACGGCATTTTTGCCTGTTCCCGTTACCGACTGGTAAGTGGATACCACCACCCTTTTTAAATCATATTTAATATTCAGCGGATGCAAAACCATCACCAGCTGAATGGTAGAGCAGTTCGGATTGGCAATGATGCGGTCTTCCCTGGTAAGCGTTGAGGCATTGATTTCCGGCACCACAAGCTTCTTATCTGCTTCCATACGCCAGACTGAGGAATTGTCGATCACCGTCGTGCCTGCTTCAGCAAAGCGGGGCGCGTATTTCAGCGATGTTGTGCCACCGGCTGAGAAAAGCGCAATGTCGGGTGCCGTAGCGATGGCATCTTCCATGGAAACGATGGTGTATTCATTTCCTTTGAAGGTTATTTTATTGCCTACCGATTTTTCTGAGGCTACGGCGATCAGTTCGGTAACGGGAAAGTTCCTTTCTTCCAGAACCTTCAGCATCACCTGTCCTACCATTCCCGTTGCACCTACTACTGCGATTTTCATATATAACTATTGTTCAAAAATTGTTTTAATTATTCAAATGGTTCAAAATTGTTAGTGACTGTCCACTTTTTCATCATATCAACAAAACAGACTCTTTGTCATTCAGAAGGGATCTCATGAGGCTGAATATCTTCCTGTATAGATTCCTGCGGAGTGACATAATACGTACCATAAATGGATGGTGTCTGAACCATCAGAACAATCTAAACTCTATTACGCGCCAAAAAGTCTCTGCCACTGGAAAGCCCAGGCCATCAGCAACAGTGCAACCAATCCCATAATTACCCAACCCATACGCAGGGTATCGTTGGTTTTGAATTTTTTATTGAGGATGGTAAGCAGAACTGCAGCAACAATCATAGCAAACGGATGCTCAACATAGGTGTTTCTGGCAGTCGAATCACTCATCAGGGTTCCGGCTTCGGTAGCGGCTTTAAAACCCGGTGAAAAAAAGAACAGCATCACCAGTCCTACAAGGGCCTGAAGGTGGAAGAAAATCATAGTGAACAGCGTAGATTTTCTTAATAGTTTTGAAATTTTTCCTGAATAGCCAAACATGGTAAGCAGCAGTGCCACAAGGAAAATGACTGACAGCAGAAGGATTAGATAAGCAAAACCGCGGTGTGCCTGAAGCATAATGTT
This sequence comes from Bacteroidota bacterium, assembly GCA_023386965.1. GTDB lineage: Bacteria > Bacteroidota > Bacteroidia > Flavobacteriales > Weeksellaceae > Marnyiella. The sequence goes on from JAEWIR010000001.1 coordinate 78,129, forward strand.
GAAATCCATAATTTATTTTTTTTAGTTAATGGCAAAGATAAAAAAAATCCCGACCTGAGGCCGGGATTTGAGGTTGTGGATGGGTATATCTTAGAAGTTAAATGTAACAGATGCATTCCAGGTTCTTCCGAAACCAAAGAATACTTCGTTTGCTTTGTTAATTCCGTTCCAGTTGTTGGCTTCAACAGCATCAGCTGGTTTGTTTGTTCGGGATTCTGCAATGTATGTAGTATCCAAAACGTTATTAACATTCACCCTGAATTTTAGTGCCTGTCCGTTAGTGAAGGCGTATTTCAGTCCTGCACCCAGATCAAGAAGACCGTAAGATGGGAGTTTAACTGCCTCTGGTAATATTTTGTCTTGATTGTCAGTAGCTTTTAACAGTCTGTCTCCCGGTTCAAAAGCGGAATAAAGGTTGTCTGCAAATCTGTACTGAGCATCAAAGTTTAGCCAGTCTGTAATTCTGAAATCGGCTCCTAAAGCAGCTGTAAGCTGTGCAGCATCGCCTACTTTAAGGTCGTCCAGTTTCAGTGTTCCTTCATCTACGATTACATTTGTTTGATCTTCGATAAATGTAGCGGTTGGGTTTCCTTTGTAGAACCAGTCACCAACTGATACCATACCGTTTACCGTTACAAAACTTGCCGGTTTCACGTTGAAATCCACTTCAACGCCTCTATGGATTTCGTTTATTCCTAAAACATTAGCATAGCCTACTACATCCACATTGTTGATTTTTCTTCTCGTGCTCATTCTCTTGAAGATGTCATCCCATGAGGTGTTGTAAAGGTTCAGATTCGCATTAAAGATTGAAGACCTGAATCCGTATCCTACTTCAAAAGAGCTTACCTTTTCATTCGTTCTGGATGGGTTTACATCATTTCTGTTGTTAAGGAATACAGAGTTAAAAAAGGGCTGTCTTTCGTAGTAACCACCATTCACAAATACATTGTGGTTTTCGTTGATGTTGTAGTTTGCACCACCTTTTACGTTGAAACCTACCATGTCCACTTTTTCACTCTTTTGGTTCTCTGGAGTATAAAGCATATAGTCGATTCTTTGGAAGTTCTGGTTTGAAACCGATCCCTGAACAAATGCAGATAATGCATTATTGGAATATTCCAACTGCCCGAAACCGCCCAGCCAGTTTACAATACCGTCGTTGCTGTAACCTGCCTGATCCTTAATATCGTTGGTAGAGCCGCCGAAAGGATTCCAGGTGGGAGACGGGGAGAAGGTATCACTGATTACGTTTGGTTTGTTATTAACGTTACTTGTGTCGGTATATGAACTGTTACCCAGCAGATCAGTAAGTATTCTATAGTGGATACCTTCGTATCTTCTTCCGTCCAAACCAACTGTTGCGCTTAGGTTATCAGTGAATTTGTGATTCAAGCTGGTTATTAAGCCTAGCCAGTTGTGGGAGTTGATGGAGGATCTTCTTACAATACCGTTACTGCTACTTGCAAGATATGGTGTTTTGTTTACTGCTCCGAAGTCAGGAACCAGAACACCTTGATTCCAATTTACAATGTCGTCAAACCTTACAAGTCCTTCTGCAGTCCTTGGCAAAGTGTTATATGCTTTTCCGTTAACTCTTCCGAAATCACCGGTACCGCCACCTCTGCCAAATGAAGCATAAACTACGGAATTTAATTTTGTAAGGTCGCTAATTTTCCAATCCCAGTTTAGGGACATTACCGGCTTATGGTAATAATTTCTCGTCATGGAGTACTCTTCACCGTTCAGGTAACCCCAGTTTTGGTTGTATCTTCTGTTTGGCTCGTCTTCGGTGCCTCCAAATTTGATGTGGTCACTGATTGAAGACTGGAAAGATCTTTGGTTGTGCCACTGCGGCGCTCCTGTGATCGTGAACTGAAAATCGTGCTTTGCGCTAGGGTTGAAGCCTAAAGCGAAGTAGTAGTTGTAGCCTTCAAACTCAGTTCCGTCAGCATACATAGAACCTGCTGTTCTACTCATCAGGAAAGAAGAAGACCAACCAGCAGCGCCTTTTCCTGTATTGTAGGAGAAGAGTGTTTTATGATAGCCGTCGTTGCCGATACCTACTGTTACATTACCCTGTCTCTTCTTGTCTGCTGCTCTGGTAAGTACGTTGATAGTACCACCCACTGAAGCGATTGCTAACTTAGAAGAACCCAATCCACGCTGTACCTGCATTGCAGAAGTTACATCGGAAAGACCAGACCAGTTAGACCAGTATACAGAGCCATTCTCCATGTCGTTTACAGGTACACCATTGATCATTACTGCTGTGTTTCTCTGATCGAAACCTCTAACGTTAATTCTGGAATCCCCAAAACCCCCACCGGATTTGGTTGCATAAACTGAAGGAGTAGTGTTAAGGATTTCGGGAAACTCCTGGTTACCCAATTTCTCCACTATTACAGCTTCCTTGATTGTAGATACCGCTACAGGAGTCTTTCTGTCTTTTGCAATATCGGCAACACCAGAAAGAACTACTTCTTCAATGTCGGTCTCTTTTCTGATTGTGTCATTTACAGTTTGTGCAAAGTACACGCTGGCTGTAGACAGCGTAACTACTGCCGTAAGCATTGATTTCTTCAGAGGATTAAAATTCATATCAAATAATTAGAGATTATTATTTCTGCGCTGCAAAAATAATCTTTAATTATTTAAGAAGTATTAACATTGGGTTAATTATTGGAAAATAAGATTCTGTAAGGTTTAAGTTATTGATTTAGAATACTGTGGCTAATGTAGACCTGATTAATATCATGTTATGCGCTCCATAACACATTGCGTAATTATCAAAAAAAATAATATATAAGGCGTCTGTAAATAATTTAATCCTGAACAGCTTTAAGGCTTAAATCTATATTAGCTGCAGAGTGCGTTAGGGCGCCCGCTGATATAAAATCCACGCCCGTGGCAGCTACGCTGTGCAGCATGTCTCTTGTAATGCCGCCTGAAGCTTCGCTCTCACATTTGCCGTTGATGAGCTGAACAGCTTTAGCCATTGTTTCCACATCCATATTATCGAGCATAATTCGGTGAACCCCCGCTTTTATGGCTTCTTCCACTTCCTCCAGAGTACGGGTTTCCACTTCAATTTTAAGGGGCTTCTTCATTTTCTTTACATAATCTTTTGCCATCTTCACCGCGTTGGTGATGCTGCCGTTATAATCAATATGGTTGTCCTTCAGCATGATCATGTCGTAAAGCCCGTAACGGTGATTGGTGCCGCCGCCAATGGCCACCGCCCATTTTTCACAGATGCGGAAGTTAGGAGTAGTCTTTCTGGTGTCCAGTAACTTTGTTTTCGTACCCAGCAGCCTGGAATCCCATTCGTGGGTCATGGTGGCAATGCCGCTCATACGCTGCATGCAGTTCAGCACCAGCCTTTCTGTTGAAAGTATCGAACGTGCACTCCCTGTGACATAAAAAGCAATATCTCCCACCTTCGCCTGCTGGCCGTCCTCAATCAGAACTTCAACTTTAAGGTTCTTATCAAATTGGTTAAAGATGATCTTAGCCAGTTCCACGCCTGCCAGAATGCAGTCTTCCTTTACCAGAAGCTTGGCTTTTTGCTGAAGGTCTTTAGGTATTGTGGAAAGCGTAGAGTGGTCGCCATCCTGTATATCTTCTTCCAGAGCGTTTTTTATAAAAGTCTTAAGTGCTTCTTTGGTTATGTAGGCCGGTTTTTTCATGTTGGTTTTTTTCAAAGGTAAATGTAAAGAAGATTTTATTTTGAAGCTGTGGTAGCAATGGGTTTGTCATTTCGGCTCCATTCACTCCAGGAGCCAACGTAAAGTTTAGGTAAAGGCAGGTCTGCATATTCCATGGCAAGTAGGGTATGGCACGCCGTAACTCCCGAGCCGCAATGCACTGCGGTTTTTTCAGGGTCAAAGGTCCCCAGATTTTCTGTGAAATAAGTCTTCAGGATTTCAGGCTTTTTAAACCTTCCGTTTTCATCCAGATTGTTTTTAAAAGGAAGATTAACAGCGTTAGGGATATGGCCGGCCACCAGGTCAATAGGTTCAGTTACTCCATTGTAGCGCTCGGCTTCCCGCACGTCTATGATGATATGGTCTGGATTTGTAGAAAAATGCCCGACACCTTCCAAATCGGTTACAGGCAGTTTCCATTCGTGTAAATCAGGCAGTTCAGATACTGTAGTTTTAGGAACTTCGGAAGTAACCGATAAACCAGCACTTTCGGCTGCTTGCAAGCCGCCATCCAAAACCTGTGTTTTTTCAAAACCCGCCGCCCTCATCATCCACCACAACCGTGCTGCTGCGTTCGAGGCATTTTTATCATCATAAACAATCACATGGGATTCTCTGGTAACGCCAACACGTTTCAGTACTTCGGCAAAATCATGCGGCGTGGGCAAAGGATGCCGGCCACCATTTTTTGCATCAGTTGATATTTGTGCTAAATCCTCATTCAGATCAATATAATGCGCACCTACTATGTGTTTTTTCTGATATCTTTCATAAGCCTGCGCTCCGCTGCCGGCATCGATTAGCACTATAAGGTCGTTGTGCATTGCAGAAGCAAGTTCTTCAGGCGAGATAATGGGTGGGACTTTCATTTGCTGATTTTTTTATATAGCCTGATTGCGGTTAGTGGGTGTGCCTGTATTCCTCACCTCAGGTCTTTATTGTAAAAGGAACCTTTATTCTCCTTCATTTGCAGCGAATGTTTGATGATGAGGTAGGAGACATTAACGAGGTTTCTAAGTTCTGACAGTTGTGGCGACAGGATGGAGTAGTTATAAAGTTCAGTTACCGCATCAAAAATTTCCTGCTGTTTTCGTTTGGCCAGAAGCAGGCGCTCATTGCTCCGCACAATGCTCACCAGGTCACTCATCATTTCCTGAAGCTGCCGGCGCAGGTAGGTGATGATCACCATTTCGTCCATCATCTTCATACCCGCTTCGTTCCATTCCGGTACCGCTTTCAGGTCATCAAAGTTAAAATCGTTGACGGTAAGGAGTTCTACTGTCTTCAGTGCGGCTTTGTGACCGAACACCAAACCTTCCAGAAGTGAATTGGAGGCCAGCCTGTTGGCACCGTGGAGTCCGGAATTGGTGCATTCGCCTACAGCGAAGAGGTTTTTTATAGAACTCTGACCGTCACGGTCCACTTCGATGCCGCCCATCAGATAGTGGCAGGCCGGAACTACAGGAATAAGCTGTTTGAAAGGGTCAATGCCTTCGCTCAGACATTTCTGGTAGATGTTCGGGAAGTGTTCCACAAATTTTTCACGGTCCATTTCACGGCAGTCCAGACCTACATAATCATCACCCGAAATTTTAAGTTCATTGTCAATGGCCCGGGCTACGATATCGCGCGAAGCAAGCTCTTCACGCTCGTCATATTTATGCATGAATTTTTCGCCGTTTTTCAGACGAAGCTTGGCACCGTCGCCGCGCAGGGCCTCGGAAATAAGGAATAGCATACCGTCCCGTTTGGAATATAAAGCAGTAGGGTGGAACTGATAATACTGCATATTGGAAACCTTACCGCGCGCACGGTGCACAAATGCAATCCCATCGCCCGTAGCAATTTCAGGATTGGTGGTGTTTTTGTAAACGTGTCCCGCCCCGCCTGTAGCTACTAGGGTGATCTTGGCCGTTATTTTCTTTATTTTCTTATTTTTCGCATCCAGAATATAGGCGCCATAACAGGAAATAGCACCTTCTATAAGTTCCTTACCGGGTACGTGGTGCTGCGTAATGAGGTCGATGACATAATGGTGAGGCAAAATCTCAATATTTGGAGATTTTGTGATGGTCTCCAGTAAAGCCCGCTCAATTTCGGCACCCGTGATATCTTTATGGTGAACGATCCGGTTTTCGGTATGTCCGCCCTCGCGGCCCAGTTTAAAGTCGCCGTCTTTTTCCATGTCGAAGCGCGTGCCCCAGTCCACCAGTTCCTGAAAACGTTCCGGACCTTCACTGATCACCATCTTTACCGTCTCCAGATTATTCTCACCATCGCCGGCGCGCATGGTATCGTCTATATGTTTCTGGAAGTTATCTTTGTTGAAATCGGTAACTACCGCCAGCCCGCCCTGCGCGTATTTGGTATTGCTTTCATCCTCATCGGCTTTTGTAACGATGATGATTTTGGCCTCAGGCATCCTTTCGGAAATTTTGATGGCGTAAGAAAGTCCAGAAATCCCGGAGCCAATGACAAGTACATCTGCTTTGATCATGTTTTCTTATAAAAATTTAAACAGTTTGTCGTCCGGCTTCCGCACTTTTTTCATTCGCTGAAAATCGTCATCTTCGGCACGGTAGCCCAGCGCTAAGGTCACTGCCACGCCTTCAGCATCGGTGTCCAGTTTCAATATCTTTTCAAGCACCTCTTTTTTGAACCCTTCCATGGGACAGGTGTCCACGTTTTCCAGCGCGGCGGCAAACATCAGGTTGCCCAGGACAATATAAGCCTGTTTTTCGGCCCATTGCTGTACTTCTATATTTTGAGTGTAGGCTTCAATACCTCTACGGAACATTTCCATGCTTTCCACCGGAACTTCACGGACTTGCGAGATATGCCGGAAATAGCCGTCCACGTAATGTCCGTCCACCTCCTTTTTTGCTATGATCACTATAAGGTGAGAGCAGCTGGAAATTTGCGATGGATTATGAAAGGCGGGAATAAGTTTGCTTAACATGTCTTGGCTCTGCACCACCAGAATCTTATAAGGCTGCAGGCCCAGCGAACTGGCGGAAAGTTTGCCGGCCTCCAGAATATCCCTTACCGTTGCTTTGGCCACTTTTCTGTCTGGATCAAATTTTTTTACTGAATAGCGCTTCTGCAAAGATTCAATATAGTTCATGAAACAAATATAGGAAAAGTAGAAGGATAGATCTGTGCAGGATGTGATTTGTTCACCTGTATTTTCGAGTCAGAGTCACACCGTTTTATCAGAATAAGCCACCGTCTTTCTGGCTTTCAAAATAAGTATCCACGTCCAGCACGAGGGATTGTGCAGCTTTCACCGCCAGCTGGTCGCAGATTTCATTTTCCACATGTCCGGCGTGACCCTTTACCCAGTGAAAAGTGGTTTTGTGGGTTTTCAATAACGGAACTAAACGGCTCCACAGGTCGGGATTCTTTACGTTTTTAAAACCTTTCTTTATCCAGCCATAAATCCATTTCTGGTTGATGGCATCGGAAACATATTTGCTGTCGGTAAAAATGTGGATGTCATTTTCCGGCGACTTCAGTTTTTCCAGCGCCACAATCACCGCCATAAGTTCCATACGGTTGTTGGTGGTTAGCCGGAAACCTTTGGAAAAACGTTTTTCATAGTTCTTTTCCGGCACCTTCATCACAATACCGTAACCGCCCTTGCCGGGATTGCCACTGCAGGCACCGTCTGTGTAGATTTCAATTCTCAGCATTAAATCTCAGTTCCTAGAATGCAAAATCGTCATCATCGTCCAGGTCATTCATGGAGGAACCGGATAAGCCTGAAACTCCGGAATTATCCGGCAGGTCAAAAGCAGCCCCCGGCTGGATTGTTGTTTTGATCTTTTCAAATCCGCTGGGTTCGTCCTGCTGTCCAAAATTGGATGGCTGATAGCCGTACCCGCCTCCAAAGAGATCGAGGTCGGCAAATTTCGCGATGTTTTTGTGGAAGGATAACCGAACATCTGCTGTGGCACCGTTCCTGTGTTTTGCGATGATGAGCTCTGCCTGGTTTTCGGTCGGCGTTTCGGCACCGTCTTCATCATTGTCCCAGGTCGCGATTTTATAATATTCCGGGCGGAAAATGAAGGACACAATATCCGCATCCTGCTCAATAGCACCGGATTCACGCAAATCCGACAGCTGAGGTCTCTTCCCGGGTCTGGTTTCTACACTACGCGACAACTGTGACAGTGCAATTACAGGCACGTTCAGTTCCTTGGCGATGGCCTTCAGTGAACGGGAGATCGTAGCGATTTCCTGCTCCCTGTTGCCAGCACCCTTCCCGGAGTTGGCGGTCATCAGCTGAAGGTAGTCCACCATAATAATCCTTACGCCATGCTGCATTACAAGTCGGCGGCATTTCGCGCGGAAGTCGAACACCGAAAGTGACGGTGTTTCATCAATATAAAGTGGCGCATTTTCCAGGGCTGACACGTTGGAGAAAAGCCTTTGCCATTCTTCATCACTCATCTGTCCTTTCCGGAGTTTTTCTGAGGAAATTCCGGTTTCCGAGGCAATCATACGTGTGATGAGCTGTACGGAAGCCATCTCCAGGGAGAAGAGCGCCATGGGAATGTCATGCTGTACCGCAATGTTCCTGGCCATTGAAAGCAGGAATGCGGTCTTACCCATCGCCGGACGGGCCGCAATGATGATGAGGTCGGAATTCTGCCAGCCACCGGTTTCTTTATCGATATCCCGGAAACCTGACGGGATTCCGGAAATCCCTTCCTTGTCCTTCAGGGATTTTATGGTTTCAATGGCCTGCTTTACCAGTGAGTTAGCCGTGTCGAATCCTTTTTTGATGGTGCCGTTGGTGATTTCAAAGAAACTCTGTTCGGCCTTATCCAAAAGTTCGAATACATCCGTAGTTTCCTTATAAGAACTGTCAATAACATTTGCCGAAACATTAATAAGGCTTCTCAGGATATATTTTTCCAGGATTACCCGCACGTGGTATTCGATATGCGCACTGGAGGATACGCCCAGCGTAAGTTCAATGATATAATGGTCGCCGCCGGCCTGACCCAGTTTCTCAGCTTTTTTCAGTTCGTTGATGACGGTTACCATATCCACCGGGTGGTTTTCCAGATACATTTTCTGGATGGCCTCAAAAATGGTCTGATGCCGCGGATCGTAAAAAACATCAGGTTGCAGCAGGTCTATGGAATAATCCAGACCTTTCTTGTCTATAAGGAAAGTGCCGATGACCAAACGTTCAAAATCCAGTGCATTTGGGGGCATTTTACCATCTGAAATAGAGAGTTCGCGGGCAAAATTTCCGTGTATAAGAGAGGATAAAGTTTCTTTTTGAGCCATGGTACAAAGATAGTTTTTTTGCGATGTCTAATAAGGGTGATTAACTAACATAAAATGCAGAAGGGTGATAAAAGCCTGTAGCTGAACAGGGTAAGCTGTTGATAAAAAAATCACCCCGCGGGAGGCGGGGTGATTTACAGAATTTGCTTAGTTGGGTTAATCTCTGTTTTTTACCAGAATCCATCCGGAGTACTGGGTTGGTACATTGGTTACCGGGTCGTTCCAGGTTATGGTGTACCAGTAAGTTCCGGTTTCCACTTTTTTATTTCCTGTGCGTCCGTCCCACTGGTACAGGTTTTTCTGATTTCCTTCATGGATTTTTGTTCCATAACGGTCATAAACAGAAAGTATAAGATTCTTCTTATGACCGAGGGCCGAGTAATCCAGATAATCATTAACACCATCATCATTTGGAGTGATGGCATTGATGAGGTTTGGAACGGTTACCTCAATAAGTGCAGGGTCACAGTCGTAGGCATCTTTAACATAAATCATGGCCTGACCTCTTGGTACGTCCGTGAAAACGTTGGAGTCCTGCCAGGTAATACCATCCAGGGAGTACTGATAAGGAAGCGTACCTCCTGTAGCCGTGATTGTAATGGTATTATTTGTGATATCAAGCTTAGTAATTACCGGGGTTGGAGATGCATATACTTTCACCGTTTGTCTGGTCACACAACCATCTGTCGTGAGATCTACCCAATACTCACCCACAGTTACGTTAGGCAGTACTTGTGTAGTAGCACCGGTGCTCCATTGGTAAGCCTGGAAGCCCGGTCCGGCATCAAGGGATGTTCTGTCTTCAATACAGATAATCTTATCCTTCAGTACGGAAGAGTATGCAGGCGGTGTAACCACAAGATTGATCTTTGCGATATTCCAGCAGCCGTTTACGCTGATAATTCTGGCGTAAACCGTTGTTGAACTGGACAGGTGGACATTCGGGTTGGCAATGCTGTTCGTGTCACTGATCGCGTCCTGAAGTGAAGGGTAGAATTTCTTGGTATTGGGAACCGTAGTTGTAATGTTAGCTGTTGTAAGATCAAACTCAGACATTTGCGGGTTGCCGGGCAGGAAACACTCTGTAAGAGTCGCTTCTTTTACATCAATCGGTGGGTAGAATGCCAGTGTGATGGTAGTGCTTTCTTCACAGCCGAATTCATTGATGTATTTCACGTAAATGGTTCCCTGTGCTGACATGTAGGCCTGAGCTGCATTATTGGAAATCTCATTGGTGCCGTTCTGCATATCCGATAAAGTAGGGAAGTACTGAATCGAGGTCATATTCTGAGTTCCGTTATAAACCGTAGCTGTAGTAAGGTCGTACAGCGCTACACCACTTGTGTAATTGCTGCAGGCAGTAAGTGTTGCCG
>JAEWIR010000038.1 GCA_023386965.1 Bacteroidota bacterium
GTATCGATATTCATCTTAATTACTCCGTAATCAATTGCTTCCCTGATTTCTTCCAGTGAGGAACCGGAACCGCCATGGAATACAAAATTGATCGGTTTTTCAGCTGTGCCAAATTTTTCCTGTACAAATTTCTGTGAATTGTCCAGAATCTTAGGGGTAAGTTTTACATTACCCGGCTTATAAACTCCGTGAACATTACCAAATGCTGCAGCAATAGTGAAATTATCAGAGATCGCCTTCAGTTTTTCGTAAGCATAAGCTACTTCATCAGGCTGTGTGTATAGTTTGGAGGAATCAACACCTGTATTGTCCACACCGTCTTCTTCACCACCTGTAACACCAAGCTCAATCTCCAGGGTCATGCCCATCTTTGCCATTCTCTCAAAATATCTGCAGGAAATTTCCATATTTTCCTCTAAAGATTCTTCAGAAAGGTCCAGCATATGCGAACTATAAAGTGATTTGCCTGTTCTTTTATAGAAATCTTCGTTGGCATCCATAAGACCATCAATCCATGGAAGTAATTTTTTCGCACAGTGGTCGGTATGTAAAATCACGGTAGCACCGTACGCTTCAGCCAATGTGTGAATGTGCTGGGCACCTGCAATACCGCCAAGGATAGCAGATTTTTGTCCTTCAGTACTGAGGCCTTTACCACCGTTGAAAGCAGCACCTCCATTGGAAAACTGAATAATTACCGGCGAGTTTAGTTTTGCAGCGGTTTCCATAGTAGCATTTACATTGCTGGAACCAATAACATTTACAGCGGGAAGCGCAAATTTGTTCTCTTTAGCATACTGAAAAAGGTCTGTTACCATTTCACCTGTGGCAACTCCTGCCGGAAACATTCTACTCATAATTTTTACTTTTTAAGGATTGAATCTGTGTTTTGAAATATCCTGTAAAGTTAAGGTTTTTTTGCGAATGACTTTAGTTGCGTCTGTCTTTTCCCCAAAGTAATCTTTCCCTCAGTTTGTCGAAGAAGTTAATGTCCCTGGGCAGGAGCAGATTCAGTTCGAAAGGTGCTTTCTTAAGCCGAATCTCTTCCTCAATGTCAAGTTCGTAAAGACGCGAATCCAGTGACAGCGAATATTGGGGGACACGGCTGGTGACCTTCAGATGAATTTCTACATCGTCCTGCACTACAATGGGCCGAACATTCAGGTTATGTGGCGCAATGGGTGTCAGTACAAAATTATCGTTGGTGGGCGAGATGATGGGACCACCGCAACTCAGGGAATACGCTGTTGAGCCTGTAGGAGTGGATACGATGAGACCGTCTGCCCAGAAAACAGTCAGGAAATCATCGTTGATATACGTGTCAACCGTTATCATTGCCGTGGTCTGTTTACGGCTGATGGAGACATCATTGAGCGCGTAAGGGAAAGCGATGCTGTTTTTTTCGGTGAAAACTTCAATGACCGACCTCTTGCTCAGGATCAGGTCACCTTTCACAATACTGTCTATATTATTGAAAATGTCCTCTTTGCTGAAACTCGCCAGGAAGCCCAACCGGCCGGTATTGACGCCAATAACCGGAATCTCGAGGTCCTGAATGTAGATCAGTGCGTTCAGGATGGTTCCGTCTCCTCCAAAACTGAAGAAGAAATCCACGCCGTGGGTCTGGAGCTCGGCTCTTGAGCTGAAAGTTTCAAAATCCTTTGAGAACTGCAGGTCTTTTGCGGTGTCACTATGCAGTACGGATTCTATTCCGCGGCCCGCAAGCTCAGATATGAACCTGCTTAGGTACAGAAAAGTATCCAGGTCTTTTTTCTGAGAATATATGGCAACTTTCATTGATATCAGTTTATTAAAATTCCAGGAATTTCTGAAAAAACCCAAAACGGTCCTTCAGTAGATCCTCTTTCTCATCGCTGTAATGTTTGTGCACCACATTATAACCATATCTTTCGAAAGTCTCGTCTATGGAGGTCAGGTTTTCACTGCTGATCTTCAGTGTGAGCCAGAAATTATCTTCGTTGATTGCACTTACATAGCAACCGTAAATCTTGGCATTATTGGTTTCCACAATCTGTGAAATTTCTGTGAATGAATAATGTTTGGAGTTGGTCTGTATAGTGAGTATGGCGCCCGGTTCAGAAAAAAGAGGGTACTTTGAAAATTCGCTGAAAATATCGTCGCAGGAAATATAACCCAGATATTTTTCGGTGGTGCCAATCACGGGTACGACATTGGAATTGAAAGTGTGAAAAAGCTTAACGGTGTCCAGAATACTTCCGTCTGCCTGAATAGCAAATTTCTCAAAATGCAGTTCCAGGCTCCCCAGCGGTCCTTCGGGACTTTCCTCCAGAAAGATTTGGCTTAGGGCACCTGCGTAGATTCCTTTCTTTTTAATGAAGACATGCGAGTAGCCAAATTCCTTGGCAAATTCGGAAGCAGCCTCTACGGAATCGGTCCAGTTAAATGCAGGGTAGTCCTTGGAAATATAATCTTTAATAAACATACGCTAAAATAATAAAATTTGAAGACTAGCAGGTTTTTTGTGCAATGTTTCGGTTAAACTGTTAAATAGTTTGGAACATAAGCTTCAATTGTAATATCTTTGTCGCCTTTCATTTTTACTTTTTATTAGATTTATTTCGAACTGCACTGCCTTTCAGGGCTTTGCAGTTTTTTTATTTCAGATCTTTGAAGAAGTGCCACATCGCAATCCCCGCACATACAGAAACATTCAGCGAGTGTTTGGTGCCTAACTGCGGAATTTCCAGAAAAGTGTCGTACAGAGGAAGGGCTTCTTCAGAAAGGCCATCCACTTCATTTCCCAGCACAAGTGCATAATTTTTCCCGCGCAGAACTTCAAAACTGTCAATATTCACACTGGCGGTAGTTTGTTCCAGCCCGACAACCGTGCATCCTTCATCTTTCAGGTTCTGTAGGACCTCAGAAATATCTTTAACATAAATCCATTCCACAGTTTCGGTTGCGCCCAGCGCCGCTTTATGGATTTCGCGGTGTGGAGGTACGGGCGTGATCCCGCAAAGGATGACTCTTTTTACAATAAATGCGTCTGCAGTACGGAAGACGGCACCTACATTGTGCATGCTCCGCACGTTATCCAACACCACGGTAACCGGGATTTTGATGATCTGCTTAAAGGTTTCCCTGTCCACACGCCCTAAATCTTCAAGTTTTAATTTCTTTGCCATAATTTTTCTGTGCTGCAAAGATACTATATCGGTACATAGAGTCGGGCCAAAAAGCCCGTTTCACGTCTTGTTTATGTGTGGCTCACCTAAGGTCTTCTGAGATTATTTGTATTTTTACCCTCAATTTTAATTTTTACGATGGCCAAAGCGAAGAAAGAAACCCCCTTAATGTTGCAGTATAATACCATTAAGGCTAAATACCCGGATGCCTTGCTGCTTTTCAGGGTGGGGGACTTCTATGAAACCTTTGGTCAGGATGCCATCCGTGCTTCGCAAATCCTCGGTATCGTGCTGACGAAAAGGGCAAATGGCGAAGGTCATATTGAACTCGCAGGTTTTCCGCATCATTCTGTAGACTCGTATTTGCCGAAATTGGTTCGTGCCGGACTGCGTGTGGCTATTTGTGACCAGCTGGAAGATCCCAAAGCAGTAAAGGGAATCGTAAAGCGGGGTGTTACAGAACTTGTTACACCGGGAGTTACCTTCAATGACCAGGTACTGAATTCAAAGAAAAACAATTTCCTCCTGGCGGTTCACAAAGAAAAGGAAATGTACGGTCTGGCGCTGGTAGATGTATCTACAGGTGAGTTTCTTGTTTCCGAAGGAAATCTGGAAAAGTTGCTGCACATTGTCAACACTTTTGATCCCAGCGAAATCCTTTTCCAGCGCACGAAAGACATCCCAACCCAGCTAAATAACCGCAGTTTTTTCCGACTGGAGGACTGGGCATTCCAGTATAATTATGCGGTAGACAAACTAACAGCTCATTTTAAGACTTCGTCTTTGCGCGGGTTCGGCGTGAGCGACCTTAAACTGGCCATCACTGCCGCGGGGGCCATATTCGCTTATTTGGTGGAAGATACCCATCACGACCTGCTCAATCATATTACTCGGATTCAGAAAATCCCGCAGGAGGATTATCTGATGATGGATCCCTTTACCCTCCGTAATCTGGAGGTGGTTTTTCCGGCCCACCGGGAAGGCCGGAGTTTGCTGGATATCATAGACAAAACATCCACGCCAATGGGAGGCCGGCTTCTGAGAAGGAGAATTATCCTTCCGCTGAAAAATTTAGGTGAGATACAGTCGCGCCTTTCGCTGATAGAATTTTTTAACGGCCAGGATATGCTCAAATACGATATCCAGGTTCTGCTTAAATCCATTTCAGACCTGGAAAGGCTTATGGGCAAACTTGCATCGGAGAAAATTTCACCAAAGGAATTGGGGTTTTTACGTCACAGTTTGAGAAGTATTGCGGAAATACGGAGTAAAATTCTTGCCTATCCCGAAATTGCGTCTTCGCTGGAAACACTCACAGACCATTCGGAACTTATAAAGTACCTGGATGTTCACTTGAACGGGGAACTGCCGGTCATGCTGTCAAAAGGAAATGTAATTAAGAGCGGCGTTTCCGAAGAACTGGATTATTTACGCGGACTGCAGCAGAAAGGTAAATCCTTCCTGGACGAAATGTGCCAGCGCGAAGTGGAAAAAACGGGTATTGCTTCACTTAAAATAGATTTTAACAATGTATTCGGATATTATATAGAAGTCCGCAATACACATAAGGACAAGGTCCCCGCAGAGTGGATCCGAAAGCAGACACTTGTTAACGCGGAACGGTACATCACCGAAGAACTCAAAGAATATGAAACGCAGATCCTGGGTGCGGAGGAGAAAATTTCGGTCATGGAGTACAGGCTTTACCGCGACATCTGCAATCATGTGATGTCGTTTATGGCAGAAATCCAGCGCAATTCCGGACTTATAGCACAGCTGGATGTAGCTGTAGGTTTTTCCGAACTGGCGGTGTCCGAAAGTTATACAAAGCCCGTACTGAATGAAGGTTTCGCCATTGATATCCGTGAAGCCAGACATCCGATTATTGAAAGTGCCCTGCCACTTGGCGAAAAATACATCCCGAACAACGTCTTCCTGGACCGCGATACGCAGCAGATCATCATGGTTACCGGTCCCAACATGGCAGGTAAATCGGCGATATTGCGACAGACCGCCCTGATTTGTCTGTTGGCTCAGATTGGCAGTTTTGTGCCCGCTAAATACGCGGAAATTGGCCTTTTGGACCGGATATTTACGCGGGTTGGAGCCACCGATAATATCTCCGCCGGCGAATCTACTTTTATGGTTGAGATGAATGAGGCTGCCAGCATCCTTAATAATATCACCGAGCGCAGTCTGATTCTGCTCGATGAACTCGGAAGGGGAACCTCGACCTACGACGGTGTCTCGATTGCGTGGGCCATTGCTGAATATCTGCATCAGCATCCTACACAGGCCAAAACGCTTTTCGCCACTCATTATCATGAACTGAATGAAATGACCCTTAACTTTACTAGGATCAGGAATTTTCACGTTTCCATTCAGGAAAACAAAGGGTCTGTTATCTTCCTGCGCAAGCTTTTACCGGGCGGAAGTGAACACAGTTTCGGTATCCATGTCGCTAAGTTAGCCGGGATGCCGGCAAAAGTTGTTCACCGCGCGGCCGAAATACTTAAAACCCTGGAACAGAGCCGAAATACCGGCGACGGCCGCGAGGCTGTGAAGAAACTGACCGAGGAAAATCTGCAGCTGTCATTTTTTCAGCTGGATGATCCGGTGCTGGAGAACATCAGGGAAGAACTCCATAAGATCGATATCAACACACTTACGCCAATTGAAGCCTTAATGAAACTGAATGCAATCAAGAAGATGATTGGGAAGTAGTCCTTCACAAAAAAGTATAGGATATTTCGCTTCCTCATTTCCTCAAAAAGTAAATTTTACTGTGTGCTGAAAAAGAATAACTTTGAGGCATAACAGAAACTATGAAAAGAGACCTCTACATTGACTTCGCGAAGGGCTTTGCCACGCTTTCCATTATTTTTATTCACACTGTTTTTTGGTCCGGACAGTTTTATATCCCTACCGAACTCAGGGTGCTTTCACTGCTGATTGATGTGCCGCTTTTCTATGCGCTTTCCGGGCTAACCTCAGGCGGTAATGTGGAAAAGACTTTATACCGCTTGCTGAAACTGCAGATTACCTTCATGATTTTTGTGACCTTTCTCTTTTTTCTGGATTACCTGTTCAAGGTCCTCGGCCTCAATTTCTTTGGCCTTGCCTGGATGCAGGAATTTTATTCAACTTTCGGTGCCAAATATGTTCCGCAGAATATTTCCACCATGCCACAGTGGCAGAACCTGGGTAACTGGTACTTGCATCAGTACACCAATGCCGATACATTTCCCGTGGTAATGGGCAGTTTCTGGTATCTTAAGGTTTATTTTATTCTCACTGTTCTGGGCGTGCTCATTATCCGCTTTTTCCCTAAGCATCTCAATTGGTTCATCGCTCTGTGTTTCGGACTTACCGCACTGTTCAACCTTATGCCGCACTACTATCCAAGTGGCCAAGTGGGTTACGTAACTTTATACCTGGGCATCATCCTGCTGGCAAACCGATTGAAAGGAAAGAAGATTCCTATGCCCTGGGTTATTTCGTTATTCAGCCTTATGCTTATCATTTTGGCGGTAATTTACTGGAACGAAGGCAAAGAGTATATCCTGAAAATGAATAAGGCTAAATTTCCGCCTAAGGCACTTTATGTTCTTTGGTCATCTTTTTCACTGATAACTCTCTTAGCGCTTTACAACCGTTTGAAGATCAGTAAGGAAAGTTTTATAACCTATATCGGCCGCAATGCCATCTTTTTCTATTTTGCTCAGGGCATAAGTTCATCACTTGTTTATTTTGCCGTGGTTCCGCTGAAAGAGCAGATGCCCTGGTGGACACTTATGATCTTAATCTACTTTGTGAATATTATTTTGGCAGTCCTTATAGCGGAAGCACTGAAAAAATTAGACGCATTCGGCTGGAAAACCCTGCATTTTCTCCGTAAAAAAACCGCCTCAGAGTAATCTGAGACGGTTTCGTGACAATATATATGAAGTGATTTAGTCGTTGGCTCTGTTACCTCTTGCTACTAGTGCAATAATTACGATCAGTACCAGGGCTCCTACTACCCAGTACAATGGGTTGGTAAACCACTCTTCTGTAGTAGTGGTTGTTGTGGTTTCAGATGTCGTTATATCTACATCAGCTGCATCCTGCGCAAATGCAAGGATACTGGAGAAAAACATAATAGTAAGGAGGAAAAGTTTCTCGGATCTTCTTTTGATGATGTTAGTCGTTTTCATAATTTATTTTTTTAATGTTGAGTTGATATTTCCAATTTGAATGCCACGAAACCCTGCTGTTGGGCGCACAATACTAATGATGTAAAGAATCGCTGAAATTCTGAAAGAAGCTAATACGCGGTGTGATATTTAGAATAATAGTAACTTTACAGAAATTATCAAGTTCATGTTTAAGCTGAAACTCCCTACTGATCCCCGATGGGTAAATATTGCCGAGGGAAATCTTAGTGAAATTCTTACCGATCACGCCTGGTGCGAACAGAAAGCTGCAACAAATTCCATTACGCTGATCACCTTACTACCTGAATATCCTGAAATTGTATCGGAACTTCTGAAAATTGCACAGGAAGAACTGGATCACTTCAACCAGGTGCACGAAATCATTAAAGCCCGGGGTTATGAACTGGGGCGTCCGCGCAAAGATGATTATGTAAACGACCTGGCAAAATTTATTATACAGGGCAGCCGCGAAGACCTGATTATCGATAAAATGCTCTTTGCAGCAATGATTGAAGCCCGAAGCTGCGAACGCTTCAAGGTTTTAACAGAGAATATAAAAGATGAAGAGCTGAAAGTCTTTTACCGCGAACTGATGATTTCTGAAGCAGGACATTATACCACCTTCATCGGTTTTGCGAGACAGCTCGGAAATGAAGAAAAGGTGAACAGACGTTGGGAACAGTGGCTTGAATATGAAGCTCAGGTAATCAGCAGCTACGGAAAAAGAGAAACCATTCACGGTTAACTGCAATCTGTATCCAGCATGACCAAGGAGCAGGTTCAACAGTTGTTTAATATGCTACTGAAATCTTTTTTTCAGGGCCTGATGATTGTCGGTCCGTTTGGACTAACCATTTTCTTCATTTGGTATATTGTTTCCAGCGTAGACAATCTTTATCCGGCTATTTCTGCTAAATGGCCCGGGGTAGTTTTTATTTCCATTATCTGTACGATTACCCTGCTTGGCTTTTTAGGGAATAAATTTCTGGTGGGGCGCCTTCTGCTGGACCGCATGGACCTTCTGCTGGAAAAGACGCCCGGGATTAAACATATTTATACCCCCACAAAAGATGTGATGTCTTCTTTCGTAGGGGACAAAAAGAAATTTACGAAGCCCGTATGGGTAAAGACTTCTGAGAATCCTGTGGTTTGGCGTATAGGCTTCCTTACTCAGGAGGACATGACCGCCGTGGATAAGGACCATTATGTTGCGGTCTATTTGCCGCATTCCTACGCCATTTCCGGTTGGGTGATCATTACGGAAGAAAAGAATGTAAAAGAGGTACAGGGCATGAGTGCCGCTGCTGCAATGAAATTTGCCGTAAGCGGTGGTGTGGCCGGCTTCCACAGTGATAAAGCTGTTTTTAAGGCTCCGGAATAGGCCGGTTGCCTCTGTTCCTAACCGTGATGCGGCTTCCGCATCAGTTTTCCATTTAACAATAATCCAACTTTAAATAAAATAATGAAATTACCTTACGCAGAACCGTACAGAATAAAAATGATTGAAGAAATCCGCCAGTCCAGCCGTGAACAAAGGGAGGCCTGGTTGAAGGAGGCTAACTATAATCTTTTCAATTTAAAATCCTCGCAGGTATATATTGACCTGCTGACGGATTCGGGTACCGGCGCCATGAGCGATTCCCAGTGGGGAGCCATGATGACAGGAGACGAAAGTTACGCCGGTTCACGGTCTTTTCAGGCACTTTTTGATACGGTAAATAAAATTACAGGTTTTCCTTATCTTCTGCCTACCCACCAGGGACGCGCTGCGGAGAATGTGCTTTTCTCTGTTCTGGTAAAGGATGGCGATGTAATTCCCGGAAATTCACATTTTGACACTACCAAAGGCCACATTGAATTCCGTAAAGCTCATGCGGTAGACTGTACTATTGATGAAGCTTTTGACATTGAAAATGATCATCCTTTTAAAGGCAATATCGATCTTGAAAAACTGGAAGCGGTATATAAAGAGTACCCAAAGGAGCAGATTCCTTTCTGTCTCATAACCATCACATGTAATACTTCCGGAGGTCAGCCGGTATCACTGGAGAATATTAAAGCAGTGAAGTCACTCTCCGACCGTTATGGTATTCCTATCTATTTCGACAGTGCCCGTTATGCTGAAAACGCGTATTTCATTAAAACCCGTGAAGCTGGACAGGCCGACAGGACCATTAAGGAAATCTGTAAGGAAATCTTTTCTTATGGCGAAGGAATGACAATGAGTTCCAAAAAAGACGGTTTGGTGAACATCGGTGGTTTCATCGCGCTCCGTAACGAGGAAGTTTTTCAGAAAGCCTCAAACTTTACAATTATCTATGAAGGCTTCATTACCTATGGCGGGCTTGCGGGACGCGATATGAACGCTCTGGCAGTGGGTCTGGATGAAGCTACGGAATTTGACTATCTGCACAGCCGCATTTCACAGGTGGAATATCTTGGAAACAAGCTGATTGAATACGGAATACCGGTTCAGAAACCCATTGGTGGACATGCAGTTTTTGTAGATGCACTTAAGTTCTTGCCTAATGTGCCACGGGCTGAATACCCGGCCCAGACTCTTGGCCTGGAACTTTATAAGGAAGCCGGAATACGCGGTGTAGAGATTGGAACGCTCCTAGCCGACCGTGATCCTGAAACCCGCGAAAACAGATACCCTAAGCTGGAACTTCTGCGTTTGGCAATTCCGCGCCGGACCTACACCAATAATCATATGGATTATATAGCTGCCGGCCTGAAAAATGTTTTTGACCGAAGGGAAGACATCAGGAAAGGATATAACATCACCTGGGAGCCCGCCATCCTCAGACACTTCACTGTGAAGCTGGAAGAGGCAAAGTAGATTTGCAGGTTCAGTACTGAAACAAAAAAACCGGAAAATTATGATTTCCGGTTTTTTCTTTTATCAGGTTTGGCTATTCACCAACTGGTGCGGCGCTTCTGCCAAGGTCGAAAGAGGCTCCGATCAGGAAGGCAAACTGGTTGTTCAGCCTTCTGTATCCGGTTCCTTCAGTATTGTATTTTGCAATCGGGAACTGTGTTTCCGCAAATACTCCAAAACCTTTGTCGAAGAAGTATCTGACTCCGGCATGACCTCCAAAATTTTTAAGGCCTAAGTTCAGACCGGGATAAATGTCAAAATTTTGTGGCAAGCCCAATACATCACCAAGGTGTGCGTTCACTCTGGCTTTGGCGTCAAAACGGTGCTCAGCTTTAACGTCTCCGTCCAGCAGGATTTCCTCAACACCCAGCAGGTAGCCTGCCTGTGCACCAACGGAAAAACTTTCGCCCAACCCATAATCCAGCATGGCTGCGATCCCTGTACCGCCCGCCTGGAAATTGGCGCCTACATTAACACGCAGGTCCCCCGGACCGCGGAAAGCATCATTGTCACTTTGTGCACCTGCAAACCCGAAAGCTGCTACTGCCACTGTTAATATCAACTTTTTCATAATCTATTTTTTCTTCGGCAAAGATACCTTTTATTATTTTTTGGCTACCCTGTACAGTTTGCCACTGTCCGTTACTGCATACATATTACCGTCAGCACCGTTTAGTACATCACGGAAACGCTCATTCTGGTCTCCAAGTAACCATTCTTCACCTGTTACCTTATTATTTTCTATCACCAGACGGATAATCTTCTTTCCGCTAAGGCAGCCTACCATCATATTGTTTTTCCATTCCGGTATAGAGCCGGTGTAGAAGTCAATACCGCTTGGTGAAACCGACGGATCCCAGAAATAGACAGGTTGCTCCAAACCTTCTTTTTGTCCTATCCCTTCACCTATGGTCATACCACTGTACTCTTCGCCATAAGTGATAGTGGGCCAGCCGTAATTTTTACCCGGCATAATTCTGTTAACCTCATCACCTCCTTTAGGACCCATTTCGGCAACCCAAAGTTCACCTGTTAGCGGATGAAGAGCTATGCCCTGCGGATTTCGGTGACCGGTGCTGTAAATTTCCGGTTTCCAGCCGCTTATTTTCGGGTTAGCAGCATCAGCCTTACCCTCTTTGTTAATTTTGATGATTTTACCGTAGTAAGCCTGTTGGTCCTGTGCCAAGGGTCTTGTTTCCATATCCGAACGCTCACCAGTACTTAGGAACAGATTACCGTCTTTGGAAAAAACCAGGCGGCTGCCAAAATGTTTATCACCATCGTAGGTGGGAGTAGCACGGAAAATAACCGATACATTCTCAACCGTTTTTTCATCAGCAGAAAGTTTACCTTTTGCAACGGCCGTGTGATTACCGCCGCTTACAGGTTCAGAGTAAGTCCAGTACAGCATACGGTTATTCGTGAAATCAGGATCCAGTGCTACATCCAGTAGCCCGCCCTGACCGTCAGTGTCAACCTTCGGAAATCCTGTTATTTTGGTGACAGTGCTGCCGTCCGCCGAAACGATGCTCATATATCCGGATTTGTCCGTTACGAGGAAGCGCCCGCCGGGATAATTTATAATCCCCCAGGGTTTGCCAAGCCCTTTGGCAATGACATCTACGCTGTAAGGTGTGGAGGTGCTGACTCCGGCTACGCGGGTCTGCCCGCTGAATGCCGGAGCGATATCGGTGTTTCGGGAACTGCGTTCGGGGTTTCTGGTATCCTGGTTTATGGCTGTATCAGAACCGGTAGTGGTTTGGCTTTTGGTACCGTTTTGGCAGGAAAGTGCTAAGCATGACGCCGCCACAGTGAGTAGGATGAATGTTGTCCGCATAATGATGTTTTTACAAAAATACGCTTACCTTACCGTTTAGGTTTATATGATTTAAGGCTGATGTATCAAAATTTATTAACTGAATGGCACTCATGTTTTTTGTACTTTTGACATATGAAATTTAAACTTCAATCTGAGTTTGAACCCTCTGGTGATCAGCCTGATGCAATTGCACAGCTGACTCAGGGAGTTGTCGCTGGTGAAAAATATCAAACCCTCCTGGGAGTTACGGGTTCGGGTAAAACTTTTACAGTTGCCAACCTTGTAAATAATGTACAGCGTCCCACGCTGGTACTGGCACACAATAAAACCCTGGCAGCCCAACTCTTTATGGAATTCAAGGAATTTTTCCCAGACAATGCCGTGGAATATTTCGTTTCGTATTACGACTATTATCAGCCTGAAGCCTTCATTGCGTCATCTAATACTTATATTGAAAAAGATCTTTCCATCAATGAGGAAGTGGAAAAGCTGCGGCTGTCTGCCACGGCAAGTTTGCTTTCCGGCAGGAGAGATGTGCTGATAGTGGCCTCCGTTTCCTGCATTTACGGTATAGGTAATCCTTCGGAATTTCACAAGTCGCTGGTCTCGCTTAAAATGGGTGAGAAAATGACGCGTACCGGCCTTCTGCACTCATTGGTGAGCGCCCTGTATTCCAGGACACTGAACGAATTTCAGCGTGGAACTTTCCGGGTGAAAGGTGATGTGGTAGATGTTTATCCAGCGTATGCGGACAACGCCATCAGGATTGAGTTTTTTGGAGACCAGATAGAGAAAATCGTTTCATTTGACCCGGTTTCGGGAAATACCATTTCTGTATTTGATGAAATAAACATTTACCCTGCTAATATGTTTGTAACCAGTAAGGAAACGATGGTAGGCGCCGTACGTGCCATCCAGGATGACCTGGTGAAACAGGTGGATTTCTTTGAAAGTATTGAGAAGCCGCTGGAAGCCAAACGTTTACAGGAAAGGACTGAACTGGATCTGGAGATGATAAAGGAATTGGGTTACTGTTCCGGCATAGAGAACTACTCGAGGTATTTGGACGGAAGACTGCCCGGTTCCAGACCCTTCTGTTTGCTGGATTATTTCCCCAAGGACTTTTTAATGGTTATTGATGAAAGTCACGTAACCATACCGCAGGTGCATGCCATGTACGGTGGCGACAGAAGCCGTAAAGAAGCACTTGTAGATTATGGGTTCCGTTTACCCGCAGCAATGGATAACCGTCCGCTGAAATTTGAGGAATTTGAAGCGATGCAGAATCAGGTCATCTATGTTTCAGCGACACCCGCAGATTATGAGCTGGAGAAAACCGGCGGTCAGTATATTGAACAGATTATACGGCCCACTGGCCTTCTCGATCCGGTGATTGATATCCGGCCCACCATGAACCAGATTGACGATTTGATTGAGGAAATCCAGATGAGGGCTGAAATTGATGAACGTGTTTTGGTGACCACACTGACCAAGAAGATGGCGGAGGAACTTACGAGGTATTTTACCAAATTCGGTATTCGCTGCCGCTATATTCACTCCGATGTGGAAACGCTGGAGCGTATTCAGATTATGCAGGATTTGCGTACCGGCCTTTTTGATGTCCTGATTGGTGTCAACCTGCTGCGTGAAGGACTTGATTTACCGGAAGTTTCACTGGTGGCTATACTGGATGCGGATAAAGAGGGTATGCTGAGATCGAGAAGGTCCATGATCCAAACCATTGGGCGGGCTGCCCGTAATATCAATGGTAAGGCCATTATGTATGCGGACAAGATTACCAAAAGTATGCAGGCAGCTATAGACGAAACCAACTACCGCCGCGAAAAACAGATGGCATATAATACCGCCAATAATCTGGTGCCGGTACAGATTAACAAAAAGATATCCGAAGCTCTGGTGGGTCGCTCCAAAGATTTCCCCGACGAAAAATACACCCAGAAAAGAATTATGAAACAGGTGGCTGAAGAGCGTCTGGCTTACGGTTCGGAAAATGTTGAAAAACTGATAGGTGAAAAGCAGAAAGCCATGGAGACAGCGGCCCGGAACCTCGATTTTATTAAAGCAGCCAAACTCCGCGATGAGATAGCCGCGCTCAAGGCCGGTGTTTAAAATATTGGCCAAATTCTATAACACCCTGCCACCACAGTTTCGTATTTTTGAGTAGATCAAATACAAATAAATTATGGAAACCCCAAGACCTATGCTCACCATGAGCCAAGTGATGCACAAACTAATGCAGAAAGGAGTAACACAGGAATTCCGCATGAATGAAGCCGGTGAAATGAAACTCAGCAGTTCGGAGAAAGTCTATCAGCCCAGTGACCTTAAGATACTGAAATCTTACCGTTTTGAGGGCTTCAGTAATCCTGAGGATAATGAAGTACTTTATGTAGCTGAAGATTCAGACGGTCATCGTGGGATGATTATCGATTCTTACGGGGCGGACAGCAATTATCCGGGCGACAGGTTCGACAGTTTTATCCGCGATATCCCCATTGAGGAGCAGGACGAATATGATTTTGAAGCAGACCGGACGGATGCCTGAATTTAATTTCCGGGCTCTTTCTTTTTAAAGATCCGCTGCAGCAAGCCTTCTTTTTTGGCTGGTTTTTCCTCATTGTCCTTTATTTTTTGCTTTACATTTTCAACCTTGGTTTTAACCGAGGTTTTTGTTTGTTCCGCGGTAACTTTAGTATCTTTTATCGTATTGCGCACCGTTTTTTCAGTATTTTCCACATTTGCGCCAATCAGCGTCTTTTTGAGGCCTTCCTGAATCCCCTGCCAAAACAGGTTGAAGAACGATTTGGAAGGGTCGCGTTTCACATTGTCTACCACAACCGAGGCAGGGAAGGCTCCAGAGTTTGATTTTACAAATACATTGACCACAGCCGACAGCAGTTTCTTCTTTTCACCGGTTTCCTTCAAAAGAGCTACCTGCAAATTTTGATGTTTCATATTCAAAGTGCCGTTAAGTCCTGAGGCATTACCGCGGAAGTTGAAGATGAGATCCTGGATGGTCCCGGTCGCACGGGCCTTTAGATAAGGTTCAATAAACGCATTGATTCTTGCTGCAGGTAAGTCCGAAATGTTTCCCGAAATACTGAAAGCGTCGTTAGGTGCAGCTGTATCCATATTCCAGCGAACATTCATCGGCGATGCATTCATAAAACTACACTTTACGGTGATCGGGATTTGTGTGGTTTTTCCTTTTATCTTTGCTGAGTTCAGATTACGCACATTAACATTAAAGTTGCCGAATGTGAGTTTGCCGGGACCTTCGCTCTTTTCGGTGTCTTCCTCATATTCCAGCACCGAATTTCTGACATCAAGATTTTTTACCGCCATAGGAAATTTGATTTTCCGCAGAAGCTCTGTGTACATAGGTTTCCGGCTTGGGTCATCATTGGGGATTTTGCTGCGGAAGATATTGGCATTTGCCCTGTTGATGGTTACGTTATCCGCAAACAGATGCTTGTTGGCAGTGGTGAGGCTCCAAGTACCTGTGGCTGTTATCTGCTGAGCCGTTAGGTCGTAAAGGTCCTTCTCTGTCGGTATCATCCTGATAAACTGAGCCCGGGTAACAAGTGGCTTCATGGCAAAATTATTCACCGACAAACTTTTAGGATTAATTTTCAGCAGGCCCGTACTGAGGCTATAGAATCCGTTCAGCCGGCGTGAGAAACTGCTTACTTTCAAACTGTAATTCCCTGCTTTAAAGGGAACTGCTTCCTTCGCAGTTTCAGCATTCATTACTACATTCTGCGCTTTCAGGTTAAGGTTGGTGTAAGAGGTCTTTTTGCCCTCCGTGGTTACATCAAGCCCCGGGCTTCGCACCTGGAGTTTTTTCAGCGTCAACGGAAATGAGATCCAGCTGTAATCCGCTTTCCTGCCAGCTTTCGCCGGATTTGTTACCAGGTTTCCACGCAAATCATGGATCAGTGCACTTTCAGCATTCAGCTTAAGTTTGCTGTTCTGATATTCCCAGTAATCCATTGCCACCGCAATATGCCCTATGCTGAGGTTAGCCTGTGTGTTTCCGTTCGTGCCCGCGGATTTTATTTTGATATTGCGTAACTCTGCTTTTTCCGGCAAAATGGAAACATGAGCGGCGGCGATTTGATGCGTGCCTGCTGAATAACCGATATTTTTTCCCACCACGTTAAATTTCTCATAGGAAAACGGGATGTTGCCTTTTGATGTTTCCTCATCCATCAGAAACTTATGGATGTTGATGTTCATATTTTGGGCATTAAAAATTTTTCTGCCATCCGCCTTAAGAATTTCCACATGGGCATTATTGAGGGATATATCTTCAAGATTCAGTTCGTACTTAAACTTCTTCTTGCTGTTCGCTGGAGCAGTAGAGGTATAGACCTTAAGCTCCGGATTGGATATGGAAAAGTTGGAAAGTGAAATTTTGTTTTTTACCAAAAGGACATCCTTAAAGTCCATTTCTCGCGCTTTAAAATCAAAGAGGGCGCTTTTTGCGGAATATTTCTGAAAAACATCCGCCGGAGCCATCAGCGGTGTCACTTTAAAGTTGCGGATATTCATCAAACCATTTTCCGTGGTTATTTGATCGGCAGTTAAACCGTATACGTCATCCGGCCGGAAATAGAAATTTTTTCCGCTGATGTCGTAGCTGTCAAAAACTACCGGCAGTCTGGATTCTACCGATTCTTCTGTCATCTGAAGGTTCTGGACATTCAGTTTCAGGTCCTGAACCTCTACAAACTTCTGTTTTGTGTGCCTGAAAAGCCTGATGTTGCCATTTTGAATTTTTATATTGCTGAAGACAAAAGGGCTGCGTTTTTTTCCTGTTCTGTCATCAACAGGTTTGGCCAGCACTACATTGAGGTCAGGATTAACCATCAGCAGGTCGGAGGTATTGATCTGTTTGTTAAACAGTGCATCATAAATCCCCAATCTGCTTACTTCCAGTCTGTCCATGGTGCCCGTCAATCCTATGACATTCAGGTTTTGAGGATTTTTTGTGTTTACAGATATTCCCGTGGCTGTTATATTGCCCGTGATGACTGCGACCTCCAGGGACTTGTAGGAAATTTTGTACTCCGAATTATTCTTTATATAATCCGGCAGTTTATAATTGAGCCACAGATTAATGCCAATGTGAGCCAGCACAAGGATGCCGGCCAATATTCCGAATACGGTGAGGAATTTGCGGATGGTATTTTTTTTCACAAGGATTCTGCGTTGTGTGGCAAAATTAGCTTATGACATCCGCGTTGCCTTATACGCTGCGCCTTTTATCTTACATTATTTATGCGCGTTTATAAGTGACTTACATCCAGATTGATCACATAGCCTTCATGCGCACGAACATTAATGAAAAATCCGCCCTCAAAAGAGAGATACTGACCCTTGATCCCGTTCAGTGTACCGCTGAACTCGGGATTTTTCTCCAGCGTAACAGAGGTGATCTTCTCCGGAGCTTCATACGGATAGTCCAGTCTTTCCATCTCATGCTCCATCGAGTAAAAATTCTGAAAATCTTCAGGGAAGTATCCGCGTATTTTGTCCCGGAAATCTTTCAGGTCCAGGTCGCCTTCAAAATCATCTTCCAGCATTTTTCGCCAGTTCGTCTTATCAGACAGATGTTCTTTAAGGGCCACCTCTATCATACCCGCCTCGTATCGGTTTTCTGTCCTTGCAATGGGTAGGGCGAAAGTGGCACCCTGGTCAATCCATCTTGTCGGAATCTGACTTTCTCGCGTTACACCCACTTTCACATCGCCCGTATAGGCCAGATATACGATATGCGGACGCAGCTGTATCGATTTTTCCACCTCCAGATCCCGCTCGCCAATTCCCAGATGTGCGGTTGAAAGTTCTGGGCGTATAATCGTGTCACTCGCGTACGGGCTTTCGAAAAAACATTTTTTACAGTATCCCATACGGTAAAGCTTCTCATCGCGGTCACAGCAGACACACTGATAGCCTGTGTGCCGGATTGAAAGTTTCTTGCCGATTAGCTGGTTCATCATAATAAGATCTGTACCCAAAGAAAGGTAGTACTGAATGGGCTTACCGTTTTGGGTACACATCTTTAAAATCTGTCCGGAGAACTGCATTTTTCAATATTTGATGTAAAATTACGGAATAAAGATTTGACCGTCTAAAATTAATAGCTTTGTGAAAGTAAACAGCAGCAGATGAAATACCTCGTAACGGGCGGCAGCGGCTTCATAGGGTCACACCTTGTAGAGCAGCTTTTAAATTTGGGACATTCTGTCATAAATATTGACAACTTTGATGATTTCTATGATTACAGAATTAAAATCAACAACACATTTGCCAGCATAGGTAAGAAATTGCCTTTTATCTTTGAAGATAAAGAGAAAGATGTTGCCCTTACGGTAAAGCATACATCTTCAGAGAAATATACGCTTATTTATGCGGATATTCGCGAAAAAGAAGCCCTGGCTGAAATTTTTCGTACTCAAAATCCGGATTTTGTCATACACCTTGCCGCACTCGCTGGCGTACGACCCTCAATAGAGCGTCCGCTGGATTATGAAGAAGTAAATATTCGGGGAACGATGCATATCTGGGAACTATGCCGGGAATATGATGTGCGTAAATTTATCTGCGCTTCCTCTTCCAGCGTTTACGGCAATAATGAGAAGGTTCCTTTCTCCGAAGAAGACCCTGTAGACCGGCCTGTTTCGCCTTATGCCGCCACAAAAAGGTGTGGCGAAATCCTGGGACATGTTTATCATCACTTATATGATATAGACATGATCCAGCTGCGTTTTTTCACTGTTTATGGGCCGCGCCAACGACCCGATCTGGCTATTCATAAATTTACGTGGCTTATTTCAGACGGTAGGGAGGTTCCGTTTTTTGGCGATGGCACCACGGCCCGGGACTATACTTATATTGACGACATTGTGTCAGGAATTATGAAAGCTGCAGATTATCTTCAGGAGCATAAAGGCGTTTACGAAATTGTTAACCTTGGTGAGAGCGAAGTCATCAACCTTAATAAAATGCTGGGCACTTTAGAAGATGTTTTAGAGAAAAAGGCCCGTAAAAAGGTGCTTCCCCATCAGCCGGGCGATGTTCCCCAGACATTTGCAGATATCACAAAGGCAAAAGAGATGCTGGGATACAAACCGGCTACAGATTTCCGGAATGGCATAAAAAAGTTTGTGGAATGGTTTTTGAGAAAATGAGTGCGGTTGCCTGCGGAAGTGCGCCGGTTGAGGATTTGAGCAGGGTTGTTTAACTGCTGCCAAATAAAAATCAAATTAATTGGAAATCAGATAGGAAAAGATTATTTTTCACATCTATTTTTTTACTTTTGCAAAAATTTAAAATACAACAAAAGATATGTACTGGACACTAGAATTAGCTTCTTTCTTAAGTGATGCTCCCTGGCCTATGACGAAGGCAGAATTAATTGATTATGCCATCAGGACCGGAGCGCCCATGGAAGTTGTGGAAAATCTTCAGGCCATTGAAGACGAAGGTGAAATTTATGAATCCATAGAAGAAGTATGGAGCGACTATCCTACAGATGATGACTTCCTGTGGAACGAAGACGAATACTAAAAATCCGTTAATCGGATGCATTACGGTGCATCCGTTTTATTTTTAGATTTGCGTTAATTTAATTATTATTAGTGGCTTAATCCGTGGGATGGGCAGAAATCAATCAATATGAGTTTTTTAAACAAAGTTCTTAAAGGCTTTCTGGGAGACAAAAATGTTTCCGATCTTAAGGAAGTAAAAAAAGTAGTAGGAAAAATTAAAGCAGCGGAAGGTGATATTCAGCAGCTTAGCGACGATGGCTTGCGTAATAAAACTGCCGAGTTCAGAGAGAAGATCAAGGCTGCGGCTGCAAACATCACTTCTCAGATAGAGGCCACCCGGGAACAGATAAAAAACAGTTCTAATATTGATGAAAAAGAAGCCCTTTTTACAAAGGTGGACACGCTGAATAAAGAGGCGTACGCTGCTGAGGAAAAGGTACTGGATGAAATCCTTCCCGAAGCTTTCGCGCTCATCAAAGAAACGGCCCGCCGCTGGGCACAGAATGGTGAAATCCGTGTAACCGCGACTGATTGGGACAGACAGTTGGCTGCAACCAAAGATTTTGTTGAAATCCAGGGTGAGGAGGCCGTATGGAAAAAAAGCTGGAATGCCCATGGTACTGAGGTGGTATGGGATATGGTGCATTATGATACCCAGTTCATTGGTGGTGTTGTGCTGCACAGTGGGAAAATTGCCGAAATGGCTACCGGTGAAGGTAAGACTCTCGTAGGAACCCTGCCAATCTATCTGAACGCACTTCCGGGACGTGGGGTGCATGTAGTTACAGTAAACGATTATCTGGCAAAGCGTGACTCCGCGTGGATGGGACCGCTTTACCAATTCCACCAGCTTTCAATAGACTGTATAGACAATCACCAGCCTAATTCAGAAGGACGCCGGAAAGCGTACAACTCAAATATCACCTATGGTACGAATAACGAGTTCGGTTTTGACTACCTGAGAGATAATATGGTGACATCTCCGGATGAGCTTGTTCAGGGTGAACTTAATTTCGCGATTGTAGATGAGGTGGATTCTGTTCTTGTTGATGATGCCAGGACGCCTCTTATCATTTCCGGACCGGTTCCTCAGGGTGACCGTCAGGAGTATGACGTGCTGAAACCTTCCGTAGACAGAATTGTAGCAGTTCAGAAGCAAACTGTTTCACAGATCTTTAACGAAGCCAAGAAGCTGATTGCCGCCGGCAATACAAAAGAAGGAGGATTCAAACTGCTGCAGGCCTACCGTGGTCTTCCAAAGAACCGTCAGTTAATCAAGTTCCTCTCCGAAAGTGGTAACAGAGCCCTGCTTCAAAAGGTAGAGGGCCAGTATATGCAGGATAACAACCGCGATATGCCCATCGTGGATAAGGACCTCTATTTCGTAATTGATGAAAAGAATAACCAGATAGACCTTACCGATAAAGGGGTGGAGTACATGTCCCAGGGTAACGACGATAAAGATTTCTTCGTACTTCAGGACATTGCTACAGAAATTGCAGAACTCGAAGCGAAAAACCTGTCTAAAGATGAAGAATTTGCAGCCAGAGAAGAGCTTTTCCGCGATTTTGCCGTAAAGTCAGAGCGTGTTCATACCTTGAACCAGTTGCTTAAAGCCTACACGCTTTTTGAAAAGGATGACGAATATGTAGTTATTGACGGCGAAGTTAAGATCGTGGATGAGCAAACTGGCCGTATTATGGATGGCCGAAGATACTCAGACGGTCTTCACCAGGCGATTGAAGCTAAGGAGAACGTGAAGATTGAGGCAGCTACGCAAACTTTTGCTACCATCACGCTTCAGAACTACTTCCGTATGTACAACAAGCTTGCGGGTATGACCGGTACAGCAGAAACGGAAGCCGGTGAACTTTGGCAGATTTATAAACTGGATGTAGTGGTAATTCCTACTAACAGACCGATTATAAGAGACGACAGACAGGATTTGGTTTTCAAGACCAACCGCGAAAAATACAATGCTGTAATTGAGGAAATTGAAAGGTTAACAGCCGCCGGACGTCCGGTCCTGGTGGGTACCACTTCCGTTGAGATTTCTCAATTGCTTTCCAAAGCGATGCAGCTTAGAAAAATACCTCATCAGGTGCTGAATGCGAAGCTCCACAAGAAGGAAGCAGAGATTGTAGCTGAAGCCGGCCGTCCCGGTCAGGTGACCATTGCCACCAATATGGCGGGCAGGGGTACCGACATCAAACTGCGTGAAGGCGTAAAGGAAGCAGGTGGTCTGGCCATTATTGGTACAGAGAGACACGACTCCAGAAGGGTAGACAGACAGCTGCGCGGTCGTGCCGGACGTCAGGGAGATCCCGGTAGTTCACAGTTCTATGTATCCCTGGAAGATAACCTGATGCGTCTTTTCGGTTCAGAGAAAATTGCCAAGATGATGGACCGTATGGGTCACAAGGAAGGAGAGGTAATCCAGCACTCCATGATCACCAAGTCAATTGAGAGGGCTCAGAAAAAAGTGGAGGAAAACAACTTCGGTATCCGTAAGAGACTTCTGGAATATGACGATGTTATGAACAAGCAGCGTGATGTCATCTACAAAAGAAGAAAGAACGCGCTTTTTGGAGATCACCTGAAATACGACATCTCCAATATGATCTATGACGTTTCCCATTCCATTGTTTCAAAAGCGAAAACTGACGGAGATTACAGGAATTTAGAATTTGAGATGATCAAGAACTTCACTATGGAGTCTCCTGTTTCTGAGAATGATTTCAAAAACAAATCCGTAGCCGACCTTACTGAAACGGTTTACCGCGCTGCTGAGGAAGATTATGCAAAAAGACTGGAACTCATGAAGGAGAAGTCTTTCCCGATTATCGAAAATGTGTACCTTAATCAGGGAAGTATGTTTAAGATGATACAGGTGCCTTTCTCCGACGGAATCAAGACCATGACCATCGTGACCGACCTGCAGAAAGCATATGATACCAAATGTCAGAGTTTGGTGGATGATTTTGAGAAAAACATCACCCTTTCGCTGATCGATGAAAACTGGAAACTGCATCTTCGTGAAATGGACGACTTGCGCCGTTCCTCGCAGGGAGCAGTATACGAACAAAAAGATCCGCTGGTAATTTACAAACAGGAATCCTTTTACCTTTTCAGCGAAATGGTAGACAGGGTAAATAGGGAAACGATTTCTTTCCTTTACAAAGGTGAAATTCCTCAGTAAAATTACAGATATGCAATAGATGGCGGCGGGAAATTTTTCCGCCGCTTTTTATTTGCCCGATGTTTGCTTTAATTTTTACTAATTTTAGATTCCAATTCAAACGTATGGCATTAACAGACTTGTCAGGGCGTATTGCCATAGGAGTAGATATCGGAGGGACCAATACCAAATTTGGTTTGGTAAATCACCGTGGAGAAATACTGGCGAAGGGCAGTATGAAAACAGACGTCCATACTGAGGTTGAAGGTTTTATTGATGAACTTTACCAAAACCTGGAGCCGCTTATACAGCAAAACGGTGGAATGACAATGATTGAAGGAATAGGTGTAGGAGCTCCTAACGCCAATTACTATAAAGGCACGATAGAACATCCGCCAAACCTGAATTGGAAAGGTATTGTTCCTTTTGCTGAACTGATGAGCCATAAATTTGGGAAGCCCTGCACCATGACAAATGATGCTAATGCGGCGGCGTTAGGCGAGATGATGTACGGAGCAGCGCGCGGTATGCGGGATTTCATTATGATCACTCTGGGAACCGGCGTAGGCGGTGGCATCATTACCGGTGGCAGGCTTCTTTACGGGCACGACGGATTTGCCGGCGAGTTAGGCCACACCATTGTAAAGCCAGGCGGTCGGCGCCACTGGAGTACGGGTTCTGAAGGCAGTCTGGAAGCATATGCCTCAGCAACCGGCATCGCCATTACCGCCAAAAAGATGCGTGCCGAATTCCCGTCTTCATTGCTCAATGAATACTCAGAAGAGGATATTAATGCGAAAACCGTCTATGACTGCGCCTTAAAAGGCGATGCTACAGCTATAGAAGTGTTCCGGTATACCGGCCAGAAACTGGGCGAAGCCTTTGCAAATTTTGTAATGTTTTCATCTCCGGAGGCCATACTTTTGTTTGGCGGCGTAATAAAAGCCGGAGATTTTATTCTTAAGCCTGCAAAAGAACATATGGAACAGAATCTCCTGCAGGTTTTCCGTAATAAGGTGAAATTGGTACTCAGTGAACTTAGCGAAGCGGATGCTGCTATACTTGGAGCCAGTGCATTAGTCTGGACCAAGGGATAATTTACAGTCATGGAAAAAATACTTTTTTTTGTAATCAGTTTAATCATCATTTCCTGTAACGGGCAGGAAGACAAAACCCTTAATAATAAAACCAAAAAAATGGATAGTAACAGAAAAATGGAGCAACTTGTATTTGGCGGCGGATGTTTCTGGTGTGTAGAAAGCTGTTTCAATATGCTGAATGGTGTAGAATCTGCAATTTCCGGATATTCCGGGGGTCATAAAGACCATCCCACTTATGAAGAAGTCTCTACCGGAGAAACCGGACATGCAGAAGTGGTACAGATTAATTACGATCCCACTGTGATTTCATACGAGCAGCTCATGGAAGTGTTTTTTTTCCTTCATGATCCCACCCAGCTTAACCGTCAGGGAAATGACGTCGGTACTCAGTACCGTTCGGTAATCTTCTATAAGGACGAGGCGGAAAAAGCCAAAGCTCAGGCTGCTATTGAACTTTCTGAAAGGTCAGGAAAATGGAACGGTAAATATGTTACTGAACTTGCTCCGTTGGAAAAGTTCTGGACTGCAGAGAGTTATCATCAGGGATATTACAATCAGAATCCTAATCAGCCTTACTGCTCAGCAGTTGTAGGACCCAAGATCCAGAAATTCAAAAAATATTTTGGCGAAAAAGGTTGGCTGGAAGCAGAAGCTCAATAATGAAAATGGCGAAGTTAATTTCGTCGCCATTTTTTTAAACTATTTACCCTTTCACCATTTCGGTGTGCGGAATATCGTCTTCCAGGTATTTCCTGCCTGTATCTTCGAAACCCAAATCACCATAAAACTTCAGCAGATAATCCTGAGCTGAAATACGGATGGCGGATGTTCGGTAGCGTGCTTCAATTGTGTTGATGGCGAATTTCATCAGAACCTTGCCCAGTTTCAGCTTTCGGTAGTTCTGTGTGGTAAGGACCCTTCCAATGGAAGCTTCAGGATATTTGACAGCAGGTTGAAATATCCGGCAGTAGGCCGCAATTTCACCATTCTTCACTGCCCACAGATGTAAAGCCTGCTGGTCGTACCCATCCAGGTCAGGATAGGGACATACCTGTTCTACCACAAATACGTCTACCCGCGCTTTGATCAGCGCGTACAGTTCGGCGGCCGTCAGTTCATCAAATGATTTTACCGTCCAGATGATATCATTCATCAAACCTGATTTTATTTTTTTTAAGATAGTCGTTGGTCTTTGAAATGTTTTTAAGCAGTTCCGCACAACCTTCTTTTTTCTCTGCTGAAGTGATAAAGATAGGTGGCAGTTCCTCCCAGGACTCTAGCAGTTTGGCCTTGTAATCCTCAACATTTTTTACTGCTGCATTGGGCCGGAGTTTGTCGGCTTTTGTAAAGACAATTGAAAACGGTACACCACTTTCGCCGCACCATTCCATAAATTCCAGGTCAATCTGCTGAGGCGTATGGCGCACATCCACGAGCACATACAGGTTCACGAGGTTTTTGCGGTTCAGGATATAATTGGTATTGAGTTTTTCAAAATCCTTACGCATTACTTTGGAAACGCGGGCGTAACCGTAACCGGGCAAATCGGTTAGGAACCATTCTTCGTTCACGATAAAATGGTTAATCAGCTGTGTTTTCCCGGGCGTTTGCGAAGTCTTGGCCAGGTCTTTATGGTTCATCAGCGCATTGATCAGTGAAGACTTTCCCACATTGGAGCGGCCTATGAAAGCATATTCTGGCAAAGTGGGTTCCGGGCAGTCCTGCCATTTTTGCGAGCTCTTAACAAACTCAACAGTTTTGATAATCATATCTATAATTTAAAAAAAAATGGAAGTTGATCACTTCCATATATAATTCCTTACTCCCTGCTCTTCAGCCAGTCATAAAGGATTTCATTAAAAGATTCCGGTTTCTCCATCATTGCGGCATGGCCACACTTGTCAATCCAGAAAAGGTCGGAGTCAGGAATAAGCCTGTCCATTTCAATGGCAACCTCCGGCGGAGTTACGTTGTCCTGTTTACCCCAGATAATGCAGGTAGGTGTCGTAATCTTATGTAATTCCGGCTCCATATTGTGTTTGATAGCGCTGCGGGCAAGCATCACAGTCTTAATGCCTTTGCTGCGGTCGTTCACTACAGAAAATACCTCATCCACTAAATCTTCAGTAGCTACGGAAGGGTCATAAAAGACTTCTTCTGCCTTTTTACGGATATAGTCGCGGTCATTTTTTCGCGGAAAACTGTCTCCGAAGGAGCGTTCATACAAACCCGAACTTCCGGTCAGTACTAAATAGCGTACAAGTTCCGGTCGGGAGAGCGTAAGTATAAGGCCAACATGGCCGCCCATGGAATTGCCTATCACAATTGCCGGTTCGCCAACTTCCTCCTCGATGAATTTGGCGACGAATTTGGCCAGACTGGAGAGGTTGGTATTTAGAATCGGTAAATCGTATATAGGTAGGTTAGGAAAATAAACCCTGTAACCACGTTTTGAGAAAAAATCAATAAGCAGCGTAAAATTGCTTAAACCACCCATCAGTCCCTGCAGAAGCACAATAGGTTTGCCCTCGCCCTCCTGAATGAAGGTAAATTTTTTCTTCTTTTTCGTTTTAAAAATCATAGATTTTGTTCAGTATCTGCAAAATTACGAAATACAACGGTGGTGCCGAATAATTCATAACATTTTATAAAAATAATCTTTTATTCTGAAATCGGAACTCCAGGCCCCTGAAATTTGAAGGGAATTCATAAGAATTTTCCAACTGCTTTTATTACAGTTACTTCCGCTTTACCTGACGCGTCTTCAAAAGTTATACACAATAAGGCAAAAAGTGGTAGAAAGTGGGAATTTTTGGAAATAAATATATAATTTTGTCCCAAATGAATAGTTTCATAGGAACATATGAATGTAAAATTGACGACAAAGGCCGTCTGAAGTTACCTGCATCGCTCGCGAAGCAGATGGATGACTTTGGGGGTGATGCTTTTGTGGTGAAGCGTTCTGTGTTCCAGCCCTGCCTGGAGGTGTACCCCATGAAGGTCTGGGAGAAACTGATGGTGAAGATAAACCGTCTGAACCGTTTTCAGAAAAAAAACGCTGATTTTATCCGCAGTTTTACGGCCGGATTAAAGACGGTGGAGCCCGATACTGCAGGCAGACTGCAGATTTCAAGAGATCTTGCCCTCTTTGCCGGTCTAACCAAAGAGGTCGTAATTACGAGTGCCGGCGAACTGTTCGAAATATGGGACAAGGAGGCCTACGAGAAAGTGATTGTTACAACAGAAGCCGATTTCGCAAGTCTTGCGGAAGAAGTGATGGGCGATATCAGTTTCGACGAAGAAATTTAACAACAGAATTTTAATCAATGTATCATAATCCCGTCCTTCTTAAGCAGAGCGTAGATGATTTGGTCACCCGTCCAGACGGTATTTATGTGGACTGTACTTTCGGTGGTGGCGGCCACTCCAGGGAAATCCTGAGCCGGCTCTCGCCAAAGGGCAGGCTTTTCAGCTTTGACCAGGACCTGGATGCGCTTAAAAACAATATTGAGGACGACCGCTTTACATTGGTTAATCAGAATTTCCGCTATCTGGAAAATTCCCTGATGCTTTACGGTATTTCCCAGGTGGATGGCGTGCTGGCAGATTTAGGAGTGTCGTCCCATCAGTTTGATGCCGCCGAGAGAGGTTTTTCCACAAGAAGCGATGCACCTTTGGACATGAGGATGAATGTCCTGCAGCAGCTGGATGCCCGTGCAGTGATTAATGATTACGAGGAAGAGCATCTTGCCGATATTTTTTATCATTATGGTGAACTGCGGGAAGCCCGCCGGTTGGCCCGCGAGATTGTTCATCACCGAAAAATAAAAAGAATTGAAACTACTGAAGATCTGAAGAGGGTGTTCAGTTATATCCCTCAGTTTAAGCAGAATAAGTTCTTTGCGCAGCTGTTTCAGGCGGTGCGGATTGAGGTAAATCAGGAACTGGAAGTGCTGAAAGATATGCTGCAGCAGGCCTATTCGGTATTGAAGCCCGGCGGACGTCTGGTTGTAATCTCTTATCATTCTCTGGAAGACCGGCTGGTAAAGCGTTTTCTGAAGAATGGGATGTTTGAAGGTGAGCCAGCCCGGGATATTTACGGCAATTACAGTAAAACATTTGAACTGCTGAAAAGCAAAGCCACTGTTCCCGACGGTGCGGAAATAGAAACGAACTCGCGTGCGAGAAGTGCAAAAATGAGAACCGGAATAAAACTCTGAGTCTAACTCAGGCATAGATAATATTGGCAAAGAAAACAGCATATAAACCTCAGAAGAAACTGACCTTTATTGATTTGATAAAGGGAAACTTCCTGAACCGTGATGAGATTAAGACTCATTACCGGTATTTCCTTCTGTTGTTTGTGCTGATGATGATAATGATTTACAGTAATCACCTTGTAAATCAGAAAATTGAAATTGTAAACGAACTCAAGGAGCAGACCGAAGAATATAAATCGAGGAACGCCTATGCCCAAAGCCGGCTGATTAAAGTGAAGATGGAATCCCAGTTGGGTAAGGAAATGATCCAGGATTCTCTTTTACCGCTGGAAAGCCATCCTCACAAATTATTGATAAAACTGGACAGTAGCTATGCAAAAGCAGAGTGATTTTGACAGAAAAAGACGTAAGACGTTAAGATGGGGCTACCTATTTGCATTGGTGGCATTTCTTGTCTTTGGCCTTTTTCTTATACGCATCCTGATCCTGCAGAATACCAATGTGGAGGCAATTAAAGAAGATTATATCAGCAAAAATTACAGAGAGGCCAAGCTAAAAGCCGCGCGCGGAAACCTTTACGCTGCAGACGGTTCCATACTTGCCACCACCGTAATGCGTTACGATATCTATATTGACTTTAAGGTTATCCGCGACAGTGTTTACAGCAATAATATAGGAGCGCTTACGGACTCGCTTAATGTCATGTTTGGCAAGCCCAGGAATATTTACCGTCAGCGTTTTGATGAGCAGCGCCGGAAAAAAAACCAATATTATGCGCTGGTAAAAGGACTTGATTTCGATCAATATGACCGTATCCGTAAGTTTCCGATTTTTAACCGCGGCAAGAACCGTGGCGGATTTATTGTAGACCGGAAGTTCAAACGTGAACTGGCTACCACCGAAATTGGCGCCGGGACCATAGGAATGGATAATGGTCAGTACAAATCCGGACTGGAAGCCGCTTTTTCAAAATATCTTTCGGGTACAGACGGCACAAGGCTGGAACAGCGTGTAAATTCCAGTCAGTGGAAGCCTATTGACTTTTGGAAGGCCATTGAACCTGTAGACGGACACGATGTCTTCACCACGCTTGATCTTCGCATTCAGGATATTGCGCATTCAGCTCTGGAGAAGCAACTTATCAAGTTTGACGCTCATCACGGCAGTGTTCTCGTAATGGAAGTGGCTACAGGTAAAGTGCGTGCCATGGTGAACCTTACGCGTACAGAACCCGGAACCTACGTGGATTCCTATAATTATATTCTGAAGGACGGAATTGAGCCCGGCTCTACTTTCAAGACTGTATCTCTGCTGGCTGCAATGGACGATGGTTTCATCACCGAAAAATCTACAGTGAATGTGGGCAATGGAGTCTGGACCTATGCCGGACAGCGTATTTCTGACGGGCACGGTGGAGGTACCTACGAAATTAGTGATGTATTGGCCAAATCCAGCAACGTGGGAACCGCAAAATTGATTACACAGCATTACGCGGATAATCCCCAAATCTTCCTGAATCATCTGAAAAGGTGGAAGATGTTCGATAAGATGGATATTGAACTCCCGGGTGTCACAAAGCCATCCATCGTTACTCCGGAACATAAAAGATGGAATGCGGCCACGCTGGCTTCAATTTCCTATGGATATTCTACCAACTTCAACCTGCTGCAGCTTTCTACCTTTTATAATGGCGTTGCCAATAAAGGAACCATGCTGAAACCCCTTTTTATCGACAGGATAATGAAGGACGGAAAAGTGGTGTACGAAGCTAAACCGGAAGTGATGGTGAAGAAAATGGCATCGCCGGAAGCGATCTCCATGATGACAAGCGCGCTTACAAAGGCTGTTGAAAAAGGTACCGCCAGAAGCATCTTTACGCCCAATCTTAAAATGGCCGGAAAAACCGGAACCGCCAGATTTGAATACTGGTTGCCGGGGCCCATGAAATACAGAGCCTCTTTTGCAGGTTTTTACCCTGCGGATAATCCTAAGTACACCTGCTATGTGATGGTAGACCAGCCGGATAATTCCAAAGGTTTCTACGGTGGGGTGGTTTCGGCTCCAGTATTTAAAGAGATTGCGGGAAAGACTTTTCTCAAGACGCCCCAGAATATTGAACAGTCCATGCTGGTGGACCGTAAGGTTGATCTTTCAAAAATGACTGCCCGCAATGTAAAGGTGGATTTCACTGACGGCAGGATGCCTGCCCTTGTAGGTCTAATAGGCAAGAATGTCATTCCACAGCTGGAAAATGCCGGTTACCGGGTTGATTATAAAGGTGTAGGGAAAGTCAGGGAGCAGTTCCCGGAAGTGGGTGCTGTCATCGGCAAAAATCAGAAAGTTTACCTCACTCTGCAATAAGAATAAAAAAAACGCCGTACACAGGCAGATAGCTCATGAATTTAAAGTCATTAATAAACAGGATCCCTACACTTGAAATTACCGGTGAAATAAACCGTGAAGTTTCAGCAGTGGTTTCGGACAGCCGGCTGGCCGCGGAGGGATCGCTCTATGTGGCGCTGAAAGGTGTGTCCGCAGATGGGCATCTGTTCATTGGTGCGGCAATTAACAAAGGTGCAGCGGTTATTGTTTGTCAGGAATTCCCGGAACACACTGATCCACAGGTCACCTATATCCGTGTTAAAGATACGGCTGTGGCGTTGGGAGCGATTGCTTCAAACTGGTATGGGAATCCTTCAGAAAAGCTGAAGCTTGTAGGAATTACAGGAACCAACGGCAAAACATCAGTCTGTACGCTTTTGTTTGACCTTTTCACGAAGCTGGATCACAAGTGTGCGTTAATTTCTACTGTAGAATACAGGATCGCCGACCGCGTGATGCCTTCTACACATACCACACCCGATGTACTTACGATTAACAGAATTCTGGCAGAAGCGGTGGCAGAGGGCTGTGCTTACGCTTTCATGGAAGTCAGTTCACATGGTATTCATCAGCGCCGGACAGATGGTTTAAGTTTCAGTGTTGCCGGATTTACGAATATCACGCATGACCATCTGGATTATCACAATACCTTTGATGAATACCTGCGTACAAAGAAAAGTTTCTTCGACAACCTGAGTCCGGATGCCGTAGCCATCACCAACCTGGACGACAGGAATGGTCGGGTTATGATGCAGAATACGTCTGCGAAACAAAGAACCTATGCGTTAAAGACAATGGCCGACTATCATGGCCGCCTGCTGGAAGCAGATTTTAACGGTATGATGCTTCACTTTGACGGCAAAGAATTCTGGACTACACTTACCGGCAGGTTCAATGTCTACAATCTTCTGCTGGCATTTGCTGTTGCAGTAGAGTTGGAATTAACAGAAGGTGAAGTGCTTACAGCCATGTCTCAGCTGAAGCGGGTAAACGGCCGTTTTGAGATCATCAGGTCCGACGGTGGGATTTTCTTTGTTGTAGATTATGCTCACACCCCTGACGCGCTCGAAAATTTGCTGGACAGCATTAACGAAATCCGCACAAAAAATGAAAGACTGATCACCGTTTTTGGCTGCGGCGGCGACCGCGACCGGGAAAAAAGACCTTTGATGGGCAAGATTGCGGCCCGTAAGTCCACTTTGGCCATTCTTACATCCGACAATCCACGTACTGAAAGCCCGGAATTAATTATCAAGGAAATTGAAGCGGGTATTGAGCCTC
This sequence comes from Bacteroidota bacterium, assembly GCA_023386965.1. GTDB lineage: Bacteria > Bacteroidota > Bacteroidia > Flavobacteriales > Weeksellaceae > Marnyiella. The sequence goes on from JAEWIR010000038.1 coordinate 31,802, forward strand.
AGTATTTTGGTAAATATACCGTGATCGCCGACAGAAAGGAAGCCATTAAAATGGCGATAAAATTTGCCGAGCCGAAAGATATTGTTCTCGTTGCCGGTAAAGGCCACGAAACTTACCAGGAAATCAATGGGGTACGGCACCACTTTGACGACCGCGAAGTCATAGATCAACTGTGGAAGCAGATGTCTAAATAGAAGATGAACCCCACCCTATTAATTTAACAAGATAAAATGCTATACTACCTGTACGAATATTTCACTGCGAAAGGAATCCATATTCCGGGACTTAACCTGTTCCGCTATATTTCCTTCAGGGCAGCGCTGGCAGTACTGTTTTCCCTGCTTATCGCGCTTGTATATGGTAAAAGGATCATCAATTACCTGCGCAACAGACAGATGGGTGAGCTGGTACGTGATCTTGGTCTGGAAGGTCAAAAGCAAAAGGAAGGTACACCGACCATGGGTGGGCTGATAATAATTATTGCGACCCTGATTCCCGTGCTGCTCTTCACGAAGATCCTGAATGTGTATATAGCACTGCTTATCGTATCTGTGGTATGGATGGGTGCCATCGGCTTTATAGATGATTATCTGAAGAAGATCAAAAAAAATAAAGATGGTCTTTCCGGGCGTTTTAAGGTGATTGGTCAGGTAGGTTTGGGCTTAATTGTAGGTGTAACCATGTACTTCCATTCCGATGTTACGGTGAAGCGGAAGTATGCTGATGCACCCGTGGTAAACCGCAATAATGTGGAAAGTAATTTTATGCCCACCGAAAAATCTACCGTCTCTACCGTGCCGTTCTTTAAGAACAATGAGTTCGATTACAGCAAGATACTGTTCTGGATGGACGAGGAAGGTCAGCAGGAATGGGCCTGGGCTGTATTTATCCCGCTGGTTATCTTTATTGTTACGGCGGTGTCCAACGGAGCCAATATCACAGACGGAATAGACGGGCTGGCGGCGGGTACCAGTGTGGTCATACTTCTTACGCTCGCATTTCTGGCCTACGTTTCCGGGAATATCATTTTCGCCGATTATCTCAACATTATGTTCCTGCCCAATATGGGGGAGACCACCATATTCACTGTAGCACTCGTAGGTGCGGTGATTGGTTTTTTTTGGTACAATACCTATCCGGCGCAGGTCTTTATGGGTGATACAGGCAGTTTGATGCTGGGCGGTGTAATTGCCGTTCTGGCTATCATTTTACGGAAGGAACTGCTTATTCCGGTTCTCTGCGGGATTTTCCTGGTCGAGAATATATCCGTGATGCTTCAGGTAGCCGTATTTAAATACAGAAAACGGAAATTCGGACTGGAGTATGCCCAGAATAACAGGTTTTTCAAGATGTCACCGCTGCACCACCATTATCAAAAAAGCGGTTATCACGAGAGCAAAATTGTAAACAGAATGATCATTATTGGGGTAATGCTGGCAATCATCTGCCTGATTACGCTCAAAGTAAGATAATAATACCGGCGGGTTCGGTTACAGTATAACATGATTAATAAAGCAGAAATGAAAATAGTTGTTTTAGGCGGCGGCGAAAGTGGCGTGGGAGCAGCATATCTGGCCATGAAAAAGGGGCTTGATGTTTTCCTGTCGGACAAAGGCGTCATCAAGGATGAGTATAAAGCCATACTTACAGAAAACAATATTGAGTTTGAAGAAGGTAATCATGATGAAGAAAGGATCTTAAACGCCGACTGGATTATAAAATCTCCCGGAATCCCTAAAAAAGCGGATCTGATTGTCAAAATTAATGAGAAGGGCATCAGACTCTCTTCTGAAATTGAATTCGCAGCAGAATTTACCAGTGCCAAGATCATCGCAGTTACGGGAAGTAACGGCAAAACTACGACAACATCGCTTATTTACCATATACTGAAGAACGATAATATGAATGTCGGTTTGGGTGGTAATATCGGTAAGAGCTTCGCCAAACAGGTGGCCGACGAAAACCATGAATATTATGTTCTGGAGGTAAGCTCTTTCCAATTGGACGATATACAGAACTTCAGACCCTATATCTCATTACTGCTGAATCTGAGCCAGGATCACCTGGACCAGTATAACTATAACTACGAAGAATATGCGCTTGCCAAGTTCCGTATTGCCGAAAATCAGGAGAATGATAATTTCTTCATCTACAACCGTGATGATGAAATGAGCCTGAACCTGCTGGAAAGGCTTGAGATAAAAGCGAAGAAACTCCCTTTTTCCCTAAAGGAAAAACTGAAGGAGGGAGCTTATGCGGATGAAGATAAGATCTATGTAAAGATGCAGGATCATTTTTCCATGAAAGTAGATGAACTGTCCCTTATCGGTAAGCACAATATCGCTAACAGTCTGGCAGCCTCACTGGCCGGTAAGATACTGAACATTACCAATGAAAGCATTAGAAACTCACTGATGACTTTTCAGGCCGTGGAGCACAGGCTTGAACTCGTTACGGAAGCCGAAGGTGTAAAATACATCAACGACAGTAAAGCAACCAATGTAAACGCTGCCTATTACGCCCTGGAAAGTATGAAAGGACCTACTGTATGGATTGTAGGCGGAGTGGACAAAGGCAACGACTACACCGAAATTGAAGACCTGGTGAAAAGAAAAGTTAAAGCCATCATTTGCCTCGGTCTGGATAATGAGAAAATCATCAGTTTTTTCCAGGACAAAAAGGACCTAATTTACGATACGTCCACTATGGAAGAGGCTATAAAAATAAGCAGATCGGTGGCGCAGAAAGGCGATACAGTTCTTTTGTCGCCATGCTGCGCAAGTTTTGATCTTTTCAAAAGCTACGAAGACCGTGGCAACCAGTTTAAAAAAGAAGTATTACAGAAAGTGACTGTTTAGTCAGCATTAAAAACACATAGTCATGAACGAATTAAAAGCAGAAAGCAGTAAGGAGTTTCTGAAGGGCGATAAAGTCCTTTGGATGGCCATCATTGTGATTTCTGTCTTTTCTATTTTCCCGGTATATTCAGCCAGTTCCAACCTGGAGTATATCGTAAACAACGGGACCACTACAGGTCACGTCATAAAGCATATGTTCTTTGTGATCATTGGCCTTGTCATCATGCGTATGGTGGGCATGATCAAGTATGAGGTCATAGGCAAGCTAAGCAGCGGGCTTCTGCTCATCACCATCGGACTGCTGGCAATTACCATGTTTACGGGGCAAACCATAGAAGGTGCCAGTGCCGCGCGGTGGATCAAGATACCGGGTACGCCGGTTTCCTTCCAGCCTTCTTCCTTCGCATATCTTATGCTGATCATTTACCTGTGCCGCTATCTCACAAAGAAAATCAAGCGGGACCGGCTGCCCATAGAAAACATATTTTACATTTTTGGCTCTATTCTTCTTGTACTCCTTCTGGTGGGTAAGGACAATGGATCTACAGCATTAATGATACTAATCGTGTCGGTTGCCGTTCTTATTATTGGTCAGCTCAATTGGAAGTACATAGCGGGATTCATTGGTACATCAATAGTTGCAATCACACTGTTCATCATGGTGGCTCTCAATACCAACCTAATTGGTGGAAACAGGGTTCATACCTGGATGAGCCGTGTGGAAGTTTTCCTGAATTCAAAACACGGTGCCCAGGTTGAAGATGAAAGTGATAAGGCTAAAAACTATCAGGTCATGCAGGCCAAGGCCGCTATCGTTCACGGCGGCATCACAGGGATGGGTCCGGGCAAAAGCGCGCTGAAGCAAATGCTTCCACAGTCGGCCTCTGACTTCATCTTTGCCATTATTGTAGAAGAATATGGATTTTTTGGCGCCGCCTTCCTCATTGCGTTGTATCTGATTATCATCATCAGGATTGTAATGATCGCCAGTAAGATGCCGGCCTTTTTCGGCTCTCTGCTCGTGCTGGCCATGGGCATAATGATCTTTGTACAGCTGGCTGTGAACATTGCCGTAGCGGTGAATATAATTCCCGTAACCGGACAGCCGTTGCCGCTGATCAGTTATGGAGGTACTTCCATGCTGGTAACTTATATACAGCTGGGTCTGGTACTTAATGTGAGCTCCAGGATTCAGGTTTTTGATGAAGAAGGAATGGGCAAGAGACAGAGTATTGAAGAAATTAATGACATTGCGTAAGCGGATATGACCAGACAGCTGAAAATAGTATTAAGCGGCGGCGGAACAGGTGGACACATCTTTCCGGCCATTGCTGTGGCTGATGAGATCCGCAGACGGTTTCCCGATGCCGAGATTCTTTTCATTGGTGCTAACGGCAAGATGGAGATGGAGAAAATTCCGCAGGCCGGTTATGCGATTCAGGGAATCGATATTTCCGGAATAGACCGCGGCAACATGCTCTCCAACTTTGGGTTGCCCTTCAAATTACTGAAGAGCGTACTCAGGACCCGTAAGATACTGAAGGATTTCAGACCGGATTTCGCTGTGGGAACAGGTGGATTTGCGAGCGGACCGGCTTTGTTTACGGCCTCCCGCCTGGGAATACCCGTCTTCATACAGGAACAGAATTCCCATGCAGGGATTACAAACAGAATCCTCAGCGGAAAAGCGAAGAAAGTTTTTACCGCATACCCAAATGTGAATGGATTCCCACCGGAGAAAACCGTCTTTACAGGAAATCCGGTACGTCAGACCATTGTAAATGGTCTTACAGATACCAGGATTGCTAAAGGAAAAATGGGTCTGGATCCAAATAAACTGACCATCCTTTCAGTAGGAGGCTCTCTGGGATCTGCAACCCTGAATAACGCCTGGAAAGTGAATATTGGAAAGCTTGTGGCGAATGATTTTCAGTTGATCTGGCAAACCGGTAAATCCTGTTACAGTGACCTGCAAAATGATGAACAGCTTAGCAAACTTTCTGGTGCTCAGGTTCAGATGCATGAATTTATCGCAGATATGGCCCTGGCCTATTCAGCTGCCGATGTCATCGTTTCCCGGGCGGGTGCGATCGCGATTTCCGAACTCGCAATTGCGGGCAAACCCGTACTGTTGGTCCCGTTTCCTTTTGCAGCTGAGGATCATCAGACAAAAAATGCCCAGAGTTTGGTAAATATGAATGCGGCAAAGATGGTTAAGGATAGTGAAATGAACAGCCTTTTTTGGAGTACGCTTCTGGAATTATGCGAAAAACCTGAATTACGTGTCCAGATGAGTAAGAATATGACTGCTTTCAGCAAACCTGAAGCAACAGTACAGATAGTAGATGAGATATTTAAAACCCTGAAAGTATGAATGTAGATCAGTATCAAAACTTCTACTTCGTAGGAATTGGTGGCATTGGGATGAGTGCCCTGGCCCGTTATTTCCAGGCTTCAGGCAAAAAGGTCCTGGGATATGACAGAACCCCTACCAAACTGACCACGGCCCTGCTCATGGAGGGTATCGAAATTACATTTGAGGACACCGTTGATTCCGGCCTGGAGAGGTTGGACAAAGACTCCACACTGGTCATTTATACACCGGCCATCAAACAGCTGTCTATACTTTCGTTTTTTCAGGAGCATGGTTTCACCATACTTAAAAGAGCCGAGGTACTTGGCCTGATTACCCGCAATACCAACTGTCTGGCCGTGGCCGGAACCCATGGCAAAACAACAACATCATCGCTTATCGCCCATCTCTGCAAAGAAGCGGACTTGCCGTTCTCCTGTTTCCTGGGTGGTATTGCAGAGAACTTCAAATCCAACTTTCTGTTTAACGGCAGCGAATATTCTGTTGTGGAAGCTGACGAGTACGACCGCAGTTTCCTGAAACTGTCTCCGGATTGGGCGGTAATTACCTCAACGGATGCAGACCATCTTGACATCTATGGCGACAGGCAGACGATTGAGGAGGGTTTTCGTGAATTCGGTGCGCTGGTTCCCGAAAATAATCAGCTTTTTGTCCGTAAGGGTATAGATATTGGAAGGCCAGGCAAGACTTATGCGGTTAATGAGCCTGCAGATTATTATTCCGATAACCTGCGTATGGACCGGGACCGGATTTATTTCGACTTCCATACACCTACTGAAGTGGTCCGGGATTTCGTTTGGGAAATACCCGGCATCCATAACGTGGAAAATGCAACGGCCGCGATTGCACTGCTGCATAACATAGGAGTTGACTTCAACACCTTAAAATCAGCGATAGCTTCGTTCAAAGGCATCAAAAGACGCTATACCAAGCATTTTTTTGAGAGTGGAAAAATTTACATCGACGATTACGCCCACCATCCTACCGAGCTGGATGCGGTCATTGGCTCCATCAGAACCTTTTATCCGGAGAAGAAACTGCTGGTAGTGTTCCAGCCACATCTCTTTAGCCGGACCCGTGATTTTGCCGATGATTTTGCCAGAAGCCTGGAAAATTCAGACGAACTGATGCTTTTGGATATTTATGCGGCTCGTGAGATTCAGCAGAATTTCCCGGGTATTACTTCGGAGTGGCTGGCGGATAAAGTACAGGCAAAAATGAAAGAAGTAGCTGCTCTTGACGCAGCTTTGGAAAAGATAAAAGAAAAAGAGTTTGACATCCTGCTCACAGTGGGTGCTGGTAATATAGACACCTTATATGACCCCATCGTAGCATGGCTGTCGCAAGGTGAATACGTAAATAGTAAATAGCAGGATTATTCCCGAGGGAAAAAGGATATGAAAAAGAAATGGAGACTTCTGAAGATTCTGGCAACCGTAATTATTTTCGGCTTGCTGCTCAGCTTTTCCCTGAAACGCTTCAATAATGCTTCTATGGAAAACGTATCCATTAATATGGTCTATCCAAAGGGGTTGGAAAAGGTATACTTCATTGACGAGAAAAACGTCATGGATTTCATACGGAAGGCCAATCCGTCCAGGAAAATCGGCGACATCGATATTCCGACCCTGGAAAAGGAAATCAATAATTTTCCCTCTGTGGACAGTGCCAACGTATATCTGAACCTGAACGGTGCTCTGAATGTGGATATCATGCAGCGCGTACCGGCCTTCAGACTGAACAGGGGTGGTGAGAACTTCTATGTGGACAGAAAAGGAAATGAATTCCCTCTGTCCAAGATATATTCTCATCCCACCATGCTGGTCCAGGGCAATGTAAAACGCAGCGAATATCTGCAGGTGGCAGAATTGGTTAAGAAAATTGAGACTGATGACTTCAGCAGGAAATATTTTATTGGTATAGCCAAAGAGGGTGCAGATTATAACCTGCTGACAAGTGACGGTCACTACAGGGTGGAAATCGGTACACTGGATAATATCGACCTGAAGGTAAAAGGCTTCCGGACTTTTGTGGAGAAATTCCTGGTTTTCCAGGAACCGGAGAAGTACAGCCGTGTTTCGGTGAAGTATGATAACCAAATCGTGACAACCCTTAATCCGGGTTACGGAAAGAACGACAGCATTATCAATGCCTCCAGCAAGGAACTCGTGAAACTCGCCGCTGAGAGGGCGCAGCTCAAATCGAACAGCGCGGGGACGAGGTAACCGGTTGAGGACACGCAACCTCAGGAGCGGAACAGTAAGATTGAATTAGGTAAAGAAGAAAAAAATCAAATCGGCAAATAATGGAAAATCAAGAGTATTCAGTAGGACTCGATATCGGGACAACAAAGATTGTTGCGATCGTAGGCCGGCGCAACACTCACGGAAAAATTGAAGTTCTGGGAGTAGGAAAGGCCAAAAGTTTGGGTGTTCATAAGGGAATTGTGAACAATATTTCACAAACCATCAGCTCCATACGTGCAGCGGTGGCAGAAGCCCAGGCAAGCTCCGGTGTGGAAATTAAAAAGGTAACTGTGGGCATTGCCGGAAAACACATCCGGTCGCTGCAGCATTCCGATTATATTATGAGGGAGAACCCCGACAAATTTATTGGGGAAGACGATATTGACGCCCTTAAAGAACAGGTGAAGAAACTCGTGATGCTTCCCGGCGAGGAAATCATTCACGTTCTTCCGCAGGAGTATAAGGTGGACAGTGAGGGTGAAATTCACGAGCCTGTAGGTATGCACGGCAAACGCCTGGAAGCTAACTTTCATGTAGTTGTTGGCCAAATGGGCAGCATCCGCAACATCGCAAGATGTGTAAAAGAGGCCGGCCTGGAAATGGAAGCGCTTACACTTGAGCCGCTTGCTTCCTCCGAAGCTGTGCTTACAAAGGAAGAGAAAGAAGCTGGCGTTGCAATTATCGATATAGGCGGTGGTACCACAGATATTGCTATATTTAAGGATAATATTATCCGTCACACCTGTGTCATTCCATATGGCGGCGGCATCATTACGGATGATATCAAAGAGGGCTGTTCCATCATCGAGAAGCATGCAGAGCAGCTTAAGGTAAAGTTCGGCTCCTCACTTCCCGATATGGAAAAGGAAAGTACCTATGTAACCATTCCCGGACTGCACGGACGGCCCGATAAGGAAATTTCCCTTCGCACGCTGGCCGAGATTATTGGTGCACGTGTAGAGGAAATCCTGGAAATGGTGAATATTGAACTGAAAGCCTACGGAGCTTTCGAGCAGAAGAAAAAACTTATCGCAGGAATCGTGCTCACAGGGGGCGGTTCCAATCTTAAGAACCTGCGTCAGCTGGCCAATTTCATTACCGGTTTCGACAGCCGGATTGGATTTGCCAATGAATACGTGGCGAACGACAAGAATCAGTATCTTAAAGGACCGGAATATGCAACATCCATCGGTTTGCTTATGGAAAGTCTGAAGATCCGCGATAAAAAGGCGGGCATGCCGGAAGAGGTGATTGAGGAGAAAACAGCAGAGCCCGAAATCAGGGAAGAAAAAGCTGTAGCCGATATGATGGACGCGGCAGTACAGGAAGCGGTGGAGCAGGAAACGGTTCAGAAAAAAAGGAAAAGTCTGACCTTTGGCCAGTCACTGATGGAAAAAGTAAAAAAATTCTTCGAAGAGGTAGAGTAACCCACTTTTATCTTCGATCTAATTCAATATATAAAACAAATAAGTATGGAAAATTATAGCACTGAGGGGTTTTCATTTGATTTGCCGAAAGGGAATTCCTCCATAATAAAAGTAATCGGTGTAGGTGGCGGCGGTAACAATGCTCTGATGCACATGTACGAGAAAGGGATTCACGGTGTAGATTTCATCATCTGTAATACCGATGCACAGACCCTGGATAACAATCCCGTTTCCAATAAAGTTCAGCTAGGAGTAACCATCACGGAAGGTCTGGGCGCAGGTGCCGATCCTGATGTAGGTGAGAAAGCAGCTATAGAAAGCATTGACGATATTAAAGCGGCCCTGGGGCAGAATACCAAAATGGTGTTCATTACTGCCGGAATGGGTGGTGGTACCGGAACCGGTGCTGCGCCGGTAATCGCCAAGATTGCCAAGGAAATGGGCATCCTAACCGTAGGTATCGTTACTGTGCCTTTCAGTTTTGAAGGTCGCCGCCGTCTGGATCAGGCAGATCTTGGTCTGGAAAAACTCCGAAACAACGTAGATTCACTTATTGTAATCAATAACGATAAACTGAGACAGCAGTTTGGTAACCTTGGCTTCAAGCAGGGCTTCTCCAAAGCGGATGAGGTGCTCACCAACGCTGCCAAAGGTATGGCTGAGGTTATTACCGCACCTTTCACGATCAATATTGACTTCCGTGATGCTAAATCTGTACTGCAGAATTCCGGCACTGCACTGATGTCTACAGGTATCGCCACCGGCGAAAAGCGTGCTGATGAAGCGGTGCGTAAAGCACTGGACTCCCCGCTCCTGAATGACAATAAGATCACAGGCGCGAAAGACGTTCTTCTTTTGATACAAAGTGGGGTGGAAGAGGCCAACGAGGCTACAATGGACGAAATCGGACTTATTAACGATTATATTCAGAGCGAAGCCGGCAATACAGCCAACATTATCTTTGGTGTAGGTACCGATGAGGAACTGGGCGCAGCCATTAAAGTGCTTGTAATTGCCACCGGTTTTGCCAATGACAATAAGAAAAATACCGGCCCTGCCGAGAAAATCAGCATCAAGCTTGAGGATGTCAACGAAGTTTCTGCTCCAAAGCAGTCACCATTCCGTTTGAAGAATGAAAGACAGGACAGCGAGGCGCCGGCGGCTTTGGCTTCCCAGGGCTTCTTCCGCCTGGATCAGGAAGAGGAAGACCACACTGCCGGCATTAACAGGCAGGCCGCACCTCAAACTTTACCTACGCCGCGTAACGAATTCAGGATTATTGAAAAAGAGGAACTTCCTGCAAATGATTACCGTTCGGACGCTGAGG
>JAEWIR010000019.1 GCA_023386965.1 Bacteroidota bacterium
GGTGTATACTGAATGCTGACGATGAGTACTCCATGAGACTGCTGCATGACTTGCCGGCCCGGGTTGCACTGTTCAGCATGGACGAGAATAACCCTCATATGCGGAAGTACGCCAAGGAAGGCAAGGTTTCCTGTGTTTATGAAGAGGGATATATAACCATTAAGAAAGGTGACTGGAAAATAAGGATTGCTAAAGTCAACAATATTCCGATTACCATGGAAGGTAAGGCCAAATTCATGATTGCCAATGTTCTGGCAGCCAGCCTGGCTACTTATCTGCATGGGTTTGAAATTGAGGACATCGCCAATTCACTGCGAACCTTTATACCAAGTGCACAGCTTACACCCGGCCGACTGAATATTTTTAATTTTAAGAATTTCAAGGTGATGATCGACTTTGCGCATAATGCCGCGGGTTATGAAGCGATTGAAGATTTCCTGGCGAATGTGGACAGTCCTAAAAAGATCGGAATCATTTCGGGAGTGGGCGACAGGCGTGATGAAGATATCCGGGAATGCGGAAAGATTGCGGGCAGGATGTTTGACCATATCATTATACGGAACGAGAAACACCTTCGCGGACGCACGGAAGAGGAAATTTGCGGTCTGGTAATAGACGGAATACAATCTGCAGGAAAAAACCCAAGTTTTGAGATCATTCCAAAGGAAATTGAGGCGCTGAAGCATGCCATGAGTTTAGCAGAGGAAGGCACATTTATCACCGCCTTAAGCGATGTAATATCCAACGCAATTGACCTCGTACAGGAATATCAGCAGAAAGAAATCCTGGAAGAAGGACTACACTAAGTTTCAGCTAAAACAAAAAATCCCGGATTTGCTTCCGGGATTTTTTTTGGTTATAGAATAGATTAAAGGATTCCTTAAATCTAAAAGTAGGATGATTTTACTAAAGTCCACCCTCATCGTCACCATCGTCTTTGCTGTTGGATAGTACAGATACGGCTACCACAGCTACGGCAGCAACTGCAGCTATTTTCAGCAGGAAATTGGTTCTGTTGTGTTTCCATTCTGAACCCCAGCCACGTTCTGCAAATATATTAGGTACATGACCTTTTTTCAGGTCATCAATTATACCTTCCACTTCACCAACACGGTCTGCCAGTACCAGCGGTAACCATCGCCCGTAGCTGGATTCGCTGTATTTAAAAGCAAATCTCCTAAGTTTACCGTTTAGCCCTTCCGGTGGCGAAGCCGTTCCAAATACAGCAGTCAGGTTTGGACGCTCCACAGATTTCAGTATTTCAACATCGTCATTCTGCTGTGCTGGTCTGTCCCAGGCATAGCCTTCGTGTTCAACATTATTCCGGTTCTTCATAGGATACACAGGATCATTTTCAGGATCGGCGTCAATACCCCAACCTTTTATATGGCTATAATCTGCCTTTTCACTTTTTTTAAAGTCTGATGGCTTTGTTTCGTCTGTAAGCATTTTGTAATTTTTTGAGGTTAAACTGAATCTTACGCGGTAGGAGGAATAAGTACTGTCTTGATACAGCCATCCAGTTTACGGGAAAATATATGATAAGCATCCGCTACTTCTTCCATCGGAATCCAGTGCGTAATAATCTCTTTTGGATTCAAAACTCCGTTGCGCACATGTTCTATTAGTTTAGGCAAATTCCTTTTCACCGCAGCCTGGTTGGCGCGGATGGTAATACCTTTATTCACCACATTACCGATAGGTACCAGAGCATCAATTGGGCCGTAAACACCCACAATCGAAACGATGCCGCTTTTCTTAACTGAATTGATGGCCCAATGCAGTGCAGTAGTTGAACCACCCTGCAGAAGTAGCTTTATGCCCAAAAGTGTATTCATCATATTACCTTTGGCCTCGCAACCTACAGCATCAATACAAACATCTGCTCCCAGGGAGTCAGTTTGCGTTTTGATGAAAACAACGGGATCGCCGATGCTGTGAAAGTTGTACGCTTCACACTGCGCATACTTAGCCGCAAATTCCAGCCTGTATTCCAGTTCATCAATAATGATCACTCTTCCTGCACCAAACAGCCAGGCACATTTTGCCGCCATAATGCCAATAGGTCCTGCTCCAAAGACAACTACGGTGTCGCCTTTCTGTATGCCAGCCATTTCAGCTGCCTGATATCCTGTAGGTACCACGTCCGTAAGAAGTACGGCATCATCGGGATCCATCCAGTCGGGAATAACGGTAGGGCCTACATCGGCATAAGGTACACGGGCATACTCTGCCTGACCACCCTGAAAGCCTCCTGCCGTATGGGAATAACCAAAGATTCCTCCAACTGCCGTAGCCATAGGATTCGATTCGTGACAGTTGCCATACAGTTCCTGCTTGCAAAAAGCACATTTTCCGCAGGCGATATTAAACGGCACCATTACACGGTCGCCTACTTTTAGTTTTTGCACGGACGATCCAACTTCCACAACTTCGCCGATGAATTCATGTCCAAAGGTGGAGCCGGTTCTGGTATCCGGAACCAAACCGTGGTACAAATGCAGGTCGGAGCCACAGATACAGGATCTCAGTACTTTTACGATTGCATCTTCGGGATGTTCAATCCGGGGTTCGGGCATATTGCGGTCTGCGCGCACGCGGAAAGGCCCGCGAAAGTTCATTGCTAACATAGTTCGAATTTTTTGTGATTGGATAATGGGATGCAAAAGCAAGACCGACTGGAGTAGAATTTTACTTATTTATGATTTTTTATGAACTTAACCGGTTGATATTGTGTGGTCACCATTTACATATTTATCATTATGATATATAATTGTGCAAAAATCGAACAACCTCTAATTAATGTTCAATTTATTATACAGCATGAGGCATATATCATGATGTAGAATTAGGCCGTCATCAGCGGATTTGCTAAATTTGATTGGAAATCGCCCTTAAACTGATAAAAATTCCGACCATGAAAACCATAATTATCCCCACAGATTTCTCAGCGCCTTCAGAAAACGCTGCGCTTTATGCTTTACATCTCGCATTGAGGCTGAAAGCAAATATTCATCTTTGCCATGCACTGCGTCCCGAAGGACCAGACCCCTCTCTAGGCGGAATTTCGATGGCGGTAAAGAATTTTCCCGAATTACGGCAGGTCTGTACTTCCAGCCTGCAGAAACTTGCAGCGAAGTTGGAAAGTCAGGCAACCACCACTCTGGAAATCCATACAGGAGGTTATTGTCCCGAAATCAGTACCAGTTGTGATTTCGGTGATGTCGCTACGGTGGTACAGAAAGCTGCGGAAGGGAAGGTGGTGCTAATGATAGTGATGGGAATGACGGGTGCAGGAAAACTGGACCGTTTGGTTTTTGGAAGCAATAGCCAACATATGATCAAACATACTAAGTTGCCGCTGCTTATTATACCCTTTGACAAAACATTTAAAGTTCCCCGAAAAATTGCCTATTCTTCAGAGATGAGCGCGGAGGACAAGCTCACCGCTCAAAGTCTGGCAGCTTTTGCAGGTTATTTCAAGGCGGAGTTGCTGGTAGCTCACATTCCTAATTTTGTAGAGGTTACAGACCCCAGGGAATACACTAACAGGCAGAAGATCTTTACTCAGGACATTGAAGGCAGCTTTAAATTCAAATCAATTGAAGCAGATAATATAGACAGCGGACTGGAACTGCTGAAAAAGGAAGACATCGATATGCTGGTAATGGGCCATGAAAACCACGGCTTCCTGGACAGGTTTATATTTGGAAGTTATGCGGCGCGTCATGCCTCTAAAATAGGTATGCCGCTGCTTATTATTCCAAAACGCTTTGTACCACAGTTCTGATAGAGGATGCTTGTTGAACGTTAGGTGGTCTAGCTGCTGAAAAGGCGTTCTTACCTATAACAAGACCACCAGAAGGCGGTGGTCTAGGGGTAATGTAAAAGCAGAAAGAGCTATTGGTCTATCCGTTTAAAATCGCCTGCTGTATTAAATTCCAGTTTAATACTGTTATCCAGCTGGGTTTGCTGTCCATTACCGGCAGACTCCCAGCTTACAATGTTGCTGCCCGGATAGTTTTTCGTCACATACTGCATTATTTTCTCGGGAACTATTCCGGCGGGTAACGGTTTAGTACTTTTCACATCAGTAACCTTACTTTTTCCGTTAAATTCCACATTGGTGCCATCGGAAAGTGTAACCTCGTAATTCTTACTGAAACCGTCCCGTTCTGTTGATGCCTGCGCAACAGTAACTCCCGGAAATTTAGTGGAAAGCCATGTCTTTACCTGTTCGGGAAGTTCAGCAGGTGTTACAATTTTCTGTTCGTCGCAACTTAGTAGTGACAGTGCCACTCCCGCCATAATCACTGAAATTTTCGTACAGTTAATCAATTTCATAATAACATTTTTTGCTGTAATAATTACACTAAAAAAGGCTGCCGAGTGCAGCCTTCATTTTACTTTGTATCTTCTTCTGCGGCTTCAAAATTAATTGAATTGTATGCAGATTCTGTGAGTATGGAATCAGCTTCCTTTTCCTCGGCCAGCGTTGCCTCCAGCAGCGCTACGATCTCACTTTCGCCCAGTGTGTTGGCAAAAGCCGCCAGGGTACCGTAAGATGCAATTTCATAATGTTCAATCTTCTGCGAAGCAGCGATGATGCCCGCATCTCTAACCGGACCAACTTCAGTTTCCTCCATTATACTTTCGCCTTCCTTAATAAGCCCTTCAATGGCTTCACATTTCTTGCCTCTGCTGGATTCGCCCAGGATTTCAAATATCTGCTCCAGTCTCTGTACCTGTCCTTCAGTAACAGTAATATGATCTTTAATGGCGGATTTCAGTTTGGGTTCTGTAGCGTTATTCATCATTTTTGGCAAGGCTTTCAGCAATGCTCTTTCAGCATAAACAATATCTTTTAAGCCGTCCTTGAATAATTCTTTTAGTCCCTCGGCAGCAGATGATTTCGCTTCTACCTTACGGGTAGCCTGACCGTTGCCGGCATCGGATGTCTTTTTCATAATGTTGATTTTTTATGTTTGATTTCTGTTTTTATACAAATATCAGACCTAAAAAAAACAGGGTTTAAAGGAAATTCATTAGAAAAAACAACGATATGAATGCGGGGGCAAAATAGGGTAGACGCCCAATCAATTATAGCATAAGACTATTTGCGTTAAAGGTTAAGGTGATCTCCTACATACCGATTAGTCACCAGAACTAATTCGCTAAAGTAATTTTCTGGTCACGGATTTAAAAAAATCTTAAAAGTCAATGCCGGCAACTTACAGCTGCTATTTGAAATGCCTGTCAAAACCTTTGCAGTCTGCGGCTTGCAGGGTATGTCCACCGGTAAATTTGAGGAGTTTAGGATCTTTGTACTGTTCGCCAGTTTCGTTGTAATCGCCAATACCTTCTATAAGACTGCCATCTTTTCTCAGAAACCAGATTTCGCGGGTCGAAGTCGTGCCTTCGGCCTGGAAAGTATATTCCAGTTTTAGGGTATCACCATCTGCCATGCCCACAAGGTCGCCAAATGAACTGTCTTTTTCGAAATTTTTATAATGCATCTTTCCTGTAACTGTTCCAAGATTATCACTTAGGCGTACAAACAGTGAATCTTTACCGGTAGCTTCCATATAGCAGTTTTCAGGTATGGCATCTATCTGAATATCACTTTCGTTTACGGCAAGAGAATCCCGGTTGGACACGTCATTGATCTTGTTTTCCGTTTTCTTCCCGCAGGCCACAGCTACGGCTGCAAAACCCAGTATTAAAAGTACTTTCTTCATAATTGTAAAACTTAAAGCTAAAATAGAAAAAAATTTTCGGACCCCTTAAGTGTACGGGAAGAATAAAGGTGGATATTACTCTTAAGCACGTTTTTTAGAATTGATTAATACCTGCAGTTTTACATTATATTAAGTTTCTGATAGACCTGTTCGCGGTAACTTAACCCTATTGGTACAGATTTCCTGTTCTTCAGCAAAACTACATGCTGTTCCACATAACTGATCTGGTTTAGATTAATAAAAAAAGATTTGTGTACGCGGCAGATATAGGGAAGATGCTGCAGATTTTCCTCGATGGTTGAAAGAGTACCGTGTACCATAATAGTGTCTGTCTCCGTATGTATGCAGAAATAGTTGCGCATTCCTTCAATCAAAATCATTTCCGGACCGTTAATTTTTACAAGCCTTTTGTCACTTTTTACATAGAAACTTTCTGTGGCCGAGTTCACCACAGGAGTGGCAATTTTATCCCTGAGAATAAATTTTGATGCTTTCTGAACACTTTTTGCAAATCTGTCCAGCGAGATTGGTTTCAGTAGATAGTCAATGGCATTCTGGGTGAAAGCATCAAGCGCATACTGGTCATAGGCTGTTGTATAAATGATTGCCGGCGGATTATTGTAGATGGAAATGAAATCGGTACCGCTGATCTCAGGCATCTTGATATCCAGGAAAATAAGGTCAATGTCCGTGTGCTTGTTCAGAAACTGAATTAACTCGATAACATTATTGCATATGCCTTCCAACTGAAGATTGCTGAATTTAGATATATGATGTACCAAAACTTCCTGTGCAAGTTTTTCATCATCGACAACCAGACATTTAATTTTCATTTACTAAAGATTTATTTCCAGAGTTGCAGTAAAGGTTTGTGCATCCTGCAGCAGATCCAGCGAGTGGCGCCCCGAATACAGCAGTTGGAGTCTTTTGCGGATGTTTTCAATCCCTATTCCCCCATAACCTGCCGACTGTCCCGGTTTGTAATTATTCTTAACTGTAAATTTAAGAAAGCCATCACTGCAAAGCAGATTTATCTCAATAAATGAAGCATCAACTGTTGAATCTATACCGTGTTTAAACGCATTTTCAACAAGAGGCAGCATCAGCATAGGTGCAACTCTGGCCGAGGGATCAAGCAGCTTATGATCAAATGTTACTGTTGCGGTTGCAGGTAATCTTAAATTTTCAATTCCGATATAAGTTTCTAAAATATGAATTTCCTTAGATAAAGGAGTTTCCCGCGTCTGCGAATCGTACAGAGAATAGCGCAGAATAGTAGAAAGTTTAAGGATTACCTCAGGGGTTTCAGGCGACATCTTTAACGACAGGGCGTACAGACTGTTAAGCACATTGAACAGAAAGTGCGGACTCACCTGGGATTTCAGCAGATTAAGTTCAGCCAGCGTATGTTCGGAACTGATTATCTCATTTTTCCTAAGCGTAAGTATATATTCCTTCACGGCATAAGCGGCGCCTAAAGCGAACATGATGATAAGCATGCCCGGAAATATATCGAAAAACGGCTGGTATATTTGATACCCCTCCGGCGCAGAGGAAGTTACAGCTATTGAAGTGAAATTCCCTAAACCGCACGTCCCCGATTGTCTGTATATCCACCGCAGGACAGATCCACCCAGGAAAACTGATATCAGAAATGAAATAAGAAGCAGAATCAGATATTGGTTGCTTTTTCTCGTACGCCTGAGATAGGGAAGGAGCAGGAAATTATTCAGCCATGCTGGTACGAAAAGCAGAAAGGTATAAATAATTATGAATGCATTAGATACCTCATGCGGACTGTTGTCTATACTTGTAAAGAGAATGAATCCGAAAAAAATCAGGTTCAGAAAAAACCTTGATAATTCATTCGCCCTGTTTAATTGCATGTCTTTGTTGTCTGATGCAGTAAAAATAGATATTTTGGGCTTGGGGTACCAAAATATTTGTATCAACCTATAAAATGTAGGGACGAAAACATCTCTTCTGGATCATGGAAATTTTTGTCCATACTTTCGCACAGTTTGTCAAAAAACATAGTGCTTCGAGGTGGTTTGCACAGATATTTACATAAAAAAACTATGAAAAGAATATTTCTCATTAGCGGTCTTCTAATAGCAGGCGCGACTACGGCACAAAAAACAGACTTCAAAGCTTCTCTGGACAGTATGCTAACCCATTATCAGAAAAACAATGCATTTTCCGGATCTATCCTGCTTCAGAAAAACGGAGAGACTATCTATAAAGGAGAGTTCAATAACTTCCCGGGCGAAAAAGAAAAATACCGTATAGGATCAATTACTAAGATCTTTACCTCAGTCATGATATTCCAGCTCGTTGAGGAGGACAAACTGAAACTCGGTTCAACACTAAACACGTATTTTCCTACTGTGAAAAATGCCGACCGCATTACCATTGCTCAAATGCTGAACCATACCAGCGGTATGTTTAACTACCTGGAGTGGGATGAGTATTACGACAGTAAAGACAAGGTGTTTACAAAAGAAGCAATGCTGAAGATTATACAGCAGGGCAAACCTGACTTTAAGCCGGGCAAAGACAGCATGTACAGTAATTCCGGCTATCTGCTGTTGGGATATATTATAGAACAGGTTACAGGAAAATCTTATCAGGAAAATCTGAAAACACGGATCCTGGATAAAGTGGGTCTGTACAATACGTACAGCGAAACTGATCCATCCCAGTACTCCAAAAGGGCAGCATCCTACAAGTTCGACGGCGAAAAATGGTCGCACGAGGCCGATACTCATCCAAGTTTTACATATTCCGCGGGTAATATCGTGTCAACTACTGAGGATCTGGCCAAAATGATGAAGGCGCTCTTCAGCGGTAAACTTGTTTCTATGAAGACCGTAGATCTTATGAAGCAAACAAACCCACAAACACACATAGGTTACGGACTTTTCCGTACACCGATTTTCGGAAAAGCCGGTTTTGGCCATACAGGCAGGATTGATGAATTTCATGCGGGCCTGGCGCATATTCCCGAAGATAAATTTACTGTGGCAGTACTGGCAAACGGTACTAATGTAAAACTGAATGATATTGTGGTGGCTGTTGTTTCCAAATATTACGGTAAAAATTATAAAGAACTGGATTTTACGACGTACACAGATAAAAACGCAGCGCCAACCCATATTTATGAAGGCGTATATAATGCTAAACTTGGCGGCATTATCTCGGTAGGTAAATTCCGTATCAGTAAGGCCGGAAAGAATCATTTATTCCTGTCCATGTATTCCAAAGCATCGGAAGGCAAGCAGAGCCGAACAGCATTGCTGAAAAGAATCGGTGAGAATGAGTTTTATTCGTTTGACAATAGCGCGAATCTTCAGTTTGATCGTGATAAATCAGGTAAAGTGACGGGTTTAAAACTAACTCAGGGTCAGCAGTCCATTAACTGCAGTAAGATTTTATAATTCTACATTATTTTGACTGAAATCTCCGGAGCGTTTGTTTCCGGGGATTTTTGTTTATGAGAACACTTATTTAAAAATACAGTCTCCATCATTATTTGGATAATTTTGGTGAAGAGAGTTACTTGGTAGCCTCTAATTACCCAGTGCTACAAAATGCCTATAATTTATATTATGTTAAATTATAACTGGACGCAGTAAAATATAGCAGTAAAAACCCCGGAAAAAATCAGAATCCATACTTATTTATAATTCTTTGGATCCATCACCTCTGTCCACCGATCAGATTCTGCAAATTGTTTTATAATCTGATTTCTCTCCATCAGAAATTTCCGCATATAACTTGTGAGCATCAGCCTGTTAAATAATTGACCAAGAATTCCCGCCGGCGACTCAAAATCGAAGATATCAGTCATAATAACTTTGTCGCCGTCCTGAGTAAATATATGCTGATGCCGGAGCGATTTGAATATTCCGTTAAGTTGCTCGTCAACAAAATATATCGGGCTTTGCAGTGCTGTAATTTTTGTAGTCAGGTTTTGACGTATAAAAATATGTGTGGCTCTCCAGGTTACGGTTTCATTCAGATTCATCAGTCCGCTGGTTTTTCCGGCAGCAGCTTCTTCGTTCGTTTTGGCTGTTGAAAGTTTATGAAGGTCCACACTCGGCGAAAGATCAAAACATATTTCTCTTGAAGATCTGATTTCGGTGCTGAGTTCAATCCTGGGCATCAGCAAAAATTATTTTATCCTGAACTCCAGTTTCGCATTGAAGAAACGGCCTGTCAGATTTACAGGAACCGGATAGATATAGTTATTGCTTACATCTGTAACCCATTGGTTGGCCACCGTGTTGTATATATTAAAGGCGTTGAAAACCTGAACACCTAAGGTCAGTTCTTCAAAATTTTCCCAGAAGCCCCAGGATTTATTTTTTTCCTTGGGATCTATAAATACATAGGAAAGGCCGATATCCACTCTTTTGTAGGACGGCAAAGTTTTCTGATAGTCGTACCGGGTTTCCAGGCTGGGCTGTCCGTTACTGTCAAACATGATGGGCGCGCCTGTAGGCAGTCCCATAGCATAAATACCGGTTAGGTTCACCCGCATTTTTGGGAATTTCGGCATATAATCCTGGTAAAAAATGGCGAAACGGAACCTTTGGTCTGTGGCGCGGGCAATGTCTCCCCTGCCGTCTATGTTTTCAAAAGTTCGGGCATAACTTGCAGACAGCCAGGAATCTACTCCCGGGACAAATTCACCGAAAAGCCGGGTGTCAATACCGTAGGCATATCCCTCGGCATTGTTCTTCCCGGAATAACGGATCCTTACATTATCCATGAAGTATGGGATAAGGTCGTCCATTTTCTTATAGTAAAGTTCCGTTGTAAGTTTAAAAGGCCTGTCGTACATGGAGAATTCGTAATCATTACCCACGATAAGCTGCATGGAGCGCTGTGATTTGATATCGGAGTTAAAACTACCGTCCAAATCTTTGATTTCCTTATAAAAAGGCTGCTGGTAGTAGATCCCGCCGGCTACGCGGAAAAGCATATCCGACTTCCAGTAGGGTTTAATGGCAAACTGCGCGCGCGGTGAGAAAATGGTTTCCTTATTAAAGGACCAGTTAGCAACCCTCGCTCCGGCATTAAAATAGGCACGGCTCCGGCCCCAGTAAAACTTGTTGGAATACTGCGCATAAGCCGACATCCGGGTAGGTTCTATATTGTTGTCACCGGCAATATGGTAATAGAGTTCCATGGATGACGGATCCAGTACTCCCGGCAAAACCTGATCACGCGGTACACTGTAGCCCAGTGAATCCACCAACCGCCATTCGTTGGTCAGGTCCTGCAGGCTTTCTTTTTCAAATTTAAAACCGACTTCAATATTTGAGTTTACGTTTGGTGAATAACGTGTCCGCAACTGAGTTCCGTAGGTTCTGACCATAAGGTCATTCCGCGCATGGTCTATCTGTCCCCCCACATCGTACGAGGTTACAGGATCACCCGTTACGGGATCAAAACTTTCAAGCACATAAGCGGAAGCAATACTGTAATATTCACGCTCACGGTTCTGATAAGCGAAATTATCCAGAAGGATTCTCCATTTGTCATTGGGCCTGTAGTTCAGGGAAAATGTTCCCATCATGTTTTTGTATCTGTCGTCCTCGCGGCCATTATAAAAAACGCTGACTTTTATGGGTTGGTTCACGCTGCCAAATTCAACTTCCTTAGCTTTCGGAATCATCTCATAATCGTTTTGGGAGTAATATCCGATAAACGACATGGAGAATTTCGGACTCACATGATAATTCAGATAGGACTGGAAATCCATATATCGCGGATTGAAGTCCGTTTCCTCATTCAGTGTGTTCAGGATCAGGTTGGTATTCCTGTACCGTCCGGATACCAGAGCGGTTAGTTTTTTGTTCCCTGTCGCAAAACCTGTGGAAAGCCTCCCTCCTATCATACTTGCTTCGCCGGACACTTCAAATTTCTCCGGTTCACGGTAATAGATATTAAGGGCCGATGACATTTTATCACCGTACTTGGCTTCAAAGCCACCGGCTGAGAAGTTCACCGTGGAAACCATATCCGGGTTGATGATGCTCATCCCTTCCTGCATGGAATTGCGGATGAGGAACGGTCTGTAAATCTCGATATCGTTAATGTAGATCAGGTTTTCATCGTAGTTACCGCCACGCACCATATATTGTGATGACAACTCAGTATTTGAGTTTACGGACGGTAATGTTTTGATAAGTCCTTCAATGCCGCCCGAAACAGAAGCAATCTGGCCAGCCTGTCTGGCATTGATGCTTACATTGGTAACATCCTGGGTTACATTTCCTTTTCTCTGGAACACCACTTCTTCAATGGTCTGTGTACGTAAGGTATCTTCCTTTTGGGAATAAAACATTAGAGGCAGGATGGAGGCTGCAAGGAAAATCTGTCTTCTCAAGTCGCGAATTTTAGGAACTAAATTTATAAAAATTAACTGAATTACAGGATAGCTTCGCGTATGCGCGTCAGTTTTTGCAGCAATTCATCCAGCTGGTCCAGCTTAAGCATATTGGCACCGTCTGAAAGGGCGCAGCTTGGATCCGGATGTGTTTCGATAAAAAGACCATCGGCCCCGACAGCGATTCCGGCCTTTGCTATGGTTTCAATGAGTTCCGGACGGCCACCTGTAACGCCTGAACTTTGGTTGGGTTGCTGCAGGGAGTGGGTTACATCCAGGATTACGGGTGCATATTGCTGCATTGTCGGGATTCCCCGGAAGTCTACTACGAGATCGGAGTAGCCGAAAGAATTGCCCCTTTCAATGATGGCTGTTTTCGTGTTACCTGAATCAGTAATTTTCTCCACTGCAAACTTCATGGCCTCGGGCGAAAGGAACTGCCCTTTTTTCAGCGTCACACATTTTCCTGTTTTAGCCGCAGCCACCAACAGATCCGTTTGCCTTACCAGGAAAGCGGGAATTTGCAGAACATCTACGTACTGCGCCGCCAGTGCGGCATGTTCGTTTTCATGAATGTCCGTAGTAGTAGGGATGTTGAAAGTCTCCCCCACTTTTCTCAGGATTTCCAGTGATTTCTCTTCGCCAATGGTGGTAAAACTGTCTACGCGGCTGCGGTTGGCTTTCTTAAAACTGCCTTTAAAAATATAAGGAATTTTATATTTATCGGTAATGCTAATCACTTTCTCAGCAATTCGGAGAGCCATTTCTTCGCCTTCAATAATACAGGGTCCCGCGATTAGGAAAAAGTTAGTGGAATCTGAGTGATGGATGTTATTTAGATGTTGAATCATTTTGATAGACTTATAATGGAAAAATTGGTATAAGGGTTAAAAATACTAAATATAGCGTCTGTAGTAAGGCTTCACAACATTTTAGTTCCTGTAATTTATTTGAATTTGGCTAAAATCTTCACGAAGGTGTTAACATTGCGGCTGGTCAGTTTATCCTTCAGCGACTTCCGACCAAGCACCTTTCCAAAAGCACTTTGCAAGGTATTTCCTTTGGGAACCTGCCAGTAGAATGTTCCCTGCACGACCTCTGCCTTTTCACCACTACTTTTTTCTGAATTTTTAAAAATTTGCAGAAGCTCTTCTTCAACGCCTTCCAGACTGATGAAAATATAGGTGTGAAGGTCCGGGCGTAATTCAAAAGGATTGTATGCAGTCATGTCTGCAATTTCATCCCTGGTTCGCAGGAACAGAAAAGCCTCATAATTGAGATGAGCGGACATTGCTTTTTCGAGCTCTGCTTTCAGGATTGCAGGATCTTTTTCTGATGAAAAGAGGATATTGCCCGACGCAAGTATGGAAGTAACCTCCTTCACCCCAACTGCGGAAAATACGCTGCAAACTTCTGCCATTTTCATAGAAGTCCCGTTTACATTCACTCCACGCAGGAAGGCACAGTATTTCATACAGGTTTTACAAAAGATTTAAATACAAATATAGCCAATAAAAAAGCGGACTGAAGTCCGCCTGTGATTAATTGTTAGGGTAATTATTGGGTAACCCTCATCATTGCTCTGGTGATCTGATCCTCCTTTTCGCTTGCATAGGTTGAATCGTAGGGCTTCATCACATCAAAAAGGTAACTGTAGAATGGCGTAATCCGCTGAATCTTGGAACTTTCGCGGTATGCTTTTTCCCTGCCCATCTGCTCCAGATTTTTGATGAAGCTGTTGAAGCGCTTGTCCACTGGTTCCAAAGATTTTACCAGGTAAGCATACCCTTTATCAGGTTTCCCGGTCTTGTTATAAGCATCGCTCACTGCGGCCACAACCATGGAATACTCCATTGTGTTGGTTCGCATCTGCCGCCCTACAAATTTTTGCTGCTCCGGTGTCAGACTGTTATAATAGTCATATTCCTCAAATATTCCCTTTTTCAGCTGCTCAGCCAGTTTAAGTCCTTTTTGTTCTTCACCTGATACGATATAGGCATAAGCAATGGAACTGAGTGAACGCGGATCATTGTATTTGGAAACCGGGATTTCACGTGATACCAGATCCAGGATCTCCAGTGCTTTCCGTTTTTGACCTGAAAGTGCCAGTGCTTCCGCAGCTCTGCCGGCAGAGTTTCGGTAGCCCATGATATTTGAAGTAGAGGTCTGATCAAAATGAACATCTAAATCTTTGAAATTGCCCCATCTGAAATTCTTCACCACATTATAAAGCGATTCCGGATCCACACGGCCCATTTCACCGTCTTCCCTGGCTGAAGTTTTAATTGGGACCAGACGGTAACTGAATCCGTCATATTGCAGATAATCGTCCAGATAAAATATATTCTCGCTGTCATATACACCTCCGTTGGAGAAGTTAATCGTCCGGTTCCAGTCGAAGTTGGCCAGGATATCCAGTAAAATAAGGTTGTTCTTGAACATGGTACCGCGTCTGTATTCAACCGTGATATGATCCACTGCTGAAGGCAAATCGGAAGCTTTTATAGCACCGGATTTCGCAGCATTTGCCTTGTTTACAGGAATGACGAAACGCGAAACAGGGATAAAGTTGAATTTCTCATATTTTTCCTGACCGAAAAGCATTTTCAGCATTTCATCTTTTTCAGGACTTTTCATTTTAATAAATTCCACAGCTTCCTTCACTGTCATTGAATCCTGAGTGATGTATTTGGTAAATGGCGCGAATATACTTTCAGGTGCACCGTTCTGTAACTGGTTCTGAATGAAACCCTGCAGATTTTCGGCGTCAAAAACAACAATCTGGTCGTTTGTACCGTCGCGGTAGTCGTCGTGCTTCAGTGTTCCGGGCACAGGGCTGGAATTGTAAGTGCGGCGTTTTACCTGGTCAATATTCCATGGAGTGGAAAGCAGCGTAAAGTTCACCACTTTTACATCGTCGCGGAAGCCTTCTGTTTCCTGCAGACCCCAAACGGGATAAGTGTCATTATCACCATAAACAAACAGAATATTGTTTTTCGGCAGTGATTTCAGGACGGAATGTGCGTAGTCATAAGCAGAATACCGCTCACTTCTGTCATGTGGCACATAGTTTTGGAAGCCCATCAAAAAGGGGATCCCAAGAAGCAGAATTCCTGCTACGATGTTAGCAGCATTGGATTTTACCTTGGACTGCAGATACCAGAGAATGGCTGCGGCACCCAATCCAATCCAGATTGCCAAAGCATAAAACGACCCTACCATTGCATAGTCCCTTTCCCTTGGCTCAAAGGGTTTTACTCCGGTGTAGAAAATAATTCCGACGCTTGTTAAAACAAACAGGGAAAGCAGGGCGTAGAAACGTCCGAAGTCACGGTTGAGATGAAAGAAAAATCCGATGATCGCCAGGATAAGAGGCAGAAAATAGAATGCCACGGTACTGTCATTTTTGAATTTAGCAGGTAATCTGGACTGGTCTCCCAGTCGCGCATCATCAATAAAAGAGATGCCGGAAATCCAGTTTCCGTTCGTGTTTTCCATATTACCTTCCAGGTCATTCTGCCTTCCGGCAAAATTCCACATCAGGTATCTGAGGAAATAATAACCGTTCTGAAAACTGAAGAAATAATCGAGGTTTTGCGCCAGCGAGGGTTTCTGCACATTAATCAGATTGTAGGGACGTACTTCCAGATAATCCGATACGCTTATAGATCCGTCTTCATATTTTGCACGCAGGTCATCAAATATTTTGCGTGCCTCAGGACTGTCGGCAATGTCTGGATTGTCATAATTAAAGGAAAAGTCGGGTGCACCATACATACTGATGTAATTGGCCATTACATTTTTATCATCGTTGAACATCCTCGGCATAAAGCCTACATGATTTGGCGAGTAAACATAGTTAAAACGTTCGCCGACGATACGGTAACTGCCGGACTGTTCGTCTTTCTCATATATATCGCCGGTCTTTTTACTTTTGAAACTTCCGTCCTCATTTTTCAGGATACCGTTGGCGTCCAGACTGGCAGTATAGTTCTGACCGTAGAAGGTAGGCCAGTCACCGTACTGTTCACGGTTGTAATAATCCAGCATACCGATGGCGGTATCCGGATTGTTAAGGTTCATTGGCGGCTTCGCATTCGCCCGGATCGGAATCACCAGCCAGCAGGAGAAACCAATAATCATGAAAACCAGGGATAGTGAGGCGGTCTGAAGAACGCGGTTCCCCGATTTGCCACTATAATTAAGGAGGAAATAGCAGAGCGCTGTCATCAGTATGAACGCGGCAATTGTCCCGGAATGGAAAGGTAATCCCAGTCCGTTCACAAAGAATATCTCCAGTTTTCCAAACATGGTCATGATCACCGGGAAGATGATTTTGAATACTAGAATGAGGACGATGAGCGTAAGGACATTTGCTACTGCAAAGTTCTTCCAGGTAAACTCATAATTCCGCGCATAATAAATAAGACACACAGCCGGAATAGCCAGCATGGCCATCATGTGAACACCTACGGAAAGGCCTACGACAAAGAAAATAAGGATAATCCATCGCTGGTTGTCGGTTTGGTCATATTCATTTTCCCATTTGGTGATCAGCCAGACAATCAGTGCAATAAACATGGACGCCATGGAATACACCTCCCCTTCCACCGCCGAAAACCAAAAAGTATCCGAAAAGGTAAAGCACAGGGCTCCTATGGCGCCGGCAAAAAGAATAGAAATCTCCTCGTGCACGGTAACTTCTTCAAAATCTTTATTCAGCAGGCGGCGCACAAGATGTGTGATGGTCCAAAACAGAAAAAGAATGGTGAAAGCACTGAACAGCGCCGACATTGAGTTAATGATGAGTGAATAATTGGCACCGTTTCCGAAAGCGAAAAGTCCCGCCACAGCTCCCACGAGCTGGAAAAGTGCAGCACCCGGCGCGTGGGTAACTTCCAGTTTTACTGCAGAAGCAATATATTCTCCGGCATCCCAAAAGCTTAAATTAGGTTCAATAGTTGAGAGGTAGGTTAGAAAGGCAATTCCAAATATGACCCATCCCAACACCGTATTCCATTTCTTAAATGTCCAGTTTTTCATAATAATTTACAAATCATGCGAAAATACTATTTTTCCGGCATTTATCCCCGGTTTGTTATCATATAAAGTGATGGTGCAATATTTGCTTGCAACCTGCAGCGATCAAAAGAAACCTCGGTCTTAAAAGCATCAGGAAATTATTTACTAATACTTTTTTTTGTATTTTTGTCGATGATTTTTTTGAGAAAAAATATATTTAATGAGTAATGTTTACGATAATATTCTTGGCTTAATCGGAAATACTCCATTGGTGAAACTTAATCATGTGACCAGGGAAATCCCGGCAAAGGTGTACGCCAAACTTGAGTCATGCAATCCCGGACATTCCACTAAAGACCGGATTGCCCTCCATATTATAGAAAAAGCTGAAGAAAAAGGAATCCTGACTCCTGACTCGGTAATTGTAGAGACTACCTCCGGAAATACCGGATTTTCAGTAGCCATGGTCTCAATTGTGAAGGGTTATAAATGCATACTTGCTGTTAGTGACAAGACAAAGGCGGAGAAAATTGCCTATCTGAAAGCCCTAGGCGCTCAGGTTTATGTTTGTCCTGCAAATGTACCTGCAGACGATCCGCGCTCATATTATGAGGTAGCCAAAAGAATTGCCGCGGAAACTCCCAACTCCGTTTATATCAATCAATATTTTAACGAGCTCAATATAGATGCCCATTACCAGACTACCGGTCCCGAAATCTGGGAGCAAACTGAAGGTAAGGTAACTCACGTCTTTGCCTGTACAGGTACGGGCGGTACACTTTCCGGGTCGGCCAAATTCCTTAAGGGGAAAAATCCAGATATTAAGATTATCGGTGTAGATGCAGATGGATCCATACTTAAAGGTTATCATGAAACCGGTAAGATTAACCCGTTGGATATCAAGCCTTATCAGATTGAAGGAATGGGTAAGAATCTTTTGCCTTCTGCATTGCTTTTTGACCAGATTGACCAGTTCGTAAAGGTGAATGACGAAATGTCGGCCTACCGTACCAGAGAAATCGCCCTGAAAGAGGCTATCATGGGTGGTTACACCTGTGGTGCTGTAACCCAGGGACTGATCCAGTACGCTCAGGCGCATCCTTTTGGTCCCGACGATGTGGTTGTGCTGATCTTTCCGGATCACGGATCAAGATATATCACTAAGGTATACAGCGATGAGTGGATGGCTCAGCAGGGTTTTGTGAACAACTGCGTACACAATTACGACGAGGTTTTCAAGACCGAATACATAAAATAAGAACATCTCTTTTATACAGCCTTCTGCAATTAGCAAAAGGCTTTTTTTTACGTTGCATTTTAGCTAACTTTGCAGCCAATATTTTTACAATAAATCCAAACTAAATGGTAGATATTTTTGAACGGATCAAACAGAATCCCGGACCACTGGGACAGTTTGCAGATTACGCAGAAGGTTATTTTGTATTCCCTAAACTGGAAGGACCTATTGGACCCCGTATGCAGTTTCAGGGACGTGAGGTTGTTTTCTGGAGTGCCAATGACTACCTGGGACTTTGCAACCATCCGGAAGTACTGGAGGCCGACGCGAAAGCCGCTGCGGAATATGGTATGTTTTATCCGATGGGTGCGCGTGCCATGTCCGGCGAGACCGCACAGCACCAGCAACTGGAAAACGAACTGGCGGAATTCGTTGGAAAAGAAGCAGCCTATCTGCTGAACTTTGGTTACCAGGGAATGGTTTCTACCATTGACGCGCTTGTTTCCCGTCATGATGTGATTGTTTATGATGCCGATTCTCATGCCTGTATCGTAGATGGCGTGCGTTTGCATATGGGTAAAAGTTTTACCTTCAAGCATAACGATATGGCCAGTCTGGAAAAAAACCTGGTACGTGCAACCAAAGTAGCTGAAGAAAACGGCGGCGGAATCCTGGTGATTACAGAAGGTGTTTTCGGGATGCGCGGTATGCAAGGTAAACTAAAGGAAATATGCGACCTTAAATCCAAGTTCAATTTCCGACTTCTGGTTGATGATGCGCATGGTTTCGGTACTTTAGGTAAAACAGGAGCGGGTGCCGGTGAAGAGCAGGGCTGCCAGGACCAAATCGATGTTTACTTCTCCACTTTTGCCAAATCAATGGCCGGATTCGGAGCATTTATCGCGGGTGATAAAGAGATTATCAGAATCCTGAAATATAACCTCCGTTCTCAGGTTTTTGCAAAATCACTTACGATGCCGATGGTGATAGGTGGCCTGAAGAGACTGGAACTGCTGCGTACAAGACCGGAGATTAAAGATAAACTTTGGGAAAATGTAAACAAGCTGCAGAACGGTCTGGCTGAAAGAGGATTTAACCTGGGTAATACCAATACCTGCGTTACCCCGGTAATGATGCAGGGATCTACTGTTGAGGCCACAATGCTGGTGAAAGACCTTCGTGAAAACTACGGTATCTTTACTTCAGTGGTTATCTATCCGGTGATTCCAAAGGGAATGATTCTGCTGAGGCTTATTCCTACCGCCTCGCACACAGATGCTGAAATCAACGAAACACTGGATGCATTCGATGCCATTCATGACAAACTGATCACTGGCGTTTATAAAGAGCAGGAGAAAAAACTTCTGGAAGAACAGGGCCTGTCCTTTAAGGCAGATTAATCCGACCTTGGAAATAACTAACTGACCGTCTTGCTTTGTGAGACGGTTTTTTGGCTTTAGATCGTTCATCACTTTAAATCTAAAAACTGATACAACCGCTGTATTGCAGCTAAACGATTATTGGCATAACTTAGTTCAGCATCAAAAACCAATTATCATGGCCATCTTCATCATCAGCAACCGGGAAATCTCTCAGGTAAAGGAAGGAAACAAAACGGTATCCAAATTCTGTTTCGAAAGTCAGACCGGGACCTCCAGTTTCCGCATCGCAAAATTCTTAGGCTATCAACCACCGCTCGCCAAAGGAATGAGCAAAAAGGAATATAAAAAACTGCTTAAAACACATTCCGACAGCGCACATGAGATACTGTCTGACTATTTTGACTATGATTATGTTCCCGTGAAGGAAGTCTTGCTGGAACTGAAACACAATGGAAAGGCCTCACAGGACTAGCTAAACCTCCTTCGCTGCAGCCAGCGTATGTTTTATGAATTCTACAGTTCCATGCTTGAGACCAAGGTCGGAAAGCGCGGTGATCTGCTCGTGTTCATCCATGGATATTCGTATACCTTCAGTGATGAACTTGAAGCGATTGAGACCCTTAAGAAGCAATACATAGACAATCCTGAATCGCCGGTGCAGAACCTGCTTCTGCTGAGCTGGCCGGGCTCTAAATCACTATTCCCTTATACGTATATTGATGACAAAAGAAACTCAATAGACGCCGGCATGGTATTCTACAAAATGATGCTGAAGTACAATGAGTTTATCAAACAGGTTCTGGCCGATCCCGAACTCGATTTCTGTGGACAGCGCATCCACCTGATGGCTCATTCCATGGGAAACCGGCTGCTTAGAAGTGCGTTGATCTGCATGAAAAGCAGCGGAATAATGAAAGTCCTGGACCAGGTGCTGTTACTGAATTCGGACATTTCCGTCAATTCATTTGACAAGGAAGATGAATCTCTGTATAAACTGACCAAACTGGCCAACCGGATTTCCGTCTATATTCATAAAAGTGATGATGTTCTGTCCATATCTACCCTTTCCAAAAATATCCTGTCGCCCAGACTGGGAAAATACGGACCTGTTGGTATAAAAAATTTACCGGATAATGTGGTGATCGTAGACTGTTCGCATACAAAAAATGATCTTGGGAGCAAACTGCAGGATCTCGCAGACCATTGGGGTTACCTCACCAGTTCGGAAGTACAGCGTGATATCCTGGCTACGCTGAAGGGTGAACATGAAGAACTGATAGCCCACAGAAATACCCACAAAAAGCACGACCGCTATTTTCAGATTGGCGACACTCAGACATAAAAGCAAATGTTCAAAATTAAGGCGATTTTTGTAATTTTTTGCAGCAGATATTTATTTTAATTAGTAAATAAAAAACCTTGGCGAAGCCAAGGCCTTGCGTTCAGCAACTAGTAGAAATATTTAATCTATACTATATTTTTGATACTTAACTTCCTCAAAAATATCTTCATTTCCATTTAAGGAATAATTCGTCTTTAAATAATAGACTTTATCGGGCTTTAATATGCTTGATAAATAAGGCAAGGTTATTCTCCTATTTTGTCTTCCTATAATATTCTCATAATAACTATCAATAAAAAATAATAGATTATTTCCGGAAATAGATAATGTTCTAATTTCCGTGAATCCTATAGCACCACTTTCTAAGTTAGGACTTCTCCCGGAATATCTAACTTCATATTTTTTATATTTTGAATCCCGGTTTCTAATGTAATCCTGATACTTCTTTTGAAATTCTGATTTTACATAACTGTGATAAAAAATATATTTGTAAAATGAATCGGCACTACATCGATTTTGTAAGATTCTATTGTCGTCATTCACGCAAGTTCTTTTTTCATAACCAATTACTTTTTTATTCCAGTGGTTCTCATTGTATTTCTTAAATTCATCATTTTCAAACAATAAAGGTCCAGCAGATTCAATATGACTGTAGTTTTGAAAATTTAGATTGCTCCGTTTTTCATTAGGAAGATTTTTGTAGGTTAATATGCCATTACTCAATGTATCATAATCAATATTTCCATGATGATTCAACTTGCTTTTTTCAATTTGAAAATCATAAATAGGAACTTCTGATTGAATAAAATTTATTTCTTTTGTAAAAATTAAGAAAACTGTATCTGCTTTTGACACAATTGAGTCAAGGTATTTTGCTTTTTTCTTAAAATCTTGAGAAAAAAGCAAATTCGCAATTAGTAATGTTAGTGCTAAAATTAGTTTTTGCATTTAGTTACAATTAGAATTTAATGGAAATTCGCTAATACTACCTGGAAGCTTTCCTTTTTCAATGAAATTGGTAATTTGATCATTAACTGTTGAAATTGAAACTTACTGCATAGCAGCCCAAAGGGATCAACACAAGCAATGTACGAATTATTCAAAAATAGGGCATAAAAAAAGCTCCATTTCTGGAGCTTCTGTATTATTCGGATTCAGGATTCAGTCATTCTGCCAGAATGATGCCCTGGTTATTGTTGAATTCAATAACCCCGCTCTTCACTTTGAAAGAGTAAACGTTTTCCTTTTCGTTCTCGCGAACAAATTTCTCCGCATACTTTTCTCCGATGGAATCTGTAAAGATTCTGATCTTTCCGTTAATCAGTGAGGCAACAATGGCAGCGTGGTCCTTCTTGATATGGAAATCACCGTTCTTTCCGGGAAGCAAAACCGATTTCACTTCGCCTTCAAAGACAACAAATTCCGGAGTTAAAATTTTTATATTCATGTCAATCTAGATTTGAAGATTTCAGATTTCAGATTTCAGAAAGTCTGAGATCTGAGATCTTGTGTCTGATTAAGCGTTTTCCGCCAACATTTTCTGTCCTGCCTCAATAGCTTCTTCAATGGTTCCTTTCAGGTTGAAGGCTGCTTCAGGATACTGATCCAGTTCACCGTCGATGATCATGTTGAAACCTTTGATGGTATCCTTAATGTCAACCAATGCTCCTTTCAGACCTGTAAACTGCTCAGCTACGTGGAATGGCTGAGAAAGGAAACGCTGAACTTTTCTTGCACGGTAAACAACCAGTTTATCTTCTTCAGAAAGTTCTTCCATACCAAGGATCGCGATGATATCCTGAAGGGCTTTGTAACGCTGAAGGATTTCCTTTACTCTCTGTGCTGTATTATAGTGATCTTCACCAAGGATTTCGGGGGTAAGGATTCTGGAAGTTGAAGCCAATGGATCTACCGCAGGATAGATACCAAGGGAAGCAATCTTTCTGTCCAGTACCGTTGTAGCATCCAGGTGGGCAAAGGTAGTTGCCGGAGCCGGGTCGGTAAGGTCATCCGCAGGTACGTAAACCGCCTGTACTGATGTAATGGATCCGTTCTTTGTAGAAGTAATCCTTTCCTGCATCGCACCCATCTCAGAGGCAAGCGTTGGCTGGTAACCTACCGCAGAAGGCATACGTCCAAGAAGTGCAGATACCTCAGAACCTGCCTGGGTGAAACGGAAGATGTTATCAACAAAGAAAAGAACGTCTCTTCCCTGTCCCTGTCCGTCACCGTCACGGAAATATTCTGCAATCGTAAGACCGGAAAGTGCTACACGCGCTCTTGCTCCCGGTGGTTCGTTCATCTGTCCGAAAACGAAGGTACACTTGGAATCCTTCATCTCTTCATGATCGATCTTGGACAGGTCCCAACCTCCATTTTCCATGGAGTGCATGAACTCGTCGCCATATTTAATAATGCCGGATTCCAGCATCTCTCTCAAAAGGTCGTTTCCTTCTCTGGTTCTTTCACCTACACCGGCAAAAACCGAAAGACCACCGTGACCTTTTGCAATATTGTTAATTAATTCCTGGATCAATACCGTTTTACCTACACCGGCACCACCGAACAATCCAATCTTACCACCTTTTGCATAAGGTTCGATAAGGTCAATTACTTTAATACCTGTAAAAAGAACTTCCGCAGAAGTGGATAACTGATCAAATTTTGGTGCTTCTCTGTGAATTGGAAGACCACCTTCTTTGGAAACCTCGCGGATTCCGTCAATAGCATCTCCAACAACATTAAAAAGTCTACCGTATACTTCCGCACCTGTAGGCATGGTAATCTGGCGTCCCTGTGCGATCACTTCCTGACCTCTCTGAAGACCGTCCGTCGCATCCATTGCGATACATCTTACAGAATCCTCTCCAATATGCTGCTCTACTTCCAGAACTACTTTGCTGCCGTCGGTTTTAGCGATTTCCAGTGCGTCGTAAATATTCGGAAGCTCCTCTGCTCCTTTGAAAACTACGTCGATTACCGGACCGATAATTTGCGAAATTTTTCCTTTAATTTGGTTTGCCATTGCTAAATTTTTTCGTTGTGCAAATATAATCAAAGTTCCCAAATCTGCAATTGGTTCAAAAGAAGATTTTTATCATATTTGCACCACCAAAAAGTCACCCTTTTGAAAATCTTCCGGAACTTTAATGCACATCAGGAAAAAACGCCGCTGGCGCTGTCTATAGGTATGTTCGACGGGGTGCACCGCGGCCATCAGACCATCATCAACCAGCTTAATTCTATTAGCCGTGAAAAGGGTTTTCAGTCCGCCATCCTCACTTTTTGGCCACATCCGCGCACGGTTTTTAACCCAAATGACGACCTGAAACTGCTGAACACCATTGACGAGAAGATTTATCTGCTTGAAAAAAACGGTGTGGAGCATCTTTTCCTGAAGGAATTTGACGAAGCTTTCCGCAATCTCAGCGGTGCTGAATTTGTAAAGCAGATTTTGGTAGAAAAGTTGAATGTAAAATACCTGATCATTGGTCACGACCATACTTTCGGCAAAAACAAAAGCGGTGATTTTAATCTTCTTAAGGAAATGTCGGCTGAATGTGGCTTTGAAGTCCAGCAGGTGGAAGCCGTGAACTATCACGACAAAAACATCAGTTCCACGCAAATCAGGAATGCTTTGGCATCGGCAAATATAACTGAAGCGAACGAAATGCTGGGTTATGTATTTT
This sequence comes from Bacteroidota bacterium, assembly GCA_023386965.1. Lineage (GTDB taxonomy): Bacteria > Bacteroidota > Bacteroidia > Flavobacteriales > Weeksellaceae > Marnyiella. Next base: position 24,808 of record JAEWIR010000019.1, read on the forward strand.
CGGTATCGGGTACCGTGGTAGGCGGGCGTAAGATAGGACGCACCATCGGTTATCCTACGGCAAATATTGAGACCAATCCATTAAAACTTCTGCCAAAAAAAGGAGCTTATATCGTGGAAGTCTTTGTAAAGGACCAAAAATATAAGGGAATGCTAAGCATCGGCACCAACCCTACCGTAAATGGCACGTCCCTATCTACCGAAGTGTATATCCTGGATTTTAATGATGACATCTACGGTGAAGAAATTTCAGTGAACTTCCGTTCCTTTCTGCATGATGAAATTAAGTTTGAATCCCTGGAAAAGCTGATTGAACGACTGGATGAGGATAAAACAATTACTGAAAATTTCAGTTTCTAAATACCCGCTACTTCCAACTGCTTTTTCTTTGTCAAAGACTTAAAGATAAGTTCATAGGACTGATCGATCAGTTTCAAAATCAATTCCTTTTTCAGGCCTTCGCACACCACTGAATTCCAGTGGGTTTTGTTCATATGGTAGGCACCGGTAATCTGAGGATGCTGTGCACGGAGATCTGCGCTCCATTCCGGGTCTGTCTTTACGGAAATGGTGAGTGGCTGCTGCTCCAGCGGAATAAGGAGGAACATTTTGCCTCCCACTTTTAACACCAAAGTTTCCTGATCGAAGGGGAAGGTTTCCTCAACTCCTTTTTTGACATTGCAGTAAGCCAGTATTTCTTCTATTTCCATATTGAAGTCTCAGTCATCAATATTAATCAAAAATCCGTAAATTTCAGTCATCAGAACTAAGAACTGCAGATTGTAATATATGAAAGCACTCGTTATAGGAGCCACCGGCGCCACCGGAAAAGACTTATTAAACCAACTGCTGCAGGACAGCGAATTCACGAAAGTGGATGTTTTTGTGAGAAAACCCCTCACGCTTCAGCATCCAAAACTTACCGCACACGTTGTCGATTTTGATCAGCCGGAAGATTGGAAAGATCTGGTGAAAGGCGATGTGGCCTTTTCCTGTATGGGTACCACACTGAAGGACGCCGGAAGCAAAGAGGCACAGCGCAAGGTGGATTTTGATTATCAGCTGGATTTTGCCAAAAGCGCGAAAGCTAACGGTGTGGACGATTTTATACTCGTGTCTGCCTATGGCGCGAGCCCAAAATCAAAGATTTTTTACTCCAGGATGAAAGGTGAGCTGGAGGAGGAAATAAAAAAGCTGCATTTCAATAAGCTTACCATCTTCAGTCCAGGTATGCTGGACCGCCGGGATTCGGAACGTACAGGTGAAGTGCTGGGTGGCAAAATCATTAAATTCGCCAATAAACTGGGCATTCTGGAACAGCAGAAACCTTTGCCGACTTCTGTGCTGGCAAAAGCCATGATCAACGCGGCACGGATAAAATCCAACGGTTATTCCAAGATTAAACTGGGAAACATTTTCAGTTTTGCAGAAAAAAAGAACGGCTAAGTGCCGTTCTGTATATTATTTAAGGTGCTTTGTTATAGCATCATCGGTGGGTTTGGTAGTGCTGATGTATGAATCGATCAGCTTACCGTTTTCATCAACAAGAAACTTGGTAAAGTTCCAAAGGATGGTGGTATTCTTTACACCGTTCAGTTCTTTTTTGGTCAGAAACTGAAACAGCGGTGCGGTATCATCTCCTTTTACAGAAACTTTAGCCGCCATAGGGAAGGTGACCCCGAAGTTTTTCTGACAAAAAGCACCGATTTCCTCATTTGTTCCCGGTTCCTGTCCGCCAAAGTTATTGGCCGGGAAACCGATTACGACCAGTTTGTCCTTATAGGTGTTCGCCAGTTCTTCCAGATCCGCATACTGTGAGGTGAATCCGCATTCTGAAGCGGTGTTCACAATCAGTATTTTCTTTCCTTTATAGTCGGAGAGATTAATCTCTCCGCCATCCAGGCTTTCCACTTTGTAATCGTATATACTTTTCATAGCATTTGATGTTTCCTGTGACTGTTCCTTTTTCATATTGGTGCAGCTTTGTAAAAATACACCTGCAGCGAGAAGGAAGATAAATATTTTTTTCATACTGTAAATTTCTGGTCAGAATGGTGATTTAAGATATAATCTGTTCTAAAACTTAAAAGTGTTCTCCGGGAACACCCTGTTGGTTTCAATCTTATTAATAAGAATTACATAATCGCTGTCTTTTTTAGTTGATGAAGATTCTATCCTGAACGGCATCATAAGACTGCCAACTTTCTTATAATCGCTGTACACCAGGCTTTCGTCTTTCTTCACTTCCTTAAGCAGCTGGTAATTTTTGGTGTCGAAATAATAAAAACTGTTATTTACATTTTTAGTAAGCTGCACTTTGTGACAATACGTGTTACCCACTTTTTCTTTACCCAGATATTTGGCCTCAAAACCTTTGCTTTCCCAGTCTATGAAATCATTGTCGAAACTTTCAGCCATATAATTCGGATATTCCTGAAGCTTGTTGTTGGCATAATTCATGGCGTAGCCTTTTTTACCGTCATAACCTTCGATTGCTGTTTCCTTTTTGCCGATAATAATGGAAGTCTTGGTAAGATTAGGGCGCTGCTGATAGATTTTAATGGGGTACTCGTCATTAATTCCTAGGGTCACCCTACCCTGCAGCATCACAGTATTCAGCAGCTTCCAGTTGGTCAGTCCACCGCTCATTTCAATGTTCTTGTCAATGATTTCTTTCGCGGTTTGTGCGTTTATCATTCCGCACATCATAATCATCAGCACTGCAATTATCTTTCTCATTCAGTCAATCAAAATTTTATCAAATATATACTATTATTTACAGACCTTTCCGCTGTGCTTCCAGGATTTGCTTGGCCTTTTCAAGGTCTTCGGGCACGTCTATACCTACGCCCACGAAATCGGTTTCAATCAACCTGATCTTCATGCCATGTTCCAGGTAACGTATGCACTCTATTTTCTCAGCAGATTCCAGCGGACTCATGGGTAAGCGGGCAAACTGCAGCAGCGCCGACTTCCTGAAGGCATAAACGCCGATATGCTTATAATATTCTGTAGCATAATTTTCGTCCCGGGAATATGGAATGACAGAGCGGCTGAAATAGAGCGCAAATCCGGCCAGATCGGTGATCACCTTTACATTATTGGGGTTTTCAATGTCCTCTTTATCCGAAAGTCTGATCTTAAGAGAGGCCAGTGAAATCTCCTCCTGAGCATCACTTTCAAAAACATTAATAAGCTGGCTTAAAGGTTCAAGTTTCAGAAAAGGTTCATCTCCCTGCACATTGACAACAATATCACAGTCTATATTCTGTACGGCTTCAGCAATACGGTCACTTCCTGTTTCATGCGTTCCGGTCATCACAGCTTTTCCGCCAATTGCGGAAATTTCCTCATAGATAATCTCAGAATCTGTAGCTACGAAGACTTCATTAAAAAGACCTGTGCTCACCACATTTCTGTAGGTAGTGGCTATCACGGTCTCTTGGCTCAGCAACTGCATCAGTTTTCCGGGAAAGCGGCTGGCCTCGTAGCGGGCAGGAATTACGGCAATTATATTCATTGGGTTGAGGCGATAGGCTGTAAGCTATAGGCTATTAGCCTTCGTTGAGTGATTGAATTTATTTTTTTCTCTTATCTTAGGAGTAGATATACCAAGTAGTTTCGGCTCTTACAACTTGAGATCCGACTTTACCTGCTTGATTTTCTGCTCCAGCTGCTGCAGCTTTGTGTTGAATTCAGATTCGGACTCCAAAGAATCTTTTACAGAAACATAAAACTTGATCTTTGGCTCCGTTCCGGAAGGACGCACGCAAACCTTGGTGCCGTCTTCGGTGTACCAAATGAGTACGTTGGATTTCGGAATATCGTCCATTACCGATTTCTTATCTGTTGCTACAGAAACCATGGACTGCTCCTGGAAATCTTTGATTTCGGCAACCGGTGAGCCGGCAATTACTTTTGGTGGATTTTCGCGGAAATCACGCATCATATCTACGATTTCCTCGGCACCGGAACGGCCTTTCTTCACTACATTAATCAAACCTTCATAATACATCCCGATCTCTTTATAGATTTCGATCATGTACTGATACATTGTTTTACCGTTTGCCTTGCACCAGGCAGCGATCTCGCAGGCCAGCAAAATGGAACCGCAGGAGTCCTTGTCACGCACAAAGTCGCCGGTCATAAAACCAAAGCTTTCCTCGCCGCCGCAAATAAACTTTTCTTTGCCTTCAAAATCACGGATCATCTTCCCAATCCATTTGAATCCGGTAAGACCTACCTTGCAGTCTACGCCGAATTTTTCAGCAATATCAAAGAATACATCGGAGGTTACGATGGTGGATCCGATGAATTCCTTACCGGTAATCCTGCCTGCTTTCTGCCACTGGTCTAAAATGTAATACGTAAGGATGGTATTACACTGGTTACCGTTCAGCAGCTGCATTTCACCTTCCAGGTTGCGTACCGCAATGCCAAGCCTGTCGCCGTCCGGATCGGTACCGATTACAATGTCGCCGTTGGTGATGCGTGCCAGATCCATGGCCATTTCAAGCGCCGCCGGTTCTTCAGGATTGGGAGATTCTACCGTGGGGAAATTACCGCTGGGGATCATCTGTTCCTTTACGAGGTCAATTTTAGTAAATCCGGCCTTCTTCAATGCCTGGGGAACTGTTGTATAGGTAGTACCGTGAATGGATGTGAACACTATGTTCAGATTATCATAACCTTTTTTTTCTTTTTGATAAAGGGAATTTTGGATGCAGGCATCAATATAGACGTCGTCCTGCTCCTCTCCTATCCATTCTATCAGTTCATCATTGCCGGTAAACTTTATGTCCTCAAACTTCACAGAATAGACTTCCTTAATGATGGCCGCGTCATGAGGCGGAACAATCTGGGCACCGTCATTCCAGTACACTTTGTAACCGTTATATTCGGGTGGGTTGTGAGAAGCGGTAAGCACGATTCCGGCGTTGCATTTTTTATCGCGCACGGTGAAAGAAAGTTCAGGTGTCGGGCGGTGTTCTTTAAAAAGGAGCACCTTGATACCGTTTGCGGTAAGTACATCGGCACATATTTTACCAAATTCTTTAGAATTGTTACGTACGTCGTAGGCAATGGCGACTTTTATTTCCTCATCCGGAAACTGACTGTGGAGATAATTGGCAAGTCCCTGGGTGGCCTGGCCAAGTGTGTAACGGTTGAGGCGGTTGGTACCAACGCCCATGATGCCACGCATACCACCGGTACCGAATTCGAGTTCGCGGTAAAAGGAGTCTTCCAGTTCGTCGGGATTTCCGGCGATCCACTGTTTAATAATGGATTGGGTATCACTGTCAAATGTATCGGTAAGCCAAAGCTGTGCTTTTTCTAATGTAGTCATTGTTTATTTGTGTTTGTTGTTATGAATGATGAGAGTTATTGGTTGGAAGATAAACTCATGGTTTAAATATTTGACAGGTTCTTCAGACTTCTCTTGTCCTACTCCCATCCTCTATCTTCCCGCTTAGTCCTTACTCCAGCACCTTGTTTTGCACATTTGCTGTTTTGTCAATTTTAAAGGCGCGGATGGGATCGTTATAATAAAGAAATTTGGCTGTATTGCCTATCTTTCCTTTTAGTGAGTCTTTTACATTTACTTCTGCGTAATTCCCGTTCTTGGAGTCAATATTCAGATTGGTAATCTTCCAGTAAGGTGCGATCAGGTTGGCGGTGTCGGCTATCTTAATAACAGCGTCACGTGTTTTTCCCTGAAAATTGGCACGGCTGGTATTAAGAAGGTCAATTTCGGCTCGGCGGGTATTTACAGAGCCGATAAATTTGGCATTATCCTTAAGATTTAATCTGAAATTATCCGTCTTAATTTCGCTGGAAAGCGTCATCTCAGCAGAATCCGCGATCGAAATGCTGGCGGGGCTGTACCTGGAATAGATGTTAATATTGTAGAAGTCTACTCCCTGAGTTTCCCTTTTTTCCTCAATATAAAGGGTTTTATCCTTCACCCTGATCCGCAAATTATCCAAAACGTTCGGATAGGTTTCCACATTAACAAAATTATTCTGAGAGCGAAGGTAAAAAACCCTGAATTTTCCTTTAAGGTCGAGTTTGGTAAATTCCTCCATCTTAATATCACGATTTTCAATATCGCCTTCGGGTTTAATTTTTCCGCAGGATAAAAGGCTAAAAATCAGAATCAGTAAACAACCGTTTTTCATACTTCACATTCGTATAGTTACGCTAAATTACCTGGTCAATGTGGTAATGCTTATTATCCCGGGTGGTCCGGATAATCATTTCGCCCAGGAAACCTGCAATAAACAGCAGTGACCCCAGAATCATCATGGTAAGTGCGATGAAGAAAAAAGCATTGTCTGTAAGCAGATGCCCATACACGCCCCGCGATACGTCTATGAGTTTGGAAATGCCAAGCCACAGTGCCGAAAGAAATCCAATTATGAACATGATGGTTCCTACTGCACCGAAAAAGTGCATAGGTCTGCCACCGAAACGGCTAACGAACCAAAGGGTGATCAGATCAAGGAATCCGCGCACGAAACGTTCCGTCCCGAATTTGGAAGTTCCGTAAGGTCTGGCCTGGTGCTGAACTTCTTTCTCGGTGATGCGGCGGAAGCCTGCGTTGGCTGCCAGTACAGGAATGTAGCGGTGCATATCGCCATAAACATCAATAGATTTTACAACCTGCTTTTTATAGGCTTTAAGTCCGCAGTTAAAATCATGAAGTTCCACACCTGAAACTTTGCGGGCCGCCGAATTAAAAAGTTTAGAGGGCAGGTTTTTAGTCATCACATTGTCAAATCTTTTCTTTTTCCAGCCTGAAACGATATCGTAATCCTCTTCTTTCACCATCTGATACAGTTCGGGTATCTCTTCCGGGAAATCCTGAAGGTCCGCATCCATTGTAATAATTACATCGCCGTGAGCCCTTTCGAAGGCGGCATGTAAGGCCTGGGATTTACCGTAATTTCGCGAAAACCGTATGGCATTGATCTGCGGGTGCTGCACTTTAAGGTTTTCTATGATGCTCCAGGACAGATCGGTACTGCCATCGTCTACAAACCAGACTTCATAGGTCAGATTTGCTCCTCTGCATACTGTATCAATTCTGGAAAAAAGTTCTTCCAGGGATTCCTCTTCATTTAATAAAGGGATGATGATGGATAAATTCATTGATTTGAATAAAATGGAATAAATTATTTTGTAGTTCTGCCGCGGAAAAATGCTCCGAAAAACAGGGATAAAATTAAGTAAAAAATAAGGATTGCCGCAAAATAGGACGAAAATAGCCTGAAGGTAAGCATGTCCTTGTCCTTTACACGCTCCGGTTCAAAACTTTGGATGCGCTGGCGGTATTTGATCTCCAGTTCTTCAATATCTTCCTTTTTTGCCAGGACCTGTTTTGCAGATTGATATTCTTTGTTCAGTTCAGCTTTCTGCCTTTCCACATACTGATAATTTAAAAGGTCTTTGGCATCGGTATCTATAAAGTTCAGGAACACAAACATAGATACTACAGACAGAAAACCTCCCACGAACATAGGCGTAAAGGCTTTGCTGAAGGCCTCCTTGAAAGATATTATACCTTTTGATTTCCAGTAGCTATTTACGGAGATATACGCAAATATGCAGTACAGCAAAGGCAGTACGAAGGCATTTACAATAAGACTATTGTTAAAATAATCCACACCGCTTATAAGATAGACGGTGAAGAAAAGCAGCATCGTGATAACGAAGAGAATGATACCCAGGGTAACAGGATTTTTGGACATAAATGAAATTAAAGTTTGAAGTTTTATAAATATTTGTATATTTGCAGCGGCAAGTCCTACACAACCAGCTCCTGTGAATCCTCCAGGGTGGGAACGCAGCAAAGGTAAACGGTTGTAGCGGTGTGATGTAGATCGCTTGCCATTTTTTTATTTCCTGATTTCAAGGATTTCGCCAAGTTTCGGCAATACCAACTCCACTCCTTTTTCACTGAATTTTGACTTAGCCAAATCATGGTTTATCTTGATGGGTTCAAAAGTATCAAAATGACATCCGATTACTTTAGGAGTTTTAATTAATTCTGAGGCTGCAAATGCTGCTTTTTCTGCACACATAGTGTAGTGTCCGCCAATTGGAAGGATGGCTACATCAATTTTTCCAAAGAATTTAGGCAGGATTTCCATCTCGGCAGAAATGCCAGTGTCACCGGCAAAATAAATTGTGGTATCTGGTGTTTTCAGCATATAGCCTGCAGGTTCGCCACCATATCTTCCGTCCGGAAATGAACTGGTGTGACTGGCAGGAACCATTGAGATTTCCAGGTCATCTATTTTAGTGGTACCGCCAAAGTTCATATCTATAGATTGCGGATGTTCAAAATAAGCGCAGATTTCCGGTTGAGCGATCACCTGTGCTGCCGGGTGGTGGTACAAAACTTCCTTCACATCGGCGGTATGATCTCCATGGGCATGCGTGATAAGAACATAATCGATGGTCTGAGCTTCGAGGTCAAAACCGGATTCGGCTTTACCGAAGTTATAGAAAGGATCACTGAGGATGTTTTTGCCGTTATGGGTGAACAGAAAACAGTTCTGCCCAAGGTATTGAATTTTCATTTCGATATGTTTTGTTGGTTGGTTAGTTAAATATAAAATGTATCTTTTTCTGATAAGGTCGCGTTCCTACGGAACGCCCATTTCCGTAACTGCAAAGATACAGTTCCTGTGGAACAGCCTTTAACGATATCGCCGGCTCCTGCAATTCCACATTTTCTTTCGTCTAAAAGTAATTCAGTCCGAATGCAATCAGAATGCTCATAACCAATGTAAGTATGCCGATCTGTTTCAGAAACGGATCCAGCTCCTTTGGATCTTTTACCTGCATGATTCTTCTTCTTAGTGCCATCATGGGAAACATTAAAATAAAGAAAATATAGGCATAGTAATTACCGCTGTTCTGCAGCTTATTCATCATCATAAATACCAGTACAAGCAACAACGGCAACTGCAGCAGGACAATTTCATACACCATCGCATATCTGTAACCGATTTTGAGCGCCAGAGTTTTCTTACCGCTTAGAGCATCACTCTCCATATCACGCATATTGTTGAGGTTAAGCACGGCAGCGCTCAGCATTCCAATGGCGGTTGCAGGTAATAGCATGTCCCAGTGGAAGGTCTTTGTGAAAAGGAAATAACTTCCGCAAACAGCGACGATACCGAAGAAGAAGAACACAAACAGATCACCCAGTCCCATATAGCCATAGGGTTTCTTTCCAACTGTATATCCCACGGCAGCAAGGATGCAGGCAATCCCAAGACCAACGAAAATATAGAATTCATTCATCAGGTTCTCGCGGAAAAAGGCCAGATAAAGCAACGCCACTGTAGCCACCAGTGAGAGTGCCGCGAAAAGGATTACGGCATTTCTCATTTGCTGCGCTGTGATTCTGCCGGAAGCAACTGCCCGCTGTTCAGCTTCATTTGTGCGAAGTGAGTCCGTACCTTTAATTCCGTCGCCATAATCATTGGCAAAGTTGGAAAGGATTTGGTATAACAGAGTTACGAGCATCGCCAAAGCAAAAATTCGCCAGTCCCAGGTGCCGCCTTCTTCCAGAATCCGCCATCTGGCGATGAAGGAGCCCACGATGATTCCACTCATTGAAAGTGGCAGCGTACGGAGCCTTGCGGCTTTTATCCAATCTATCATAAAATCTTATTCATTTGTAGTAATTGACAATATACTGCAGGTGTCACATCCAGCTTTTCGAAGTGCTTTCTACTTTATACAGGCTATAATTCACAAGTTTCCGGAGCTTGCTGTAGCTTGAACTTCTGAACGAAATCCTGCCACCCGCCGTAAAGAAAGTTGCGGACCCAAGATCACTTTTGTTTTGCCAGAAATACTGCTGGAGTTTAATTGCCTGGATTTTTTCCGTTTCTATGGTCTTCCGTTTAAGGTCCCAAATACCGGACTGCACCATGATAAAGTCTTCATTATAATAAAGTCGGCTGTTTCGGAATGCCATTATAATACCTGTTTCTGCGGCCAGGAGGTAGGCTGCCAGAAGCGGAAAATAGGATGTATCCAAAAATATGACAAAAATAATTACGGGTAAAACTATATAAAGCAAATGTCCGATAATAAGTTTGCGAAGGTCGGGCCGTAACATTTTTTTGAAAACTGGCATGCGGTTCCACAAAAATTCCAGTAAATCATTTTTTTCTTTCGGACTGCAACCCGGGATCGTGGTGTAGCTGCCCTTAGTATTCGCTTCACCCGAAATCTGGCTCACGCGAAGCTGGAGGACGTTCACCTTCTTCTGCAAAAAATTCTGTATTTCGGTCACCATCTGCACTTTACTTTTGCTGATGATGGCATTTTTGGTGTTCAGCAGGCCGTATTCCAGTGAAAGTCTTTCACCGCCTTTTGTAATTTTCATGCCGTAGTAGATTACCAGATTGGTCACCAAATTCACAGCTATACCCACAATGAAAAGCATGAAGACAAGAAGGAATACAGCCATGACCGGTACCTGATGAAGCAGAGCGGCATTTATGTGCTGAGATGCGTTTCCGGAAATAAACTCTTCCAAAGACTGTTCACGGAACAAATCCAGGGCACTTTGGCCAACATAGAACATAATACCGATAAGTCCCAGAAAACTTTTGAGATAATTTGCCGTGAGGCCATATTTTATCAGAGAAGTTACAGAGATCTTTATAAGTTCGAGTGAATCAACTCTTGGTGCAGATGTTGAGGCGGTTGATAAAACATCAGTGGCCAACCTTTGATGCCCCATCAGATACTGCTTCAGGTCACGTGCATCTTGCAGTGAAATGGCATTAACGGTAACTTCCTTCCTGTCACTGCCGGGACTGTCTATCTCCAGTTTATAAATATTCAGGAAGCGATGAATCAAAGGTTGGTTGATATTTACTTCCTGGATTTTACTTTTTTCGATATTGACTTTTTTCCTGTTAATGATTCCACTGTTAATGATCAACTCACCGGTTTGCTCACTGATACTGTAGGAAAAGTTGCGGTACTGAAGGTAAGATACCAGGGACATGACTACAAGTACACCCACTGTACCTGTAATATAGAAAACAATACTGCCGGGATTTTTATCACGGATAAAAAAAAGCACATATAAAGGCCAGGCAGCCTTCAGGAACTTGCCGAAATTAATCAGCGTTAGCAGAAGAATTCCAATTCTGGACTGACGCCGGGGTGTGCTAAACGCTGTATCCATCCTCACTTTCTTTAATGGCACTGCTAGCCTTTTCGCCCTGGACATCGGCAGCGGATTCCAGAGGCGACAATGAATCCCTTGCAGCATCTTCACTGTCAATTTTAGCTAAGATCAGTTGGTTAAAGCTTTCAGCAATCTCCTTCGGAAGTCCGTTAATTGAAAGATCGGATCCGCCGGCACCTGCCGTAAAAACCGTGATGGACTTCAAACCCAGTGATCGGGAGAGCCAACCTTCTTCCAGCGCGGTATGCTGTATTCTGTTAAACGGAATGATCACAACCGTTTTGCTGATAAGGCCAAACTGATAGATTACGTCACGTTCACGGAAAGCATATTTTCGCTGTCGGAATGCCAGAATCTGATAAATGAAGTTTATTACAACCAGGGAAGTGATTACCGCAGGAAGAATCCAGGCCAAATCCGGTAATGCATTTTTCAGAAAGAAGTAACCCAATCCGGAAGCGCCCAGTAAGATGAGAGAAAAAATAAGGGTGTTCAAAATGATGACCTGCAGGTACTTTTTGGAAACGGGTGTCAGCTCCACCTCTTCAAACCTTGGCAGGTCGTGATCCAACACTTTATCATTAAAAAAATCGGGCATTCTCAGTGATTTTGCTTTATGAAATCCACTGGTTTTCTCCAAAATCAGGCTTCCTTTTTTCAAGGAACGCGTTTCTGCCCTCCTTTGCTTCTTCAGTCATATAAGCAAGTCTTGTAGCTTCACCTGCAAACACCTGCTGACCCACCATACCGTCATCAGTAAGATTCATGGCAAATTTCAGCATTCGGATGGACATCGGTGATTTTCCGAGTATTTCCTGAGCCCACTCATAAGCAGTATCTTCCAGCTCAGCATGCGGAATCACGGCATTTACCATTCCCATCGCCTCAGCTTCGCGCGCAGAGTAATTTCTACCCAGGAAAAATATCTCGCGCGCCTTTTTCTGACCTACCATTTTAGCAAGGTAAGCCGAGCCATATCCACCGTCAAAACTGGTTACGTCGGCATCGGTTTGTTTAAAGATAGCGTGTTCTTCACTGGCAAGGGTGAGGTCGCAGACCACATGAAGCGAATGACCGCCGCCTACTGCCCAGCCGTTTACAACAGCAATGACAACTTTGGGCATAAAGCGGATCAGCCGTTGTACCTCCAGGATATTAAGACGGTGACGTCCGTCATCGCCCACATAGCCTTTCTCGCCACGTGCCCGCTGGTCGCCGCCACTGCAAAAAGCATGACCACCATCTTTTGCACTGGGTCCCTCACCGGTGAGCAGGACAACACCTACGGACGAATCTTCAGAAACGTGATAAAAGGCATCATAAAGTTCGGAAGTTGTTTTAGGGCGGAATGCGTTTCGCACTTCAGCTCTGTTTATAGCAATCCTTGCCACGCCGCCTCTTTTTTTATAAGTGATGTCTTCGTATTCCTTTACGGTGGTCCAGTCTGTATTCATCGGTATAATTTGCGGTAAAGATATGGAATTTGAAATGCGCTTCCAAGGATTACCTAAGGTCAGGAATAGTGAGAATTCATAAAAAAAAGGCTATCAGCAAAATATTGCCGGACAGCCTTTTTCAAACTGATTTTGTCCAGGGAACCGCTTTCTGCAGTGTCCAAAACATATAGGAAGCATTAAGAATTGGTCATTCTTAGTGAATTGCCGGATTCACTGTTAGTGCTGCCCATGCGGGCACATTTGTAAAGGTAAAACTCAGTTTTAAACATCCGCCTGCATCGGGCAATTTCTGCTTCCTGTATGATTTTGATCTCATCTTTGATTACCTGCTCGCTTACTCTGAACTTCTTCTTTAGCTCATCATAGCACAGAAGGTTAACATTGTCGGTTGTTGAAATGTTTTCCCGGAGGAATTTTCTTAAAGTGGTTTGTGACATATAATATTTGTTTTTGATTTAAGAGGATAAGATAATGATAATATATCAATTATGCAAATTACCGCAAGTATTTATTTAATACCCAGCGATAAAATCTAAGGCAACCACCAAGCCAGCAAATTTGATACCGTCCAACCTCTCTAGCTGTTACCTGAGCAGCTCACGAAATAAAAATGTAAGGAAGAATTTTTGCACTTTCAGGAATAAGATTGTTTATCCTCAAATATATGTTAAATATCTTGTCTTTTTGCTAAAGATTATGTAAACTTTGTACGAACCAAATAAATGCTATGATATGACTTCTACGAACTATATTGGATTTTTCCAAAAGCCGGACGTGCTGCGGAAGGCCCGGAACAGTTTTGAAATAGCCGGTTTCAAACCCAATGAACTTATTGTACAGGCTTCCGAAGACTACCCACTTATGCTCAGCGTAAAAGTGCATGATGAATACGATCTCCAGATGGCGAACAATATTTTCAAATTTTACGGTGTAACGCACATAGATGAGATAAGCACTAAGATTGATAACGCCGAAGAACTGAAGCGCATTATTTCAATTCATTCGCGCCAGCAGATTTTCACTCCCAAGGCAATTGCGACCCATAAACATTTTCATGAAGGGATGAATGCTGAAATCCAGTCATTCTCCAATGACTGATCATCAAGTCCAGCCTGCGCCACCACGCAGGTTTTTTTTTTACGTACCGATACAGTAGTGTCCGTGGTTAGGTAAGAATTTTGTACTTTCGTTTCCTAAAGCAGGCTAACGATGGTATATGATTTAGAACAGGAAAAACAGGAAATTCTGGCCAGATATAAAGACCTTATATCGAATACATACCGAACACTGGATGAGGAGCAGAATAAACTGATACGGAGGGCTTTTGACATTGCTCTGGATGCCCATAAAGACCAGCGGCGCAAATCCGGCGAGCCGTATATTTATCATCCGATAGAAGTCGCGAAGATTGTTGCTAATGAAATAGGTCTTGGAGCGACATCGATTGCCTGTGCGCTGCTGCATGATGTGATTGAAGATTCCGAATACACCCATGAGGACCTGGAGAAGCTGTTTGGCGAAAAGATCGCCAAGATCGTGAACGGGCTCACGAAGATTTCGATCATGAATCACCAGAACATCTCCATACAGTCTGAAAACTACCGCAAACTCTTACTTACCCTCTCCGAGGATTTCCGGGTAATTCTTATAAAAATTGCGGACCGTCTTCATAATATGCGTACCCTGGAAAGTATGCGGCCGGACAAACAGAAGAAAATCGCTTCGGAAACAGTTTACATCTACGCACCCCTCGCCCACCGATTGGGTCTTTACAATATTAAATCAGAGCTTGAAGACCTTTCACTTAAGTACAATAACCCGGAGGTTTACGCAGAGATTGATGAAAAGCTGGAACTTGCCAACGAACAGCGGCACAAATACGTAGACGAGTTTACAAAAGAAGTTTCCGAAAGGCTGAAGGAAGAGAATCTCAGCTTCACCATTAAAGGAAGGGCAAAGGCCATTTCCTCAATTTACCGCAAGATGGTAAAACAGGGGGTGCTTTTTGAGGAAGTGTACGATAACTACGCTATCCGCATCATTTATAAATCTGATGCCAAGAACGAAAAATTCCTGGCCTGGAAAATTTATTCCATTGTTACAGACTTATATCACAGTAATCCGCAGCGGATGCGCGACTGGATCACCCAGCCGCGGTCCACAGGGTATGAAAGTCTGCATCTAACTGTCCTGGGACCGGACAAAAAGTGGATTGAAGTACAGATCCGTTCCGAAAGAATGGATGATATTGCCGAAAAAGGGGTGGCCGCGCATTATAAATATAAGGAAGGCTACCGACCCAATTCGGATGAGAAGAATTTTGAGAAGTGGGTAACGAGCATTCGCGAGGTCTTGGAAACTCAACAGCACCTTACAACCACCGAGCTGCTGGACAATATTAAACTGAACCTGTATTCCAAAGAGGTATTTGTCTTTACACCACAGGGTGAAATAAAGATCCTTCCGGTGGGCTCTACTGCTCTTGATTTTGCCTTTTCCGTACACTCAGACCTCGGTACACGCTGTCTGGGCGCCAAAGTGAACGGAAAACTGGTTCCTATTTCACATATCCTCCAGAATGGTGACCAGGTGGATATCCTCTCTTCCCAAAACCAGAAACCTAAAGCCGACTGGCTGGATTTTGTGGTTACATCAAAAGCAAAATCCAAAATCAAGAGCTACCTTAATTCCACAAAAAATCATCTCGTTGCGGAAGGCAAGGAAATCCTGCAAAGGAAACTAAGGCATGCCAAGATCAACTTTAATGATGATGAAGTGAACAGGATGCAGAAATTCTTTAACCTGAAAACCTCACAGGAACTTTTTCTCTTTTTCCAGGATGGAACGCTGGATACGGGGGATCTCAGAAAATACATTGAAAGTAAGAGTGTTTTTAATAACATTCTGAACCGTTTCCGGAAGTCTCCGACCAAGAACCTCGCTTTTGAGGAACCCGCCCAAACCAATCTCGATATGATTGTTTTCGGTAAGGATGAGGAAAAGCTTAATTATACATTCGCTAAGTGCTGCAATGTAATTCCCGGCGACAAGATCTTTGGCTTTATCACCATTTCTGAAGGAATTAAAGTACACAGCGATAACTGCCCAAACGCGATCAATCTGCGCGCGCAGTACGACTACCGTGTAATGGAAGCCAAATGGGTGAACGCGGAAAGCTTCATGAACCGAATCAAGATTGAAATTGAAGGTCTGGACAGAATGGGAATGATTAACGACATTACGCAGGTCATCAGTAACGCCATGAGTATTGATATGAAGAGCATGACTATTGCCTCAAACGACGGCATTTTCACGGGAAGCATCAATCTTGAAGTTAAGAACAGAAACCAACTGGAAGAAACATTTAAACAGCTTAAGAACATCAGCGGAATCTCCAAAGTGAAGCGGATATAGCCATAAATCTCATATGAAGTTAACCTCCTATTTTCAGAATTTTTTTCAGAGCAGCCAGTCGTCAGGTATATTACTCCTGGCATGTGTTATAATTTCACTTCTTATTGCAAATTCGCCGGCCGGTGCCGGTTTTGCAGAAATTCTTCACTACAGCCTGGGACCCTACAGCACAGCAGTCTGGATCAATGACGGACTGATGGCCATATTTTTCTTACTGGTGGGCTTGGAAATAAAAAGGGAGATTGTAGAAGGAGAGCTTTCGAGCTTTAAAAATGCGTCGTTACCCATATTTGCTGCTATAGGTGGTATGGCGGTTCCAGCTGCAATTTTTGCACTTTTTAATTCGGGCACCGAATATGCCAATGGCTGGGGCATACCCATGGCTACAGATATTGCCTTCTCGCTGGCAATTGTGGCAATGCTGGGAAGCAGGGTGCCGCCATCCATTAAGATCTTCCTGGCAGCGCTGGCTATTGTAGATGATTTGGGAGCTATCCTGGTAATTGCAGTCTTTTATACGGAACAGATTCACTGGATGTACCTTCTTTTTACTGCGCTCATCATTATCTTATTAATTGCGCTGAACCGTTTTAAGGTAACCCGCCATATTTACTATCTGGTTCCCGGTTTGTTTTTGTGGTATTTCATGCATCACTCGGGCATTCATGCCACGATCGCGGGCGTAATCCTCGCTTTTACAATTCCCACCAATGCGTCGGATACAGAAATATCACCACTTGAAAAACTGGAGCACCGATTGCACACTCCGGTAAACTTCTTTATTATGCCCATTTTTGCCCTGGCGAACACCAATATTCTGTTCAAAAGCGGAATGGTTGAAGGTCTATTCTCTACACTTGGATATGGAATTATCTTAGGACTTGTGGCAGGAAAGGTAATTGGAATAACACTATTTTCCGGACTTGCCATCCGTGCGAAACTTAGTTCACTGCCGGCTGAAAGTAACGGGACACAAATGATCGGTACAGGTTTCCTGGCCGGAATTGGATTTACAATGTCCATCTTCATTGCACTTCTTTCCTACAAAGGACATGTAGACATTCAGGAAGAAGCCAAGTTTGCTATCCTGATTGCTTCGGCGCTTTCCGGAGGAACGGGATATCTCATCCTGAGAAAGGCGGGCCGAAATTATCAGCATTAGGATTTGGAAGTGGTATCAGAAGGTGTCTGAAGCACTATTTTATGTTCTTCGCTTACTTCCTCTTTGTCGTTTTGCGCAATTGGTTTTGGAATCTCTTTCTGCAACTCATCTGCAATCAGTTTTTCCAGCCTTACCCGTCGGATGGCCAGATTGAGTTCGTTTCCAAAAAGCAGGAGATATACGTTTACATTAACCCAAACCATCAACAAAATCATGGTTCCGATTGAGCCATAGAGCACATTGTAGGTGGCAAAATTCCTTGCATAAATCGCAAAGAGGTAAGTGGTAAGAACAAAAAGAACCGTTGTAAGCATGGCACCGGGCACAGCCTGCTTGAACCTGGTAATTTTAACCGTCCCTACCCAGTAGAAAAGCGCCAGCAGGAAAAAATAGAAAAGTGGGAAGGAGATAAAACCGATGATTTTGGATAGGTTATCTACAAACCAGGATATATCATAGGCCGGTTTGAACCATTTCAGCACAAGTTCGGCATAGTATACTCCAAAGAGCGCCAGGAAAATAACGCTGATGAAGGCTATGGTAATGAAAAATGCGGTGATGAACTCCTTTACATCATGATGCTTTACATCCGTATACTCATTAAATCCGTCAATCAATGCAAAAGTACCGTTAGTAGCGAAGAACAGCGCAAGAACAATTGTGATTTTGCTTATTGAGGTAGTATTGGGAATAATGGTGTTTTTAATATATCCTATCACATCAGCTTCTATCCTGCCGGGAAAAATACGGTGCATAAGGACATCAAAAATATAAAACTGCAGCCTGTCATAATACGGCAGGTAAGGCATTATGGAAAGCAGGAAGAGAATGAAGGGAAAAAGTGAGAAAACGAAGTTCCAGGAGATGGCACCGGCAGTACGTCCGATCTTGTTTCTGAAAACCCCCTGAATATAAATTTCAAACATTTTCCACAGCGATACCCCCAGAAATGGTATATGGATGCCGTCCAGGAACTGATGAATTTTTCTTATGAAGCGTGGGGTTCTAAAAGTCATTCAACTATATTTGCAGGACAAATATAAGCAATGCGAATCAATTTACTGTGTATCGGCAAGACTGCAAGTGCCGAAATTAGGGGCCTTCTGGAATATTACCGTATACGCCTGCCCCGCCACTGGAAGTTTGAACTCATTGAAATCCCGGATGTCAGGAACGCCGGAAATCTGTCACCGGATCTACTTAAAAAAGAAGAAGCCAAACTGTTTTCAAACCATATTGATACCTCCGACATCACCGTGCTGCTGGATGAAAACGGAAAGCAGTACAGCAGCCGCGAATTTGCAGGTAAAATGGATATGTGGATGAATTCATCCGTAAAAAAAATCAACTTCCTGATTGGCGGTGCCTATGGCTTTGCACCGGAACTTCATCAGCAAGCCAATGAAAAGCTATCACTTTCCAGGATGACGTTCACGCATCAGATGATCCGCCTTTTCTTCATAGAGCAGCTTTACCGAGCTGATCAGATCCTGCAGGGTAAACCCTATCACAACGACTGAAATTGAGGCAGTTTATTTTATTGTACACTTTTTCAACAGGTCGTTGATCAGGTACTTCTCAAAACCTGTTTTCACTGCTTTTTCAAGGTTCAAACAGGCATCTGCAGTACGGTTGGTATCAAACTGTATCCTGGCTTTAGTAACGTATGACAGTGAGAATTTCGGATCAAGTTTAATAGCCTTTTCTACATCTGCTATAGCTTCCTTATACTTCTTCTGAGCTAAATAAACCGATGCACGGTTGTTGTAGAGCAGACTTTCAGGTTTTTCAGCAATCAGTACATTGTAGTCCTTAAGTGCATCATTCAGTTTACCAATGTTCATTTTAAAAGTGGCGTAATTGGTACGTGCAATCAGATTATCCGGAGCAATTGAAATAAGATGTTTATAATCCTTCTCGGCCAAATCGTTCTTTTTCAGTTCTTCATACACCTTGGCGCGGGTAAGGAAAAGATCTGCATTTTCACCGTCCAGAAGGAGACCCTTGGCGGCAAAATCCAACGCATTTTGCTTATTACCCCATTGGGCATGCATTGAACTTAAATTGATATAAGTATCCAAAGTGTTCGGATCGGCCTTCAGTGCATTCTGATAGGATGCAAATGCCTGTTGAGTCTTGCCCAGGCGGCGCTGTGAGGTTCCGAGACCGTTATAAAACTGAGCTTTCAGTTTGCCAATCCGCTCCTTATCGGCAAGGGAGGCATAGGCTGCCTCTGCACATTTATAATCGGCTTTTTTGAAGCATTCATCAGCCGCTTTGGAATCCTGCAACTGGGCTGAAGCAAGGGCCATAGCGCCAATTGCCACAAAAGTGTAAATTTTTTTCATTTCATCAGGTATATTTCTTATTGATCACTTTAAGGCTCAGTGTTGCAAACAGACCACCTAAAAGATAACCAACAGCCCCTCCCATGAGGACATCCATCGGAAAGTGGACGCCCAGGTAGATCCGGCTGTAAGAAACTATGGCGGCCCAAAGGAATAGGAAGTACGGAAACCATCCAAACTTCTTCTTCAGCATGAGCGTCATAAAGTTAGCAATAAAAAATGTATTGGACGCGTGCGCTGAATAGAAACCAAAACTGCCGCCACACTCCACTTCCCGCATCAGACTTTCCAGTAAAGGATCATGACAGGGTCTCAGTCTGGCAATACCCACTTTAAAGATTCCGGCTAGTTGGTCGGAAACCGCCACACCTAATGCGATAAATACGAGCATATATAGAAGCGCCCGCCATCCATAAGTTCGCAGCAGGACTATAAGAAAGACAAGATAAAGTGGAATCCATATCCACTTTTCAGAGATCATGAGCCAGAAATTGTCAAAACCGGCACTTCCGAGTCCGTTCAGGAACAGAAAAAGATCCTTATCTGCGGTAATTAATTCCTGCATGGCGTTATCGGCTTACAGGACCCTGGTGACTATCGGAAAGTTGATCCTCCTTTGTTTTCGCCGTAAGGTCCAAATCGCGCCTTAATTCATGAGTTGGATCATACTCTTTGGCGGCTTCTTTCACTTTTTCAATCTCCCGCTTGATCTCTGCGACAGGATTATCGGTTTCCTTTAAAATTTCGGTTTTTATATCTTCCATTGCACCTTTCATCTTCCGGACACCCAGTCCCAGGTCACGTGCGATGGATGGTATTTTGTCCGGACCAAACAATACTATAATTGCGAGTATGACTACGATAATTTCAGAGAAACCTAATTCCATGGCGCAAAAATACAAAAACTAATTTCAAGTCACTGCAGGAATACTGTAGTGAACATTTATAGCGAGGCATTCGGTGATCTATCAAAAAAACAGGATCTTACTTTATGGATTTCTTCCTGTGAAAAACGTAATACACAAATCCCGCGCTGGTAGCCATAAATAGAAAACCCAGGAAAAACGGCGCACCAGGGAACTGGAAGGGTGCCTGATCATGTGTGAAGAAATAAAAGACGTTCGTCATTAAGGGTGGACCAATGATGGACGTGATGCTTACCACTGAAGTAAGCGCCCCCTGAATGTCGCCCTGCTCATTGGCAGGCACTTTGGATGAGATGACGGACTGAAGTGCAGGGCCCGCGATTCCACCCAAGCAGTAAAGCATTAAGACAGCAAACATCATCCATTCCTTATAAGCGAATGCGAAAAGCAGCATACCTGTCGCATACAGCATAATACCGTACAAAATACTGCGTTCGGTCCCAAATTTAGGGTGTATCCGGCGAATCAGAAAGCCCTGCACAACAGCAGTCATGGCTCCCATGACGCCGAGCGAAATACCCACCATTTTTTCGTCCCAACTGAAACGGTACATGGTGAAAAACGCCCAGTTAGTCTGTATGGCATGAGCGGCGATATAAACCAGGAACCAGGCCATCATCAGATAGAGGATAGCCGGGTAGCGTCGGATATTGAGAAGAGTGCCGACCGGATTTGCACGTTTCCAGCTGAAATTTCGCCGGTGTTCCCGGCCAAGGCTTTCAGGAAGTACAAAGATACCATACAGGAAGTTCAGTAAGCAGAGAATACCGGCTGCTATAAACGGTACACGTGGACCAAACTGTCCCAGCAGTCCGCCAATCACAGGTCCCAGGATGAAGCCCAGACCAAAGGCAGCACCTATCATCCCAAAATTTTTAGCCCGGTTGCTGTCATCAGAAATATCAGCGATATACGCGCTGGCAGTGGTAATACTTGCACCTGTAACTCCTGAAAAAATGCGGCCCACGAACAGCCAAAATATAGTTGGTGCCCAGGCCTGAATGAAGAAATTAAGCGCAAAGCCAAGAAGGGCGAACAGGATGACGGGCCGCCGGCCGTATTTGTCACTCAGGTTACCGAGTACGGGCGCAAACAGAAACTGCATAAAAGCGTAGACGAAACTAAGCCAACCTCCATACTGGGACGCCACACTGAGATCAGCATCATGAATGAGCTCCTGGATGAGTGAGGGTACAACAGGGATTACAATTCCCCAGACGGTGATATCAACCAAAAGAGTAATAAATATGAACCCAATGGCTGCCGATTTTTTATTTTTCTTCACAGCTGCGAAGTTAAGAATTATTGAATACTGTAGGGACAGCTATTTCTCCAAAAGGCTAAATTACGGTAAATACAATAACAAAAAATGTCCCCAAAAAAGGGGACATCAGCACTATATGATAAACTATTAATTGCGTGTTGAACCTGGATTTTCCTCTGCAGCAGGTTTCTCGGCAAGGGCTTTAGTGCCCTTTTTCTTCAGAAGGTCGTAAGATACTGCGGAGGCAATAAACCATGTGGAATACGTTCCGAATCCTACTCCTATCAGAAGTGCAAACATAAACCCTCTCAGGTTCTCACCACCAAAGATAAAGATGGCAAGGATGACAAGGAAGGTCGCGAAGGCAGTGTTAAATGTCCGGCCCAGCGTACTTGAGATGGAGTCGTTGAAAAGGTTCTCCAGTGTCAATGATTTCTTTTCCTTCAGATATTCACGTATTCTGTCGAAGATGATTACCGTATCGTTTATGGAGTAACCCAGAACCGTAAGCAAGGCCGCAATGAAGTCCTGATTGATCTCCATGCTGAATGGCATCATATTTCTGAGTAAGGAATACACACCCAGGATCACGATCGCATCATGGACCAGTGAAGCAATGGCTCCGGTGGAGAACTGCCATCTTTTAAATCTTAAAAGAATATACAGGAAGATACCGATAAGTGCGATAAGCAATGCCAGTGCACCACCCGTCTTAATATCATCGGCAACGGTAGGACCTACTTTTACGGAACTGATGATTCCATAAGCAGCACCGTCATCTCCGCCTTTGAAATTTTGAATTGAGGCATTTGCCGGTAGGTATGGTTTAAGACCTTCAAACAGTTTCTGTTCTACGGCCATATCAGCTTCTACGGATTGCTCATTGATCATATAATCCGTAGTAATCTTCAGCTGGTTATCACTTCCGAATGTTTTTACATCAACCGCATTCTGGTCACCATCCTTCGCCACAAAGATCTTTTGCAGACTCTCATCCGCATCAACCGGATTAACGGATTTGTCGAAACGAACTACATAACTCCGCCCGCCGTTAAAGTCTACACCAAATTTAAATCCTTGTGTAAAGATTGAACCAAGACAGATTACTGTAAGAATGGCCGAGAAGATATAGGCGAATTTTCTTTTGCCGATAAAGTTAATCCACGTGTTGCGGAAAAGGTTTTTGGTCATCGGTGTCCAAACTGACAGTCCTTTGCCTTTTTCCAAACGGTTAAAGATCATCACCCTTGTTAAAAGTACACAGGTAAACATGGACATCAGGATACCGATACCCAGGGTAACCGCAAATCCTTTAATTGGTCCCGTACCGAAAATATACAGTACGATAGCGGTTAAGAGCGATGTAATGTTACCGTCAATAATAGCAGAAAGCGAGAAGTTAAAGCCTTCCTTATATGCCTCCTTGATATTTTTGCCCAGGAAGAGTTCCTCCTTGGTTCTTTCATATACAATTACGTTGGCATCAATGGCCATGGCCATAGAGAGCACTACCCCTGCGATACCGGGTAGCGTAAGCGTAGCATCCACCGAATCCATAATTCCCATAAGGAAGAACAGGTTAATGAGCATTGCAATAACCGCATAAACACCGGCACCACCATAATAGAATATCAGGTAAACAACGATAATCAAAAAGGCGATGATGAAAGACCACATACCGGATTGAATAGACTCAGCGCCCAGTGATGGCCCTACCACTTCAGCCTGTACGATTTTCGCACCCGCAGGAAGTTTACCTGCTCCAAGTACATTTACCAAATCCTGGGCTTCTTCCTGAGAGAAGTTTCCGGAGATCTGTGTTCTTCCACTAGGAATAGCTTCGTTTACATTCGGTGCTGTATAAACCACATTGTCCAGGGTAACAGCTACCGGCTTTCCAACGTTTTTCTCGGTCATTGTTTTCCAGTCCTTAGCTCCTTTGGAATCCATCTGCATGTCCACTACTACTCTGCCCAAATCATCATATCCAATGTTTGCAGATTCTACGGCACCGTCTACAGGAGCTTTTTGTGAAGCATTTCCTCTGATCGCATACAGAACCAAATTACCTTCGTTACCTGCATCCGGTTTATATCCCCAAAGGAAGTTGGTATGTTTGATGTTGGCTGGTCTTGCATTTTTTGCAATCTCACTGTTCAGAATTTTATTAACTGTTGCTGTATCGCTAAGTTTAATATTACCTACACCATTTGCAGCCATGGTATTAAGCTGCAGCAAGTTCATCAGGTTCGTTGTTTTGGGTACACCGATAGAGTCACCTTTCACCGCAATGATCTGTGAAAGCTGCTCAAAATAAGGAGCTACTTCCTGAAGTTGCTGTACTTCCCAGAACTGAAGTTTTGCGGAAGTCTGAAGCATTTTCTTTACACGGTCAATATCTTTTACACCAGGCATCTCAACTGAAATACGTCCTGTACCGGGTACGCGCTGAACGTTAGGCTGGGTTACCCCCATCTTATCTATACGGGTACGGATAACCTCGTATGCAGTGCCGGTAGAAAGTTCAATTCTGTTGCTTACGATTTTTTTAACTTCCTCGTCGGTAGTGTTGAAGCGGATCTCAGTAAGGTTAGGATTTCCGAAGATTTCCGGGTCTGCAAGTTTAAGATTAGCACCTTTCTCTTTATTTACAGCGTCAAACTGAACAAAAAAGTTGTCTATGTAGGAACGGGTTGAGTTCTTCTGTACTTCATCGGTACGGTTCAGAGCCTCAATCAGGATTGGGTTTTCTGAGTAATTGGTCAGGTTGCTGATTAGATCTCTCTGGTTGATCTCCAACAGTACATTGATACCGCCTTTAAGGTCCAGACCAAGTTTCATTTCTTTTTCCTTGGCACCTGTGTAATGGAGTTTCGTAAACCCAAGATTAAGGGTATCCTTGGAGAGCCTGTCCAGCTCCTTCTGATATTTCACAGGGTCCCCTGCCGAAATTTCTGTAGCCTGCTTTTCAACTTTACCGGCATACCACGTGGGCAGTAGCTCGTTGATGCAGATTAAGCCTAGTATAACCGCTATAAGCGTTATAAATCCTTTTCCTTGCATTATAATACAACATTAAAATTTAGTCGGCAAATATAATGTTTTTATTAGCACTTTTCACATTATTTTAACATTTCAGCTTCTTTAATTTAGGCTTTTTTGAAGGACTTTCAAAAAAATGTGCATTCTATTATTTTTCGCTGTTCTGATGTAAAATATGAAGGTCAATTTCGCCATACCTTCATATATCACTAAAAATGACATTGTTATGAAACATTTATACACTTTGGTTATTTCTGTGAGCACTCTCTTTCTTCAGGCTCAAACTGTGGTGCTCCAGGAATTCAGTACCGGGTTCTCGTCACCGGTGGAGATTGTGCATGCAAATGATGCACGTCTGTTTGTAGTACAGCAAACAGGACAAATTAAGATTGTGCAACCTTCCGGAACAGTGAATACAGCAAATTTCCTGGATATAAGCAGTAAGATCACCTATGGTGGAGAACGGGGACTTCTGGGCCTGGCATTTCATCCTCAATATGCGACAAACGGTTTTTTTTTCGTGTACTACAACGACCTCTCCGGTAATATTACGGTAGCCCGCTACAGCGTAAGTTCAGGAAATCCTGATACTGCCAATCCCGCATCGGAAAAGATTATCCTAAACATTCCCAAACCTTTCTCCAATCATAATGGTGGCAGCATGCACTTTGGCGTGGACGGCTTTCTTTATATCTCAACCGGTGACGGTGGCAGCGGCGGAGACCCCAACAATAACGGCCAGAACAAAAATGTATTACTTGGGAAACTTTTAAGAATTGACGTCAATGCTAGCGGACCTTATAATATTCCGCCTGGCAATCCCTTTGTCGGCACAGACGGCGCAGATGAGGTTTGGGCATATGGCCTGCGAAATGCCTGGAAATTCTCGTTTGACCATGCCGGCGGAAATATTTTGATTGCGGATGTGGGACAGAATCAGATTGAAGAAATTAACAGAATGTCTGCATTACAGAGCGGATTGAACTATGGCTGGCGGTGTTACGAGGGAAACAATGTCTATAATTCAACAGGTTGTGCTCCCGCAAATACAATGACCTACCCCGCGGCGGTATACAATCACTCCGGGGGTAAATGCTCCATTACGGGCGGATATGTTTACCGAGGTACTCTTTACCCCGCTTTTAGCGGGAAGTATTTCTTTGCGGACTATTGCTCGGCCCAAATCGGCATTCTGAATCCCGACAATTCCGTTGTTTGGACGTCAGCATTTACAGGAAATAATTTTTCCACCTTCGGACAGGACTGGCAAAATGAACTTTATGTTGCCGCAGTTAACAATGGTAAAATCTATAAACTGACTACAACCACACTTAATACCGGAGAAAATTTATTAGCAGACATTAAAGTTTACCCAAATCCCGCCAGCGGCAAAATCTATATTAGTGGTGTCCAGGCCGGTCAATCAGTTTCCAAATTCATAAATGCGGAAGGTCGGATGGTATTGGAAGCCAAGGTAGGGAAAGACGGTTCAGCGGACATTTCAACGCTGATTCCGGGCGTCTATTTTATGAATGTGTACGTTAATGAGGTGGTAGTTTTTTCGCAGAAAGTGGTCGTGAGAGCAGGGAGATAAGGAGGAGATGTGGGGGCAGTTGCGGAGCAACGGCCGATATCCTGAATTCGAATTTATTCGGATTATTTCAGTTGGATAATGAGGTAAATTACAAAGTGTGGGTAAGGCATTTTGTGCACCGTATTGCATATTGTTAAATTAACTCCTCAAACCAGTAATCTTGATTATATTCTACGTTGAAATCATTCAATATACGCATATACTCGTTCCTGAAAGTTTCTAAGCGGTGATGTTCCGACTGATTCTCAATATAACTGTAAAGTTTATTCACCATTGAGGGATGGTAACTGAAACCACCAAATCCTTTTTGCCATTCAAAGCGATTGTTTTGTAAATTACTTTCGTTAACCCATTTAGAAGATTTGGCTTTTACGCTTTTCATCACGTCAGAAAGTGAAAGCGTTGACTTTAAACGGAAAAAACAGTGCACATGATCTTCTACACCGTTAACGATGATCGTTTGGCAACCTGCTTCGTTCAGCAGATTTCCTATAACTGCAAAAAGTTGCTTTTTAAAATGTTGCTCGATAAGACTGTGCCGGTATTTTACTGCAAACACCGTATGAATATAAAGTTGAGTATAGGTATTCGGCATTTCCTTTAGGTTTTAATTGAACTTAAAGTCAAAAAATACAAGACCATAATATTTCACATCATCCATGAAGAGATGAAGGCACCCTTGCATGATTTTCATTTAGACTTTCTCAAAACAGTAGAGCGGGAATAAATTCCCTCCCAGAAATCGGTCGTTCCTCCGGAACTCCCTCCCTCCCTACTATTCCACCAACTCAACCCGATACTCGTTTTATATCGTCATTGAAAAAATGCGCGTTTCGGGTTTTTTCCTCATCATTCTCAGGTCAAAGGTCATCGCAACATTTCTCGTGAATGCGCGGCCCTTTTCCGTGATCTTAATCGCGTTTTCAGAGATTTCCACCAGACCGTCGTCCTGCATTTCCTGAAGTGCTTCCAGGGCATTTGGCAGTTCCGGGAACGTATTCTGCCAGTCCCAGGAAGTTTCCAGCCGGCACATGATGTTCAGGATATGCTGGCGGATGTTAAGGTCTTCCTCATTCAGTATATGTCCGCGGAATACCGGTACTATACCTTCGTCCACACGTTTCTGATAATCCTCCACAGTCTTTTCATTCTGGGCAAAGGCATACCACGAATCGGAGATGGCACTCATACCCAGGCCTATCATCAGTTGGGTCTTACCGGAAGAATAACCCATGAAATTCCGGTGGATGTTCCCTGAAACCATGGACTGATAAAGATCATCATGCGGAAGCGCGAAGTGATCCATGCCGATTTCAATATATCCCAGTTCTTCGAGTAATTTTTTGCCGTTTTCGTACAGTTTGCGCTTTTCCTCGCCGCTTGGCAGATCATTTTCATCAAAACCTCTCTGACCCACGCCTTTAATCCACGGCACATGGGCATAGGAATAGAAGGCCAGACGGTCTGGCTTCAGTTCCAGGGTACGGCGGATTGTATATTCCATTTTTTCCCAGGTGTGGAAAGGCAACCCGAATACCAGGTCATGGGAAATACTGGTATACCCAATCTCACGTGCCCAGTTGGTCACACGTTCCACATTTTCAAAGGGTTGGATTCTGTTAATGGCTTTCTGAACCTGTGGGTCATAATCCTGAACACCAAAGCTGCAGCGGCGGAAGCCAAGGTCATAAAGCGTCTGCAGATGTTCGCGCGAGGTATTGTTTGGATGACCCTCAAAGGAGAATTCTGGATGCTCAGCAATTTCTGCCTTGGCGAATATGCCTTCCAGTAGGGTTCTCAGATTTTCCGGCGAAAAGAAAGTCGGCGTACCGCCGCCCAGGTGGAGTTCCTTTATTTTGGGTTTGGAATTCGGCGTCAACTGATCCGATGCAAGCAGGTCCAGATAAAGGTCCCATTCCTTCAGCACGCTTTCCAGGTAAGGAGTTTCTACCGAGTGCTGTTTGGTGATTCTTTTATGACAGGCACAGAAAGTGCAGAGTTGTTCACAGAACGGCAAATGAATATAAATCGAAATCCCTTCGGCCTCATTGGATTCATTGAAGGAGCGGATCACTGAATTCTGCCAAAGTTCAGGCGTAAAACTCTCCTCGTCCCAAAACGGAACAGTAGGATAAGAAGTGTAACGGGGACCCGGAATATTATATTTATCGATGAGTGAATTCATTGGAATAAGTTTGATGAAAAGTTCAGCCAAGGGCCAATCGTTTTGAAGTGCAAAAATACGAAATAACTTACGGCGGAAAAATTAACGGTAATGAGATTTGGCAGGCTACAGTTTCAGAGTCATTCGCAATATCCTGTGTTTGCCGGCCAGAACAATCGTGTTGCGGTTAATCCACTCGCAAACATACAGACCCTTTTCATTGGATATGGTGGTCCATGTCTTACCAAAGTCTCTGGATAGTTCCAAGTTTTGGTCGCCTGCAGCAATGATATCCTTACCCTTAGAACCCGGGCGAATCCGGACGCAGGTTTTGTAACCGCCATTCTTTCCTGAAGCCTGGACTGTCCACGTTTGGCCACCGTCCTGTGTAGTCGCAATATTATTAAAGTTTTCGCTTTGTTTGGTATAGTCACCGCCCACGGCAATTCCGAATTTGTCATCATAAAATTCAATCGCATAAATGCCCTGTGAAGAACTTCCCTGCACAAACGGAGTATTATAAACAGACCATTTCTCTGTTCTGAAATCAAGTCTGAATATCCGTGAACTTGCACCGCCCGTCGCAATCCAGAGATAGTTCCTGGATGAGGCCATATTGGAATTACTGGCTGCAAAAGCCGCTTCACCTTTATTCATATTAACCTTGTCCTTATGATCAATGATATACCATTTGACATTTCCTTGTCTGTTAATGACCGCGAGTTTTAGGTTGAGATCCGTATCGGGATCACTAAAGGCATATCCCAGATCATCGTTTACAAAATGCAGCGCATCGTAAAAAGCGGTTTTGGCAGTGTCCCGAAAGACAACCTGTTTTGCCAGTGTCCTTTTATTTATCTTGAACATTAAAGCTGGGCTTTCAATATTAATGGCATAAAAGTCCGTTCTGTTCTGTCCCAGCGTGCGGAACTGCAGTTTGTCATCGGCAAGAACGATTTGCTTTTTGTCCTTACTGTCTGCAAGACTTACATAGCCAAATTTTGAATCCGTTCCCGTATACCAAACCTTGCGGTCCCAGATTTCCAGGGCACGTATTGATATATTGTCTTCAAGCAGGATTTCACTCTTAAGCTGCTGCCCGTTTAATAAACTGCACACCACCAGACACAGGCCAATTACTGATCTTATTATCATCCGATAAAATTAAAAAATCCCACCATATGGTGGAACAATATATTAATCCGGGTTGTTAATTTTGGAATGTTTCCGTCCGTATAGGAAGTAAATCAGGAAGCCTAGTCCCAGCCAAATGGCCAAACGCTCCCAGCTTTCAATCGGCAGTCCTACCATCAGGGTCACACAGATGAGTACACCCAGGATCGGGACTAAGGGTACCAACGGTACACGGAATCCGCGCACAGCATCAGGATTCGTCTTACGCATTACGATAACGCCGATACAAACAAGTGAAAACGCAAACAGGGTCCCGATACTCACCATATGTCCCAGGTCGGATACCGGCACAAACCCGGCAAACAGACTAACAAAAATCATAAAGATAATATTTGTTTTCCAGGGTGTTTTACTCTTTGT
Organism: Bacteroidota bacterium; assembly: GCA_023386965.1. Classification (GTDB taxonomy): domain Bacteria; phylum Bacteroidota; class Bacteroidia; order Flavobacteriales; family Weeksellaceae; genus Marnyiella. Next base: position 54,959 of record JAEWIR010000019.1, read on the forward strand.
ATGAAGGTCCGAAAAGAATTTAGGCAGAAGTCCGTCCACACTCATACTGTAGAAAACACGGCTCTGCCCCATCAGCATAACCAGCATCACTGAGGTATAACCTGCGATAATAGCTATGGTAAGTGCAGAATTGATAAATGTATATCCGGTACGCGCAAATGCTGTGGTTACCGGACTTGCGTCGCCCCTGAAATTCACATAGTTCTCCAGGCCGGTAAGTACGTAGGAAAACAGTACATAGAGAAGCGTACAAACGACCAATGAACCAATAATTCCTATAGGCATTCCTTTCTGTGGGTTTTTGGCTTCCTGAGCTGCTGTACTTACCGCATCAAAGCCAATAAAGGCGAAGAAAACCACACCGGCACCTCTCAGGATACCACTCCAGCCATATTGCCCGAAGTAATCACTCTGGAAAAAGTCGAAAAAGCCCATGGAGCCCTGTCTGACCATCTGTTCACCTTCATTAACCGGGATGAAAGGCTGGTGGTTCTCTGGATTGATAAAGCCCCAGCCCAGAAAAATAAATACAAGGACAACTGTAACCTTCAGGATAACAAGTATATTGTTGATTAATGCTGATTCTTTAGTACCTTTTATAAGCAGAACAGAAAGCAGGCAAACAATCAAAATAGCCGGAAGATTCAGGATTCCCGGCGTTTCATCCCATGGTCCGTGCAGTAATTCAACAGGAATTTCAATGCCGACACCCAACAGGAACTTGGCTACATATTGTGACCAGGAGGCAGCTACGGTAGCAGCACCCAGCGCATACTCCAAAACAAGGTCCCACCCTATGATCCAGGCGATAAATTCGCCCATTGTCGCATATGAGTAGGTATAGGCACTACCGGCCACCGGAATCATAGAGGCAAATTCTGCGTAGCATAAACCCGCAAAGGCGCAGCCCAGGGCCGCCAGGATAAATGAGTAAACTACGGCCGGGCCGGCATTATCGGCAGCAGCAATGCCGGTGAGCGAAAAAAGGCCCGCACCAATTATGGCTCCGATTCCTAAGGCTACCAGTGATGTGGCACTTAGGGTTCTTCGAAGTCCTTTTTCCGAATCTTCCGCTGTTCGGAGCAGCTGACTAAGGGATTTTGTTTTCCAGAGGTTTGACATTAGCAAATTTTTAAGAATTTACGAAAGTATAAAAAATTTACAGTAATTAACATTTTAAAGCTGTTTTAATACCTCATTTGATTATAAAAAAAGACCTTTCCACTGTTACCCATACCGAAATACCAATTTTTCTCTTTAATACCTGCGACACCATTCTGCCATTATTTTTATCTTTGGCCTGCATGAATTTCCATGATCTTTTCCTAAAACCCTATGAGAGTTACGAAACCGGCCAGATCGTGCTGGAAGCTTCGGCAGCTTTTTTTGGACTCCTGAGCGTTCTGTTTTCAGTAAAAAAAAATATCTGGGTTTACCCCACGGGCATCATATCTACCGTCCTGTACGTCTACATCCTTTTTCAGTTTGGTCTATGGGGTGATATGCTTATCAATGTATATTACAGCATCATGAGTGTCTACGGCTGGATTCTTTGGGCCAAAAGTTCCGAAGATCATATTCATGTAAACGTTTCCTGGACCACAAAAAAAGAATGGTTATTTTCTGCGGTCCTTTTTGCTGTCAGTTTTTTCCTCATCATTTTAGTATATTACTATAAACCCTTGCTGGATCAGGTTTCCGCAAATCCGGAGGCAGGGCTCCACCACCTGGACTGGGCCAACTGGCTTGATGTCCTTACGACCGCGATTTTCCTGGTGGGCATGTGGCTTATGGCGAAACGTAAAATCGAAAACTGGATTTTCTGGATCATTGGCGACCTGATATGCGTCCCAATGATGCTTTACAAAGGCCTGGGCATCACTTCTGTGCAGTATTTGGTCTTTACCGTTATGGCCTGCATTGGCTATCTGGAATGGAAAAGGGGAATCGGAAGACCTGTGCAGCAACCCCAAACACCATCAGCATAATAACCTGGCGTAAAATTTTAGTTATTTGAGTAACTTGCACAGGCTATCAATCCACATAATATGCAGAATATACAACAGTTTTATAAATACCAGGGCACCGGAAACGATTTCGTAATCATTGACAACCGGGACCTGGAATTCCCTAAGGAAAAGGATCTTATAAAACACCTTTGTGACCGCCGGTTCGGAATCGGCGGCGACGGGCTGATCCTTCTTGAAAATGATGCACAGGCCGATTTCAAAATGGTGTACTATAATGCCGATGGGAATGAAAGTACCATGTGCGGAAACGGCGGCCGCTGTCTGGTAGCCTTTGCCCACTTCCTGGACCTTTTTGAGGAGAAAGCCACCTTTACTGCCGTGGATGGTCTTCATGAAGCGTCCATCAGCAACGGAAATGTAAAACTGAAAATGATTGATGTGGCTGATATCAGTTACGATGGACATAATGCCGTCCTGAACACGGGTTCTCCGCATTTTGTGATGTTTGTAGATGCGGTGAAGGATTTCCCGGTGTATACAAAGGGAAATGAGATACGTAATAATGAGACCTACTGTTCCGAAGGCATCAACGTTAATTTTGTTGAAAAACTTTCAAACCATGCCCTGTTTGTACGTACTTATGAACGCGGTGTGGAAGACGAAACCTTCAGCTGCGGTACGGGCGCTACAGCCTCGGCACTTGTTTTTATGAAGGATACAGGGCTTAGTATGGTTGACGTGAAAGTCCTGGGCGGAAACCTGAAAATTTATGCCCAGCAAAACGGCGGTATCTTCTCCAATATCTGGCTGGAAGGACCGGCGGTTCAGGTTTTCAGCGGCAAGATTACAATTTAGAATAGCAAAAATTTCGGGGGTCGTCTCCCATTTACAGCAAATTTTAACCAGGATGGAATCGTTTCATGATAAAAGCCCGAGCACCTTCATAAATAAAATGCAGGCAGATATTGAGGAAATTCACCCGGCCGCAGATATGATTAAGAAGTGGGCATCTCACCTTGAACTGGAATTTGTACAAGAAGCTGATTACGGAGGAAATGTGTGCATGTCAAACAGCGCTGAGGTTAGAGATGAATACCGGCTCTTTTTCACTTTGGAAGATTTCATGAACTATGTCTGCGCAGTGTTGTACTCAGACTGCTTATTTAATAGCCACACAGAAGCTTTAATTGAAGATTTAACACAGATTCCCTTGCCTGAAAATCCCGCGCGTTTCTGGAAGAATGTGCAATTAGGCCGCGAACTGCGAAAATCAGCGCCTTGATTTCATGCAGAAAACACTAAGCCAGATGACTTACTGAAGTCTTTCACACTGTCATTAGAATATTGCATTTATGGTAGATCGTTAAGGTTGTTATATTGAAATCTTCATAACACAGGTTTATAAAGAATATCCTTTCAGATCCGTTAGTACTTTGCCATATATAATGATGAACAGTGCGGCACAAAATTAGCTTTTCGCCAGCACAACGCCTGAAAAATGCCATTATATTCAAAGTAAAAAAAGATTTTTTTTGTGCCTACAAGCTGCGGGATGCAGGTAAATACCTAAAAGGGACGCAATAACTACTTCACTAACAAAAAATAGCGCATTTTTGCACTCGCAAATTCAGCTTGGTCAAACTCAGCTAAAAAATAAAAAATGAAAAAGACAGCAGCAATCGTTATCCTGGCCGTGCTTATTATTGCAGGCTTTTTTGGGTTTCGTTTTTATAAGAAATATTTTGGTGATAATGTAGCCAGGGAAGGCTATTTTCATATTCCTACAGGTGCCAATTTTAACCAGATTCTGGATTCTATCTCACCTTACCTGCAAAACAGGGAGGCTTTTGTTGATGTAGCCAGGGACAAAAGCATGGACCGGTTTTTCCACGCCGGGCGCTACCGGGTGAAGGACGGCAGCAGCAACACTGATCTTGTAAACATGATCAAAGCCGGGAACCAGACAGAAAACACCTTTCGTATCGGTGATTTCGGTGATGTATACCAGATGGTGGGCCGTGTAACGCGCAAAACAGAGATCGACTCTCTTAAATTTGTTTCCGAACTGAATAAGATAGCCGTGGAGAAAGGTCACAGCAATGCCGAAGACCTGAAAAAATATTTTTTCATAGACACCTACCAGTTCTTCTGGACGGTTACCCCAGAGGAATTCTTCAAAAAATTTGATGACCAGTACAAGGACTTCTGGACTGCCGAACGCATTCAGAAAGAAAAACAGAGCGGACTTACGCGCGACCAGATCTATGCCCTGGCCTCGATCGTTTATAAGGAGTCCGGCGGGAAACCCGACGAGCAGAAAACCATTGCCGGCCTCTATCTGAACCGCTACCGTAAAGGCATGAAACTTCAGAGTGACCCCACGGTAATTTATGCAATTAACAAAGAAACGAATTTCACTACGCCTATCCGCCGCGTTCTTTATAAACACCTGAGACATCCCTCTCCTTACAATACTTACGCAAATGCCGGAATTCCACCCGGGCCCATTTGCATCACTGATAAAAATTCAGTTGATGCCGTCCTTAATGCAGAAAAAAACAATTACATCTTCATGGCTGCCGACCCGGACCGTTTTGGTTACCACCGCTTTACGGCAAGTGATACTGAACATGCCAAAAATGCCCGTGACTACCAAACCTGGCTAAATTCCCGCGAGATAAAGTAGCTTTAACATAAATTAACAGCACTCTGCTTTAACAAAACTCCAATTTGAGCGTCTTATCCTTTAAGCAGATTTTCAAATTCTCACTGAACTACAATATTTTTTCGGAATATTATAAAACAAACGGGCATTAAAAATTGGAATATTGCCCTGCAAATTATTTTACAAAATGGTAAAAACAGAAATTAGTCAAATTCTAACCAGAAAGGTCCTCGGACTTACCTTCGTACTCTCGGCTGCCGCTTTTGCATTTGCCCAGGAAAAAATAACAGTATCTTCTACCGTGGTGGATAAGCAGAATAATCCTGTACCCTATGCCTCGGTAACATTTACAAATAAAGCTAACCCCGCGTTCAGTGATGCCGCTTTGGCAGATGACAAAGGTTTTTATTCGCTACAACTGGTACCGGGAAATTATGATATTACTGTTGATGCGATTAATTTTAAAAAGACCACCGAGGCCAGACAGATCACTACCGGCGGAAGCATACCCGTCATTTCCATTGAACAGGAAGAAACCGGATCTGTAACCGCGCCGACTCAGGAAATTGAGGGTGTAACCCTAACGGTGCAGGCCACAAGGCCCTACCGCGTTGAACTTGATAAGAAAGTTTATGATCCCAGCACGGATATCATCTCTAAAGGCGGTAACCTTCAGGATGTGCTTACGAACGTACCTTCAGTTTCTGTAGAGACAGATGGCACAGTTTCCATGCGTGGCAACTCTAATGTACGTTTCCTCATTAATGGAAAACCCTCTGCTCTTCTTGGAATTGACAGCGGAGCTAATGCACTTCAGTCCATTCCAGCGGACCAGATTGAGCGCATTGAGGTCATCACCAACCCTTCATCTAAATTCGAGGCCAGCGGTACCGCCGGTATCCTGAACATCATTCTGAAAAAAACCAAAGGAATGGGTTTCAACGGAAGTGTAACCGGAAGTTTGGGATGGTTGCCTAGTACAAACCTTAACACCAATCTTAGCTGGAAAAAAGGCAGCTGGACCTGGTTCCTGAACGGTGGCGGCGGCTACCGCGAAAGTGAAGGCCGCAATGAGAGTGACACCCGTTTCTTCAATGCCGTTACCGGTGCAACTACTTCTTATTTTGAGCAGAATTCACTTAACAAAAGCGAAAACGACAATTATAACGCTACCGCAGGATTCTCAGTAGACCTCACCGACCGGACATCTTTTAATTTGTCTGCCATGGGTAGGGCTTATAAAAGTTTCAGCGATAACAATGTAGACAATATCAGCTACAATGCTGCACGAATGGTGGATGGTTTTACACAGACCAACGCATTGGGGTACAGCAGGAACTTTACCATTCAGGGAGATGCAGGTCTGGATCATAAATTTAATGATAACGGTCACAATATTTACCTGAGCGTAAGTGTTCAGCAGAGCGACAACAGGTCCAATGAAGACTCTAAAGAGCTGGACAACACCATCTTCCGTTACGGTTCTTTAGGGAACAACCATACTATCAATAAAACGGTAATCGGTAAGGTTGACTATGAACTTCCTGTGGGTGAATTGTCAAAAATTGAAGCAGGCTACCGATTCGACAGCAATAATAACGACTATGACTTCCTGAACAGTGAAACCAATGCAGCCCTGGCTTATGAAACAGTTGATGCATACAGCGGAAACACGGTCTACAGTGAAACCATTAACGCGGCCTATGCACAGTTCAAGAGCAAGATTGATAAATTAGGTTACCAGTTGGGTCTGCGGGCCGAGCATTCCGATATTGGCATCGACTACCGTAGCCTGAGCGGAAACGTATCCAGCAAGGATAAAAATTATATCGGCTTTTTCCCGAGTGCCTTCCTCAGCTATGACCTTGGGAGTACCAACAACCAGCTTTTACTTAACTATTCCAGAAGGATTAACAGACCCCGTTCCTGGTTCCTTATTCCCTACCCGACTTCCCTGGCCAACCGCCAGAACCTTTTCCGCGGTAATGAGGACCTGAATCCGGAATATATAGACTCATTTGAATTGGGTTACGCCATCCAGAAGCGGAAAATTACAGTTAACCCTACGCTCTATTTCCGTTCTACAAAGGACGAAACGAGGTTTGTGGTAATGAGTGAAAGTCCGGGTTCCAATGTGCTTATTACAAAACCGTATAATATCGGGAATGACCACCAGTACGGACTGGACCTTAACGCGACTGCCGATATCCTGCCCTGGTGGAAAATCATGGCCAGCGCCGACCTTTTTGGATATAAGTCCGAAGGTGAGTACTACGATGCCAGCACGATGACTGAGCCTTTATCTTTTGACGGTTCCGGTTTTTCAACCAGATTCAGGCTTACGAATACGTTTAGGATAGATAAGACCTTTAACATGCAGCTGCAGGGCTTCTACAGAGGCGGACAGGAAACAGCTTCCAGCGTTACCAAGCCAATGTATGTCCTAAACTTCGGTGCCAACAAAACCGTTCTGGACGGCAACGGTACACTGGCCTTCAATATCCAGGATATCTTTGGAACCCGAGGCCGTGAATACACAAGCTTCGGACCGGGTTTTGAAAAAGAATCCATGATGCGCTGGAACCCGCGTTCTTTCAACCTTTCCTTTACCTACCGCTTCAAGCAGGGCGAGAAAGTAGATCAGCCAAAACGTAAACGTGACATCAACAGTAATTCCTCCGGCGACGAAGATATGCAGGGCCCAATGTAAAACAGATCAGGACGAAAGTCCTGATTTTTTTTTGGGTGCCTTAATAAGATGGAATAAATATTCTTAATTTTGAGCTAAGGCCTAGTATATCTAACGCATTAACTTTTAAGTTATGAAACGCTTATTTCCAATTTTCACAATATTCCTTGCTACTTATCTGTTTTCACAGAGAGATGATTGGCAACTTTTAGGTACAGAGAACCTTCATACCTATTATTATAAAGCACATTCCAGAAATAAGGCTTGGATCAAAACTGAATCAAAGCAACTTGAATACATTGACAATAAGGGTGCTAAAAAAGTGATCGATGGTTATCAGATAAATTTATGGCAATTTGACTGTGATGAAAAACAGATCGGAATTGTTCAGCTAACTACCTATGATAAATTAGGAAGTGTTGTCGGAAGCTATAGTAAAAAAAGTTATGAAATCGAACTTGATTATGTAAATCCAAATTCCCTTGGTGAATATTTTGTAAATGTATTTTGTGAGCGGTAAGTTTTTGTAAAACTACAGCAAAAAAAATTTGTTTCCGTTTACGATCAGTTATAACATACTTTTTGAAATACCATTTTTTTTTCTTTACATTTGATAGAAAACCAAATGTATGTCGATAGATTTTACTCACGCTCTTGTTATCGGAGTAAGTACAAAAAATTTAATTCAGACAGGATCTATGCCTGCAGCGGGGATGAAAGTTATACCACAGAATCATACGGCATCAGCGACCTGGTAGGTCAACTGCTTATTATTCCGGCGCCTCAAATTGAAATTGAAGAAATTAATTAAACTATAAACCCCGAAAATTCGGGGTTTTATTTGGTTGAGACCAGATGATGATGAATAATCTTGTACTTTCCACAGACCCCCGAAGGGGAAATCTACTATAATCTATAAAAATAAAAAACCACCCGAAATCAGGTGGTTTGTAGGCCCATGAGGAATCGAACCTCAACCTAAAGAACCGGAATCTTTAATTCTATCCATTAAACTATGGGCCCGGCGTTATTTAACGTGTGCAAAAATAAGATTTTTTATCGAAAAACCGCCTTAATAATAAAGCGGTTTCACGAAAGTCATCTCGATTTGCATCTTATAGGTTAATACCCAATTATTCGGTGATTACAACCCGTGTTCCCATCGTATGCGCATTCATCTGTGGCGCGTAATAGTTCTGCAGCGTAGTAATTCCGTTGCTGAAGGTTCCGGAGGCATTACAGATGTAATCATATTCAAAAACATACTTCCCTTTCGGCATATATTCAATATAGAAGTTGGTGGACGCATCCTTAGTAGATTGATAGTAGCCCAAGCCGTTTTTCCACTCGTAACCGGAGATTACGTTCAGCGGTTCAAATCCTGCCGCGCGCATGTCTTTCAGATGAATGAATTCCATATTTCTGTCGGTGTTCAGAATCATTCTCACAGTGACTTTATCGCCCACTTTTAATGGTGTGCCAGCGGTAATTTTCTGTAATTCCTCACCATTTACGGTTTTCACTTTTTTATATAGCTCCTTTGTGATGGAAATATACGATTCAGACGACTTGATTTTCTCCAAATCTTCATAATACTGCCAGAACAGTCCGCCTTGTACAATTCCGGGACCAGGTTTGGTAACGGTCACTGTTCCAAGTGACTTTTCAATATGTTCAGGTTTTAAAGTAGATTTTACATAACCCGTTGCCGTGGTGTCTGGATTTACAAGCTCCTTCCCTCCCCATACAATGGTAGCTTGATCACTGGCTGAGGTGGTCCACGATTTTCCGGAATTCAAAATAGTGAAGATGACTTCCGCTGTACCACGCGAACTTCCCCAATGATTGACTTCTTTTTGAGTAATCAACCAAATTTTCATCTCTTCAATGAAGTTTGCATCAGCCGGTGTATGCTTGTTAAAGGCTTCCAAAGCACCTGCGTGGTTCACCGTTTTGGAAGCATACCAGCCCCAGTCGTTCAGGTTTTGTTTCCAGTAAGTGCCCTGAGTTTTGGTTTCTGTAGAGGTTTCCTTTAAATAAGTCAGGAATTTCTTCGATTCCGTCTTCATTCCATATTTATCAAAAAGCAGTGCCAGACGGTGCAGTCCAAAGAAGGTAAAATCTGTTATTTTCTCTGTCTTAACCTTTGAAACGACTGCATTTTTCAAGGCAGTTCCTTTTGCTTTCAGTGGATATTGGACTTCCCAGTAGCTGCGGGTATCCAGATAATCCAGTACGAAATTATTCACCACAAATTTTTTGTCAATGTTGCCATACCTGCTGACTTCCTGATCCACATAGCCGATAAGTTTCGACACCAGTTCTTTCTGTTCTGAGCCCTGATAATCGGCCATATCTCCTTTCAGCCATTCATTGATCCGGCCTAAATTTTTAAGAATATAAAGTGACGTGTAATACGAACTCGGGTAACCCTGATACCAGGAGAAACCTCCGTCCGGATTCTGCAGTTGCTTCAGTTCTGCCCAATCGGTTTGGATGGAATTCCGCATCGTATTGGCATCAAACAGTCTTGCCAGTTTTTCCATCTGTTCCGTTTCATTTTTGCTGTCGAGCACCCAAGGCGTTTCTTCAAGCAGCAACTGTTTCAGTTCCTGATTTTTCTCAAGATTGGAAGTAAGCAAACCTCTACTTTGATATTCTTCGAAAAGCATTTTCAGTTTCGGATTGGCTTTGAAAATTTCTGAAGCCAGCACATCTGCAAACCATTTGTTGAAAACCACATCGGCAGAACCGTTCTGATCATTTTTAAGACTTGGCAGGGCAAACATAATCTCCCAGATTGGATTGGTGGTAAGTTCCAGGCTATTCGAAACATTCGTTGCCGTTGCAGAGGTGTTTTTCGCTAAATTTTCCAGCGTGAAAGTCATGGTTTGACCCTCTTTCACAAAAATCGGAACTGCATCGGTCACTAACATTCTGTTTGGCAGAACCGCGATTTTTTTCTGTTCGCCATCGGAGAACTTGCCGGCCTGACCGAGCACTTTAATAATGATTGAAGAAACATCATTCGGAACTTTTAACTTCCAGTTCACAACAGCATTTCCTTTTTCAGCCAGTTCAAAGGATTTCTGAGTTTCACTTAAGTTAAATTTACCCGAAATATCCTCGTTTGTAAATGCATCCAGAATCTGAAGCTGTGCTGTTCCTGAAAGTTTTTTATCCACAAGACTTGAAAGTTTGGATTGCAAATTAAGTTCATCCCCTTCACGCAAAAATCTCGGATAGTTTGGCGTCACGGAAAATTCTTTTTGCGTCACGACTTCTTCTTCCAAAACAGCAGCTCTGGCATCTTTGGTATGCGCGAGGAACATGAGTTTCCACTGCGTTAGGGCTTCGGGCGAGGTAAATTCAAAAGTGACATTTCCGTCTTTATCCGTCATTAAATTCGGATAGAAAAATGCGGTTTCGTTTAGGTTTTGACGGACGGGGATTTTTTCCAGTGCCTGAACTTCATTTCTATCAAGAACGGCGTCAGCATCTTTTGCCATTTGTTTTGCTGCGCCAGGCGCGCCCGCTAATCTGGAATATCCCAAAACCACAACCTCCTCCAATTCCGCGGATAATGCACTATCTGAATTAGAACCCAATGCCTGCAAAGTTTCAAATTGTTTTGTAATCATTGGAACCCCATAAATTCTACCACTAAACCAGTTAAATTCGGGAACATTAACTCTTTTCTGATTTAAATACGGAACTCGTTTGCTGTAATGCTCCTGCGCCAGGTTTTTATCAACATGGTACGAAATCATGCTGAGATATTTCTGGTACAATTGCTGCCACGACCAACTGTTTACCGCAAACTGATCGAGCGACATGTCGTACATATTGGCCAAAACTTCGGCATTCACTTTTTCTTTGTCATCGCCTAAAACCCTAACAGTCCATTTCTCTTTGGAATTAGGCTGCAGTTTATCACGGAAGGTCACCGTTTCAATTCTTAAAGGTTTTTTGTCGGAACTGATTTTAAGGTTAATGCTTTCTGTCTGAACATCATTGAACGCTACCACCTGAAACTGAACATTTACTTGATCAATGCTTTCATCTGTCGGAAAGATAACATCGTAATCTAAAACGCCGTTCTTGAAACCTTTCTGTTCGGTTACGGTCTCTCCATCTCCGTTCTGCCTGTAAATATTAACCAAAGCATTCGGAACAGCTGAATAGACGTAAATTCTGGCCTTTTCATTTCTTGTATATTCGGTTTTTGGCTGGATGACCTTCAGGAAAGGTTTCTGAGTATCAACAAGGAACCTTTTGTCGAAAACTTCGAAGGTTTTTTCAGTTTTAATGGTGTCTTGTCCTTCGATGTTATAGAGTTCCAGTTTGTATTTTCCGGCAGTGAGTTTGCCCAGATCAAGAGATTCTTCACTTCGTTTCTCTCCGTTCAGAATGACAGAATGAACATTTGAATCCTTTTCCTCCTTCGAATAATAATCGTGCGGGAATTTCTGGATGAATTCCGGTTTTGAAAGTGTAGGTAAATCCTGGATTTCGTTTTGAAAATTGCTTCTGTAGATTCGTTCAGGCGGAGCAAGTTTCGAGAGTTTTACCTGATACGGTTTCTTTAGGTTCTGGTCGTTGTAATTTCTGGTTTCAACCTTGATTTTTATGTTCTCATCAGTGAAAGTATCTTTAATATCGTCGGTTTTGATATAATGAGAAACCGACGCAACCTTTACATTTTCCGTTGCCGACTGAGTTTCGCCATTAATGTCGGTTACCGAGGCGTTGATCTCATAATTATCGATTTGGATTCCGTCTAAGGTTTCATCTTTTCTGAGGTCAATTTTAATAATGAATTCGCCTTTTTCATCGGTTTTCACCTCACCCAGAATGGAGTTTTCATTGTCCTTACCGCGCGGATACCACCAGAAATACATCCAGCGGATATTCTTCTTTTTGATTTCGTAGTTCACCGTTGCATTGCTCAGCGGAACACCTGAAAACATCATGGCTTTACCTTTTATTTCGATGGTTTGGCCATATTTGTATTCCTCTTTTACCGGATCGATGGTCACTTCAAATTTTGGTCTTTTATATTCTTCAACCTGAAAAGATTTATACGAATTGACATCGCCGTCATTAATTTGAAGCGAGAAATTTCCGTTTAGTTTACCGTTTGGAAGCACAAAATTTCCGTGATAACTTCCGAAAGTATTCGTGGTGAAGTGCTGTGAAGTGATTTCCTCACCGTTGGCATCATGCAATGTAATTTTCTGTGGAAGACCTGCCGCAACAGATTCCTTCTCCCTGATAACATTGGTGTTGATTACTTTAAAATATACCGTCTGCCCCGGCCTGTAAATTGCCCGGTCCAGGAATATTTGGGCAGTTTCACGGTCGTCACTATCTTCACCACCATAATACCGGTCACCATAAACCTGCATCAGGTTATAGTCGTTGGTTTTTGGCTGATGAACCAAATAATAACGGTAGTATTCTTTACTTCCCGAATCTGAAAACTTGAAATTGGCTGATTTATCCGTGTTCTGTGTGGTTACAGTTACTGCTTTTGCACCGTTGTATTCGTAAATTTTCAAATTTTCACTGGAAATGGCCTTTCCGTCTTCACGGTTTACAAGTTTCAGTTGATTTTCCTGTGGCTTTCTGTCATCCTTTTTACTATATAAAATTCGGGATTGGGTCGTAATGAAATAGAAGTGTTCACGGATGGCACCATCCACAACATATTCTGCCAGGAAAATTCCAGAAGGCAACGGCTTAATTTCAAGCGATGTCTTATGAGTTTTATGATCTTTCTTGTCCTGAAGTTCAAACATATCTTTTCGGACCAAAGACTTTTTAACCGCCGCAAAACTGTTTTTATCATAGGAATTGCGCACATACTTCATAAAGTTCTGTACGTCATCTTTTACTTCATAAATGTTTAAGGAAAACCGGCTTACATTTTTTGCATCGGCCACCAAATGGATCGGGCGGTTGCTCTGCGTATGGTCCTCGAATTTAATGATCAGCGTAGGGTTCAGGATCTGGTTCTCGCGGTTTTTAACATTATCAAGGTATTTGGATTCTGGATACTGTTTCTTAGCCGATTCTGCCAGTTGCAGCGCCTCTATAAACTTCTGCTCCGTACTGCGCAAGTCCATCATTTCTGCGATAATGAGAACCTTGTAATCGCCTTCTGTAGGTGAATTAACAAGATTCTGAAACTGCTCAAAACTATCCTTGCAGTTCAGGAAACTACAGTTATACTTTATTTTCTGATGCTGGAAATACAGTTTTGCATTACCCGCATTCTTAGCAATCAATTCATCATAAATGGTAAGAATTTTTGGATGATTAGCTTTAAGTTCATTTGGCGTGAAGAAATTACCTTCCTTTAAGAATTCCAACTGATTTATTGCATTCCACTCAAATAATGTGGGAAAATACTCCAAATCCTGCGTTCCTTCAAAAATATCTCTATACTTGACCAGCACAATTTTCTGCAAATCACCTTTTTTTGCTTCCAACTCAGCAAACTTCTTCTGTAAGAAATTCTTGAAATCAAGTTTGCTCCAGGTTTCTATCTGCGAAAAATCCTGATTGTTGATGTTGGTGCGCTGGTTAATCTCCCAGGATTCATTCTGATAATAATCCGAGAAAAATTCAGCTAAAAGCACATCAAACAGCAACTTTTGTTCACCTTTCAGTTTATCACCAAAAGTGGACAGCTTAGTAAAGAATTGGCTGGCCGAATCATTGTTTTCATCGTCCTGTGTTTGGTTCACAATGCTGAATTCGGCTTTCAGCGAGCGTATAAGCTGGTTGGCATTGTCGTCTTTCATCGCCTGTTTTTGGATTTCTAAAATGATTGGCAGGTTGGATTTATATTTACCTGACTTGTAGTTTTCGGCCACCTTTTTCCATTGGTCGTCATAGTACTTCTGACCAAAGAAAGGTGAAAAGACTGCCGTGAGCAGCAAAAGGGTAAAAGTGCTGATGAACTTCTTCATAGATCTATAATTGAATGTAAGTAAGATGCAGCCGGCATTTATTGGTTAAATTTGCATAGATGCAGTTCTTAAAAGTAGCAAAAAAATACTTCATTGACAGTCAGCTCTTCGTTTCGCTCGCGGGAACTGCGCTGGCCCTGTTTTTTATGCTCACGCAGAACCTATTACGCTGGCCCACGGTGTTGCTAATCTTCATCACCTATTTCAGCGGATACCTTTATACCAAATACCAAAGGCACCGGCACTTCAAAAAGATCCTGGTTTTTAATATAATTTGCGGACTGGTTTCGGGAGCACTTATTTTACTGAATCACAATGAGGTGCGGTTGCTGAAATGGCTTTACATCGTTGCTCTGGGATTGCTGTATAACTCCTTTTTCCTGGAAAATTACATCCGCAAAATTCCACTCCTCAAGGTGTTTTATGTAGGTTTTACCTGGGCCTTGGTTAATTCCTGGCTCATCCTGCCTGCCTTTCATCCCGGCATATTTATGGTGAGCCTGCTCTTCGTCACTGCGCTGGTTCTTCCCTTTGATATTCGCGACATGAAACACGATGACGTTGTGACATTTCCGAGGCTGATTGGAGTTCAAAAAACAAAGTATCTGGCCTGTCTAATGCTTACCGCAGGTGCAATAATTTCAATATTTACGCTGCAAGCAGACTTTGCTGCGGCTTTTGTCATCACCAACATCATTGCCATGACCTTTGTTTACTTTTCTGAAAACACCAATAAGGATGCATACTTTTCGTTTGGCGTTGAATCATGTTCGGCGCTGCCGCTTTTAATTACCATTTTAATAAAGTATTTTTGACAAATGGTTATCCAAAAGCTCCAACTCATCCACTTTAAAAATCATCCCGAAAGAATATTTGAATTTTCGCCGCAAATCAACTGTTTTGTAGGCAATAACGGCGCGGGAAAGACCAACGTTCTGGATGCGCTGCACTATCTTTCGGTGGGCAAGAGTTTTCTTGGAAATTCCGACCCAAACAATATCGAAAACGGTGAGGATTTCTTCAGCATTGAAGGAAAGATCCTTGATGGCGAAAAGGACACCATCATCAAAGTTCAGATGCCGCGCGACGCCAAAAAAATCATTAAGAAAAACGATAAGACCTACGACCGCATGGCCGATCACATCGGTTTCCTGCCCAGCGTTATCATTTCGCCTTATGATTCCAATTTGATCTCCGATTCGGGAGAAAGCCGGCGAAAGTTCCTGGACGCCATGATTTCGCAAACGGATTCAGATTATCTGTTCAATTTAATTCAGTATCAGAAAACAGTTCAGCAACGGAATGCTTTGCTTAAAAGCTTCGCCAAAAACCGTTTTTTCGATGCGGAAAGTCTGGAGATCTATAATGACCCTTTAATCAAATTTGGCAGCCGTATTTTTGAAAAAAGGCGTGTATTCACCGATTCGATATTGGAGCTTATCCAGAATTATTATGAAATCATCTCCAAAGGAAACGAAAGGATCACGGTACAATATGATTCGGATCTTATTCATCAAAATTTTGAAGAGCTGCTAAGTATAAATCTTGAAAAAGACAGGGCTCTTACCTACACTTCGCGCGGCGTACATAAGGATGATTTGATATTTAATATGAACGGCAACTCCTTAAAAAAAGTAGGAAGCCATGGTCAGCAGAAGTCATTCCTGATCGCGCTGAAACTATCACAGATGAACCGCATAAAAGAACTTACCGGCAAAACGCCCATCCTCTTGCTTGACGACATTTTTGACAAGCTGGATGACACACGCGTGTCTCAGCTTATTGAACTGGTGAACCGTGAGCATTTCGGCCAGATTTTCATTACCGATACGAGTAAAGAACGAACTGAAGCATTGGTAAGAAAGATCAATGAGGAGTCTAAAATTTTTGAAATCTGAGCTGCGGTTAGGGTTTCGGGACGTGAGATTTATTTCCGCAACCCGAAACTCGTAACCCACAACCCGCAACCCGCAACTCTAAGCAATGAAAAGGAAAAAAAACAGAGAATTCCAATCCTCAGATCTTGTGAAATCCTTTGCCAGGATCCATGGCTTTGAAGAAAAACTGATGGCATTTGAGGTTAAGGATTATCTGCACGAATATCTGAATGACGATCTCTTTCGGGAAATTGAATCCGTCAATCTGAACAGGAAAGTACTGCAGATTAAAATAAAATCGCCGCTACTGAAAAACGATTTCAGGATGCGTAAGTCATTCTTTCTTCAGAAGTTTCAGGAAAAATTCGGAAGCGAAAACTTTATCGCTCTTGAGATTTTGTAGGAATTGTTTTCTCCATCATTTCCTTGGCCCGGCTGTCCAGGAAGGACCGTATGGGGAAGAAAAACCTCAGGGGATTCTTCAGGAAATATCTGAATATCTCCCTGTAAATTTCCTTCACTTCCCCAAAATTAACTTTCCGCGAACGGAAAGCCAGCACCATGGACAGTCCAAAACTAACGGCAAAATTAAAGAAGCCAATGAGGAAAACGGTGATCAGGGAAATCCAAAGCGTATACGCCGTTACAGAAAAATCAAGACCATAAAGACCGAGGGCAACATTTCCGGCGGCAAATGTAATGTGCCGGATGTCCAGGTCGAGACCGAGAAAAGATCCGATTGGACCTGTTGCGCCAAGGAAAATACCAAACCATAAATTGGAGACGATACCGGGCCAGTTTCTGGCATAATAGCCGGAGGCCGCTTTAGCCACTTTGGGACCTAAAACCTGCATAAAGAGCGGGTTTTTGGCTATCCTTTTTGGAATCTGATAAAATACGGCGTTATTTGCCACGTTACCGGAGATGATTCCAGATATAAAAAGATAGAAACCAGCAATACAGGCATGCAGGATGGCTTTGGAGTTAAAGGGATCGTGGTCATTGAGTAATTTGGTCGCTTTTTCGGCGGCAAAATTTTCCTGGAAAAGCACATCGAGACCGTAGATGATGGCCAGCGCCACAGGAAATGACCAAAGCACGTTGCCTACAAAAGCAATGAACTGTGAGCGGAACAGTTTTGAGACCAAATGGGCAAAGTCTGAATAATTTTTCTGGGTATTCTTGCCTTCAGAGAGCACTTTTGCCATCGTGGCTGCCGTCATTGCAGGCTGCTTGGTGGCGAGCGTAAATCTCATCAGGAAAATCATAATGAAACCCATAGCATAGTTTAACGAATACAGTACGGCATGCGCAAAATCACTTCCCGGAGCTAGTCCATAGAAGAGTTTGAGCACGACCAATGCACCAACAATCACCCCACCACCACTGGCCATCCAAAACATCCGGACATAATCGCGGAAGGACGAGGTAATATAATGGGTACCTGTTTGTGCAGTATGGTTGGTAATAAGGTGGGACATCAGCGTGCTGCTGTCGGCCACCAGTTCCCTCAGGTTATTCTTATGGGATTTGTACTCCATAATTTTAAAAACTAAATCCTTGGATTTTTGGAGTACATCCTTTCCGTCATCAATAACCAGAAGGTTCAGGATATCCTGTATGCGGTTCAGCTGCTGGCGGATCTTCAGCAGGGACTGATTAATTTTTCCGGAGATACCGTACTTCGAGGAATTCTTGAAGGCAATGTCCGTAAAGTTCAAACACTGAGTAAGATATACTTTAACCTGTTTAAATTGGGCATCCCGGGATTTCAGTTCAAAATCCGGATTTTCCCTGAATTCTTTGGTCAGGATATCCATCTCATCCTGCAGGGCCAGAAAGGGATTGTCAAAATTCTTATACTCGGGTGCCATATTGGAAACCTCTACATCCAGAGCATTTCCAATAACCCTCCAGGCCAGGATATTCATGGCAAAGAAGAGTTCACGTCGTACCGTCTTTTTGCTGATGAGTTGGGAAATCTCGAGCATCCGGAACAGCTCATTCATATCTTCCTCATGGACATTACGGAAATAAGCCAGGTCGCGCGCCGTACGTACGGACACGTAATCAATCAGGTACCATACCGTATCCTCACTCTCCACCGGAGGCAGGACCTTGTTAAGCAATCGTTTGCGAAACTCAGGAAAAAAGGCATTCTCCGACAGGATATTTGCCTCGGTAAGTGAAAGATTAAAGGTTTTACCGCTGAAAATATGATGGATATAATACCGGAAATGCTCCAGCAGGTCGGGATTTTCGCGGAGAACATTCAGCACCGCGGTAAACTCGGTCTTTCGCATGCTTTCCAGCAGTTCATGCAGCGGGTCTAAGGATTTCGTTTCATTCCTGAAACTGAAATACTTCTTTAATACCGCATGGAATGTGGTTTTGCCTGAATTGAAGATCCTCATTGTATGCAAAGATACTATTTCAGCGTCACATTATTCATCTGTCTCATGATCCAGCTGTGGCGGTTGCGCAGATATTTGGAGGGATTGTGCGGATCATATTTCTTGGGATTAGGTAAAATGGCAGCAATCCACGCGGCTTCACTTTTCGTGAGGTCTTTGGCGCTCTTACCGAAATAGTAATGAGCTGCCGCCTCTATACCGAAAACGCCTCGCCCCATTTCAATTGAGTTCAGGTATCGGTCCAGTATAACCTCCTTGCCCCAAACAAGTTCAATAATGAACGTATAGACAGTCTCCAAACCTTTCCGGAACCAGCTTCTGCCCTGCCACAGAAAAACGTTCTTGGCTGTTTGCTGCGAAATCGTGCTTCCGCCCTTCATTTTCTTGCCTTTTTCGTTGTCTTTATAGGCTTTTTCAATCGCTTTATAGTCAAAACCGTTGTGGATGAAGAACTTCTGGTCCTCGGCAGCGATCACTGCCTTTTTGATGTGACTTCCCATATCGCCATATGCAATATAATCCCGTTCCAGCTTTCCGAACGTCATGATGCCGCCTATCTGCGTGACCGTAATTGGAGGGTTGAGGAATTTGCCCCAGACAATAAAAAGTATATTGGCCAGGATGAGGATGAAAATAAATTTCTTAATTTTTCTGAACATAGATTTCAAGGGACTTTACGTAGTTTTCCCATATCAGGGAATAATTTGCAAAAATAGAAATATTTGTTACTAAAGCTCTTTGAGGTAGGTTAAATTATAACCGGGAAGAAGTTTTGGATGAAAGATCCTGATGTAATCCTTCAGTACAAGGTCGGCGCGTACAATACCGCTTTCAAAATAATCATTGGACCGTCCCCACTCCTTTTGGGTAACGGTATAGATTTTACCTTTTCGGAATACTTCCATTTTTGAATAGTTCGGATTCGCCTGCAACAAATCACTGCGCGACTGGTGATTCCCGGCATTCACCCATATTCTTGCCTCCTGCGACTTTGAATAAACTTCCTCAAAACTCATTATTTCTGCACCCACACCTTCACTACCGGCGTTGATGTAAGTGCCGCCGGCATCCCGTATGAAATGTGCGGTCATACTTTGCCCACCCGGCAGATACCACTGGCTGCCGTACATCTCGTTTGCCAGAACCACAGGCTTTGTCTTTTCACCGGAAACCAACAGGGTGAGTGAATCATAAGTTTTCTTAATATCCGTAAAGTGTAAGCCGGCCTCACGTTCCATCCCCATAAGTTTGCCGATAAGCAACAGATACCCGGAACGGGACAAAGGCTCTTTTTCAAGGTACTCGTCCAGGAAGATTACCGGAATTCCGTTTTTCTCCAACAGGTCATAAGTACTGCTGAAGGTGGCGATCCTGTTGGTAAATACAGCATCCGGTTTCAACGCGATGATATTTTCTACATTATACTTCTGCTCATTACCTACATTCAGTATACTGTTATTTTTTATTAAGGCGCGAACCCGTGGTGAGAAAATATATTCCGGACTGGAGATCCCGGCAATCCTATCTTCCACACCCAGTTCAGTGAAGTATCCCACCAAACTCGCGTTCAGCAACACTACTTTTTTTAAAGGCAGTTTCGTGAGGGGTAAACTGTAGGCTGAGGCACCGGAATGTAACAGCAGATGACCGGAAGCTTCACGGAATTTAACAGATTCTGAAATCTCGGTCCAATCGTCCAGCTTGGTTTCGGGCTTTCCCGTGCAGCCGAAAAGGATAAAAAGTGCAATTATTTGAAAAATCTTTGCTTTCATTTGTCAAAGGAATCAAAAAATTGTTATATTTGCAAACCGAAAAACACGGCCTCGTGGCGCAACTGAATAGCGCATCTGATTACGGCTCAGAAGGTTACAGGTTTGAATCCTGTCGAGGTCACTAAAGTCTGCAAGTATTTACCTGCAGACTTTTTTTATGGAGTGCACTGGCAGTCAGCATGATTGTTTTTAAAAAAATTGGTACATTTGCTTCAGATACAAAAAACACAGAGGCTGAAATGAAGTTCTTAACCTCTTAAAAAAAGATAATGAGAAAAACAGTTTTACTTCTAACCACATTATTTTCTTTCACTGCTTTTGCCCAAATCAAGGTGCTTAAGAATGACAACCTGATCCAGGTAGGCAAAGAAAATGCTGTTGCGCTGTATAAAAAACAGAATAAGTACACCTTCAATTACCAGGACATCAACACGAGTAATCTTAATACCTTCCGGTCCTTTTATTTCCATGACCTGAACAAAGATTTTGAGCAGCTTTACAAACTTGTATCCGACGGCTTTATAGACATGCCTATGGGTGAAGTCCAACTGGAACTTCCGAATGATATAATTGGACTTAAATACGCTCACAACTACGGTCAGACTACGGTTCAGTTCATTCACTATATCAACAAAAGCAAGAAGTATATCGGAAAAAGCCAGTTCCTTACGAAAGCTCAGGTGGACAGGGTTTTTGGAAAAGACAAAGTGAACATCGCTTCCAGAGGAAATGAAACCATAAAGCCTCTGGCTGAGTCTGATTCCGGTACAACAACCGCGGCCACCAAAAAGAAAAAATAACCCATACCAAAAAAACCTGTTCATTCTGAATGGGTTTTTATTTAAGTCAAAAAACAGCCACAATGTCTTTAGAGATCAGCAGTTTAACCAAAAGGTTTGGAAACCAAACCGCATTAAACAACATCAGCTTAAGCATAGGAAAAAACGAGATAGTCGGTCTCCTGGGGCCCAATGGTGCCGGTAAATCGACCCTTATGAAGTCCATTACAGGAGTTTTGGCAATTGAGGAAGGCGAAATCAACTTCAACGGACTGAACATTTCTGAAAACGAAATTGAAAGTAAACGTACCATTGGCTTTCTGCCCGAAAATAATCCGCTCTATCCGGAGATGTATATCCGTGAATATCTGTCTTTTGTTGCCAATGTGCATAAAATACCTAAGCAGCGGATTGATGAAGTGATAGAACTCGTAGGCCTTACACCGGAAAAGTCCAAGAAAATCTCGCAACTTTCCAAGGGATATAAACAGCGTGTGGGTCTGGCTCAGGCCATACTGCACTCTCCTGACCTTCTTATTCTGGACGAACCAACCAACGGACTGGATCCTAACCAGATTATTGAGATCCGAAACGTAATCCGCGAGATAGGCCGTGAAAAAACGGTGATCCTGTCCACACATATTATGCAGGAGGTGGAAGCCCTCTGTAGCCGCGTGATCCTGATCCATAACGGAAATATCATTCAGGACTCACCTGTGGACGAATTTAAGGGTAAATTTGAAAGCCTGGAGGAAGCCTTTGCGAGCTATACATCAACTAACGTTTCTCCGGCTTCAGAAATTATTGTTACTGAATAGTTATAGTATATATCAAAAACAAAAGAGCGGGAAAATTTCCCGCTCTTTCTTTTTCACAGTGCAGACACCTCATTCTGTATGGTGCCGCTCTGAAATTATTAAATATGGATCACCTCACCATATGCAGCTGCAGCAGCCTCCATAATGGCTTCTGAAACTGTTGGGTGCGGGTGAATGGATTTAATGATCTCATGACCTGTAGTCTCCAGTTTACGAGCTACAACTGCTTCAGCAATCATATCGGTCACACCTTCGCCTACCATATGACAACCAAGCCATTCGCCGTATTTGGCATCAAAAATCACCTTTACGAAACCGTCCGTATTGCCGTTTGCAGTTGCTTTACCACTGGCGGACAATGGGAATTTACCCACTTTAAGTTCATAACCCTGTTCTTTAGCCTGCTTTTCTGTTAGACCTACAGAAGCCACCTCCGGGCTGCAGTACGTACATCCCGGAATATTGCCGTAGTCAATTTTTTCCACATGAAGACCTTTAATTTTCTCTACACAGGTAATACCTTCAGCAGATGCAACGTGGGCAAGAGCCTGCGTAGGAAGGATATCGCCAATCGCATAGTATCCCGGTACTGAAGTTTCATACCATTCGTTTACCAAAACACGTCCTTTATCAGTTTGAATACCTACCTCTTCAAAGCCCTGACCTTCAATATTGGCAGCAATTCCCACCGCGGACAGAAGGATGTCGGCTTCCAGCGTTATATTTCCTTTAGCAGTTTTCACGTTAGCTTTCACCCCGGCTCCGGAAGTATCAACACTTTCTACAGACGCATTTGTCATAATTTCAATTCCGGCTTTCTTCAGGGATTTCTCCAGATGTTTTGATACATCCTCATCTTCTACAGGAACTATATTAGGCATAAATTCAACCACAGTTACTTTGGTTCCCATAGAGTTATAGAAATCTGCGAACTCTACCCCAATAGCACCTGATCCAACAACAATCATAGATTTAGGCTGCTCCGGCAAACTTAGGGCCTGGCGGTAGCCAATCACCTTCTTGCCATCCTGAGGCAAATTAGGCAATTCGCGGGATCTGGCACCGGTTGCAATGATTATATGTTCTGCAGCATATTCTGAATCTTTTCCGTCTTTATCCGTAACCAAGACTTTCTTTCCTTTCTGTACCTTGGCGGTACCCATAATGACGTCAATCTTATTCTTTTTCATCAGGAACGAGATTCCGCCGCTCATCTTGGTAGCCACACCGCGACTGCGCTGGATTACCTTGGAGAAGTCGAAACCTGGATTCTCAACTGCATTTAAGCCATACTCTTCAGCATGTTTCAGATAATTAAAAACGTGCGCAGATTTAAGCAGCGCTTTGGTCGGAATACATCCCCAGTTAAGGCAAATTCCACCCAGATTTTCTTTTTCTATAATCGCTGTTTTAAAACCAAGTTGAGAAGCGCGGATGGCAGTAACATAACCACCGGGACCACTACCGATCACAATAATATCGTAGTTCATGAATTAATAAATTTAATGCGAATTTAAGGAAAATTTCTCAACGGAGGATAATGCCTCTTTCAAATAAGGATGGTCCGCAAAAATTATAGTTTAACGTCTTATTTAGTAAGCCATTGCTTCAAGAATTCAATTTCCTTTTGCTGCGTTGCGATAATATCACGGGATAGTTTAAGGAGTTCCGACTGCTTGCCAAATTTTTTATACACCTTTGCCATCTCCACAGCACTCTGGTGATGTGGAATCATCTGTTCTGCATAATCCCTGTCCACGTCATTGTGCACCGGTATGGAAGAATTCATCATAGGCGCCATTGTTGCTTTCAGCTCCCTTTGGAACTCTGCACTGTTTGCTGAACGTTCCGTCAGATTATCGAACCTGTCCATCATTTTCATTTCTTTTTCCTGCGTGCTTATCACATTCCGGGCAAAGTTTTTCAGCTCTTCATCTTTCCCGCTTCGGATTAGAATTTCTGACATTTCAACAGCTGCATCATGATGATCCGACATCATTTCAGCATAGTCCTCATCGTTGTTTCCGGAAAATGTTTTTGAATGCATCTAATCCATCATTTCCTGCATTTCGTGCAGAATTTCATTAGACTGTGCAGTTTGAATATCATTTGAAACAGGAGCCTGTGTCTGCTCTGTTCCGGCTACAGTTTCGGTTTCGGTTTTCTTTTGGTTTTCAGAGCAGGCCTGAATTAAAAGCAGTGTGGCCAGGCTAAAAGTAATCTTTTTCATATTAAAATTGTTAGTTCGGTGTTTAAATCAATTATAACTTACCGAAAGTACAAAAAAACAACAAAAAAAGAGCGGACAAAAAATGTCCGCCCGTATAAGTGTGCTCGAGTATATTGTTTAAAGTCCGGGAAACTTAGCTGGATTGCTTTCGTGGAACATGTGGTAAACTTTCTCCACCATATCGTCCACACTTGGCTTGCTGAAATAGTCGCCGTCACTTGCATAAGCAGGCCTGTGATTTTCCGCACAGATGGTAAGCGGATCCGCATCCAGATATCTGAAAGCTTTCTGTTTTTCCATCACCTGCTGCATGATAAAGGCTGATGTTCCGCCTTCCACATCTTCATCTATCACCACCAAACGGTTGGTTTTCTTAACACTGTCAGCAATCTCATGACTTAAATCGAACGGAATAAGCGACTGAACGTCTATCACCTCTGCAGAAATACCCACTTTTTCAAGTTCCTCAGCTGCTTCCATTACGAGTCTCCAGGTAGATCCGTAGGTAACCAGCGTTACATCAGAACCTTCTTTGGTCACTTCTATTTTCCCGACTGGAACAGTGAATTCACCAAGGTTTTCAGGCTGTTTTTCCTTCAGGCGGTAACCGTTCAGACATTCTACAATTACTGCAGGCTCATCGCTCTGAAGCATCGTGTTGTAAAAACCAGCTGCTTTGGTCAGGTTACGCGGTACCAGTACAAGAATACCTTTTGAAAGATTGATGATGCCCGCCATTGGCGATCCGGAGTGCCACACACCTTCCAGCCTGTGACCACGTGTACGGATGATGACCGGTGCTTTTTGACCTCCACGTGTCCTGTACTGAACGGTAGCCAGGTCATCGCTCATACCCTGAAGGCAATAAAGGATATAATCCAGATACTGAATCTCAGCGATAGGTCTCAGTCCGCGCATCGCAAGACCAATCCCCTGCCCCAGAATGGTCGCTTCACGGATTCCGGTATCTGCAATCCTTAGTTCACCGTATTTCTCCTGGAGGCCTTCCAGACCCTGGTTAACGTCACCAATGTTACCCGCATCCTCACCAAAAACAAGTGTTTCCGGGTACTTGTCGAAAATTTTGTCAAAATTATTCCTTACTACCACGCGGCCGTCTACCGTTTCGGAGTTTTCAGTGATAATTGGTGCCACTTCCTTAACATTGGTAGCTTTCCATTGGGATTGCGAATAAAGGTGAGAGGAGTAATTATCCTTCTCAACGGCAAATATTTCGTTGTATTTGACCTCAAGTGCCTGCCGTTCTGCGGAATCTGCACCCCGGCTTATGAATAGAGATTTACGGACCAGGTGGAATATATCTTTTTTCGCAACTGCAATAATTTTCCCGAATTTGGCAAGTTCGGACTCAATTTCATTATGCTTTTGCTGAAGAGCTTCAACCAGAGGAAGAACACTGCTCTTAAGATCAAGAATAGGCTTCTGGTAGTTTTCCCAGGCCCTCTTCTGCCCCTCCTTTACAAACTTCTTAGCCTCTTCATCAATCCGGTCCAGTTCCTCAGCGGTGGCAAGCTGTTCTTCATTACCTTCAATATCAATCGAATAGTCCAGAATCCACTCGCGGAACTTGCTTAATCCGTCAAATTCGCCTTCCCACTTCAGTCTTTCCTCGTTCTTATATCTTTCGTGTGACCCTGACGTAGAGTGACCCTGAGGTTGCGTAACTTCAATAACATGAACCACTACCGGCACACTTTCGGTTCTGGCGAAGTGCTCAGCTCTTGCATAAGCATCCAAAAGAGAAGGATAGTCCCAGGCTTTTACCTGAATAATTTCGCAACCTTGGTTCTCGCCCTCTTTTCTTTGGAAACCGGAAAGCATTTCGGCGATATCCGCCTTAGCACGCTGGTTTTGCGTAGGTACAGAAATCCCGTAACCATCATCCCAGATAGAGACAATCATAGGGACCTGCAGTGCGCAGGCAGCGTTCAGTGCTTCCCAGAAATGACCCTCAGCCGTAGAAGCATCACCAATGGTACCGAAAGCCACTTCCTGACCCTCATTTGAAAATTTTTCAGAACCGTCAAATTTCACCGATTTATATACTTTGGAAGCCAGTGCAAGACCCAGAAGCCTTGGCATCTGTCCCGCTGTAGGAGAAATATCTGAAGAAATATTCTTCTGCTCCATCAGGTTTTTCCAGGAGCCGTCCTCATTTAGACTCCTGGTAGCGTAATGACCGTTCATCTGGCGGCCAGCCGACGCTGGTTCGCGGTCTATGCTGGTATCTGCGTACAGCTGAGCAAAGAAACTTTCTACAGTAACCGCGTCAATTGCCATCGCAAAAGTCTGGTCCCTGTAATAGCCCGAACG
This sequence comes from Bacteroidota bacterium, assembly GCA_023386965.1. Lineage (GTDB taxonomy): Bacteria > Bacteroidota > Bacteroidia > Flavobacteriales > Weeksellaceae > Marnyiella. The sequence continues at coordinate 81,484 of JAEWIR010000019.1, forward strand.
GAAATCACCATTCCTGAAAACTTTAGCCATCGCCAACTGCGGCAATTCTTTTCCGTCGCCGAAGATTCCGAATTTTGCTTTGCCTGTAAGAACTTCACGTCTGCCCAGGTAGGACATTTCACGGGAGATCCGTCCTAATTTATAGTCTTCAATAACAGACTTTTTAAAGTCCTGAAAGGAAATTTGCTGTGTTTCGATGTAGGTGGTTTCCATAAATATGAATTTGGACAAAGATAATAATTTTTACAAATTACAAATCAGCAGAAAAAAGCAGATAATTTTAAACAGAATGCAATGAGTTAACACTTAATCATTAAACACAATAATACATTATCAATTTCGCAATAATTTAATGAAAGCTTAGAAATCTGAATGTTCAAAATGAATAAGTTTCATTTTTATGGCATTACAGGTTACAATAAACAAGGAAAAAGCAAAACAATTTTTTTAATACCTAAACTCATATTGCATTCAGTGCTGACTGCACCTCTCCTGTTTAACAGAATTTTGGAAACCATCTTTATTACATCAGCACACATGGACTGCTGCTTCCCGGCTCTTTTCCTGACATAAGCTGTACAGAATAAATTTTAGTAAAAGAATAAAAGTGTATAATTTATTGAAATTACATGCTTATTGTAAAAATAATTTTACATAACTTTATATTGCGTAAATCATTTTTCCCACCCCAACCCTACCGTAAGTTCCAATTCTAAGCTTAAATAATGTATTTCCTAGTCCGGGAGTAAGCTGAAAATCCCAACCTAAACAGAGTAAGCGCAATAAAAATTAATAGCTATGGCAAAACTTACTTATGCAAAACTAAGAGACGATCTTATTGCAAAAAATGCGACGTGGACCGCAATGGAAACCGAAGTTTCAAAACTGCCTGATCTTAAAAGAAAAGCCTTGCTGGGGGTAGAACTGCCAGCAGGTTTTAAAATGCCGGCCGCTTCAGCATCAGTCTCAGCAGGGGCACCCACAGCCGGACTTCCCACTAAAGTAGATTGGCGCAACAGGAATGGTAATCATGTTACTTCTGTAAAACAACAGGGCGGATGTGGTAGCTGCGTGTCCTTTTGCTGTGTCGCTGTTACCGAATCAATGGCATCCATAGAACACGGTCAGCTTCTGGACCTTTCTGAAGCAGATTCACACTTCTGCTCATCGCACGGAGCTTCCTGCAGTGGTTGGTGGCACGACCAGTGTTTTAATCAGATCAAGAGCCGCGGTGTCTGCGATGAGGCATGCAACCCTTATACTGCAGCATTCTCGGGTAACGATATCTGGAACGGTACACCCTCCTGCAAATCCTGCGCAGACCGGAATTCAAGAGCCGTGAAAATATCAAATATCCATACCGTATCTACAGTAGCGGCAGCGAAACAGTATTTAGCCAATACAGGTCCGCTGGCCGCCATTATGGAAGTGTATACCGATTTCTTCAGCTACAGTTCCGGTGTTTACCGAAAAGTATCAGGCGTTTTGGAAGGTCTGCACTGTATACAGGTTATAGGTTATGATGACAATGCACAGTGCTGGATCTGCAAGAATTCGTGGGGTGCCAATAATTTCGGGGAAGCGGGCTTCTTCAAGATTGCCTACGGACAGTGTAAAATTGATGACTATGCAAAAATGGGCTGCACAGGTGTGAAGCTGCCGCAGAAAAAAGGCTGGAAAGGCTATGAAAGTCTGGGTGGAAAAATCACCAGCAAGCCAAATGCAGTATCATGGGGTGCCAACCGGATTGATGTAGTGGCCCGGGGACTGGACAGTGCCGTGCACCACAGATGGTGGAACGGCTCTGCCTGGCTTGGCTGGGAAAGCCTGGGAGGTCTTATTCACGGCGCACCGGCTATAAGCTCGTGGGCCAGTGGCCGGCTTGATATATTTGCGGTAGGTACAGATTATCAGCTGTATCATAAATGGTATCAGGGCGGATGGAGTAACTGGGAAGCCCTTGGAGGGCAATTATCCAGCGAACCGGCCGCGGTAAGCTGGGGACCTAACCGCATTGATATTTTTGCGAGAGGAACAGATTCCGCATTGTGGCACCTTTGGTGGGACGGCGGCTGGCACGGCTGGGAAAGCCTGGGCGGCGTATTAACATCAGCGCCTACTGTATGTTCCTGGGCAAGCGGACGTTTGGATATCTTTGCACGGGGAACAGACAACAAACTTTGGCACCGTTGGTTTGATAAAGGCTGGAGTAACTGGGAAAATTTGGGCGGTGAACTTTTCGACAGTCCCGGGGCTGTTTCCTGGGGTAAAAACAGGATCGACGTCTTCTATCCCGGCAGGTCATACAGGATGATGCACCGCTGGTGGAACGGTTCCAGCTGGAGTGGTGAAGAGGATCTGGGTGGAAAACTTTCCAGTGGTGTGGGGGTAAGTTCCTGGGCTGCCAACCGCCTGGACTGCTTCGTTAGCGGCATGGATTCCGCTATGCATCACAAGTGGTACGACTAATCATCTTTTTGCAGGAGACTGTCATTCGGCGGTTTCCTGCTTAAAACCTCAATTATGAAATTCATTTTTATTACTTTGAGTTTTGTTTCCTGCATAAACTGTATGCAGTCGAACAAGATGAAAGACCACGATACAGGAGCTGCTAAAGCAGAACAAACAGATAAAAGAACAATGAGTCAAAACATCATCAAACTTAAAACAGGCGAATCTGCAGACTTGCTGATCCCCAGTCGGGGAGCAGTCCCTGTCCGTCTGCTCTTTGAAATGCAGCCTGAAGAAATACTAAAAGTTGAAAGGCACGAACTTAAAACAGAACAGATCCCTGCAGATTCTAAACCAGGAGACCCTATGCCTGCTTATTATCGGATTACTGGAGTAAAAAAAGGTGAAGTGCAGCTTGAATTTTATGAATTGCCGATGGGTGCACCGGAAAACCGTAAAACTACTGTAAGGAAATATTTAATTTTAATTGAGTAGTTCAAAAAACTGTGATTGGCCAGCTTCAGTACATGCTAAAACTTCCGCTCAATTACATAGTCCAGCATCAAATGAAGGGACTGCTTTGCGTCTGAATCCGGAAATTCATCAAGAATTAGTTTGGCTTTTAGCTGATAGTCCTTCATCACCTTCATTGCATAATCCAAACCGCCGGAGCTTTTCACAAACTCAATCAGTTCTTTAACCCTTTTTTTGTCGTTGTTATAGCGCTTAATGGTGTTAAAGTAATATTTCCGGTCTGCATCTGAAGCTGTTTTAAGAGTATGGATTAAGGGAAGCGTCATTTTCTGCTCCTTAATATCAATTCCAACCGGTTTTCCGATGAAGTTGGAAGAGAGATAGTCGAAAAGATCATCCTTTATCTGAAATGCCATTCCTGTAAAAGTGCCAAACTCCATCATTTTGCGGGCAAGTTGCTCATCTGCATCATTGGAAAGGACACCAATTTCGCAGCAAGCTGCAATCAGCGTTGCCGTTTTCTGGCGGATGATTTCATAATACACCTCTTCTGTAATATCCAGTTTACGGGCTTTTTCCAACTGAAGCAGTTCGCCCTCACTCATTTCGCGGATGGTTCTGGCGATTACTGACAAAAGGTCAAAATCTTTATGGTCTGTGGAAAGTAAGACGGATTTGGAAAGCAAATAGTCGCCCACAAGAACAGCGATCTTATTCTTCCACAGTGCGTTGATGGAGAAGAAGTTTCGGCGCTTGAAGCTCTCATCTACAACATCATCATGAACCAGGGTAGCTGTATGTATAAGTTCAATCATAGAGGCTCCGCGAAAGGTTTTCTCATTTACAGAGCCTATTAAACGTGCGCACAGGAAAACAAACATAGGCCTCATTTGCTTCCCTTTGGTAGTAACAATAAAACGGGTCACTTTATCGAGCAGGGGAACATTGCTTTGCATGGATTCATAGAACTTTTTCTCAAAAAGTTTCATTTCTTCTGCAATAGGTCTCTTAATTTCTTCTACAATATTGGCCAATTTTTTCCGGTTTGTGGATGACAGATTTTGCTTTACAGCAAATATAATTCAATTATTAAACAAATAACCGACATGCGGCAAATTTGTACATTTGATCTACTAAAAACACAGAAATGAAAACAAGAATTTTAACAATTGGGATGCTTACAGCAATGCAGTTAACAGCTGCCCAAACCGGTGGCGGCGAATTTAAGTTCCAGAACACGGAATGTCTGTCTGAAGAGGCCCGAACCTCAATTCAAAAAATGATCAAGGCCAATCAGCAAAAACTGAGGATGGAAGGCAAGTTGACTTCTAAAATGCTCCTGGTACCACCTCCATTCATCTGGCCGGTAAAGAAAAGTTCGGGTGCTGCTTACAACGAGGTATGGAGCATTTCCAATTATGTGGATCACAATGCGGGCTACCCTAACCAGCTTCAGGATTATAACTGCGGAACGCGTACCTATGACACCTCCGGGGGATATAACCATGCAGGCATAGATATTTTTACATGGCCTTTCGGATGGTATCAAATGGATCATAATGAGGCCGAAGTTATTGCGGCTGCAGCCGGAACCATCATCGCAAAAAGCAACGGTTTCTACGACAGAAACTGCGCCTTCAACAGCAGCACATGGAATGCGGTTTATGTTCAGCACAGCGACGGCAGCGTGACCTGGTACGGACACCTGAAAAATAATTCCCTGACCTCCAAAAGCATCGGCCAAACTGTGAGCGCAGGCGAATACCTTGGAATTGTAGGAAGTTCAGGAAATTCTACCGGTCCGCATCTTCATTTTGAAGTATACAACAGCGGTAATCAATTGGTTGACCCTTATCAGGGTCCCTGCAATACATGGCCCTCGGCGACACAGTCCTGGTGGCAGGTGCAGAAAAATTACAATAACCCAAAAATAAACTCTGTGTCCAGTCACAGCGGGGAAGTTGCTTTGAACAACGGTTGTGGCGTTCAGGAGACCACTCTTTTCAAGAACCAGTTTAACGCTGGCGAAGGAGTTTATATTTACACTTTTCTTTCAGATATTGCCGCAGGCTCCCCTGTGAATATCCAACTGCTGAGACCCGATAACTCAGTTGCCTATAACCAATCCTTTAACATGCCGCAGTTCTACACCGCGTCTTACTGGTACTGGAGTTTTAATTCGGCAACTTTCAACCAAACAGGCAACTGGAAGGCACAGATCACTGCTGGTGGTTCTACCCAACTGCACACCTTTAGTTACGGTGTTCTGGCGACAGCAGAACAAGCGGTGGCTGAAGGATTGATAAACATTGTCAATCCGGTGAGGAACCGCGAAATCCAGATTGAATACCTTGGAAAAACACGCAGGACATTTACGGTGGAGATATATTCCATGGAGGGTAAACTCGTAAGTTCCCGCGAGGTAGTCTTAAGAAGCGGAATAAATACTTTGCCGTTCATCGAAACTAAGGCCAGCTATATAATGAAGATTACGGCCGAAAATTACGCCAACACATTTAAAATCATGAACTACTGATGAAAAGACCGGATTTATTTTCCGGTCTTTATCTTTTCATGAGGCACGAAGTACAGGCTGGGCTTTACAGTTCCTAACGGAGTTCGGAATGCTTCTGCCGAAAGGAAAACTCCTTTTTCATCAACCTCAATACCTTCCACCTGTCCTAAGGAAAACGCTGTTCCCAAATAATATTTCTGAGGTTCTGCATCAAAAAAATATCCCGGTTTGGATTCGGTGTAAATATTTAAAAAGACTTCAGCCTTTTTGGTGTAACCGGTCAGATAGAGTTTTTTATTAAAATAAGCTGCATCAGTCACCAGAAAACCGGTTTGCTGACGGGCTACTTTCTGTGCGGCCTGACTTTCAGAAAGCGCAGGATCAACTGTGTAATGTGTGGTTGATCCACTACTCCACTCCTTGGTGAAAATATGAAGTTGACCGTTGAGGAAAATCATCGCTTCCGCATCATAATCATGGCGGTGAAGCCGAGAGCGGAAATCGCTTTGTTCGGGATAAAAAAAACGAAGCGTTTTCACCGAGTCTGCCGTTACCTCACTGTGAAACGGTAGCATCATTATTTTTAAATCCATTCTGGAACCTCCATTATTGCCGAAATCACCGATGTAAAAAGATGTAGAATCGCTTGCAATAGCTTCCCAGTCCTTATTCTTCAGCGTAGTAGTGATTTTGTGCTCGATGGCTCCTGAATTTGAATTCAGCGCGAACAGTTCAGCTGAATTACCGCCGTCATTAAGGGTATACAGTTTTCCATTGAAAATTGTAAGGCCGGAATTTTCGTTAAGCTGATCCGGCAGTTTTGCAATGCGGTATTTATTTAAACTGAGAAAGTTCAGCTTTTGAGCCTGCAGCGGTTGTAAAGCGAGCAGGAAAATAAGTATAAGTCCTCTGATCATCTTGGTGAATTCAAGAGCAACCTTATTTTAATAAAGTCAAAAAGTAGACCTGCCAAAAGTAAAAAACTTCCCAAAAGCAGCGTTTTAGTACCCAGGGAACCGTACAGTATTCCACCGCACACACCACCGGCAAAGAACATCCATATAATGGTGAGCCGCAAACGGATTGACTTCCACAGTTTCCACCGTCTCAACTTTCCTTTGTAGAAAAACAACTGTGCAAACTCAATTCCCATATCGGTGAAAAGCCCGGTAAGATGGGTCGTTCTCACCACCGCATTGGAAATTCGCGTCACCAGTGCATTCTGCAATCCCATAGCGAAAAGTAAAGCATAGGCAATAAAATCCGGGTTTTCCCTCATCAGCTGAGTGCCGGTAAGCGCAATTGTTCCCAGAATTAGAGCCTCAGTTAGTGCAGGTACAACATAAATAATATTTTCGCGCCGGCGGGTGTAGAACTCTACCAACAAACTTGAGAAAAAAGCACCTGCAAAGAAAAAGAAAATATAAAGTCCGGTATGGAAAGCCTGTGACAGATTCTGCTGGAAAGCCTCATCAACAAAAAAAGCAAAGTGACCTGTAACATTGGTGGTGAGCTTTTTTACGGATAAAAAACCTGCAACATTCACCAGTCCGGCTACAAAACCAAGCAGCGAGGCGATGCCCAGATTATGCCTTTCGGTTCTGGCTCTACCGCGGTGAATAAACATTATTCACTGGATTTATTGGCCAACTGCCCGCAGGCGGCATCAATATCTCCACCACGGCTTCTCCGGATGAGTACCGTAATACCGGCCTTCTCGAGCTGCCGAACATAATTGTCTTCGGCTTCCTTGTTACACTGGTCGTATTTCCCGTCGCCAATTGGATTGTACTGAATGAGATTCACTTTGGAGGGTACTTGCTTACAGTAGCGGATGAGTGCCTTAATATCCTCGTCTTGGTCGTTAATCCCTTTCCAGACACAATATTCATAAGTAACTGTATTGCCTGTCTTACTGTACCAGTACTGAAGCGCGTCCATGATGTCGGTTAGCGGGAACTTATCGGAAAACGGCATGATTTCATTACGTTTCTCTTCAATGGCTGAGTGGAGTGACAATGCCAGCTTAACCCTGAGGTCTTCATCGGCAAGCATCCTGATCATTTTAGGAATACCGGAAGTAGAAACAGTAATACGCCGCGGCGACATTCCCATTCCCTCGGGTTCGGTGATCTTCCTGATGGCTTCCACCACATTTTTATAGTTCATCATGGGTTCGCCCATGCCCATAAAGACGATGTTGGAAAGAGGTCTGCCGAAGTACGATTTGCTTTGCTGATCTATAAGCGCTACCTGGTCCACGATCTCTGCCACTTCCAAATTTCGCATCCTTTTCAGGCGCGCTGTGGCACAGAACTCACAGTTAAGTGAACAACCAACCTGCGAAGATACACAGGCCGTGGTACGGCTTTCCGTAGGAATAAGGACCGACTCCACCAATAGTCCGTCGTGAAGTTTCACTCCGTTCTTAATGGTCCCGTCCTTAGATTTCTGAAGAAGATCCACAGAAATAGGGTTAATTGTATATTCCTGAGCAATCCTGTCGCGGAGTTCCCGGGACAGATTGGTCATCTCATCAATGGAATGGAGGTTCTTGCTCCACAGCCAGTCATAGACCTGTTTTGCACGGAAAGGTTTTTCGCCAAGGCTGACGAAATAATTTTGCAGTTCTTCCAGGGATAGGGTGCGGATGTCCTTCAATTGATTTTAGATTTTAAATTATAAATTTTGGATTAAAAACGGTGCTCTGCATTTAATCCAAAATTTAATAGGTATCTTAAATGTGATGCTCTTACAGGATCAGCATTGCATCTCCGTAGGAGTAGAATTTATATTCATTCTTGATGGCTTCCTCATAAGCATGCATAAGGAAATCCTTACCTGCAAAGGCTGCAATCATCATCAGTAATGTAGATTTCGGTGTGTGGAAATTAGTAATCATCGCATTTGCAACTCCAAACTCATGTGGCGGGAAGATGAATTTGTTGGTCCAACCCTGATAAGGTCCTATCTTTTTGTTTGAAGACACGGATGTTTCCAGTGCACGCATGGTGGTGGTACCTACAGCGCAAACCCTTCTGCCCTCTTCTACTGCTTTGTTAATGATATCTGCATTGAGCTGGTCAATGATGGCCTCTTCAGATTCCATCTTATGCTTGCTTAAATCCTCAACCTCAATAGGGTTAAAAGTTCCAAGACCTACATGAAGAGTTACTTCGGCGAAATCTATACCTTTGATTTCCAGTCTTTTCATCAGATGTTTGGAGAAATGCAGGCCTGCAGTTGGCGCGGCTACAGCACCTTCATGCTTGGCATAAATTGTTTGGTAACGTTCAGCATCTTCGGGCTGCACTTCCCTTTTGATGTATTTTGGAAGTGGTGTTTCGCCCAGTTCTTTTAGTTTTGCGCGGAATTCTTCGTAGGAACCGTCATATAAAAACCTGAGGGTTCTGCCTCTGGAAGTTGTATTGTCAATAACTTCGGCCACCAATGCTTCATCTTCAGTAAAGAAAAGTTTGTTACCGATTCTTATCTTTCTCGCAGGATCAACAAGAACGTCCCAAACACGTGTTTCCTTATCAAGTTCCCTAAGCAGGAAAACCTCAATCTTAGCTCCTGTTTTTTCCTTATTACCATACAGACGGGCCGGGAAAACTTTAGTATTGTTAAAGATGAACAGGTCCTTTTCATCAAAATAATCCACCACATCCTTAAACAGTTTGTGCTCAATAGTCTGGTCCTTACGGTTAAGAACCATAAGCTTGGCTTCGTCACGGTGTTCTGCAGGATGTTCGGCCAGAAGTTCTTCCGGCAGGTGGAAATTAAAGTCTGATGTCTTCATAAAATTTACGGATTTTATTTAAAAATTTAATCCGCAAAGATACGGCGTAAAATACCGAAAGTCAAATAAAAGAGCAACAGACTGTAAGCCAGCTGCTTGAACTTATAAATTATCTATTTTTGGAACTTCGGGTATTATGAAAAATATATTCATTGGAGTCTCCTTAACGATCCGGGATTTTGTAGAAAAATCTCCTTTGACACGGTTCCCTTCATAACTTATGATTCGGTAACAGCAGGGCAAAGGAACTGATAACTAAAATTCTCACGAATCTTAAAGGTTGAGGACGCCGATTAAACATAATCTTTGATAAGAGACCAGGCTTCCAGTTTTTTTTCAAAACCAATAGTGTGCAGTGGACTGGTGGAAGGCATCAGATGGACGGGGATTGAAGGATCTTTTCCTATGATATGCAACAGGTTTTTGTGGGCCTTCTGTCCATTACAGAACACCGCTCTGATATTTGGAAATTCACCTAGCAGTCCGGCGATGTCATTACTTTCCTCGTTCCGGATTTCGGTATCAAGGCTGCCCTTTCGCTCGCAGGTTTCAATCACGTCCCACAGTGCAATTTTATTATCTGTCAAAAAATCAATCTTTTGCGCATAATTTGCCGTAAATTCGCGGCCAAATAAATTAAAAACTATTTTCCAAAAGTGATTCTGCGGATGCGCATAATATTCCTGTGCTTCTAGCGACCGGACTCCCGGCACCGATCCCAGGATGAGGATTTCCGAAGTTTCTGAAATTATGGGCGGAAACGAGGCTATTCTAAGGTCCATCAATCGGTTTTAAGAAGTTTGATATGCCGGAATTAAGTTGGAATAATAAATGCTGAAGTAAAAATAATAAAAAATAAGAATTATGAAAAAGTTAACCCTCCTGTTCACTGTATTGAGTATGTTCCTTTTGTCAAGTTGCCGGGACATTATCAATTCAGTTCTTGATGCCATACCTCCGTTCGATGCGCCATTTTCGGCGACGGTTACTGTTCCTTTTGCCGCGGTAAGCAGTACCAACTACACCACAACGCCAGCTATTGACATGAACATTGATCTGGACCAGAAAATAAAGGAAATTTCCCCCAGCCAGTCCATTAATAATATTAAATCAGTAAAAATGAACACTCTGGAAATGCTTTACGTGAGTTCACAGGCCGGTGCAAAACTGGATGCCATCAAAAATGCAAGAATCTATCTTAGAGCGCCCAACCAACCGGATGTGCTTATCGCTACCGCTTATAACAATACCAACTCTGATATTATCACTTTTACAGTGGTGGATCAGGAGTTGCTACCCTACTTTCAGACAACCCAAAACTCTCTGATCGTGGAGATTATGGCCAGTGCGCCCACGATGGATTTCATTACCCTTACGATGAACTCCAGTTTTAAAGCTAAAGTTCAGTTGTAAGCACGGCAAATTTTGTATAGTGCTTTTCAGAAAAACAATAAGGCTTCCGCAACACGGAAGCCTTTTGAATTTATAAACTTTTTAGTTAAAGCGTTTCCTTCAGCCACTCAAAGAACTCGCGTTGCCATACCAAAGCATTGTGCGGGTTCAATACCCAGTGGTTTTCATTCGGGAAGTAGACGAATTTGCTCTTCAAACCGTGGAGCCTGGCGGCCTGGAAGGCCTGCTGTCCCTGCTCATATCCTACACGGTAATCCAAACCTCCCTGAATGATCATAATGGGTCTGTTCCACTTGTCCACGAAATTAGAGGGATTAAATTCGGTGTAAGCCTTTGGTAAAGGTTTGTCAGTAGGTTTACCAAGATCCCAGTTGGCGAAGAACAGCTCCTCGGTGGTTCCATACCAGGATTTCATATCGAACAGGCCGTCGTGTGCAATGAAAGTCTTGAAACGGTTTTGATGCATGCCCGCAAGCATAAATACGCTGAATCCACCGTAGCTGGCTCCAACGGCTCCTACACGGTTTTCATCCACATATGGCAAACTGTTGGCGTAATCGGTAGCAGCCAGATAGTCCTGCATCACTTGTCCGCCCCAGTCTTTGGATATCTGTTCATTCCACTGCGTTCCCCAGCCAGGCATTCCACGGCGGTTAGGAGCCACAACGATATAGCCGTTAGCTGCCATAAGCGCAAAATTCCAGCGTGTACTGAAGTACTGAGTAAGCGCAGACTGTGGTCCTCCCTGACAGTAAAGCAGTGTGGGATATTTTTTATTTGCGTCAAAGTTCGGTGGGTAATGAATCCACACGCCCATCTCTTTGCCATCGGTTGTTTTAACCATATGAAGCTCAGACTTGCCCGGTGTAATCTTAGCATAATTTTCCTTATTGACATCAGTTACCTGAACCATAGCACCCGATTTCAGGTCAACGGAAAAAAGATCTGCATTGTGATTAATGTCCACTTTCGAAACCAGCAAAGAATTTCTATTTTGTGCATAGATACTGTTTACATCGTGGTTACCTTTAGTAATTTGCTGAATCTTTGAGGTTTTCGGATTCAGCGAAAACAATTGACGTGTACCGCGGTAGGCAGTGGTAAAGTAAATGGTCTTGGAATCTTTAGACCAGAAGACCTCTCCCACAACACTTTCGTCCCAGGCTTGAGTTAGATTCGCCGTCATTCCACTCTTCCAGTCCATCACCTTGATATTATTCTTGTCTGCCTCGTAGCCGTCTCTCGCCATGGATAGCCAGGAAAGAGATTTGCCGTCGGGTGAAAACTTCGGGGCCACATCATAACCCATATTGCCCTCAGTCAGGTTTCTCGTTACTCCGGTAGCAAGGTTGTAGGCGAAAATATCCGTATTGGTAGACTGTGCATATTCAGCGCCGCTCAAAGGTTTGGTAACGTACAGCAGTTGCGAAGAGTCCGGGCTCCAGATAAAATCTTCAGCACCGCCAAACGGGCGCTGCGGCGAATCCCAGGGCTTGCCTTCCAACAAATCCTTCGCCTGATCCGCGCTTTCGGAAACATCTGCAACAAAAACATGATTGTACTTGCCTTCGCTGAAATAATCCCAGTGACGGTGATTAAGGTCGGTGTAAATATGTGCTGTGGTTTTAGGAACATCAGAATATTTGTCTTTTCCGAGTACTTTTTCCACCAAAACTTCACGGCTGAAAGCTACTTTCTTTCCGTCCGGTGAAATCACGATATTGTCTGCATTGGCAAGCGTATAAAAATCAACCCATGTTTTGCCGGCGTCTTTGGAAAGGAAAATCTTACCGTCCTCCTGTGCATACAGACCGTTTTTATCCCACTGTATCAGGCTTTTCTTACCTAAATCCAGCGCAGTAGCGGCACTTTTGCTGATGTTGAGGAAATAATTGGTTTTATTATTCTTCTCGGTCTTCAGATCGGTTTTTCCAACACTGTAAATCAGCGACGACTGATCGGGAGAGACCGCGGTTACACCTATTTTGTTCAGTGTCCACAAAATCTCCGGAGTCATGACTTGCTGCGCATTCATAAGGAAAGGGGCGGCTAAAGCCAGCACGGTATGTTTCAGTTTCATATTTCTGGTTTGAAAAAGGGTAAATTTATTAATTAAATCCCGAAATTAAAACTACGTCTCTATTCCTGTGAGCTGAATTGCAACAAAAATCAAGATCCGCTGAGTATTGATGGCAATTTAATAGGGGTCACTAAGCAGATTTTGTTATTTTTGAAAAAACAGAAAACTAAAGAATGGCCAACCAGTTTAATCCAAGAGACATCACGTGGCTTGCCTTTAACGAGCGGGTTTTGCAGGAAGCGATGGATCCACAGGTTCCGCTGCATCTGCGTATCCGGTTTATCGGTATATTTTCAAATAATCTGGACGAGTTTTTCCGGGTTCGCGTCGCAGGACTTAAACGGGCGATGGATTTTAAACAAAAATTTATCACTGAATCCTTCTACCAGCCACCCAGTAAAATTCTGCAAAAAATAAACGAAATTGTTATACAGCAGCAGCTCGCTTTCGACAAAACCTGGAAGAAAATCCAGGCTGAAATGGAAGAGCAGAAGGTATTTATACGGACACCCAATAAACTGACATCCGCACAGGAGAAGTTTGTCCGGAAATATTTTGATGAGGTTGTGGAGAGTAATGTAATCCCACTGTTGCTGCACGAGAATACACCAATGCCCTATATGCGCGACAAATCGCTTTACCTGGGCATCGCCATGCGGCGGAAGGAATGGCAGTATGAATGTAAATTCGCAATGATTGAGATTCCTTCCCGCGTGTTGGGCAGGTTTGTCCTGCTGCCGGGTGATGGTGAGAAAAACGTAATGCTGCTGGAGGATGTGATTACCTTCAACCTACCGCATATTTTCTCGTATTTCGGTTATGATGACTTCGAGGCGCATTGTTTCAAGGTGACCAAGGATGCAGAATTTGATTTGGATAATGATATCCGCACCACCCTGGCGGAAAAGATAGAGAAGGGAATAAAAGCACGGCGGAAAGGCAAACCTACGCGCTTCAGTTTTGACAGGAATATGGATAAGGCGCTGCTTGAATTTCTAATCAGAAAACTGAATCTCACCAAAAAGGACAGCATCATTCCGGGAGGCAAGATCCATAACTTCAAGCATTTCATGGTTTTTCCGGATGTATTTGGTGCTTATAAGAAGCCTGAAGAAAGAACTTCCTTCGACCATCCGCAGTTGGAGGGTAGCCGTGTAACTGATGTTATCCTTAACACGGATGTGCTGCTCACCTTTCCTTATCACAGTTATACACCTGTAATTGACCTCCTGCGTGAGTCGGCCATGGACCCGCATGTAAAATCCATACAGATTACGGCCTACAGGCTGGCAAGCAGCTCAAAAATCATTAACGCCCTTATTAACGCTGTCCGAAACGGAAAAGAGGTAACCGTTATGCTTGAGTTGCGCGCCAGGTTTGATGAAGAATCCAACCTGAAGTGGAAGGAACTGCTGGAACAGGAAGGGGTAAATGTGCTGGTAGGGATTCCTGACAGAAAAGTGCATGCGAAGCTTTGCATCATCAAGAAAAGGTATCAGGGTAAAACCCTGCAGTACGGATTTATAAGTACAGGCAACTTTAATGAAAAAACTGCCAGGATTTATGGTGATCATTTGCTGATGACTTCAGACCGTGCGGTTATGGCCGACATGAACAAGGTATTTAATGTATTGCGTAAACCAAAAGAAGACTACCTGCCGGCCCTTCAAACCTGCAAAAAACTCCTGCTGTGCCCCGTTTTCATGCGTGAGAAAATTGAGCAGCATATAGACCGCGAGATTGAGGAAGCCAAGGCAGGGCGCAAAGCCGAAATGGTAATCAAATCCAATTCACTCAGCGACCGCGGACTGATACAGAAACTCTATGATGCCGCCAGAGCAGGTGTCACTGTAAAGCTCATCATCCGCGGAATCTATTGCGCTGTAAACCAGAAAGACTTTAAAAAGAAAATTCAGGCGATAAGTATTGTGGATGAGTACCTGGAACATGCCCGGGTGATGTATTTTTACAACAAAGGCGCCGAGGACACCTATATATCCTCAGCAGACTGGATGACGCGTAATCTGGACTACCGCATAGAAGCCGCCGTAAAGATTACCCAAAAAAACCTGAAAAAAGAAATTAAAGACCTTTTGGATATTCAACTTAGCGATAATGTGAAAGCACGGATTCTGGACAAGAACCTGCGTAATGAATATGTGAAGAAAGAGGGAGCTGAAATCCGTTCTCAGATTGAAATCTACCGCTACCTGAAACATAAAGTAAAATAAAACTTAAGAAAAACGAGAGATGAGAATAGCCGCAATAGATATTGGAAGTAACGCCGCGCGCCTGCTGATCAACGAAGTGCACGAAACGGCTTCCGGCCAGGCAGAATTTACCAAACTGAACCTACTGCGCATCCCACTGCGTTTGGGAATGGATGTATTTGCTAAAGGTGTTATCGGTCCGGAGCGGGAAAAGATGGTGATGGACAGCATGAGGGTCTTCAGCGATCTGATGAAGATTTATAAGGTAGAACATTACCGCGCCTGCGCCACCAGTGCCATGCGCGACGCAGAAAACGGCAGGCAGATTATCGCGGCAGTGCGGGAGGATTCCGGGATTGATATCGAAATAATAAGCGGTGATGAAGAAGCCGCCCTCATATACGAAAACCATGTAGCAGAAGGTCTTGCGGAAGATTCGGCCTACCTGTATATTGATGTAGGCGGAGGCTCTACTGAACTCACCTTCTACGAAAAAGGAAAGATGAGGTATAAGAAATCCTTCAACATAGGTACCATACGTTTGCTGAACGGCTTGGTTACTGATGACCACTGGAAGGAGATGAAAGAGGAAATCCGCAGAAACATTAATTCCAAAGATCCGGTGGTGGCTATCGGTTCGGGCGGCAATATCAACAAGATCTTTTCCATGAGCAAAACCAAAGAGGGCAAGCCCATGAGCACCTCCTACCTCAGGAAATACTATAAAGAGCTAAGCGAACTCACCGTTGCAGAAAGGATGACGAAGTTTGGGATGCGTGAAGACCGTGCCGATGTGATTGTTCCGGCTCTGGAAATCTTCAATCATATTATGCAGTGGTCGGAAATCTCAAAGATTTTTGTGCCTAAGATTTCAGTGGCCGACGGACTTATACACAGTATTTATAACCGGATACAGGCTGACGGCAAGGAACAGCAGGCCTAACGCATCCCATTAACTCCCTAAATAAAATAACATTTAAACATCAAATATGAAAAATCTGACATTTACCGGAATTATTGTTATCACTGTTCTGGGATTAATCTTCCTGGTAGTCATGTTATACGGCTACCCCACTTACCGGGTGTGGTCGCAGGAAATGGAGGGTAAAGCCGAATTTGCAAAGGCCGAGCAGAACCGGCGTATAAAAATTGAAGAAGCCAAAGCCAACCTTGAGGCCGAAAAACTGAATGCTATGGCCGAGGTCGAACGTGCCAAAGGGGCAGCAGCCGCCATCAAAATTGAGAACGGAGCCCTGTCTGAAAAATATATTCAATACTTATGGGTAAGGCAGCAAAACAATCTGAACGATAAAACTGTGATTTACATCCCAACCGAAACCAACCTACCCATTTTGGAGGCGGGCCGTGCACCGGCAAAAGCGTTGCCTAAGGTGTCGGAGTAAGGTTTGATTGGAGATCTCTCGTTTCCAGGAGCGCGATTTTATCAGTGGATTTGTCATTCCGCAGGAGTCTCATGCATTTTGATTCCTGAAGTCCGGAGGTTGTGGACTTTGGAGTTTAATTATCTTTGTTCTTAAATTTTTGCTCTTTTCTCTTTGCTCTTTCTTCATGGATCTTAACCACTAAGAACACAAAGCATTTACACAAAGGGCACAAAGTAAGAAAACGTGCAGTCCAGGATGGTGATTTTAGCACACATTTGTCATTCCGCAGGAATCTCAGGCAGTTTTATTCTTGAAGTCCCGAAGTTGTAGACCTGAAGCTTAGATAATCTTTGTTTAAATTTTTGATCTTGCTCCCAAAACTCACAACAATTATTCAGTCGTAATGAAATCTACATTTAGCAATTAAAATCTCATCTTCCTGATACTTATATATCAGTCTGTGCTCCTCATCAATTCTGCGGGACCAAAATCCGGAATACTTATGTTTTAGGGGTTCGGGTTTACCAATACCTTCAAAAGGATTTCGAGAAATGTCCTTCAGTAAATCATTGATGCGCTTTAATTTCTTTTTGTCAGTCTTCTGCCAATATAAATAGTCCTCCCAGGATTCATCGACGAATATATATTTCATACTATTTTTCGGTCAAATCTTTGGAAAAGGAGTTTCCACTCTTTAACTTTTCAATGGCAGAATCCAACCTCAATTCATTCCTTCGCGAAGACAGTTCATAATTAGTGGCCATCAGCGAATTATATTCATCCAGTGACATGACAACTATTGCAGAATCTTTACCGCGGTTAATAATTAGGGTCTCGAAATTTTTCGCAACCCTGTCTAAATAAGACTTAATGTCTTTCCGGAAATCTGAAACACTGGCAATGAGCATATCTTTTAATTTGTACAAATATACGTACAATTTATTATTAAGAAATATTGACATCTGAAAAACTCATTCAGCTTTACGTGCCCTATGCATAAGGCAAGAAACAGCCTACGTATTTTCTTTCAATTTCCTTTATAATGCGGGCGCTCCGACACATTACTAAAGATTCAGGGATTACAGATATTGCCAACCACTTCGGCTATAGCAAACTGCCGGGCTCCACTTCGTAAGGTTCCTTTCCCTGTTCGAAAATGCGGGTCTGTTCGCTGCCCTCGGTGGTGATACGGTTGCCGATGCGGCGGATCCAGTTGCCCTCGCGGAGACCTACGACTTTCAGGTCATTTTGGGTGAGAAATTCAAGGATTCGGGTTTCGCGCGTTTCGCCATTGTGCTTAAGGTCCGGGCTTGGATCCAGATAGTGGGGATTAATATTGAACGGTACCAGTCCCATACAGCTGAAGCTTGCCGGGTAAACGATGGGCATGTCATTGGTGGTTTTCATGTTGATTCCGCCGATATTGCTGCCGGCACTGGAACCCAAATAAGGTTTGCCGCCTTCTATATTGTCCTTCAGGAAATGCATCAGGTTTTCTTCGTGCAGGGTCTTTACCAAAAGAAAGGTGTTTCCGCCGCCGGTAAAATAACCTTTGGCCTGGTTGATGGCTTCGGCTTTCTCCTCAAATTCGTGAAGTCCGCGGATCTTTATGTTGAGTTGGGCAAAGAATTCTGCGGCTTTAGCGGTATAATCTTCGTGCGTAATTCCGCCGGGGCGCGCAAAAGGAATAAACAGGATCTCATCGACGCCGAGGAAGAGCTGTTCTATTTCCTTTTTGATATATTCCAGATAATTACCGCCGTAAAGCGTAGAGGTTGAGGCAAGGAGAATGTTCATTGGAATGACTGGTTGATTGGTTGATTGGTGAACGGTGAATGGTGACAAGTGACTGGTGACTGGTGAATTGAGGATTTTATAATCTGATAATTTGTGATGTATTGATTTATGAGTTGCTAGCGCTTAATGTGTACCGCTTAAAGCTTATAGCTTACTGCCTACTGCTTCTCCCGCAAATTTACCGAAATTATTTTTTGACGTGCGCATTGCAAGCGTGGAAAGAAATACATCACCCACTCTTAGCCCGGATTGCAGCGGAAATCCTTTTAGGCCCGGGCCCTGGCGGCAGGAAAAGATTGCAGCGGAAAGCCGGACGGTCAGTCAACCGAAATCCCGACCTTGTTGCTCCTGATAAATTGGATTATCTTTGCCAAAATCAAATTTAAAGTAATGAAATTTTTTATTGACACAGCCAACCTGGACCAGATTCGCGAAGCCCAAAACCTTGGAATCCTGGACGGTGTAACCACCAACCCTAGCCTGATGGCCAAGGAAGGTATTGCCGGAACCAACGCCATCATGCAGCATTACCGCACGATTTGCGACATTGTGGACGGCGATATTTCTGCCGAAGTTCTAAGCACGACGTATGATGAAATGATAAAGGAAGGCGACGAGCTGGCGGCCATACATCCCAACATCGTGGTGAAGATCCCAATGATTAAGGACGGTGTACGTGCGCTGAAATATTTTTCGGACAAAGGCATCAAGACCAACTGCACGCTGATTTTCTCTTCCGGGCAGGCGCTGCTGGCAGCTAAGGCCGGTGCGACTTACGTTTCGCCATTCCTGGGAAGGCTGGATGATGTTTCTACAGACGGATTGGCGTTGATAGATGAAATACGCACAATTTATGACAACTACGGCTACGAAAGCCAAATCCTGGCCGCCTCTATACGCCACTCAATGCACATCATAAACTGCGCGAAGATTGGCGCCGATGTGATTACATCGCCCCTGGCACCGATCCTGAGTTTGCTGAGCCACCCTCTTACGGATAAAGGTCTGGCGCAGTTTGTGGAAGACAGTAAGAAAATGGCGTAAGGCCTGACTAAAAAATCAGAAATCCCGAAACGAAATGTTTTGGGATTTTTTTTTTTGAAGCTAACAGATTATACGGAGAAGTTCTGTGACAATCTGTGAAATCACTGAAAAATTCCTGCACACAGAATACACAGATCTACACAGATAATAATTAATCTGCGTAATCAGCTTGATCTGCGGGCTAATAAAACTGCTGAAGGTGAGTTAATCTCAGATCTGGAAAAACTGCAAAAAACCAAAGATCAGCATAAAAAAATTACACTAAACGAAAGACTGGTAATAAATAAATTAAATACCTTTTACTTTTTTACGAAATAGATTTCATTTTTATTTATGTTTTTATGTATATTTACTTGTAGTTTTTCGTTTTTCCTGTGATTGTAGTGCGAATTATATCCTTTACAATATATTGTAGCATTTGTGCAGTCACCTGCCGGAGGCGAAGCTCCTAAAGCCAGTGTTATAAGTACTAGTATAAATTAATAAACTGAAACCTCTAGCCATGCTACTATCTTTTATTTTAACCTGGCTTTTACTTAATTTCACGATATCTATACTCATGTTACACAATGAGAAGGAAAACCGATTATTGTGGCACTTGGTAATATGCTTTTTTCCAATATTTGGACCAATCTTTTATTTTCTTTATAGGTCATTTAAATGGAAAATACCTACAGGAAAGTAGGTCAGTAGTTAACATTTATAATTATTGGGAAAATTCGTCCCACAGGGCGTTTTTCCCAATTTAACAAGCGCTGCGTCAACACTCAGAAAACCAGCGTTGCGTTAGTTACGACGTTTTTACAAATAACGCTTTCCGCGCATTTCGGTGGGAGGAAAAAAGCTCCTCTACAAATATTGACGAAGCCGGTCGATAACTTAGTAAAACTAATCATATGATTAAACAATTGATATTCCTTCTTTTTTTAATGCTCAATGCACGATTGTACTCTCAACAATACTTAATTAAATATATATATAAACCTAACACAGACAACGTTGCTTACAATTTAAGTCTTAAAAACAACTCCTCCGTTTTTGAGATTAACAGTTATTTGATCTCAAAGGAATTGGAAGACAAAGAAATAACAGAAAATAAATGCGACAAGTTTAAAATTGAGCGGAAAGGAGATAAACTTTTTGTAAAGGATAACATTGAAAATACAAGGATAGTATCCATGATTCCAACTGAAATAATTTGGAATTTGGAGAATAGCGCCGGTAAATTTTTACAGTATGATACAAAATTAGCGTCAACACACTACGACAGCAAGAAGTACTTTGCTGATTATACCTCTGAAATACCAATTAATGATGGTCCGTTTATTTTTAAATTTTTACCAGGCCTAATTACTAAAATCAAAGATGAAAATGGGGAAGTTATATTTCAATTGCAAAGCGTTCAAAAAACAGCAGAAAGCATTGAATGCAATAACCACAATTTTAAAATTTTGGGTTTTGACAGGTACGTGAAAATAATTCATCAAAAGCAAAAAATGGAAAATTCTCTTATTACTAGTCTAAAAAATTTACCTGGAATTAACATTGGCAATAAAAAAATAGATCAGATATATTTTGACCCAGTTAAATTTCTTTTGAAATAGAAATATATTGAACTATTTACGGTTAACTTTATATTAAAAACCTTAAATAGTTTTGTGGAAATTGAAATGTTTTTTTTGAAAAATTTCGACAGTACAATGAAAAAAACTGTGTAACTTCAGGACAACTTTTACATAAGTTACGCAAAGAAAAATCCATAAACTCCGCGGATCTGCGGCTAAGAATATCTTTGAAATTAAATTTTTGTATGCAAATAAATCATACAGATCTGCACAGAGTAATAAGATCTGCGTAATCAGCGTGATCTGCAGGCTAATAAAAAAGCAGCAGAATCCGTGAAAAATTTCCGCGGACAGATTACACACATTTTCACAGATTAATTACATCTGCTGCTTAAAACGAAGAAGATAACGACGGTCATAAAAAATAAAATCCCGGAAGTATCCGGGATTTGATGTTATTTGGTAAGAAGTTCAAAGCGGTAAAGATACTTTCGTTTACCATCACTCACATACTCCTGTTTTATTTCTTTAATATCTGCATCTTTGAGAAAGGACTCGGCATCTGCAGGACTATCAGTTTTATTCATAACGCTGTTACGCGGCACCTTTTTGCCGTTAATGTAAAATGTGGTATGATCTGAACTAAATGGCAGAACAATGTCTCTCCTGTTAATATAGTCCTTCTTTATAAGTTGACCGTCCAGCTGAAATGTATAGTTGCTTAAAGCATTGGTGCGGAAAAAATTCATCATGATTTCAGAAGCATCATTAAATGTGGTATAAATCTCCTCAATTTTGGATGCCTCCTCCTTTAGATGAGCCTTTTCTTCGGAGGTCAAAGGTTGAAGGGCATAATTTCTACCGGGATCAAAATTGTCTTTGAATTTTGAAGAATTTACCAACTTCTTGATTGTAGCGTCCATCTCCGCTTTTTTAGCCGCTTTCGCTTGCTCCCGGACTATTCTTTCCTTGTCTGCCTTTTCAAAAAACGCCTTTAAATCCTGCTCATTTCCTTTTGCAGATGAGCCAAATGTCTGAGCCTCAGCATTGGAAACCGGCCCTACTCTCAGCAGTTCAGCATACTTGCCTATGATTGCTAAAGTGTTTTTTGTCGCTTCATCTGCACCTTCTTCAAAAACCGAAAACGCAGCAGTCTTTCCGGATTCATTAATTTTTGAGAATGTCTGGTTTGTCGCACCAAAAGAATACTTCTTGTTATTCCTGTTGGCCAAATAAAATTTTATGAAATCTTCGCGAAGAACTTCCTTACCATTAATTATGAACAGGTTTGAATCACTTGCGCGGAACAGATTCACGACCAGCGGATCATAAGTCTTTACCGCTGTGCTGCGCTTTTCTGTACTTTGTGCGGTATCAGCCTTAATTCCCATAACAGCTGCCGGAGGCATAATTGGGAGTGAGGCTGGCTTTCCCTGCATTTCAGTTGTTGTCAATACTGCCGCTAACTGCTTATTAGTAATTTTCTTAATTTCCGAATTAAACTCTGCAATTTCAATATTCTTTGCATTCACAGCATAGGCAAAAGCAATTGTAAACAACAGGGGCAAGGCTAAAACCCTGTGTAGGTAGCCGAATTTGGTTTTAGGTTTTTGTAACATTTGTAGTCGTTTTTTAAGGTTTGAACTTAGGAAGGGATTGGTAGTGGGCAGATTATTACCGGAAAAATGACTTGCAAGCAACATCTGGGCAAAGGCTTTTGTATCCAGATTTATGACCGCTTTATTATCTGCCAAATATTCATGAATAAGAAACAGTTCCTTTTTAATTAACCAAAACAGAGGATTAAACCACAGAACGGAGCAGATGAACTCCATAAAAAGTTTGTCCCAACTGTGATTCTGTTCAATATGTACCATCTCATGTTTAAGGATCTGTTTACCAATATCTGATTGAAGGGGAATGCTGTTCCTCCAGAAAAGTGACTTAAAAAATGAGAAAGGTGCGTCTTCCAAATTGGTATGGTAAACAGAAATTCCCTGCATTTGTTCCATAGGAAACTTACGTTTCAGGCTGTGGATTTTAATATGCCCAGCTATTAATTTGCCCAATAAGACCAACGTAAAGATACCGGAGAACATAATGCCTACATAGAAGGTCCCGTTGTGGTCTTCAGGAGAAACTGCCTGGTATTGCTGTAAGGCATTTAGCAACAAAAAGATATTTTGCTGTACCTCCAGAGTAAAATAGGAAATTTTAAGGAGGGGAAGCAGAAGACTTATGAAAACAGCAGACAGGAGGTAGAAGCGGTTATAATCGTGAAAAGTGCGGTCTTTGAGAAACAAATGGTAGTAGCCCAGCAACACTGCCGAGCAAAGGATTAGCTTGCCTAAGTAGATTAACAGGGTTTCCATCAGTCATTTTTCTTGAGTTCATTCAGGAGGATTTCCAAGTCTTCAACGGTCATCTCATTTTTTTTTACAAGGAAAGAAACCGCATTTGTATATGATCCCTGAAAATAATTTTTCACGAAACTTTTAAGAGATTTCCCGCTGTACTGATCTTTGGATACCAGCGGAAAATATTTATGTTGTCTGCCATATACTTTATAGTCTACAAAGGATTTATCTTTCAAAACCTTTAAGATAGTTGAAACAGTATTGGAATGTGGCTTGGGTTCAGGATACAGGTCCAGGATCTCCTTTAGGAAACCTTCACCTATTTTCCACAGGTACTGCATTGTTTGCTCCTCTGCTTTTGTCAATTGACTTTCCATATAACTATTTATATAGTGATACAAATGTAGACCAATTTTTAAGATATGCAACAAATTTAACCTTTAATTTAATAAATATTAATGAAACTTAGAAAACCTCCTCACATCCTTAATGCTGCGGTAGACTGAGATTATGGTATTAGCCGCTTATAATGTTTTCAACCTAATAAGAAATCTGCACAGAACGTTTAGGAGCCTATGTCTGAACCTTGACAAGGTTAATCTATATCCAAATCTAAGTTTGGTGAATCGCTTCAGAAAATCTCTTGCGGAAAAGTCAGCGTTAAAAACCGGCGCTTCAGTTTATGACATGTAAAAAATGGATTACTTTCCGATACAGAATTTTGAGAAAATATTCCCTAAAACTTCATCATTGGTGAATTCGCCGGAGATTTCGCCCAGGTATTCCAGGGCGTAGCGAAGTTCGTAGGCCAGCAATTCAGTATGGAAGCTTTGGGAAACGGCATCCTTAACGCTGCGCACCGAATCCAGAGAGCGCAGAAGAGCCTCGTGGTGCCGCTGGTTGGTAATGATCACATTGTTTTCGGACTGTCTCAAACCTTCCACATAATTAATGAGCTCATCCTTAAGCTCCTCAATGCCTACTTTCTCGCGGGCAGATATGGATAACAGCGTGACTTTATATTCCGCATTGAAAGCCGACAACAAATCGCGATCAAAATTCTGACCTTTTTCTGAAGAAAGATCGGATTTGTTATGCAGCAGCACTACTTTCAGATCTTCACGGAACACTTCTTTTATAAATGCAGCAACTTCCTGCGGCGTACTGTCGAATTCATCATAAAGGTAAAGGAGGATTTTGGCAGCAGCGATTTTCTCGTGGGCTTTCTGCACCCCAATGGCTTCTATGACGTCGGTGGTATCGCGTATTCCCGCCGTGTCAATAAAGCGGAAGGCCGTACCCCGAATGTGAAGCACTTCTTCAATCGTATCACGAGTGGTGCCCGCAATATCGCTCACGATGGCACGCTCTTCTTTTAGCAGGGCATTGAGCAGGGTCGATTTTCCCGCATTGGGTTTACCGATAATGGCTACCTCTACCCCGTTTTTCACGGCGTTGCCATATCGGAAACTTTCAACAAGGGAGCGCAACTTCTGCTCAATTCGGTCCAGAAGCATATTAAGGGCAGTACGGTCGGCAAATTCTACATCTTCTTCCGCAAAATCAAGCTCAAGTTCTACCAGGGAAGTAAAATTTAATAAGTCACCACGCAGGACAGATATCTCATCCGTAATCCCTCCTTTCAGCTGGTGCATAGCAATTTTCCGGGAGGCTTCATTTTCACTGGCGATAATATCGGCGATAGCTTCCGCCTGCGACAGGTCTATGCGTCCGTTCATAAAGGCACGCATTGTAAATTCACCGGCTTTGCCCATGCGTGCACCGTTAAGGGTAAGGACTTCCAGGATCCTGCCTGCAATATGAGGAGAACCGTGAAATGAGATTTCAGTTGAATCCTCAGTGGTAAAGGTCCTGGGAGCACGGAACACGGACACCATGACCTCATCAATTGTTTCGTCGCCATCGGTTATAAAACCATAATGCACAGTATGCGACGCTGCGGTTTGCAGCTTCTTACCTTTGAAACAGCGGTCAGTAACATCAAGCGCATTGGGACCGGAAACACGAATGATTCCGAGAGCACCGACGCCATTGGCAGTGGCAAGTGCACAAATAGTGTCTTTATTCATTCAGCAAAATTACGAATTAGGAATTACGAAAATGGAACAACGGGTTAGAATAAGCACTGAGGGATATATGAAAGTTATATTTAAGCATACCTGTTTCACCGGCGTATGACGTTTGAAAGTTAATTTAATATCATTTAAATGTCAGAGTGTGTTTGAAGAATCGGCTTTTATTCTGAGAACAAAAAAAATATCAGCAAAAACAGGTATCTGAACTGTAAAACAAATAGGTAACTTTACTGAAAACAAACACATTAAACCATGGCAACCAGATTAATTAACCGCTACCATTTTCTTGTAGACTGGGGCGGTAACAGAACCGATTTCCTGGAGGTTTCCGGACTTGAAATGGCAATTGAAGTCATCGCTGTCCGTGAGGGAAGTTCTAAAGTTGAATCCGAAAATAAAATTCCCGGCCTGTTGAAATTTTCAGATGTTTCCTTAACGCGGACGATTCAAAAAGGTGATAATGATTTCTTTAACTGGATAAACACCCGATCCTTTGGAACCGTGGAACGCCGTGATGTACGAATATCGCTTTTGAACGAAAGGTATGAACCAATTATCATCTGGAAACTTCGTAACTGTTTCCCGGTAAGGTATGCAGGACCTATATTGGTAAGCAGCAGCAGTAATATAGCTGCCGAAACTTTGGTAATCACTCACGAAGGATTAAATATTGAATCCGTTGCAGGAAAGGAGAAGGGCTGAATGTCGTAGATTAAGTACGCTTTGGAAAAAAAGCAGGGCCCTACTGAAAGGCCCTGCATGGTCAAAATTGAATTATCTATGAACATAAAGTCTTCTCATTTAAAATCCAAATTGAAATTTAATGATCTATGTCAATGATTATATGGGTTTTACCTGCTCCAGGAACCATTCTTTTACCTCGCCCTCAAGATCATTTTCAAGTTTTTCGCGGCACCAGGAGTGGTAGTTATTGAGCCATTCTTTTTCCTGAGGTGTCAGCAGGTCCAGATCCAGTACCTTCCTGTCGAATGGACAAACGGTTAATGTTTCAAATTCGTAAAAAGTACCTGAATCCGTTTTCTTCCATTCCCTAACTGCTACGAGATTTTCATGGCGGATACCATATTCATTTTCCAGATAAAAGCCGGGTTCATTTGAGACTACCATGCCGGGCAGCAATTCCTGGTCGTTCATATCTTTACGGATATTTTGCGGTCCTTCATGCACATTCATAAAACTGCCAACTCCATGGCCTGTTCCGTGGGCATAATCTTTACCTTCCTTCCAAAGTGCCATCCTTGCAAACGCATCCAGCTGCACACCTCGTGTCCCCCGCGGAAACTTTACCATCGAAAGCTGTATCATACCTTTAAGGACGAGCGTGCAGTCGCGGCGGAATTCATCCGTAACAGGGCCCAAAGCCAGGGTACGTGTGATATCTGTGGTACCCTCCAGGTATTGTCCTCCGGAATCCACCAGAATGCTTCCGTCATCTTTAACTTCCTTACTTCCGTGCTCCTTTGCAGAATAATGGACAATGGCACCATTGCCGCCGTATCCTACGATACTGCCGAAACTTTCGCCCACAAAATTCTCGCCCTGCTTGCGGAATTCCAGCAACTTTCTACCAATGGAATATTCCGTCATGGGCTCTTTTCCAACGTTCTGCGTAAGCCAGTACAGGAATTTGACCATAGTTACCCCATCACGCTGCATCACTGTTCGGAAACCTTCAAGTTCAGTCTCATTTTTCTGAGCTTTCATCAGATTTCCGGGAACCGGAGCCTTGATGATTTTGTTCTGAGCCTGCAGAGCATCAAAAATCGATTGATTGCTGTTTGGTGAAATGAGGATTTTCTGATTATTGATCTCTCTCAGATAGCTGAAGAAACTGTCATAAGTTTTAATCTCTACACCGGAATCGTTCATCTGTTTCACCGCCTCAGGCTGAAGCTTATCCGGCTCTACAAAGAGTATTGCGTCATTCAATGAAAGAACAATATAACCCAGGAAAACAGGATTGGCTTCTACATCGCTTCCCCGCAAATTCAGTGTCCAGGCTACATCGTCCAGACTGGAGATAATGTGTACTGCGGCATCCATCTCAGTCATTTTTTGGCGGATGTCCTGTAACTTCTGTGTAACTGATTTGCCGGCGCGTTCCACGGGGTGCACAAAAACGGGATTTCTTTTTTGGCCGGTAGTTCTGTTGGTCCAAATCTCCTTCAGTAATGGTCTGTCCATGACCCTTATTTTCTTAGGTGCCAGTTTTTGCTCTAACGCTGTCCAACTGGTATTGCTTGTAGCCAAAGCGTTCACAGCCACGGTTCCGCCGTCCGGAAGTGCAGATATTATCCAGTCTACATAATGAGGCGTTCCCTCTACGCCATCCTTCATAAGTTTTATACCTGAACCCTCCAGTTCGGCCGGCGCCTGTACGAAATACCTGCCATCGGTCCAAAGTGCTGCTTCATCAGCCGTTACCACTACAAATCCTGCTGAGCCGGTGAATCCGGACAGCCATGTTCGCTCCTGCCACTCCTCAGGAAGGTATTCACTCATATGTGGATCGGCCGAAAAAACGATGAAACAGTCTATATTTTCTTTTTCCATTGCCTTACGAAGCAGGCTAAGTTTGTTATCTGTTGTCATATATTTCATTTAATGCTATAAAAGTACGCAAAAAAGCACATTTGAGAGATTGCAGCAATTAGGTTCTATGGCTTATGCCTGAGGTTGCAGGCCGGCCAGGAAAAATGATTATAAATATTTTTATAAATTTTCACAAATGACTTGCATTTTGATAATTATTTTATTATAACTTTGAATGTACAACTCCAAAAAACGTCATAATATGAAAAAACAGTTATTTTCTATTCTCGCATTGATTCCAGGCCTGTTTCTAAGTCAGTACAGCAACGGCCCTTTAAGCACCGGTGCCACCACAAAATCAGGTGTGGCGGCACCGGCAGGTTACACATGGTCGGAAGCTCAGAACAACACAGGTAATACCACTGAATCCAACATCAATTCGGGTTTCGGATGTCAAAAAGTAGGTACCACTACCAATAATTTCTGTGCAGATGATTTTGTTATTCCGGCAGGTCAAACCTGGAATATAACATCCATCGCCTTATATGCCTATGTCACCGGCTATGTGGGCTCAACTCCTCCCGGAATGCGTGCGCGCGTTAAAATCATGAACGGCGCTCCAAATGTAGGTACACCGACAGTAGTATTTGGGGACGATACGACCGACCGTTTCTCCAGTGCGGAGGATGCTTTGATGTACCGGATATTCAACTCACTCTATCCTGCACCGGGAAGCGCGGTGGGCACCACCAGGAAAATTTGGAAGGTGAATACCACCACCCCTGTTTCACTGACATCAGGCACCTACTGGCTGCAGTTTCAGATGGAAGACCTTGCTTCCATAGTTACTGTATGGACCCCACCGGTAACTACGGTAGGCATTCGGGGACTTCCTACAGACAACGCAATGCAGAATACCGGTACCTGGGCGCCCCTGATAGATGCCGGTAATCCCGGAACCGCTCCGGATTACGCACAGGACCTGCCCTTCATCATCACCTATTCTGTTTTGGGTACAAATGAAGTTTTGCAGTATGACAACCGTGTAAAGGTGTATCCGAACCCCACATCAGATTTCTTTACCGTAAGCCTGCCCGAAAAGTCCAACAGGCAAAAGGTGACAGTTACCTTAACCGATATGTCCGGAAAACTTGTTAAAGAATACCTGGCTGCAGATCGGTACGATGCCAGGATGCTGGCCCCCGGAACGTATCTCGTGAAAATTCATACAGATGAGGGTATTAAAACTTCAAAACTGATAAAGAAATAAACAGCAAGCTCCTTCGGGAGCTTTTTTGATGCTAAAAATCGCGCTTCAAAACCCCACAGCGCTATCACTTTTGACTTGCAAGGTAAAATGACTATCTTCAGCATTTCAAAATTAAATTCATGAAGAATTACAGTAAAATAGTAATGATTTCTGCAGCACTAAGCTGCACCTTCACCTGGGCTCAAACCGCCCGGGAAACGACAGTAAAATCCATTATGGCTGAAACCTATAACAGTTCAGAGCTGGAAAGGTTGGCTTATGAATTATTGGACGGCATTGGCCCGCGTCTGGTTGGAAGTCCCAAAATGCAGCAGTCCCACGACTGGGCAGTAAAGCAGTTTAAAAAGTGGGGTATTGATGCACGGAATGAACAGTGGGGCGAGTGGAAATCCTGGGAAAGAGGACCTTCCAACATTGAAATGGTTCATCCCTATGCAAAATCTTTGGAAGGAATGCAGTTGGCTTTCAGCCCTGCAACTCCATCAAGAGGGATAACTGCAGATGTGCTTATGCTGCCGGTTTTCAGCACTAAAGAAGAATTCACGGCCTGGCTTCCTAAAGTTAAAGGAAAACTGGTAATGGTGTCACCCTATCAGAGTTCCGGTCGTCCGGACTATAACTGGAAGGAATTTGCGACACCAGAATCTTATGACCGCATGAAAAAGGAATCCGAAGAGGCCACCCAACGTTGGCAGTACTCCATGAAGGCTACAGGTGAAACCTCGAGGACAATGAACCAAAAGCTGGAGGATGCAGGTGCCGCCGGAATAATTTCGTCCAACTGGTCACGTGGTTTTGGGGTAAACAAGATCTTTTCCGCTGGCACTAAAAAAATTCCCGTTGTTGATATTTCCCTGGAAGATTACGGACAGCTGTACCGGATGACGCAGTACGGAACAGTGCCCAAAATTAAGATTCAGGCTAGTTCCAAAGACAGAGGCATGGCGCCTACCTTCAATACAGTGGCAGAAATAAAAGGCACCGAAAAACCGGACGAGTATATCGTTCTGTCGGCTCACCTGGATTCATGGGATGGCGGGACCGGCGCTACTGATAACGGTACCGGAACAATTACCATGATGGAGGTTGCCCGGATACTGAAAAAGGTTTATCCCAATCCTAAAAGAACAATAATTGTAGGCCTTTGGGGCAGTGAGGAACAGGGCCTGAATGGCTCACGTGCCTACGTTTCTGCACATAAAGAGCAGATGCCTAAAATCCAGGCAGTTTTCAATCAGGACAACGGAACCGGACGTATCGCAAACATCAGCGGCCAGGGTTTCCTTCACTCCTATGACTACCTGAACCGCTGGCTGAATGCCGTTCCGAAGGAACTTACAAAGGATATTAAAACTACATTTCCCGGCATACCCGGCGGCGGTGGTTCAGACCACGCTTCGTTTGTAGCCGCAGGCGTGCCCGCATTTATGCTGGGATCACTGAACTGGAGTTACGGAAATTATACCTGGCACACCAACCGCGATACTTATGACAAAATTGTTTTTGATGATGTAAAAAGTAATGTAGCACTAATTGCTATCCTGACCTATATGGCCAGCGAAGATCCTGAAAAAGCCAGTGGAGAAAGGATTAAACTGCCTGTGGACGAAAGAACAGGACAGCCGATGAAGTGGCCTGAACTTCGTGAGCCCACGCGGAAAGGTGGCCTTGATTAGGATCATTTCACCAGTATTCACATAGCGCTTACCCACCCGGTGAGCGCTTTTTCTTTAAGCTATTAGCCGGCTGATTATTTTTTAGCTCTAAGCTAATTCGGGGAAAACATTAACCTTTTAATCAGTTTGTAAAGTTCGAACCACAGAACTGAAACAGCCGCAACAGCCAAAGCCGTGAGGACCTGTGCGGAATTAAGAATTGCCATCTTGAAAAAGGCCCTGACCTCATCCACATACAGCATCGCACCTAAAACAGCTAAAGTAGCTGCAGTGACGTACACCAGTAATAGATTCCGGTTCCGGAAACTTTCAAATATTGAATAATAAAATGAACGGTTCGACAGACTTAACAGGATATTTGCAAATATTAAGGTTGTAAAAACCATAGAACGTACGGTTTCTTCGTTACCGCCTCTGCTGTAGGTAAGCTGATATACGAACAGAACACCCGCACTGATTACCAAACCCTGAACCACACTGATACTCAGCTCCCGCCAGCTCAGAAAGGTTTCCGTAAGGGGCCGCGGTTTCCGAATCATCGTATTTTTCTCCATGGGTTCATTTTCATAAACAATGGAACACGTGGGGCCCATCACAAGTTCAAGAAAGATCACGTGCACAGGAGTAAAGATCTGCGGAAAAGCCCAACCCAGAAAAAGAGGCAGCGAAACGGTCAGGATGATGGGGATATGAATGGAAATAATATACTGTACCGCTTTTTTAATATTGCTGTAAATCCGCCTTCCGGCTGCAATTGCAATAAGCAGTTTGGACAGGTCGTCATTAGTGAGGACGAGTGAGGCGGCCGCCCAGGCTATTTCGGTTCCTTTTACCCCCATGGCAACACCTATGTGAGCCGCTTTAAGTGCAGGACCGTCATTAACACCATCGCCCAGCATAGCCACTACTTCGCCGTTTTTTTTCAGCGCATTAACTACCGCCAATTTGGCTTCCGGAAACATTCTGGCAAAT
>JAEWIR010000036.1 GCA_023386965.1 Bacteroidota bacterium
GGCGAAGCCGCCGCGACTGGTCGCTACGTCCGCTGCAATCTTTATTTTCAGGCGGCGGCGAAGCCGCCGCCTGAAAATAAAGGATTTCCGCTCCCATCGCTCACGCAAATCATTATAGTGTTCCATAAGCCTACATTTGCACGGAATTTGAAAGGAAAAAGTATTTTATTAATCCATGAAAATCAATATTCAGAAAAATATCATCATAAAGAATCCCCGGACACGCGACTTCCTCGCTGATGCCTACTATCCGGAAACTTCGCATAAACTTCCGCTGGTCATTTTCGCCCACGGCTACAAAGGATATAAAGACTGGGGTGCCTGGGATTTGATGGCCCAAACAATTGCCCGGGCCGGTTTCTATTTCGTAAAATTCAACTTTTCACATAACGGAACCACAATAGACAATCCCACTGAATTTGCCGATTTGGAAGCCTTCGCTAATAATAATTTCAGTAAGGAAATGCTGGATTATGAGGCCGTGATTAACCATTTTATCGATCAACCCGAAATCAATCCTGAAAAACTTGCACTTATAGGCCACAGTCGGGGTGCCGGCATCTCTGTAATCAAAGCTTTTGAAGATGAACGGGTAAAGGCGCTTGTTTCGCTGGCCGGTGTAAGTCACTTCGGCTACCGTTTTCCTTCCGGCGACCGCCTTCGAAGCTGGCAGGAGTCCGGAGTTATGTATTCCGAAAATGCCCGAACGAAGCAACAAATGCCGCATTATTATCAGTTTTTCGAAGATTATAAGGCCAACGAAGACCGTTTTTCGGTGCAGTACTGTGCCCAGCATCTGGAAAAGCCAATGCTCATCATTCAGGGTACGGAAGATGTGGCGGTGAAGGATAAGGAAGCTTATCTGCTGAATGAATGGTGCAGTGATTCCGAACTGGTAATGCTGAACGGAGCCAATCATACCCTGGGTGCTGCCGAACCCTGGAATGAAGAACTAATGCCTGCCCACTTATCCCAAGCTACAGATAAAATAATTGACTTTATAAAGAATAAATTATAATTCAGACCGACCAATAGTTATTTTTGCAACAAACAAATAAAATATGGAATTATTCTCCCTGCTCGAATTACCGAATTTTGCCGATCCGCAAATATGGATCAGTTTACTAACATTAACGTTCCTTGAAATCGTTCTGGGAGTGGACAATATTATCTTTATTTCCATTATTGCAGATAAACTGCCTATAGAAAAGCAGCGTTTCGCCCGGAACCTCGGTTTGGCGTTTGCCATGATCTTCCGCGTCATCCTGCTTTTGATGATCAGCTGGATCATAGGTCTTAAGGAACCGGTACTCAACCTGGGCTGGTTTAATGAGCCTGGCAATGATTTACCGCTGGCTCTTAGCTGGAAGGATATTATCCTCCTGGCGGGCGGTATTTTCCTGATCGGCAAAAGCACCATGGAAATTCACGCCAAGATGCGGGGTCATGAAGATGTTCCAAAGCCAAAATCCGGCGCTTCAGGTCTGATGACAATGATTATCCTGCAGATTATCCTCATTGACATGGTTTTCTCGCTGGATTCCATCCTCACTGCGATCGGTTTGGTGGATAATGTGATGCTGATGATTATTGCCGTGGTAATCTCAATCGGAATTATGATGGCTTTTGCCGGCCCGATTTCAGCCCTTATCAACAAATATCCAAGTTTGCAAATGCTGGCACTTTCTTTCCTTGTGGTGATTGGTGTTATGCTTGTGGCCGAAGGAATTCATCAGCATGTAAGTAAAAATATTATCTACTCGTGTCTGGCATTCAGCCTTATCGTGGAAATGCTGAACATCCGTTTTAGGGACAATCAGAAAAAGAGATATCTTAAACTCAATCCTGATCTTAATAACGATCTCAGTATCCGGGAAGATCTTGATTAGATCCTAAATAATGCAATGCAAAAAAAAGCCGTTTTCTCAGTGAAAACGGCTTTGCTTTTATTGTTTAAGAAGTTCCCAGGCTTCGGAAACTTTACTTTCCTGCAGCAGCTTCTGTGCTTTTAAATGAACTTCTTCATTAGCAGAATAGGTACCTTCCGCCAACTCTTCTGTATTTGCCAGCATTCCAAGGTCATTACCGCTGAAGATGCGGCTTAATTTTATACTGTCCGGGAGTCTGTCGAAACCAATACCTTTGGTTACCAATGGTTTTGGAACCTCAAAAAGGTTGCTTTCGTTATTACGCGAATACCAGTTTCCGCCTAATCGTGCCACCAGGTCAAGCTTCATTTGGTCCAGGTTTCCTTCATCATTGAGGTACTCCTCACGTACGTGGATTTTTATCACCTCGCAAATAACCAGGTTTCCGGCGCCGCCTTCCGTACCCAGGTGTTTTACCTCAATTACTTTACATTCCAGGTTTACAGGGCATTCTTCAATCAGTTTTGGTTTCACAAGGTCAGCCTCTTTCATGGTCAGACCAGCTTTTACAAACTCGTTGACCTCCTTTTCATATTCTGTGGAAGCAAGTGATATCTGCTGCACGATATTAAAGTTTACAATACCGATAACTACCTCTTTAACCTGCAGAACATTTTCCAGCGTGTGTTTGGTGGTATTGTCGCGCACCCTCCTGGCCGGCGAGAAAATAACTACCGGCGGGTTGGAACTGAAAAGATTAAAGAAACTGAAAGGACTGAGGTTTACATTCCCTTCCAAATCTATAGTTGACGCTAAAGCTATAGGACGTGGTGCGATGGCAGTTTGCAGCAGCGTCTGCAGCTGTACGCCGTTAAGCTCATTAGGAGTAATGCTTTTCATACTGAAATTTGTGATGCTTAACTCCTAAATTGCGGGTAAAATTTTACCGGTCACCTCGCCGAATCCAACACGAATGCCGTCCTTCTCAGCAAAGCCGCGCATGATAACGGTATCATTATCCTCTATAAACTTCCTCTCGCCATCATTATCCAGCTTAAGAGGGTTTTGTCCGCGCCATGTAAGTTCAAGCATGGAGCCGAAAGAGCGTGGATTTTCGCCTGAAATAGTTCCGGAGGCATACATGTCTCCAACTTCCACGTTACAGCCGTTTACGGTATGATGTGCGAGCTGCTGGGCCATATTCCAGTACATGTATTTATAGTTACTCTGTGAAATCAGAGTTTCAGTTCCGTTTTCCGGTTGAATGTAGACTTCCAGATTGATGTCATAATTCTTATCGCCGTCAAATTTCAGGTAATCCAGAACCTCTGGTTCCTGAACCGGTGAAACGGTGCGGAACCGGTTAAGTGCTTCAAGTGTAACTACCCATGGTGATACCGACGAACCGAAATTCTTGCCCAGGAAAGGCCCCAGCGGAACATATTCCCAACTTTGGATGTCTCTTGCTGACCAGTCATTGAAAATGACCATACCAAAAATAGCATCCTCGGCCTGAGCTGTGGTGATACTTTCGCCCATTTCGGTATTCTTATTTACGATAAATGCCATCTCCAGCTCAAAATCCAGCTGCTTACAGGGACCAAACACCGGCTTATCGGCATCCGCTGGTTTCATCTGACCTTTCGGGCGGATAATGTCTGTACCTGAAACCACGATTGAAGAGGCACGGCCGTGATAACCTACAGGCAGGTGCTTCCAGTTAGGCAGCAGGGCGTTTGCAGGATCGCGGAACATCTTACCCACATTGGTGGCGTGCTCTATGCTGCTGTAAAAATCAGTGTAATTAGGTACATGAACAGGCATCATCATCTTCACCTGATCCAGAGCATAAAAGCATTCATCAATACTTTTGTTATCAGCTGAAAGTGCAGAACCTTCAAGCAACAGTTCCTGAAGCCTAAGCCTTACAGCCGATGTTACCGGTTTTCCCAGTTCTATGAACTCATTTAGAGTATAAGCTTCAAAAACATTGTCTGTAAGACCGTCAATATCATTCAGATATCCGAAATCATAAAGGGTGGCCAAATCAATCACCATGTCGCCGATCCTGGTTGCGCAGGCTATATATTCCTGGCCGAAAACCGCAACTCCAAACGGAATGTTATAGATGGAGAAGTCTGAGTTTTCAGCGTATTTTATAAAAGATGTCATAATGTATCAGTTAAAGAAAAGGTTCCTGAAATAAATTTCTTCATTCTTCGGAACCTTTGTTTTTAAATTAGTTATTTCTGTTTAGCAGGGCTCTCTTCTGTCCAGTAATCTCCGGTATGGATATCCTTAAGGTACAGAGTTTTGTCACGAACCACCAACTGCAGTGTCTTGGTGAGCGGGAGTCCAATTCTTTCACCTTCAAGCTTATCTGCCCGCAGTGAAATCATGTTGTGACGGGTACGTACCACATCGCCTGAGAATACATTGGATGAGGACTGACCGGTTTGTTTGTCATCAAAAACTTCTACAAAGGTGAGTTGGTCGCCGTTCACTGAAATGAAATTGCGTTCCGTATGATCCGGAAAATCCCTGATCAGTAAAAACTTTTTACCATCCAGCGTGATTTTCCTCAGGTCTTTATTGGCCTGCCGGCGTTCGGCAGTGCGGTCCAGAATTTTATTCATGGTGGCAAACTGAGCCTGCACAGATACTGTAAAAAGCACTGCCATCACCACAAACAGCCTCAACAAACCTGAAGTTTTATTTTTTGACATAAATTAAAGATTTCCTCTTCTTTCCTGCTCTTTCTCCAGTGCTTCAAATAAGGCTTTAAAGTTACCGGCACCAAAACTTTGGGCTCCATGCCTTTCGATAATCTCAAAGAACAGGGTAGGGCGGTCTTCTACCGGTTTAGTGAAAATCTGAAGCAGATAACCTTCCTCATCACAGTCAATAAGGATACCTAATTCCGACAGTTTTTTGATGTCCTCGTCTATCTTGCCCACTCTTTCCGGTACCATATCATAATAAGCATCTGGTGGTGCAGGTAAAAATTCAATCCCGCGCGCCTTAAGCTCAGTAACCGTGTGAATGATATCTTTGGTGGCCACGGCAATATGCTGTACGCCTTCTCCTTCATAAAAATCAAGATATTCCTCTACCTGAGACTTTCTCTTACCTTCCGCCGGCTCGTTGATCGGGAATTTGGCAAAACCGTTTCCGTTACTCATCACCTTGGACATAAGTGCGGAATATTCAGTGTTGATTTGTTTGTCATCAAAACTTAGGATGTTCACAAAGCCCATCACCTTCTCATACCATTCCACAGTTGGGATCATACGGTTCCAGTCCACATTGCCCACACAGTGATCCACATAAAGCAGACCTACTTCAGAAGGATTATATACACTTTCCCATTTCTGATAACCCGGCATAAACGCGCCTGTGTAATTCTTGCGCTCTACAAACATATGAACGGTTTCGCCGTACGTATAAATTCCGGACATCCGTACCTCACCGAATTCATCTGTCAAAGTTTGGGGTTCCATATAAGGTTTGGCGCCTCTTTTTGTAGTTTCTTCGAATGCTGAATAAGCGTCATCTACCCAAAGGGCAAGTACCTTAACTCCGTCGCCGTGTTTTTTCTGATGTTCGCAAATCGGAGATTCAGAACTAAGGCCGGAAGTAAGCACCAAACGGATCTTTCCCTGTTGGATTACGTAAGAAGCTCTGTCCCGGACACCGGTTTCAGGACCTGCATAAGCAACCGACTGAAAACCGAAGGCTGTTTTATAGAAATGTGCTGCCTGCTTCGCATTTCCTACATAAAATTCAATATAATCGGTTCCGTTAATGGGCAGGAAATTCTCTGCCTGCGCTATTTTCTCCGCAAAAGTAAGTGTTGACATGTTTTCTGATTTTTGAAATGCCAATTTACGAAATTTTAAAACGCTACAAAAATTACAGTTTTTTAAAGTGATGCGTAAGGTTTAAAAAGTAAGCCTAATAAATGCAGAAGTCCCGCACGAAACGGGACCTCTTATTATCTTTAAAGACATTTAAATCTTTCAAATGTAGCAAGTTCAAGCATTTCCCGGTCATCGGGATGGGAAATCTCAATTAATGCCTTCGCGCGCTGTCTCAGGCTCTTGCCATATAGATAAGCGGTTCCGAATTCCGTTACCACATAATGGATATGTCCTCTTGTGGTAACAACACCGGCTCCCTGTTTCAGGTAAGGAACAATCCTCGGCACCCCTTTTTTTGTACGGGAAGATATGGCGATGATCGGTTTACCACCCGGCGACAGGGCTGCACCCCGCATAAAATCCATCTGCCCGCCGATGCCGCTGAACTGATAGGTCCCAATTGAATCTGCACAAACCTGGCCGGTGAGGTCAATTTCAATAGCGGAGTTGATGGCCACCATTTTTTTGTTCTTCATAATGTTGATGGGGTAGTTCACATGTTCCACATCCATGAAGGCGAAAGATGGATTATCGTCTATATAATCGTAAAGTTTACGGGTCCCGAAAGCGAAACTGGTAATGGTCCTGTTCAGGTGGGTTCCTTTGTATTTATTATTGATGACATCATTGGCCACCAGATCTACAATTCCGTCACTGATCATCTCAGTGTGCACGCCCAGGTCCTTATGATTGTGCAGACATTTCAAAACAGCATCGGGAATGGTACCAATTCCCATCTGCAGGGTGGAGCGGTCGTCAATAAGTTCGGCTACATTCTTACCGATCAGCAGTTCCTCGTTGCCTACTTTCGCACCATAATCCACGGTAAGCAGTTCCTCTTCATGCCAAACCATTTTATGGATTTTGCTGAAGTGTATCATACCGTCGCCATGTGTACGCGGCATGCGCGGATTAACCTGCGCAATGATCGTTTTGGCCGTATCCACTGCGCTTCTGGCCACATCCACAGATGTTCCCAAAGTGCAGTATCCATGCTGGTCCGGTGGGGACACTGTTACCATAGCTACATCAATAGGAAGATGACCATTCTTGAATAGGATGGGTATTTCGCTAAGGAAAACGGGTACAAAATCTCCCTGATCGGAATTTACAGCCTGCCGAACAGGAGTGGAAACAAAAAGTGAATTAATATAAAAACTGTCTTTATACTCCGGCTTTGCAATTTCCACTTTTCCCTGTTGCGTAATGGACACAAATTCCACATCCCTGAGCCTGGAAGACTGTCTGGCCAGTTCATCGATAAGAAGATTGGGGGTACATGCACTTCCGTGCGAGAAAATCCTGTCACCGCTTTTGATGAGTGACACCGCTTCTTCAGCGCTTACATATTGAACCATACAATGAAGTTATATTGCTGTGAATATTTCTCAAATTTACCCTTTTCACTTCAAAGGAGAAATGAGTAAACTCAGTTTTTCAGTAATTTTTTAAAGTTTTACAGTTAATAAATGATGCTAAACCTACCACTTTCTGTAATAAGTTTCCCTCCACAAAGATCTATGAGATATCCGACTGATGTTCACACCACTACAGCGTAAATCACTGTTAGAGAGATTAAAGCAGGAAATAAAAAAGGCCAAATCCTTTCAGATGGCCTTCTGTACTGTTATTCCTGGCTTCGGTCTTCCAGATGATTTTCCTCCGTCTCCAGCCATGAGGTCAGATAGGAAGGGTCTTCTACTTTCAGGGCCTCTTCAGTAAGCTGTAAAGGTCGGAATGGATCCACCATCACGGCATATTCTTCAGTGAATTTTTTGCCAATGCTCCTCTCCATCGCACCCGGATGCGGTCCGTGAACTACTCCACCGGGGTGAAGCGTAAAATCCATCAGATCAATATGGTTACGGCTCATAAAATCGCCTTCAGTGTAAAAGAGCACCTCGTCCGAATCGATATTCGAGTGGTTGTAGGGCGCAGGTACTGCCAGCGGATGGTAGTCATACATCCTGGCCACAAATGAGCAGACCACAAAATTATGCGCTTCAAAATTCTGGTGAATCGGCGGTGGAAGATGAACTCTGCCAGTAATGGGTTCGAAGTTTTTAATGTTAAATTTATAAGGATAAAAGTAACCGTCCCAACCTACGACATCAAATGGGTGCGTGGCGTATATGAAATCCCAGATTTGGTTTTCTTTTTTTACTTTGATCAGGAATTCACCTTTCTGATCGGTCGGTGGTACAAAGGTGGGCGCAACGATATCGCGTTCGCAGAAGGGAGAATGTTCCAGCAGCTGACCAAACTCGTTGCGGTATCTTTTGGGAGTGTAAATAGGAGAGTGGCTTTCAACAACCATAAATACAGTATCTTCAGACTGCAGTTCTACCTGATAAATGGTTCCCCGCGGTATGATCAGATAATCGCCGGTCTCAAAATTTATATTTCCTATGAATGTTTTCAATACACCTGTACCGTTGTGAACATACAGCATCTCGTCACATTCAGCATTTTTATAAAAATAGTCAGTTGATTTGCGCGGCTTGGAAAGACCCATCTTAAGGTCGTTATTCAGCATCAGGATTTTCCGGCTTTCCAGAAAATCATCTTCCGGGGTTACATTCATACCCTTAAACATCCGGGGCGTCACATTTTTCTGTACCGCAATTTTTGGGGTTACATCTATTGGAGTACCGATGCTCTTGATCTGAGTGGGTCTGTGTATATGATATAATAAAGAAGAAATCCCATGAAAACCTTCGGTTCCGAAGAGTTGCTCGTAATAGAATTTCCCTTCACCGGATTTAAAGACCGTATGTCTCTTGGATGGTATATTGCCGGACTGAATATATCTCATTGCTGCTTTTTTTGGTTTCCGTAAATTTACAAATTATTCATCATATGAATCTGCAGCATTGTTGTTGAGTGCTGTCAAACATATGCACTTCGGAGCAGCCGTCAGGGTTCAAAACTTTCAAATTTCCCGCTTTCATAAAAAAGGACGATACGTTTTATTTTATCCTGCTCAGTACCAGTATTTTCCGGAAATTGCTGTGCTACGTTCTGCGCTAATCGCTGAGAATCGTTTAAAACAGACCCGGTTGAACTTTGGTCAGGAATCTGCGATTCTGAGGCGCTCTGCAAAATTGAACCTGTAACGGGTGCGGCCAAAATCGTATCTTCACTTTCTGTTGATCCTAAGTATTCACCTTCAATCATATTAAAGAGATCCGGTAGGGAAGTGGTGCGCGGTTTAGTATCTGCCTCCGAAGCTACTGCACTTTCAAGTTGACGGAGCATTTCGCCTTCACCTTTAATAATCCAGTCCCACTGCAATTCAGGAAAACGGTCTTTCACCTTTACCAAAAAATCTAGGGAGGGCTTATTCCGTCCGGCTGTAATATGTGAAATGGATGAGCGCTGCACGTCAACCGTTTCAGCAAACTCTGAAGCAGTATAACCCGAATACTCAATAATTTTCGAAATTCTCTCGTTCAGTTCATTCATAAACAGCTCTATTTACAATTACAAATGTAAATAATAATTGTTACAAATATAAAATACAATTGTAAACAAGAGGTTTGCATTCTGGATTACAAAAGTAAAAGCCAACCTTATATCGGTTGGCTTTCAGTATATTAAGGAATTATAAATGTAAATTAGTGCCTCTGATGATCATCATGTTCCGGGTCATATTTAAGTTTTCTTTCCTTCTTCTTCTCCGGGAAGAGTAATGAAGCGCCAATACTTAAAGCAAGGATGGAAACGATTATAAGCAGGGAATGGGAGGTCTCAAAGCCCCAAACTTCCAGATAGCTGTGGAAAATCATCTTCAGTCCGATAAATGTCAGAAGTGCTGCTAGACCGATTTTAAGGAAACTGAATTTATCCAGAATACCAGCCAGCAGGAAGAACATGGAACGGAGTCCGATAATGGCAAAAATGTTTGAAAAGAAAACAATATAAGGGTCTTTAGTAACAGAAAATATAGCCGGTATACTGTCCACCGCAAATATCAAATCGGTTGCTTCTACAATGAGCAATACGATGAAGAGGGGAGTCATCTTACGGACGCCGTCTATTGTAACCCAAAAGCGGTTTCCCACGAACTGGTTATGAACTTTAAAATAACGGTTAGCGAACTTAACGATAGGGTGGTTCTGCGTATCCATCTGTTCCTCCTTATCTTTCTCCAGGAACATCTTGACACCGGTAATGATCAGAAAGGCTCCGAATACGTACATTATCCAGCTGAATTTAGCGATAAGTGCCGCGCCTACAAATATGAATATGAAACGCATTACAATAGCTCCCAGAATACCCCAGAATAGTACTCGGTGATAGTTTTTTGGTGAAACACCAAATGCGGTGAATATGAGTATGATTACAAAAATATTATCAACAGAAAGCGCATACTCCACAATATAACCTGTGAGATATTCAAGACCCAGATTCTGGTTATAAAGTTTAATAGAATGATCCAGATCCTGGGGAATTACCTTCACGGGATGGCTGTGCCGGCTGATCACAGACTGAAGTTTCTCCATACTGTCTATACCGTGCAGCAGATGACCGTATGTAATCAGAACAAAATAGAAACACATTGATAGGGCTACCACAAAAAAGCTCATCAAACCGGCCTTTTTCATGGTTACCACACCGCCGGATTTTCGGCCCAGGCTCAGGTCAATCGCCAGGATAATCAGGATAAATACCAGAAATCCCGCAAGGAATAAAGTTTCGTTACTCATATATTTATTTAAGGGCTCAAATATAGCGAAAAACTGAATCTGTGTATAATTTACAATTGTATAAACATGAATAAAACATAAGTTATCCACAATTTACATGTTTGATATTTTTACCCATTAACCATTGAAATACGCTATTAATCTACTTAAACAACACCTATAGTTACTATTTATATAAATCTAATAAACATCTGAAATGTAGCTTATTACAATATTGTATTATTAATAATTCAATTAACATTTTTACCAACAGACAAATTGTCAATAGGTGGTGTTTAATGGATTGACAATTGTAAAGCTCATAATTCCACCTTAAAATAGTTATTTTTGAGAATTGTAAATTTTTGATTGAATGAAATTTCTAGATGCTTACCGGATAAATCCTGATTTTCCTAACCGTTATATTCCGCCCTCCAGCCTGGAAAAATATCTGCAGGCAAACCTCAGCGATTACACTGCTGAAATAGGAAAATCCACCCTCGGTAAGCCAATATATATGACAACAATTGGGAGTGGTCCTGTGAAGGTCCTTGCCTGGTCGCAGATGCATGGCAACGAAAGCAACTCCACCCACGCCATGCTCGACCTGCTGGAAACCATTAAACAACATCCCCTACTCCACAGCAATATCTTTGATAATATCACACTGGATTTCATCTTTATGCTTAATCCCGATGGCTCCGAAACATGGGAAAGGCGGAACGCACTGGAATTAGACCTTAACCGAGACTTCCTGAAGCTAGAAACTGTGGAATTGCCTCTTTTAAAGCATATTGCTCTAACGGGCAATTACGGTTTTGCGCTAAATCTCCATGAACAGAGGACCATTTTTACTACTGACGGGGTCCATCCTGCCACACTTTCCTTCCTCTCTCCTTCAGTGAGCGCCGAAAGAGAGGTTACATCGGTGCGCCGCAAGTCTATGGCCGTTATTTCGGCGGTCTACAGTACGCTGAAAGCTGAACTACCCTCAGGAATCGGCCGGTATACTGATGAGTTTTACCCTACATCAGTGGGAGATAACTTCAGTAAGGCAGGAATACCTACCATTTTATTTGAAGGAGGTTATTATCCCAATGATCCCCTGCGGATGGTCAGCAGGAAATACTATGCCGCCGCACTCTATGAGGCCCTGCATGCCATTGCCGGACTGAAGGGCGACGAATCTGGCTATGAAACTTATTTCGAAATTCCCGAAAACCGCGAAACACATTATGATGTTATTTACAGGAATGTCCGTCTTAATACCAAATTCGACTGCGTTCTTGATATTGCCGTCCAATACCGCGAAGTTTACCGGAGTGGTGACCGGGAAATTTCATTTATGCCGGTTGTAGCAGCCGTTGGTGACTGTAATGACCGCAAAGGCTGGAAGGAGATTGACTGTACCGGAAGAAAGTTTCTATCATCCACTGTCTACCCGAAAGTTGAGGAGGAAGTTCAGTTTGAAATTCTGTAAAATGCTTTCTGCAGCAAATTTTTCATATAAGTTTTTAGAAAATCTGCCTGCGGGTTTCATTTAATTCTATATTTACCTTAGTAAACATTGGAAACCAAATGAAGAAAAAACTGAAACTGTGGGACGGCATCATGCTTGTAATGGGCTCCATGATTGGCAGCGGTATATTTATCGTAAGTTCGGACATGATGCGTAATCTGGGCTCAGGATACTGGCTGAT
Source organism: Bacteroidota bacterium (assembly GCA_023386965.1). Classification (GTDB taxonomy): domain Bacteria; phylum Bacteroidota; class Bacteroidia; order Flavobacteriales; family Weeksellaceae; genus Marnyiella. The sequence continues at coordinate 12,177 of JAEWIR010000036.1, forward strand.
CGCGGTATGGGTCATCACCGGGGTAATGACGGTAACCGCAGCTCTGTCCTATGGTGAACTTTCCGCCATTTATCCCAAAGCCGGGGGTCAGTACACCTATATTTCCAGGATCTTTGGTAAGATGCCGGGATTTCTATACGGTTGGGGCCTTTTTACAGTTATCCAGACAGGAACCATTGCGGCGGTGGCCATGGCGTTCGGCAAGTTCACGGCCTACCTCGTGCCGTGGCTCAATGATTCTGAACCTATTTTTCAAAACGGTGGATTTAAGATTACCTGGGTTCAGATCCTGGCCATTATCATCATCATTCTCCTCACCTATATTAATACGCGTGGGGTGAAAAACGGAAAGTTGCTGCAGAATGTCTTTACAGGTTCCAAAATCTTAGCCCTTCTGGGACTTATTATCTTCGGATTTTTACTGATAAAAGATTCTCAGTGGACAGAAAATATGAATTTCGGCTGGGCGGCATTTCAGGATTTAGGTACAGAAGTAGGTAACAACCTGCTTCCAACCGGATGGACAGAAATTGGAGGCATGGCTTTGATGGGCGGTATCGCCGCGGCCATGGTGGGATCTGTTTTCAGCTCCGTAGCCTGGGAAAACGTGACTTTTATGTCCGGCGAAATGGAAAATCCAAAAAAGAATGTAGTTAGGTCCATGGTTTTGGGTACCGTTTCGGTGATGGTGCTCTATATGCTCGTCAATTTCGTTTATTTGAATGCACTGGACCGCGATGGGATTGCTTTTGCTGATAAAAACCGTCCTGCCGTTGCCGCCTCTGAAGTCATATTTGGGAATTTGGGGACTGTAATTATGGCGGTGTTGGTGATGATCTCCACCTTTGGATGTATCAACGGACTTGTTCTGGCCGGCGCGCGAGTTTACCAGACAATGGCCAGAGATGGTCTGTTCTTTAAAAGTGCAATAGAAAACAACCGCTTCGACGTACCCGCAAAGTCACTGTGGATGCAGGGAGTCTGGGCTTCTGTGCTGGCACTTTCCGGACAGTACGGCGATTTGCTGGATATGATTTCTTTTGTAATCGTACTCTTTTATATGATTACCGTTTTTGGGGTGATCTGGCTTAGATTCAAACAACCTGATCTCGAGCGGCCGTACAGAACATGGCTGTACCCGGTGACACCTTTGGTTTACCTCTTTATCGGTACGTTGTTCTGTCTATTGCTTATAATTTATAAACCGCAATATACCTGGCCAGGCTTCCTGCTCATCCTGATTGGACTTCCCGTGTACTGGTACATAAACAGGGGAAAAAAGGAAACTGAAGAGTAATATTAAAAGTTTTCAGTTCAAATTTTCTATTTTTGAGCTGAAAACTGAAGAATAATGAAGCAGATATTGTCCTTATTAATGGTTCTGACCATAATCATCTCATGTGGTACCGCGAAAAAACCGGTGAAGAGGCCTGATCCTTATATAAAACCGGTCGCAAAAACTGCTGAACTGCGATCACTGATATCAAAGTACAACGGAAAAACCTCAAAAGAGATCGCTGAACTCCTTAAGGATGCGGAAAAATATTTAGGTGCTCCTTATAAATATGCCGGAAACACGTCAGCCGGATTCGACTGTTCCGGGTTGGTTTGTAAGGTCTTTGACGAAAACTCCATGAAACTTCCGCGCCGTTCGGAAGATCAGGGAAAGGAAGGAAAGGAGATTGATATCTCAAAAGTGCAGCCCGGCGATCTGCTGTTTTTTGCCACAGCCGGTGGAAGCCGAATTTCCCACGTGGGAATCGTTCACCGTATTCTCAATGACGGTGAGGTCAATTTTATCCATTCTTCCACATCCAAAGGAGTTATTATTTCTTCACTCAATGAGAAATACTGGAACCAGGCGTACCTCTTTGCCCGCAGGGTTCTCTAAAAAGATAAGAAAAATGAAAAAATACAGAACAAAATATGGTCTGGAACTGATTATTTTTCTGGCGATTATGTTCTCGTTCATTATCTGGGATGTTGCGGAATGGGGAATTGTATTAGCACTTGCGGGTGTCTCGCTGTTTATCGCTTTTATTCTTTCGGGAATAAGATATTCGGTGGGTTCCGAAAATCTGACCGTTCATACCTCCCATTTTACCCGTACTGACATCCCGGTTTCCGCCATACGGAAGATCAGGGAAACCAATAATCCCTTAAGTTCACCGGCTGGGTCAATGGACCGCCTCGAGATTTTTTACAATAAATTCGACAGCATCATAATTTCGCCGGTACGTAAAGATGAATTCCTGACAGGTTTACTTGCAATAAACCCAAATATTGAAATCGTCCGTAAACCAAAAGGAAACATCTTCTCAAAACTTGCGCTTTAAATTCAATAATGGAGATTCAATTTGTATTTTTGCAGCTATAATTAATAAACGAAGATATGTCACTACAACAGACGATAGAGGAGATTTGGGCGAACAGGGAGTTGCTGGAAAAAGAAGAAAGCAAAGCGGCCATCCGCGAGGTCGTTTCACAGCTCGACTTAGGAACACTGCGTGTAGCAGAACCTACAGCCAATGGCTGGACAGTTAACGAATGGGTGAAAAAGGCCGTAGTGATGTACTTTCCTATTCAGAAAATGGAAACCATCGAGGTAGGACCGTTTGAGTTTCATGATAAAATCCCTCTGAAGACCAATTATGCTGAAAAAGGAGTTCGTGTGGTTCCGCATGCGATCGCAAGACACGGCAGTTATGTAGCCAGCGGGGTAATTATGATGCCTTCTTATGTAAATATCGGAGCCTATGTAGATTCCGGAACCATGGTGGACACCTGGGCAACGGTTGGAAGCTGCGCGCAGATAGGCAAAAATGTTCACCTAAGTGGTGGTGTTGGCATCGGAGGTGTACTGGAGCCGCTTCAGGCTGCGCCCGTAATCATTGAGGATGACTGTTTTATTGGTTCACGCTGTATTGTGGTGGAGGGCGTTCATGTAGAAAAAGAAGCTGTACTGGGCGCTAATGTAGTCCTTACCGCCTCTACAAAAATCATAGATGTTACGGGTCCTGAACCTGTGGAAATTAAAGGCAGGGTTCCCGCCCGTTCGGTGGTGATTCCCGGAAGTTATACCAAACAGTATCCGGCCGGCGAATATCAGGTGCCCTGTGCGCTGATTATCGGTCAGAGAAAGGAGAGTACTGATAAGAAGACCTCTCTCAATGATGCTTTGAGGGATAACAGCGTAGCCGTTTAACTGTCAGACTAACTATGCCAATTCCGAAAAATATATTCCAAACCTTTAAAACCGGTGATCTGCCCTGGATCACCAGGTTTTATATTTCCCGGATGAGGAAGAAAAACCCGGGCTGGAATTATCATTTTTATGATGACAGAAGGATTCTGGATTTTTTCAGGGAGGAATTCCCGACACGATATCTGAAAGCCTATGAAAGTCTCACCATAGGTGCCGCCAAAGCCGATTTTTTCCGGTATGCGGTTCTTTACCGTTTTGGCGGTGTTTACCTGGATATCGACAGTTATGTAAAAACTCCATTTGATAAGTTCCTGAAGGAAGATGATGAATTCATCATCACCCACGAAGGAAATCCGGGGCTGTACTGTCAGTGGGGACTGATTTCAGCTAAGGACCATCCTTTCCTGAAGAGAACACTGGAGAAGGTGGTGGACAATATTGAAACTCACCGTTATCCAAATGATGTTCACCGAACTACCGGGCCAACAGTCTATACCGAAGCCATAAACGAAGTTATGGCGGAACATCCCGATACGCCGCACCGTCTTCTTGGAACAGATTTTAACGGTCACCTAAAATTCAAATATAAACTGGGCCGGATTTTTCTTTACGGCAAGAAATCAGAACACTGGAAGAAAAAGCAGATGTCTCAGGACATCATTAAACCGTCCGGCCAATGAAAATAGCCTTTGATGCCAAACGGTTTTTTCATAATTCGTCGGGGTTAGGGAATTACTCCCGCGACCTTGTGCGGATTTTAGCCACCTATCATCCCGAAAACAGTTATTTGCTTCTGGATAAAGCGCCAGGCGAAAAGGGAAGTGAAATCACCGCTTTACAGGGAGTTTCGGTTGTGCAGATGCAAAAGAGTTTTCTTTCCAGGCAGCTTAAGATGGGTCTGGAAGCTCAGCACGCCGGCGCGGAAATTTTTCACGGCCTTTCGGGAGAATTGCCCCTCAAGTGGAACTCTGATTCAGCCATAAAAAAGGTAGTGACCATACACGACCTTATATTTCTGTGCTATCCCAATTACTATTCGTGGACGGACCGTAAGATCCATTTCTGGAAATTTAAAAAAGCGGCAGAAAATGCTGACTTAGTTATCGCGATTTCCGAACAGACCAAACACGACATCATCAAATACCTTAAAATTCCGGCGGAAAAAATCAAAGTAATCTATCAGGGTTGCCACGAAGCTTTTAAATCGAAGCCTGATGAAGACTTACAAAGTTCATTAAGAGGGAAACATCAGCTGCCAGAACGTTTTATCCTGAGTGTGGGTACCATTGAATCCCGGAAGAACCTGCTTAATACGGTAGCCGCTGTTCAGAACACTGAAATTCCGCTGGTGGTTGTGGGCAGGAAAACGGGTTATTATAAAAAAGTGGAAAAGTACATCAGGAAGCATAAAATGCAGAAGCAAATCCTGTTTTTGGAAGGCCTGGATATGCCCCAACTTGCGGAACTTTATAAAATGGCCGACATCTTTGTCTATCCCAGTTTATTTGAAGGCTTTGGGATTCCGGTCATCGAAGCTCTTTTTTCGGGTACACCGGTAATTACCGGCAATACAAGCTCACTGCCTGAAGCCGGTGGTCCCGATTCAATGTATATAAATCCGCAAAACTTTCAGGACCTGAAGTCGAAGATTCTGTTCCTTTGGAACAGTGAAGCCGAGCGTGAACGCAGAGCTGAAAAAGGGAAGGAATATGCACAGCGGTTCACCGACAGTCGTGTGGCAGAAGATCTGATAAACGCTTACGAAAGCGTACTCAACAAAAAATCCTGAGCAAACTCAGGATTTTTTTATTGAATCATTATCTTTTTTGAAGAACTTTGACCTTCTGTCTGCAGCTTTCCCATGTAGACGCCGGCAGGTAATCCTGAGACATCTATCTTTTTGGTGTCTTCTACCCGAAGTACGGATTTACCGCTCATGTCGGTGAGTTCAAAGCTCATCTTACCGGATTTTGAACCGGAAGTTTTTATTTCAAAATAATCCCTGGCGGGATTTGGATAAACCGTCCAGTCAGCATCTGTATTCGCTGTAGCGGATTCTGTTACGGACAGTGTCGTGGATGCCACTGCAAAATGCTGGACTGCCCCAAGTGCGGCCTTGGTTACATTAAAGAGGTACACGGGATCCATATTGGATATAATGTCACCCGAAGTATGTGGATAAGGATTGGTGTTACCAAAGCCTTCATAGAATCCGGTAATCACCTCACCGTTGTTCTGGAAGGGCATATAATCCGAAGAATATGCCGGCGCCACGCCGGTGTTGGTTTGCAGCGGAGAATACAGTGCTACACAGTTCTTAAGCTGCTGGGTAACTGACGCTGAAGATGCATTGTTAGCTGCAGGCGAATTGTTGGTGTCCTGCTCACAGAAAATGGTATTGTGCGTCTGACCCGCCGTTCCGCCTACCTGATCCAGGTTGAATACGAGTCTGATGTTCATCTTTGGGCTGGTAGCGTTCACTACATTGTTTACATAGTGCTGGCTGCCGTAGAGGCCTTGTTCTTCGCCGGAAAAGTGAATGAATTTGATGGAATATTCCGTAGGAACGTCTTTCAGGATACGAGCCATTTCCAGGAGAGCGTTGGTTCCGCTGCCGTTATCATTGGCGCCCACACCGTTGATGGTGTCGAAGTGCGCGATAACCAGGACGTAGGTATTTGGATAGAGAGTTCCGGTTTTGGTAACCACCAGATTTTTGGAAGCGAGGCTGCCAACGGTGAAAGGATCTTCCACCACCTGGGAAGTGGAGTAGCCGAAAGCGGTATACTTACTTTTCAGCCAGTTCAGTGCGTTGGCATTGTTTGCACTGCCTGTTGTTTTTGTCCCAAAACTCACAAAATCCTGTAATCCGGAGTTGATATTGCTTTGTGAAACCTGGCTCACGCGCGCACCGTAGGCGGGTATGAAAGTTTGGGCCTGTGCCCATGTAACGGACAGAATTACAAAGAGATAGTGGATTTTTTTCATGAAGGAAATTGTGAGGCAAAAATATAAAAAAATCCCGAACAGGGTTCGGGATCAGATATTGATAACAAGATTTTACATTATTTAATTTGATCTACAACAGCTTTGAACGCTTCAGGGTGATTCATTGCTAAATCGGCTAAAACTTTTCTGTTCAGTTCGATGTTGTTTTTCTTAAGAGCACCCATAAACTGAGAATAAGTCAGTCCGTGTTCTCTTGCACCAGCGTTAATTCTGGTAATCCAAAGTGCTCTGAAGTTTCTTTTCTTCTCTTTTCTGCCGCGGTATGCATACTGCATCGCCTTTTCTACGGCATTCTTAGCTACAGTCCAAACGTTCTTTCTTCTTCCGAAATAACCTTTGGCCAACTTCATTACTTTTTTTCTGCGGGCTCTGGAAGCCACCGCGTTTACTGATCTTGGCATAATTTAAAATGTTTTTTTTGAAAAGGGCGTCGGCCGTGGCAGAACTTAGGTGCACCGTTTCAGGGTTAAATTTGTTGAATTTTTGAATTCTTATAAACCGCTTTGATTTATAAAAACTACTTTAACGCTAATTGGCGAAGTACGCTGTTCTTGTCCACCTCGGCCACGTAAGAAGTTTGCGTAAGATTTCTCTTCTGCTTGGTTTCTTTTTTGGTCAGAATGTGGCTTTTGTAAGCACCTTTTCTTTTAATCTTGCCGGTTCCGGTAAGCTTAAAACGCTTCTTAGCACCTGATTTAGTTTTTAATTTTGGCATTTTGCTTAATTTTATCTGTTTGTTATCAATATCTGTTTGGTCTGTTTCCCATGTCTGCCGGGGCAGGGCATAGTTTTCAGAATGCAAAAGTACGACAATTAGTTGTAATGGGAAAGGGTATTGGAAATAAGGAGGGATATTTGGAGCTAGGTCATACACTAGGTTATATTTTCTTATTGGATTATTCTCGTCCTTAAAATCTAGAATACAATCTATCGCGAGAAAAATCCAGATCAGTTGTATCTCCATAAGGAAAAATAAACTTGTGTATATTTGAGATTAAGAAATTTAAATAGCAATGGTGAAATCAAAAAAAATTTCCAGTGTACGTTGGATAATTAACCAAAATATTGGTATTCAGAGCGAGTCTCAAACGCTTGCTTTTTTCGGTTTCACATCAAAAAGCGAAAATCATTACCGTGATATTATTGCTTTCAATCTGCATAAACAGTTTAAAAATGAATTCTATGTAACACGCGAATGGAATAAATGTGATATTGCTATCTTGGATAAAAATAATGGGAGACCTGTTTTTCTTTTAGAGCTAAAAGTATGTTATAACGTAGATCTATATAAGCGCTCAACCCTCAAAGAATATGTTTATTCCATTAACAAGGATTTTGCTAAATCAAAAGCTATATCGGATTCAAGAACAGAACTTTATTCTATATTGTTCATTTTTAAACCGGAACAGACCATACCCGTAGAACTTCAAAAGATTGTGAAATATTCAAAATCAATTAATTCGGGTTTAAAAAAATATGATCCCGGCCATTTAGATAGGATTGGTCAACAGAATTTAAGACATGAATTTGATAATATTGAATTTTTCCATATTAGGAGAGATAATCCGTTCGACTTAACATGTGGATTAGCTTACTGTATCATTGGAGAGTAATTAATAGAAACGATATTTTCTGTATCGCCATACGGCACTAAAAGAAGGCTTTGCAATTCAAAAGTGATTTATTATAAGATGTAATAACTTGTAGATATTTAATGTTTTTAGAATGGTTTTCAACTGTATGAAAATAAATTACTAGAATTGGGATTTAAAGCATATTTTTAAGAGTTCGAAATAACTTTTAGAAATAGTTTAGTTCTATTTACAGTCATTAACCTTAAAATTAATTTTATAACATGAAAAAATTATTATTTTCTGCCGCAATCGCCCTACCAACTCTATTTTTTTCGCAGCAGTCCGAAAAAAGTTCAAGTTGTGATTTACCTGCTAATTACCAGGAACCAGCACCAGATAAAAAGATTCAAAGCTTTCTCAAACGGGGTGATGCTACAATTGAAGATTTACGTAAACACATTGCGGTTGATAAGGATGTCAATATAACTGACGTTGTATTTTTAAAAATTTCTGAGCAAAAAGGTAATGGAATTTATATAGCATGTATCAAAGGAACGGAGGCAAAGTACAGTAGAATGGGCACAGTATTTATGTCTAATGATGCAAATCCTTTTAGTACAAAAAAATAGCATATTTGTCATTATATACCTCCGAATCAGCGCTGGTTATTTAAGAATTCTAAGCAGTCTATTCTAAGACTGCTTTTCTTGTTTAATTTCTTTACAGCATCATTTTCTTTGACAATGATTAGTTTTCTATTCTTTAAAGCGACTTTGAAAAAGTAGGGTGTAGTTTCGGCCAATATAGTTTGGCACAAAAGATTTTTTTTGATTAAGAAAATTGAAATATATTTAGAGCGCAACTTAAATTCTTTAAATAAATTATATAAATGAAAACTTGTTTTGTGATCCAGCCATTTGACGGAGATAAATTCGACAAAAGGTATATAGATATCTTTTCACCTGCTATCAAAGATGCAGGTTATAATCCTTATAGAGTCGACTATGATAGCAGTGTAACAATTCCAATAGAGAATATTGAGTCAAAAATAAGAGACTGTGATTTTTGTTTTGCAGAAATTTCGACGGATAATCCAAATGTCTGGTATGAACTAGGATATGCGTTTGCGTGCGGAAAAAATATAATCATGGTTTGTTCTGAAGAACGAATTGGAAAATATCCATTTGATATACAACACAGATTTATTATTAAATATAAGACACGTTCTCCTAGTGATTTTAGTGATTTGGCAAAAAAAATAACTGACAAGATCCAAGCAACGGAACACAAAAATAAGACGGTCGAAACACTTCAGCAAATTTCCCTTCAGGAGGTGAAAGGACTAAAGAGTCATGAAATAGCATTACTGGTTCTTGTGACTGAAAATACTACTTCAAAAAATGACTCAATTTCTGTGTATAATTTGAAATCACAAATGAATAAATCGGGTTATACAGATATTGCCACAAGTGTTGGAATGCGAACCCTTGAAAAAATGAAATTAGTAGAAACATTTATGTATCAGGATGACTGGAATAATGGTCAAGAGTATATTGTATGTAAATTAAGTGAAAGTGGTGAAAATTGGATTTTGGATAATCAAGATCAATTAGAGTTTAGATTAGACAACTCAATAAAACAATATGGAGAGGAAGATGATGATTTACCGTTCTGAAATATCCAATGTATAAATATTTGGGCAATAGACTGATGAGCAGCTGCGCTGAGAAATGTTTCACGCAAAAAAAAGAGACTCCTTAAAGTCTCTTTTTTATTATATAAAGCAATCAGCTAACTATTTCGCCGGCTTCTTAGGGCTCATCATCATAATCATACGCTTGCCTTCAAGCTTGGGCAGTTGGTCTACCTTGCCTACGTGCTCCAGTTCCTGGGCCAGTTTCAGCAACAGGATTTCTCCCTGGTCCTTGAAGATAATAGAACGGCCTTTGAAGAAAACGTAAGTCTTCAGCTTGGAACCTTCTTCCAGAAACTTCTCGGCGTGCTTTTTCTTAAATTCGTAATCGTGGTCATCGGTTTGTGGTCCGAAACGGATTTCCTTCACAACGACTTTCACCTGCTTGGCTTTAAGTTCCTTGGTCTTTTTCTTCTGCTCGTAAAGGAATTTTTTGTAATCAAGAATCCGCGAGATATACGGTTCTGCCTTGTCTGAAATGACAACAAGGTCCAGTTCCTGTTCCTTAGCAATCTCCAGTGCTTTTGCCAGCGGATAAACCCCCGGTTCCACGTTATCGCCCACCAAACGGACTTCCCGAGCCCGTATTTTTTCGTTGATCTGATGCAAATCTTCCTGCACCCTTCTTTGTGGGCCTCTACCTCGGTAATTAAATTTCTGTGCTATTGTTTTAAATTTTAAGTTGTTCTTAATTCAAATATCCGGAATTATGCCCCGAATTCAGCGTTCAGTGCTGAGGCTTTCTTAAAGTAAGTGATGAACTCTTCAATGGTCATCGTCCCCAGGTCACCTTCGCCACGTTTTCTTACAGATACCGTGCCGGACTGTTCCTCGTTTTCACCTACGATAAGCATAAACGGATATTTGTTGATTTCCGCGTCGCGGATTTTTTTTCCGGTCTTTTCGTTACGGTCGTCAATCAAGCCGCTAATATCGTGATTTTCCAACAAATGGGAAACTTTTTTAGAATATTCTAAATATTTTTCTGAGATCGGGAGAATAATAAACTGATCGGGTGCCAGCCAAAGTGGGAAATCACCCGCCGTATTTTCCAGCAGAATGGCAATGAAACGTTCCATGGAGCCGAAAGGTGCACGGTGAATCATCACCGGCCTATGCTTTTCGCCATCGTTTCCGATATAAGTTAGGTCAAAACGTTCCGGCAGGTTGTAATCCACCTGTATGGTCCCGAGCTGCCATTTCCTGCCCAGTGCATCCTTCACCATAAAGTCCAGCTTAGGACCATAGAAGGCGGCTTCACCATATTCTACAACGGTTTTCAAACCCTTATTTTTTGCGGCAGTAATGATGGCGTTCTCAGCTTTTTCCCAGTTTTCATCGCTGCCGATGTATTTTTCTCTGTTCTCGGGGTCCCTAAGCGAAACCTGGGTTACAAAATCTTCGAAACCAAGGTTACGGAACACGTACATTACGAGGTCAATCACACCTTCGAACTCGCTCATTAACTGGTCGGGTGTACAGAAAAGGTGGGCATCGTCCTGGGTAAATCCGCGTACTCTGGTCAGACCGTGAAGTTCGCCGGACTGCTCGTAACGGTACACGGTTCCGAATTCCGCAAAACGTTTGGGAAGGTCGCGGTAAGACCACTGACCCACTTTATAGATTTCGCAATGGTGCGGGCAGTTCATTGGCTTCAGCATAAATTCTTCGCCTTCGTTAGGCGTCTTGATGGGCTGAAAACTGTCGGCGCCGTATTTATCCCAGTGACCTGAGGTCACATAAAGTTCTTTGGATCCGATATGTGGTGAGATTACAAATTCGTAACCTGCTTTTTTCTGAGCGTCGGAAAGGAAGTTTTCCAGTTTTTTGCGGAGTGCGGCGCCTTTTGGAAGCCACAGGGGCAAGCCGGCACCTACTTTTTCAGAAAAAGCAAAAATGCCCAGTTCTTTTCCTAATTTTCTGTGGTCGCGGCGCTTGGCCTCTTCCAGCCTTTCCAAATATTCAGTTAGGTCTTTCTGCTTTGGGAAGGAGATTCCGTAAACACGTGTAAGCTGCGGATTCTTTTCATCGCCCCTCCAGTAAGCTCCGGCAGCGTTCAGTACTTTTACGGCCTTAACAATTCCGGTGGACGGCAAATGACCGCCACGGCAAAGGTCGGTGAAGTTATCGTGGCTGCAGAAGGTAATCTGACCGTCTTCCAGGTTAGAAATAAGTTCGGTTTTGTATGGATTGTCTGCATATTCCTTCAGCGCGGCAGCTTTGGAAACAGGATAGAGGCTGAAGCTGGAGTTCTTCTTGGCGTTCTCCAGCATTTTTTTCTCAATCTTCTCAAAATCCTTTTCACTCAGTGTTTCATCACCAAAATCAACGTCGTAGTAGAAACCGTTTTCAATGGCAGGACCAATGGTAAGTTTCGCGGCCGGGTAATAATCAAGTATGGCCTGCGCCAAAAGGTGAGCAGAGGAGTGCCAGAAGGCTTTTTTGCCAAGATCATCATTCCAGGTAAGCAGCTGAACCGTGGCATCGGCATCGATGGTTGTTGAAACTTCAACCTGTGTACCGTTTACCACCGCGGAAATTGTGTTTCTTGCCAAACCTTCCGAAATAGATTTTGCCACCTCGAGCGGTGTTACCGCATTCTCAAATTCTCTGATGCTTCCGTCCGGAAGAGTGATCTTTACCATATACTTTAGACAAAATTAAGATGCAAAAATACGAAAATCCGCATCATGTGCATTGACTAAGCCAGATAAATTCAACACAGTTAACGCCTGCCAAATGCCTGTGCCGGTTTGAGGGAAAATAAAAAAGCGGAACTTAATTTCCGCTGTGTTCATCATTATTATGGGTTTTCCCGTCTTTATGTGTTTTTGAGGTCTCCCGTACTTCTTTTTTCATGCTTTCGCCACTTTCTACTTTTTCCGAAGAGGCAGGCACGTTCTGGTAATCCTGGTTTTCCTTCTTTACATCTGCCTTCCCGTCTTTGGAAACGCTGCTGTTTTTATCTTTTTCCATAGTTATACATTTAAGTTTGAAAAGCTGAAAATTCGGTGCCAATCTATAATTCGACTGTACATTTCAAATCATAACTTTGAAAAGTCCGACAGATCCAGGGTTTGGGTTTCATCTTCAATGCTGTAATCCAGCGCTTTTGCCAGCACAAATATTGAATTCAGATTATCCATCAGCTGTTTCCGGCCCTCGCTTCGCAGGCGGTTTTGGTCCACGCGGCGGTAGGCATCATCCTTGGCGGCTTTTGTAACCTTTTTAATCTGTACATCGTCAATCCTGTTAAAGAAAGAATCGTCCATGGCCTGTATTTCCACCACCGGGGTGATGCGGATATCTGCGGGCGGAATTTCTTTGATGACCAGCTTTCTGTTTACCGAATCGACTTCCATCACCAGCTTGTTGAGGTTATAGGAAACCTGGGCATTGGTCTTGGTGAATGCGAGAATCTGGTTTTCCGACATTTTGCGGCCAAATACTTCGTAGGCTACCTTGGTTTTCTGCATGGTGGAGAAATCCTGTTCCATAACCACCATCTTATTCATCTTTGTAATTTGGTTTTTCAGGATATAATAGTCGTTGCGGGTTTTCTCTTCCACGACGGTGCTGAAACGCCGGAACATGAGAAAGAGCACCAGCATGGCGGCAGCTCCGATCAGGATTCCTTTTATGATGTTATTATTTTTCAATATAAAAATGTTAAGCTATTTACCTTTCATGATCTGCAGCAGGTCACGCTCCAAGTATCCGGAAAGCGGAGATTCGGTGATGCGCCCGAGTTCCGAAGAACCTTTTTTTACAATTACGGTCGGAACCTTTTCAATCTCATAGGTTGCATGTTCGCCAGCCGGAGTCTGCTTATTCCTGTCAGCCGCAATGATGGTCAGTTTTTCGGTAGGGAAATTAATTTCGTTCAGAATCTTTATCAGCCTTGGGAACTCCCGGTGGCTGTCGGGACACCATGTTCCCACGAAAACAGTCATGTTGACATTGTCCCAGTTTTGGGCACGGAGCTCGTCCATAGACCTCGTATCTACGGCATATTCCAGATATTCCTTACCAAACCAACCGTTATAAGGTGCATTGTCGAACTGCGTTAACGTTTGCGGTCCCAGGAGGATCTTTCCGTCGCGTTCGGTAACGGTTTCCACATTAAGTTTTGTGTTGGTCTGTGCACGGCAAGCCTGAAAGTTCAGCATTACAGCACCTGTTATAAAAAGGGAGGTGATTATTTGTTTCATCTTAATTTTCTAAAATTGTTTTAAGGTCGGCAGGGGAGTAGTGTACGCTTTTCAAAACTTTATTGTCCGATTTACGGTGTACGTTAAACTTATCACCGGACTTTTCATAAAAACTTTCTTCCCCTTTTTCTGTGTAAAATGCCACGGTCTCCAATGCCTGGTTTTCATCCGCACATGCCTTGGACATGTTTGAGCGCTGTACCTCGGCAAAGAGTTCCGGAAATTTTTCGCCCAGACCAAATTCCAAAACCGCGCCACTCAGCACATATTGCAGATCGCAAAGCGCATCAGCAACTTCCACTATATCGTTATCTTCAATAGCCTGTTTAAGTTCGTTAAGTTCTTCCTGCAGCAGTGCTACGCGCAAATCTGCCCGTTCTCTGGCAGGCATTTGCGGCCTCTCCAGTACCGGTGCGTTAAACGTATGATGAAACTCAGCTACCATATTCAGACTGTCAATTTTTTCCATTCAATATAAATTTTTCCAAAGGTAAAGATTCTGGCAGGTACCTGAAATATTTTGACCGCCATTTAGTAGTTCTGTTTCCGCTGATTGAAATAGCTCTGCACACTCTTTCATTCACAGAACTGCATCGGGAATGTCCGTCCGTCGGTATTATACATGGTTCCAGAATAACATCCATGGTCGTAGGCTTCCAAAACACATTTTGCACTAAGTATCCCATTTGTATACTCATTGAGCTGTAGGCTATTACCGTTGATGCTGCCACGCAGATCATAGATTTTTTGGGGCTTTGCATTATTATAGTAAGTTCCCGTAACGGTATTCCCATTTGTATTAAAAGTTAATGTAAATACTGCCTGCATCTTGCCTACGGTACCGTTCATGATCTTTTCAATCTTCTGTGCTCTTACAGCGACTGGAGGTTTTACTTCGTCCTTACTGCTTTCGACCCCTGTATTTCCGGATTTGAGCGTGTAGATGAGACCGCCAACCGCGGTTACCAGTGTGGTAATTGCGGTAATTGTTGCTGCTAATGAGGGTTTGCCGGAAATATTATCAGTTGCCATGGCCTTTGTTTTTACTATATAAATGTAATAATTATTTGAAATTCAAAACACTGAAAGTAGTTCCGTCATTTATTTATGATGAGTACGGATAACCTTTAAATGAAACACATCCCTCAAAACATAAAAAAAACACCCCAAAACTGAGGTGTTAATTTCTGTTGTAACTGATATTATTATTTGGAGATCTCTCTTCCGATCACCAGTTTCTGGATTTCCGAAGTTCCTTCGCCGATTGTACAAAGTTTGGAGTCCCTGTAGTATTTTTCTGCCGGGAAATCTTTGGTATAACCATAGCCACCAAAGATCTGCACTGCATTGTTCGCGATACGTACACAAGCTTCAGAGGCGTAAAGTTTTGCCATCGCACCTTCCTTAGTCATTGGTTTTTTGGCGTTTTTAAGGTTGGAAGCACGCTGGATCAGAAGTTCAGCTGCGTCGATTTCCGTAGCCATATCAGCCAGCATAAAGTTGATGGACTGGAAACTGTTGATTGGCTTTCCGAACTGATGTCTTTCCAGGGAATATTTCAGGGCTGCTTTGTAGGCACCACGGGCAATACCAAGGCTTAACGCTGCAATGGAGATACGTCCGCCATCCAGAATTTTCATCGCCTGCTTAAATCCTGAACCCACTTCACCAAGACGGTTGGCATCGGGAACACGTACACTGGCAAAGATAAGTTCCGCTGTTTCGGAAGCCCTCATTCCCAGTTTATTTTCTTTCTTTCCTGAAGTGAATCCGGCCATTCCTTTTTCCAAAACAAAGGCCGTAGAGTTGTTTTTTGCTCCTTTCTCACCGGTACGGGTCATTACCACTGCAATGTCACCGGAGATGGCGTGGGTAATGAAATTTTTGGCTCCGCTGATGATCCAGTCGTCACCGTCCTTCACTGCCGTTGTGCTCATCCCGCCGGAATCGGAGCCAGTATTGTGCTCAGTAAGGCCCCAGGCACCGATCACCTGACCGGAAGCCAGTTTTGGCAGCCATCTGTGTCTTTGTTCCTCATTACCGAATTCGTAAATATGATTGGTGCAGAGTGAGTTGTGAGCAGCTACGGAAAGGCCGATAGAAGGATCTACCTGCGAAATTTCGTCCAGGATGGTCACATATTCATGGTAGCCAAGACCGGAACCGCCGTATTCCTCGGGAATTACGATTCCCATGAAGCCCATTTCGCCAAGCTGGTGAAACAGTTCCACAGGGAAAGTCTGACTTTCGTCCCACTCCATAATATTTGGTCTAATATTTTTTTCAGCAAAATCTCTTGCAGTTTCTGCTACCATTTTGATGTTGTCTTGCATCTGGATATCCATAAATTTGTTTTGTCGCCAAATATACTTAAAATGTAGCCGAGTAGGAAATTATATTTACCGTAAAATCATCATCCTTCTATATTTAACCTGAAAAATAGGTTACCCCCGCCGTGCAATTGCTGCCTTATATTTTAGCCCGTATTTGACTGAAATGAGTAATTTTACACCTTTAAATTTTCAATGAAAAAAATTGCCTTTTTTGCCTTTTTTGCGCCAGCCGTATTTTTCGCACAGGTGCCTGCGGGATATTATATCGGAACTGCCGGCCTTTCAGGTTATGAGTTAAAAAGCAAAGTGCACGAAATCATAGCACGTAATTACAACTGGAATTATGCCGATTTGCCCGCTTATTATGGTGTAACCGATTTGGACAGGTACGACGACCATGGGCCAACCAACAATGATATATTACTCGATATTTATTCTGAAATTCCGGGTGCGCCGGATGCATATGAGTATACTGTCAGTCAGCTCACGGGCTCAGCATCAGCAGAAGGAGTGGGCTATAACCGTGAACACATTATTCCGCAAAGTACTTTTGACAGTTATTATCCTATGTACTCAGACCTGCACTTCGTGGTGCCTACAGATGCGCGGATTAACCAACTAAGGAGCAATTATCCGCATGCGGTGGGTGGAGGTACAACTTTCTACACCTTTACAAATTCATCGAAGATCCGTAATGACAATACACCCGGCTATGCCTATACCGGCAGGGTGTATGAACCTATAGATTCGTACAAGGGTGATGTGGCACGAATGATCCTCTATTTTGCAGTAAGGTATGAATCGAAGCTTCGGTCATTTAATTACTCAGCGGGATCAGGGCCGGCCAACGATACCAGCGTACTGAACGGTACCGCAGAATATGCTTTTGATCCGGGATATCTTGAAATGCTGAAAATGTGGCACAACAGCGACCCCGTCTCTACACGGGAAATCGAACGTAATGACGCGGTTTACAGCATCCAGAAAAACAGGAACCCTTTTATTGACAACCCCGGCTGGGTAGATTTGATCTGGTCCGAAACACCGGATGTCGTACCACCGCAAACGCCGTCAGGTCTTGCGGTAACAGGAACCGGTGCACATTTTGTCACCTTAAGCTGGACACCCGGCGCGCACGCCGATATTTTGGGATATCACGTTTATATCAACGGCAATCCGGTTCCCCTCACCACAGTTAAGGGTAATACAGTTACAATAGACCGCCTGACTCCTGATACCTCTTATACATTTACAGTTCGTTCTTTTGACAAAGGTTATCTGGAATCAGCAGTTACCAATCCCGTTTCAGCAACAACGCTGTACAGCGATTCCTACGCCAAGGATCTGATGATCACTAAATTCATTGACGGCAGCGGCTTTAACAATGCCGTAGAGATCAGTAACAATACGGGTCATGAAGTAAACCTGAACAATTATAATTTAAGGATACAGTTCTACAATTCGGTGAACGGCAATTACTATTTTTCCGAATCATTTCAGCTGGAAGGAAAAGCGGCAGCGGGGGAAACATTTGTAGTGCGGAATCCGCGAGCTACCTTTAACTGCTACAGCAATGAACAGGCTAAATTTGTCACTGCTTCAGATCCGCTTACCTTCACCGGTACGCAATATGTGGAACTTGCATACAAGGGAAACAGTACTGTAGATGCCATCGGCACTAAGGATACTTTCAACAGTTTGGGAGATGTGTCCCTGTACAGGCAGTATGCCAATCAACCCAATACGCTTTTCAATCCTGCTGAATGGCAAAATTATCCAACCGATTACTGCCAGAATTTGGGCACCCTGATTATAGCTGATCATCCGGTGCTCAAATTTGAAGCCGGAGTTTATCCGAATCCGGTGCGGGACCTGCTTTATCTGTCGGATGTAGCCGATAAAGCCACAGATGCGCAGATTTTTGACCTTTCCGGCAAACTAATCAGGACTTTAAAGTTCTCAAACCAGAAGGAGAAAAGTGTTGATGTCTCAGAGTTGCCGTCAGGGGTTTATTTCATCAGGGTCAACTCAAAGTCTTTCCGGTTCATCAAGCAATAGGAAGCCCATTGTCCATCCTGGCTGCCTGCTCCCTGATTTTTTTGGCGGATAATCTGAAAAACCTGACCACCAGCATCACCGCAGATATGGTGAGACCCAAACCAAGAGCGATCCACATCCCGAAAGCACCCATTTCCATGGTGACGCACAGGATATAGCCCAGCGGAATGGTGATGATCCAATAGGCGATGAAGGTGAGTATGCTTGGGATTTTCACATCCTGTATCCCTCTCAGGATTCCCAGCGCCGTGACCTGTACGCCGTCTGACAGCTGGAAAAGTGCTGCGATAATCAGCAGCTGGGATGCCAGCATAATAACTTCTACATCCTCTTTTTTGGTAAAGAACGTGGGCAGCACCTCGCGGCCAAAAATAAAGAACAGTCCACAAACCGTCATATAAATAAATGAAAGTTTGAGGTTGTTAATGCCCAAAGCTCGCAACTCCACAAAGTTCTTTTCCCCCATTTTACGGCCAACCATTACTGTAGAAGCAACACTGAAACCGATGCAGAGGTTGAATGTGAATGAAGCCATGCTGAGCGCAATCTGATGGGAAGCTATATCTGTGGCACTTACAAGACCACAGATAAATGCGGCGCCGGCAAAAGCGGTCACCTCAAAGAACATCTGGAAAGCGGTAGGTAAGCCCAGTTTGAGCATACGGATGAACATCTTGCCCCGCAATTCATTGAATTTAAGAGTGAAAGCGGTTACATAACGTCTTGTTGTTTGGTGCCTCCGCAGAATGAAATAAAGCATAATCAGCATAAAGACCCGCGCAATGAGTGTAGCGATTGCCGAGCCTTTGACCCCCATAGGCGGAAATCCGAACAGTCCCTTTATCAAGATATAGTTCAGTGCAATATTCACAACGTTTGCAATGATCGTAGCAACGGTAACTCCAACGGTATAACCCAGACCTTCAGAGACCTCCCTTAAGGTTTGAAAAGCCATGAAGGGCAATACACTCAATGCCATCATGAACAGATAGTCCTGGGTATCGGGAATGATTTCGGCAGGTTGGTTCAGGAAGGGCAGAAGGGGAATAAAGCCCAAGAGCAGTAGCATCAGCAGCAGTCCCACAGCGATGTTTAGCACAAATCCGTGTCGAAAAACCGAATTGATGCGGTGATGTTTTTTTTGCGCATGTGCTTCTGAAACAAGCGGCGGAATAGCGAACGAAATTCCCAGTCCGAATACAAACACAGAGAAAAAGACAGCATTTCCCAGTGAAACAGCCGCCAATGCTTTGGCACCCAAAAGGTTACCTACGATGATGTTGTCAAAAAGCTGTACAGAAACCTGTCCCAACTGGGTGAGCATGACCGGAACTGCAAGGATGAGCGCTTCTTTGGTGTATTTTCGGTTAAGGAGCATTAAAAAAAGTTTGCAGCAAAATTACTGCAAACTATGTTTATAAAGTGATTTATACCGGGTAATTATTTTCGTACGAAGGCGGCCACATCATCAGCCGTGACTGTACTTCCGCCCAGAATGATGAGACGCTCGACAATATTGCGGAGCTCTCGGATGTTCCCCGTCCACGAAAATGCTTCCAGGCTTTGCAGGGCTCCCTCTTCAAAAACTTTTGGTGCGGTTCCCTGTTCGTCAGCGAGGGATTTGGCGAAATATTCAACCAGCAGCTTAATGTCTTCCTTTCTTTCATCCAAAGGCGGCACGTAGATTTCAATGACAGAAAGACGGTGGTAAAGGTCTTCCCTGAATCTGCCGGCTTCAATTTCTTTCTGCATGTTTTTGTTGGTTGCGGCAAGCACGCGCACATCCACTTTTATTTCCTTGTCACTCCCAACCGGCGAAACCTTACTTTCCTGAAGTGCACGCAGTACCTTGGCCTGAGCAATAAGGCTCATATCGCCAATCTCGTCCAGGAAAATGGTACCGTTGTTCGCAAGTTCAAATTTTCCCTGCTTATCTTTTATGGCTCCTGTAAACGAACCTTTTACATGTCCGAAAAGTTCACTTTCAATCAGTTCCGAAGGAATGGCTGCACAGTTTACCTCAACCATTGGTCCGCGGCTCCGGTCACTTTGGGAATGTATGGCGTGCGCTACCAGTTCCTTACCTGCACCGTTAGGTCCTGTAATGAGTACACGGGCGTCTGAAGTAGCAACTTTAGCGATCATTTCATGGATTTTCTTGAGCGCGGGACTCTCACCAATCATCTGGTACTTTTTGTTGACCTTCTTTTTTAATGTTGAATTTTCTTTCTGAAGATTTTTATTTTCCTTAGCCAGCTTTTCCTTGTCCAGCGCATTTTTAACACTGGTTATCAAACGGTTGATGTCAATTGGTTTGGATATGAAATCGTAGGCTCCTTCCTTCAGGCAGGCTACAGCAGTGTCGATGTCTGCATGTCCGGAAATCATTACAAATGTAGAATCCGGTTTTACCTGCAGCGACTGTTTCAGCAGTTCTGTTCCCGAAAGTTTCGGCATCTTAATATCTGATATAATCAGGTCGAAATCCTCTTTCTCAATATATTTAAAGCCTTCAAGCCCATCGGCGGCTATGGTAAATTCATACGTTGGCAATTCATCTGAAAGAATACTTTGAAGCACGCTGGATATAGCGGTTTCATCTTCTACGATAAGGATTTTCTGCATAAGAGCTGGATTGATTAATTTATTTTTAAGTTTGGATATGTAACAAAAACCGTTCCCATTGGCTGGTAAAATGAACAGTAATAATTTAACGTCCGGTTGGTTATTGGTAGTCGCGTGCACCGCAGATAGCCGAACCCACACGCACTGAGTTCGATCCGCACTCTATGGCCAGTTTGTAGTCGCCACTCATACCCATGGATAAGGTTTGAATTTCCTTCCGGACAGCCAGCTGATTGAAAAGTCGCTTTAAGGTCATAAACTCATGCTTTACCTCCTCCTGATCATCGGTAAAGGTGGCCATGCCCATAAGGCCGCAGATTTTTACATGAGGGTAGAGGCCTTGGGTCCACTGCCGGAACAGCTCCTTCGTTTCGGAAATTTTCAGGCCATATTTGGTCTCCTCAGTGGCAATTCTTACCTGAAGTAGTACATTGATGGTGCGGTTGTGTTTTTGCGCCTGGCGGTCTATTTCCTGAAGCAGTTTTTCACTGTCCACACTTTCAATGAGATGAATGAATCCTGCGATATGTTTCACCTTATTGGTCTGCAGGTGTCCGATAAGGTGCCACTGGATATCCGTGGGCAATTCTGCCTGTTTGGCCAGCAGTTCCTGTACTTTATTTTCGCCAAAATGTCGGTGCCCCAAATCATATAATTCGCGCACGGTATCTGCAGGATGGGTTTTAGTAACTACAACTAACTGTACTTCCGGCGGTAATTGTGTCCGAACTCCGTTGTAACGGTCACCAATTGAAGCAGAATTCATAAAAAGGTGTTTTTCCTGTTTTCCAAACCCCAAATATACCATAAATTTGTTTGGAACACTAAAACACAAATGATGGGTAACTTAAACGATCACCTCCTCACGGAAGAGGACGAACAGCAACTTGTGAGTACTTATAAGGAGGGTAATTACGCAGTAATTAATGCTAACCGTCCGGAGAACGCTCCCGATACTCTGGAATGCAGTTTTGAACTGGACACCGTACAGGATTTCCTGGACTATGTGAAATCCCACGCTGAAGCGCAGGGCATTTCAAACGTTAGGATTACAGTATGCTTCGGGCAGTACCCAGGCGGCTTTTTCAACTCCAGGCTGAAGCCGGGCTACGCGGGCCATCAAACTGTTTTTCTGCGCGGTGACGACGGCACCAACGGAACCTGTACCCGTATAGAAGGTCTGGCTGCTCTTGATTACTCAAACATTTGTCCACCCTACTAAACAGACAGTTATGATGGATCTTATAAAAGATTTTGGCAGCACGACGGTTAACCTGCTGTACCTGGTCATTATTCTACTGATGGTGTTTTACCGCAAACATTTGGGCAAACATATTGAAATCGTGATTGCGGCAATGAGCGTTACATTTATTACGGAGGTAACAACAATCATTCTGCAGCGTCTTCACATTGTTCAGTTTACCACCATTTATTACGTAATTGGAATCATTGGTATCGTATACCTGCTGTTTCTGGTCTATTTTTACAAACTGATGCAGAACCCCCAACTCCGGCGAATACAGCTTGGAATTGTGGCTGCACATCTTATTAACTTCATTTTGTCCGCGGTAATGGTGGATAATTTCTTTTACGTATTTCCGGACATTACCAATTTCACTAGTATTTTCCTGATTCTGGTCTCCCTGTTTATTTTTTTGAATGACACCTTTAACTCCGATAAAATCCTTCTGATAAAAGCTTTTTACCCGTTTTTTGTTGCAGTAAGCCTTACTTTCATTTATGTAGGATTGGTACCTATTCTCTTTTTCAGCAACAGGATCGATCTGGACACAGAGAAGCTTATTTTCTATGTTATGTTATATTCCATCAATATCATTGGATATTCAATTATGCTGGCGGGAATTTTTTTTGCGAAAAATCAAAAAAAAAGTATAATTTAATAGAATGAAATTTGAAGGTGCAGAGCTACTGATTATCTTTTCTTCTCTTATTATCCTGATGGTCCTCAGCATGATGGTCCTTATCTATGTGGGATTCCTCAGGAAAAAATCACAAATGATACTCCAGGAGCAGGAAAAGGAGTTGAAATTTGCGCAGGAACTGGCACTTTCACAGATTGAAATGCGGGAGCAGACCCTTCGGTATGTAGGTCAGGAACTGCATGACGACATCGGCCAGAAACTGTCTGTAGCTAAATTGCTTAACAACAAACTCAGTTCACAGCTGCAGAGCGGAGACCGGGAATTCCTGAGAGAGATTAATGAACTGCTTGGCGAATGCATTAGCGATATCCGTAACCTTTCCAAAACATTTATTTCTCATCATATTGAGCATGTTGGACTTATTGAATCCATTGAACGGGAGGTTGGCCGCATCAGGAAGCTGGATTTCATGGAGGTGAATTACATCCATAATGTAAGGGAAATCCACATAGATCCCAAACATTCACTTATCCTGTTCAGGATTATTCAGGAATGCCTAAATAACGTACTGAAGCATTCACGTTCGAAGAAGCTCGACATTATCCTGGACGACTGCACCAAAACGCTTGAAATAAGAATAATTGACCAGGGCATTGGATTGCCCGAAAATACCGGAAAAGACGGCAGTGGCCTGAGTAATATTACCAACCGTGCAAAGGTAATAAATGCCTCCTTTTCAATAGATTCGGAAAAGGACAAAGGCACTGAAGTGAAAATTGTTTATCCCAAAAACTGAAAGTATGTACAGGATTAAGATTGCCATCGTTGATGACCATAAAATGGTTTCAAAAGCTATTGAAGATATGATCTCTGCCAATCCCAAATATGAAGTGGTGTATAACTGCTGTAACGGCGACGATTTCATCACCAGCTTAAACAGTCAGAAGGTGGATCCCGATGTGGTTTTGATGGACATTAACATGCCGTTTCGGGACGGTGTTGAAACAACTGCCTGGCTGCACCGGGAAAAGCCAAAGGTAAAGGTGATTGCCCTTACAATGGAGGATAATGAGCATACAATCATCAGAATGATGCGCGCCGGAGCCAAAGGATATCTATTAAAAGACATGTCGCCTGAGCTGCTGTTTGAAGCCATTGAGACCGTGTACAGCAAGGGTAGTTTTTATACAGATTACCTTACGCAGCGCCTGATGAAGGTGAAGAACGAAGAGGATACGGCCAAGAATATTCTGGACGAACTGAAAGCTAAAGAAAAAGAATTCTTACGCCTCGCATGTACTGAAATTACCTACAAGGAAATTGCCGACAAAATGTGCATGAGTCCCAAAACCATAGACGGTTACCGGGACAGCGTTTTTGCAAAGATGGATGTTAAAAGCAGGGTAGGACTGGTGCTCTTTGCCCTGAAACATAATATGATTTAAAAGGTAAAGTGTATTCAGGTGGTTTACCTCTTTCATAAGTAATAAAGTTCATTTAAATTTGAAATCAGAACACCAAAACACAAATGATGACTGGAGGCCGGCTTTTGCTGGCTTCTTTTATTAGCTAGAAATCGCTCTCAGTCGTGGAAGAAGTAATCGCATCCCTTCGGTAGCTTTCATTTTAAAGAAATTATCCTCCGCGGCAAAACTGTTTAACAGGTGAGGATCAATGACAAAAAGTTCGCATCGTTCCGGGATACTGTGCAAAAGACCTGCTGCCGGGTAGACCTGTAGAGAGGTTCCAATAATCAAAAAAATATTGGCCTCCGAAGCAATTTGCTGTGCCTCTTCTATAGCCGGTACTTCTTCTCCAAACCAGACGATGTGAGGGCGAAGCTGATTTCCATAGGTGTCGGTATCCCCAAGATTTAAGTCTTCCTCCCAGAATATGGGTTCACTATGAGAATGTAAAGACCTTGCTTTTTTTAATTCGCCATGAAGGTGTAGCACGTGCCTGGAACCGGCCCGTTCATGCAGATCATCTACATTTTGGGTGATGATTTGAACATGAAAATCCTTTTCCAGTTCCACCAGAATTTTATGCGCGTCGTTGGGCTTTACTGTTTTTAGTTGGCGACGTCTTTCATTATAAAAGTTAAGCACCAGCTGAGGATTTTTGGCAAACCCCTCCGGCGTAGCAACTTCCTCAATTTTGTGATTTTCCCACAAACCGTCACTGTCGCGGAAAGTACGTACGCCGCTCTCGGCGGAGATGCCTGCACCGGAAAGAACTACAAGATTTTTTTTCATTGAATGATTTTCATGAGATCAAGACCATTTTTTAAGGCTGCCGTACCCCAGGTATTATTGAAGAAAACATAAAACTCCCGTCCGCTTTCTTTTATCTTTTCTGCAATTTCCGACAGAAATTGGGCGTTGTATTCTGATTTAAACATTACAGGCACGCCGTGCAGCCTGTAATAGGCAATCTTCGGGTGAACTGTGATTACCTCATTGGGAATCCTGCCGGGATAACTGACACCTGCGAACACAATACTCCGGTCTGCCAGAACTTTTGCAGCGTCACTAAGCCACCACGATTCATGCCGGAATTCGGTAACACTCGTAAAACCCGGCGGAATGTTTTTCAGGACTGTCTCCAGATTTTCCGGACTGTAATGGAAGCTAGGTGGAAACTGATAGAGAAAACCGGCCAGCTTTTCATTTAATCCTGTTTGTAAATAAGAGCAGAACTCCAAAATATCCTGCGCCGCATCCTTCAATTTTTGAGTATGCGTAAAAGTTTTTGGCATCTTAATGAAAAACCTGAAATCTTTTGAAGAGCGTGTATACCAGTTCTCGAGGGTAGTTACACGCGGTTTGCGGTAGAAAGTGGAATTGATTTCTACCGCGTTGAACCGTGTTGAATAGTAGGAAAGTTCCTCCTTAGATGCGAGACCGTGCGGGAAAAAAAATCCTTTCCAGTCCCTACCGGTAAATCCCGCGCATCCTATATAAATTTTATTTTTCATGCTTCAGAAGACCGTCGGTAAACGAACTCCACTGAAATTCGCTGGCAATAAACATCCCACCAATTGCCACGAGTCCGTTTCGGATCTTATCAAGGAGGCTCACATCTTCTGTATTGGGTATCTCATTTCTGCCATGAACCTCGGCGCATACTGTGTTACCTTCCCGCCAAATCAGGAAATTAGAGGTAGCTTCCTGTCCGAAAAAATGAGCTGTTGAATCTTCTGGGACAGTAGGATTTGCAACAGGCCGGACGCGAATGTAGGCACAGTCTTTTATATCCGATGTTTCATTTTCAATCTCCTCGATCTGAACCCAATCATAACCGTCAGGTCCGGTATTATGCAGTCCCGGAACTTTAATTGTAATATAATCGCCGACCAGTGGTTCCCTCAGGAGGAGGGCGCCTTTGGAATCGCGAAGGGCAAACTCCGCTTTTTCCTCACCTGCAAAAAGTTCCCAGGAGTTAATGTCCAGGAAACGTTTTTTAACAGTGGCAAAATGTTCACGCGCCAAATCCGGACTGTCAAAATTGACCTTTGACGTGGTGTCCGTTTTCGCACCTTTTATCTGAGGCGGTATCTTCTCGTGCATTGTGTAGGATTTAACTATTTGCTGAATTCCTGCACTATACGCTCATTAAAAGCCGGTATATCTTCCGGTTTACGGCTGGTTGTAAGATTTCCGTCGGTCACGACTTCCTCATCCACCCAGTTTGCACCTGCATTGATCAGGTCTTTTGAAATGGCGTTAAAGGAGGTCATTTTCCGGCCTTTAACTTCCTCAGCGTCAATAATAGTTTGAGGTCCGTGGCAAATGGCAGCCACCGGCTTGTTTTGAGTGAAGAAATCCTTCACAAATTTAACGGCATCTTCATCAGCACGCAGACTGTCGGGATTGATCACTCCGCCCGGAAGTAAAAGTGCGTGAAAATCATCGGCCTTAACTTCTTTTACAGTGTAATCCACCTCCACAGATGTGCTCCACTCATGGTCTTTCATCGCTTTGATGCTACCTGATTTCAGCGAAATAATTTTCACATCGGCACCTGCCGATTTAAGGGCTTCTACAGGTTGGTCCAGTTCGGACTGTTCATAACCGTCTGCTGCCAGTACAGCAATCTTTCTTTTTTCCAGATTTGACATAAGTTTACTATTTTATAATATTTGATGTTTAATTGTTCTTTACTTTTTTGGTTGATGACTTTTATGCTTAATGTTCGCACCAACCATTTTCTTTATCATAGCAATCAGCAATCAGCAATCAGCAATCAGCAATCAGCAATCGCGTCATTTGTGAGTTCGTTTAGTGGTGATCCTTCACATTAATATCCACCGAATTTAACCTTAAGGAATTCAGAATTACAGAGACTGAACTCAGACTCATGGCTGCGGCCGCAATCATAGGACTGAGTAATATTCCGAAAAAAGGATAAAGCAAACCAGCTGCAATCGGAATGCCAAAAACATTGTATACAAATGCAAAGAAAAGGTTCTGCTTAATATTTTTCAATAGCTCGCCGCTCAGGATGCGGGCTTTCGCAACGCCGGTTATATCGCCTTTAAGCAAGGTAATCTCTGAACTTTCAATAGCCACATCTGTGCCGGTACCCATGGCAATCCCAACGTTGGCCTGAGCCAGTGCAGGTGCGTCGTTAATCCCGTCGCCAGCCATTGCCACTATCTTTCCTTCTTCCTGCAGTTGCTTAATTTTATTAAGTTTATCTGCCGGAAGCTGGGCACCGTAGAATTCTGTGATACCAAGTTGTTTTGCGACGGCGCCGGCGGTATGTTCATTGTCACCCGACATCATAATTACTTCAACTCCATGTTGCCGAAGATGCTTTACCGCCGAATCTGAAGAGGGCTTTATCCGGTCTGAAAAACTGAGAACAGCCAGTACCTGAGCATCTTTGGCAAGGAAGGAAACGGTCTTTGCCAATTGCTGCTGTGCTGCTGCATGTTTTGCCGCCGCCTCCGGTATTTTTACATCAAACAACTCAAGTAACGCGCGGTTCCCCAGAAGCAGTACTGAACCATCTGAATCTGCCTTGAGTCCTTTTCCGGCTATATTTTCAAAATGACGCACCGTGGCGGGAATACCCGCGTCCGTAACCTGTTCCCTGTAAGCTGTAAGAACAGCTTCAGCAAGAGGGTGCTCCGAATTGCTGTTGAGTGCCGCCGCCAGTTCCAGGGCCGCATCTCGGCCGGTTCCATCAAGCGCATAAATATCTTCCAGACCAGGTCTGCCTTCCGTTAAGGTGCCGGTTTTATCCGTAATCAGTACGTCCACTTTATGCATTTGCTCCAGCGCCTCGGCATTTCTGATGAGAACCCCGTTTTTGGCGCCCTTACCAATACCCACCATAAGGCTCATGGGGGTAGCCAAACCCAGCGCACATGGACAGGCAACAATAAGTACTGCTACTGAATTCAGGAAAGCCATCGTAATCCTGTTTTCGCCACCGAACACCAGCCAGCCAACAAAGGTCAGTATTGAAACAGCAATGACCGTAGGTACAAATATCCTGGACACCCGGTCGGCGATTTTTTGTATGGGTGCTTTACTGCGGCTGGCCTCATGGACCATCCTTATTATTTGTGCAAGCAGGGTTTCATCTCCTACTTTTTCAGCCTTCATGGTAAAGACACTGTTACCGTTAATCGTTCCGGAGCTCACGCGGTCGCCGGCATTTTTTTGTACAGGTATTGGCTCACCGGTGATCATACTTTCGTCTACCGTGGAGGAGCCTTCGGTGATCTTTCCGTCCACCGGAATTTTCTCACCCGGTTTGACTTTCAGCAGGTCACCTATTTTCACCTCTGCGAGCGGTACCCGTTTCTCCACCCCCTGTATAAGCAGCGTGGCCTCATCCGGTGAGAGACTCAGCAGTTCCTTTATTGCCCCACCCGTTTTCCTGTGCGCTGCTGCTTCCAACAGCTGACCCAATATGACCAGGGTGAGTATGACACATACAGCTTCGAAGTAAAGGGGGATACCTCCGCTGTGACTCATTTCATGCGGAAAGATATCAGGAAAGAGCAGAGCGGTGAGACTGAAAAGAAATGCGGCTGCCACTCCCAGCGCGATGAGGCTGAACATATTGAGGTTCCATGTTTTAAAAGAGATCCAGCCGCGCTTCATTAAGAACCAACCTGAATAAAAAAGAACAGGGATGGTCAGCAACAGTTCCAGCATACCCTGTATGCGGTGTGAAAACGGAAAGTTGAAAAACATGCCTCCCATGGACAGTATAAAAACGGGTATTGTAAACGCCAATGCGGTGAAAAACTTCTTCCTGAGATTTTCGTAAGTTTTATCCTCTCCGGCCTCAGAGGCACCCGGAATCTGCACGAGGTCCATACCGCATACCGGACAGCCAACATTACTGTCATACACCTTGTCGCCTTCGCAGAACATAGGACAGTAGTATTTTCCTGCGTGTGCCTTCAGCTTTTCTGGCTCCGGGACCGCTTGCGGTGCACTGTGCGGCACCAGCTGTGCTTTTGAAATAAGTTCGGGTGTGATTTCTTCCAGGTGCATATGGCAAACAGGGCAGCCAGTATCTGAATCATAGGTCGTGTCGGATTCGCAAAACATGGGACAGAAATACTGACCCACTTTGGTGCTGAAGCTTTCCGGCAGATTCGTTTTGGAGAATGTGGGTGCTTTGTCCTTATAATCAGCGCGCTCCTCTATGGGTACAAGGAACATATTGCAGACAGGGCACCGTTTGCCGGGACTGAAGTACACTTTTTCGCCTTCGCATTCCATCGGACAGAAGTATACCGAACTGGGCGATATCCGCTCGGAAGGAGGTAGCTGATTAGGTTTATGATGTAGGTTTTCCATTTTATAATTTTGAAAACCAAAGGTCCTGAAAATGGACGGGAAGCAGT
This sequence comes from Bacteroidota bacterium, assembly GCA_023386965.1. Lineage (GTDB taxonomy): Bacteria > Bacteroidota > Bacteroidia > Flavobacteriales > Weeksellaceae > Marnyiella. The sequence continues at coordinate 41,642 of JAEWIR010000036.1, forward strand.
TATAAGTACATAGATTATGCTTATAAAATTCAGATTTTATCCAGCGGAATGCGGCTGGACCGGTTGAGTACTTTAAAGTTGGTTGGGCTGGAACCCGTGATGTTCCTGAACTGCGAAGAAAGATGCTGAACACTTTTGTACCCCAGTTTACCTGCGATTTCGGTAAGTGTCAATTCACCGTAAAGCAGAAGTTCCTTCACTTTCTCCACCTTCTGATGGATGAAGTACTGTTCCAGGGTAGTGTTTTCCTGCTGTGAGAAGGTTTTGGAAATGGCGGTATAATGTTTATGAAAACGTGCGGAAAGAAACTCTGATAATACAAAGTCTTCAGAGATGTCCAGCCCGGCAACCAGCAGCACGATTTCGTTTTTCACCTTCCCAGTCAATATTTCCGCCTGAGTCTTGAGAAGTCCAAAGCCATGTGTCTTCAGTTCCTGCTCAAGCCGATCCAGATCAAGATGACTAAGTTCATCAAAGGTTTCCACCATACCCAGCTGAACGTTCTCCAGCTTTACATCAAGATCAACAAAAATATTTCTCACAGCGGCATTACAGCGGTCGCATACCATATTTTTTATATAGATCTGCATTACTCTTTTAGCTTCAGGCGGTCGGAGATGAATTCTATTTTCGTTTTTCCGTGGCGTGTAGGTTTTCCTTCCTCATTAACCCCTACAAAAGTAATCCTGTCTATGGTAATGATGGTTTGGCGGGTCATCATGTTGCGTACATGGCAGGCCAGGGTGATTGAGGTATGACCAAAACTTATGGCCTCTATTCCGATTTCAATGATATCTCCCTGCTTTGCGGAGCTTATAAAATTGATTTCAGAAATATATTTGGTGACGCACCGTGGCGTTTCCAGCTGTACAATAGCATACAGCGCTGCTTCCTCATCAATCCACTGCAGCAGTCTGCCACCAAAAAGGGTATGGTTGGGATTAAGGTCCTCGGGTTTAATCCATTTTCGTGTATGATAGTTCACAGTCTAGAATTTTTATTGATCCGGTTATTACTCTGTTCCTGTGCTGTCATTATCTGATTATAAGTTTTTTCGAAATCTTTTGCCCTTCTGAAATGAAAACAATCATATAAACACCCTGCGGCACATGCAACCTATAACTGTTTTTTCCTTTCTGCACCAAAGCAGAATAAACAAGACGGCCTGAAAGGTCGGTAATATTAATGTTTCCGGCTTTGGCAGATTCAAAAATAAAATGGCCGTCGCTTGGATTTGGATATAGGGAGGTACTGATGGCTTCCGTCTCAGCAACTTTCAGTACCGCACAGTTATAGGGTGAGTAAATCACCGGACCAAGTGCCGGATCATCTGCCTGATGTGAAATTACGCTTTCAACCATGGCGTCTGTGGACAACTCTGCTTCGCGCCAGCAATTGAACTTGGCCTGGATGGTATTGGGCGTGTTATTGAAAAGTGCGTAAAGATTCCCGCCGTTGCCGTTGTCCTTAAAGATGTTCTGTCCCGGATTAATGTTCCCCGGCACATCACTTCCCAGATTCACCTGGGCATTGGAGAGCAGGGTAATGCCCCAAAGATTCCTTCGGATCTGATTTTGGGTAATATAAAGCTGGTCACTGGTTGCAGACAGCGAAATGCCGCTTCCGCCGCTGTTAGGCAGGTTTTGGGAGTCATTGTCCTCAATGATATTTCCCTTGATAATTCCCGCGGAAGAACTCCCTGCCATCGTGATACCATAACGGTTGTCTTTAATTGTATTGTTAAGGATTTTCACCCTGTTGGTGCCTCCAATAAGCGCTGAGGCCGATATACCGCCCACCATCGTAAGAGCACGGTTACCCAAAATAGTATTGTTTACAATCTTAAGCGAATCGGCACCGCCGGGACCCATATTGATCTGCGGTCTGTTGGTGTTAAGTTTTGAATTTCCGAAAAGGTAATTATTCTGGAAAACTGCTGAAACTGTAGCATTGGCAGCCGATGAAAATGCCGGATAATCATTCTGAAGGAACTGGGAATTCTGCACTACCGGACTTCCAGTGGAGAATGACATTGTTCCGCTGGTAACCAATCCCGCCTTGAAATCCCGCACGATGCAGTTATCCATCAGGAAATTACCTGTAGAAACCCGTATTCCGCCCCCATATTCCAATGTTGTATTACGCATGGCAACAGTGGAACCTGCATCAAACTGAATTCCATTGAACACAGAGGCAGCATTTCCCGAAGTTATTGTTAAACTTGTTGCTGTGGTATTATAGGTTCCGGCTACTGTTAATTTTATTCCGGGATTGATGGTAAGCGTGGTATTTTCGTCCATCAGGAGGGTGTCGCCACCAGCTATGGTTACATTGGCCGTCATCGTGTACGAAGTACCGTTATTTACGAGTACCGCGGGTGCAGCGGCCGAAAGACTTGTTAAAGTGTAGGTTATTCCTGTGCCCGGACTGGTGAACTGCCCATTAAGAATCAGCGAAAGGCAAAAAGTAAAAAGTAAAGATATTCTTTTCATAACGATAAGTTTTAATGACCGAAATGGGATTGTGTATACGCTGGAGCGCAGATTCTGCCGTCTGGGCGTCAGTGATAAAATTCAGGTAATAAAGATAAGGAATTTTAGCACAAGTCTCCCGGACACGGGAGCTACTGCTGTATAATCTGTTAAGTGTATTACTTACTGTTTTCTTTTTCCTTAATCAGCAGGAATCCATCAGAAAAATAATATTGGTTTGGATTCGCTTCATCATAAATGATGCTTGCGAAAATGATTTTGATCCGGTAGTTATTGAAATCAGCGACAGTTGAGATATCGCCTACGGGAATGCGTTCCTTTTGAGCAGGGTGGCTCGCCACCATACTTTTAATAAAAGGAAGAAGGTCATAGCTTTCGTCACTGTTGACTTTGAGTTCTAAAACCTGTTTTTTTCTGTCCCGGCGGTTGATGAAGGAAATCATGTCTCCGTTAAGTTGCAGCGCCTCGGTTTCATTTTGATTTTCAAAGCTGTTCAGTCTGATAACATACTGGTAACCCTCTGTTGAATAGGGCTGTGCAGGAGCATAAATTTCCCACCGTCTGAATGTATTTACTTCCGGTGTTACATTTTTAAAAAATCCTGCAATAGGGCCGCTGATGTCCCTGTATGATTTAACCGACTCTGCTTTCTTTAAAATATCGAGATGCGAACTGTCAAGAAATTCCTTCAAAGCTACTTCGTCATTTCTTTGGTAAAGGAAGTTGAATTTATCGGCTATCTCATTTACCTTTCCGGACGGTATTTGTCTGTTGAAGTCAATCTTCCCATTCTCTAACAAATGATTGGTGGTGAGGAGTTGCTTAAGCTCATTTTGCTGACTTCTTTTTGATACAGCCAAAGCATTGAAATAGGGCAGAGTAAGCGACAGGAAAATGAGTACAAAAAGGGATATTGGTATAAACCGGATACCTGCTTTTTTGAAGGCAATGAAATAAATGGCAACTGATGTAAGCCAAACAGCTATAAGAAGTACATAATAGCGTGGTTCCGTGTAACCATACTCCAGAATACGTGTAAAGATGGCGGTAAAAAGAAGCAGGATAAGCGGTACCAGGGTAAAATAGAAAACATTGCTGAATGTTCTTACCCAGGACTTGGCGCCTACGGTCTTAAGCGGAAACACCAGAAGCAGTGCCAGTATGCCCACAACCGCATAAGCGATGATGAGGTAGGACACCCAACCGCGCGGTAACTCCCAGTTGACAGCAATTTTTGCCGAATAAAAATAAAGGATCACCACGTAAATCAGGAGAAGTGGGATGAGCACGTACTGCGTAAAAAATTTCAGGATCTGAGGGTATTTAGCGTCCTGCTCAAGTTGGGACAGCCCCCGACCACTAAACAGCAGAAAGATAAAACAACTGCCAACAACAGATAACACAGCGAAGGTTTTGGGATACAGCAATTCATCAAGCTCAAGATCAAAGAGTTTGTCCACAGCCAGTATCGCCAGCATGACTCCGCCAGCAAGAACTCCTGTAAAAACCACCGTTTGAAACAGATTGATAAATAAGTTTTTATTGTACTGCCAGAACTGAATTTCATTGCCTTTACCAATAAATGCGGTAAAGGAAACCAGCAAATGGCTCAAAACAAATGTGGGAATCAGGATAAAGGCATACATCTCTGTAAAATCCCTTTCCTTTTCAGGCAGAATAAAATAATAAACGGCGAGAAACACAAGCACAGCAATTTCAAACAGTAAACCTTTACCGATACGTTGCGACAGCATCCTGGCACTGAACAGGAGCGAAATTCCCAAACATGAAACGATCATCAGTTTGATGACCGGGAAACCATGTGACGAACCCCCAAGTTCAATAGCCGTTGCCGCAGATGCTGCAGCAGTTATTGCCATGGCTATAATCAGCGGATAACGGAATAAGGTGTCATCCGCAAGAGCCCAAACTTCCCTGAGTTTCCCTTTCATGACCGGACTTTACTTTAGATTATTTCTTTTTCTTTTTTTTCTTCTTTCCCGTTTTCAGGATTTCTTCAGCAATTTTATAGCGTTGCTTCTTTTTTTCCTTCTTAGGTTTTACATCCTCTTTGTCGTTGGCGTTCACAGGTTGTGGCTGCAGAATTTTTTCCTCCTGAAGGAGCGAAATCAATTCTTCCGGTGAATTATTGCAGAACTGACTCAGGAAATTCCTCAACAGGAACCTGCGGTAATCTTCATAAGGGATGACCACCGTATATTTAAAGATCCGTCCCTCCCGGGTTGTAGAAAGAAATCCTTTCTCCACCAGTATTTTAAGATAGGTGGACACGGTATTCTGGTGCGGTTTGGGCTCCGGATGTTCCTCCATCACATTTTTCATATAAAAGGAGTCCATTTTCCAAAGTACGGTCATCAGTTTTTCCTCGGCAGTGGTCAGGCTGTTTATGTTCATATCAGGTACTAAGTAGGTTGTCGGTATAAAGATAGGCAAAAGAAACGGCGATTGCCAGCACTGCGCCCATCAGCACCTCATTGGGTGTATGTCTTTTCAGGATCACCCTGGTTATACCTACCAAAACAGCGAGCCCACACCAGATAAGCCCTACCAGCGGATCAAATGTATAGAAAAGCGTTGCAGTGTAGAAATTAAGGGCAGTATGCATGGAACTTTTAATATAAAAGTTGCTGATCTGCATCATTATCAGAAGCACAAAAAGATAGAGAACCGTGAGGTCTACCTGTCCGTCCAAAAGATAGTTCACGGCAAGATAAACGAGAAGTGCCAGCGCAATGATCATATAGAGACTTTTGCGCTGCTCACGGTTGGAAACGTCCATATTGCTGTAATTCCCTTTTTTGTAATTCCAGAATATCCAGAGGCTGATGGGCAGGATCAGTATGAACAGAATAGGCATGAATTCCAGCAGTGCCTGTTGCCAACCGTAATGCAGGTAACTGTAATATACATAATACAGGAACAGCGAGGTAAGCGGATTGAAAAAATTGGATATTAACCTGGAAATGAGGATCAGTGGCGGGGTATTTGCGTTGGGTGGCGTCATAAGATGGAACTGCTTGGTAAATCTAACCATTTTACGGTGAATCTAATGTTATGCCGAGCCAAAGATTTTTCCTATTTTTGCCTGATAATTTTCGCTTATAATGAAAGAATTTTCAAAAGAAGTTTACCTGCAGTGGTACAATGATATGACCATGTGGAGAAGGTTTGAGGACAAATGCCGCTCACTCTATCTAAAACAGAAAATCAGAGGTTTTTTACATCTATACAATGGCCAGGAAGCTATTCCGGCCGGATTTGCACATGCCATGGACCTTACTAAGGACAGCATGATTACCGCATACAGATGTCATATTCACCCAATGGCTATGGGTGTGGATCCCAAAAGGATTATGGCCGAACTTTGCGGTAAGGCTACAGGAACCTCAGGAGGTATGGGCGGTTCTATGCACATCTTCAGTAAGGAACACCGTTTTTATGGCGGACACGGTATCGTAGGTGGTCAGATCCCCTTAGGAGCCGGAATTGCTTTTGCCGATAAATATTTTGACCGCAAGGCTGTGAATATCTGTTTCTTTGGCGATGGTGCGGCCAGGCAGGGTTCCCTGCATGAAACCTTTAACATGGCCATGAACTGGAAACTGCCGGTGGTATTTGTTGTGGAAAACAACCAGTACGCCATGGGAACTTCGGTGAAAAGAACAGCTAACCACGAGGATATTTATAAACTGGGGTTGGGCTACGAAATGCCGTGTATGGCGGTGGACGCTATGGACCCTGAAAAGGTGGCTGAGATCGCTTACGAAGCGATTGAAAGAGCCAGAAGAGGCGACGGTCCGACTTTTATTGAAGCCCGTACCTACCGATTCAGAGGTCACTCCATGTCGGATGCCGAGCACTACAGAAGCAAAGAAGAGGTGGAACTTCACAAACAGGACGACCCCATTCAACTGATCAAGCAGAGAATTCTTGAAAAAAGTTGGGCAACGGAGGCAGAACTGAAAGACATCGACAACAAGTCCCGCGCTTTCGTGGAGGACTGCATAGAGTTCATGGAGAATTCACCGTATCCGGATCCTGAAAAAATCTACGAGTACGTTTATGCTCAGGAAGACTATCCTTTCCTGGACAAGGTGGAAAATAACTAGTAATCAGACTAAAAGTGAGGCTGCAGCTTTTGATGCAGGCCTTTACTTTCAACAAATATCACATAAATAATTATGGCAGAAGTAATTACAATGCCCCGTCTGTCCGATACGATGACGGAAGGTAAAGTTGCAAAATGGAACCTGAAACTCAACGATCCCGTTAACGAGGGTGATGTTTTGGCTGAAATTGAAACAGATAAGGCGGTTCAGGATTTTGAATCGGAAGTGAAAGGTGTTCTTCTTTATATAGGTGTCGAGGAAGGCCAGGCTGCACCTGTAGATTCCGTACTTGCCATCATTGGTGAGCCTGGTGAAGATATTTCATCATTAACCGGTAAAGGAAACAGCAGTCCCTCGTCTGAAAAAGCTGACTCCGGTTCGGCATCGGGAATTCCGGAAGATTTCAAGACTGAAAATGAAAATACCGCTGTGGAAACTATTGAACCAGTGGAGAAGGAAAGCGCATCTTCAAATGAGGGAGTTTCTTCCGCATCTGCCGAAATACCTGAAGGTGTGGAAGTGATAACCATTCCGCGTCTTTCGGATACCATGACTGAAGGAAAAGTGGCCAAATGGCATAAGAATGTAGGCGATGAGGTTAAGGAAGGCGATATCCTTGCTGAGATTGAAACCGATAAAGCAGTTCAGGATTTTGAGTCCGAATTTAACGGTACACTGCTGCATCATGGTGTTTCCGAAGGTAACGGCGGACCGGTGGATTCAGTACTGGCCATCATCGGTCCAGCAGGAACGGATGTTTCTGCCATTCTTTCCGGAGGAAAGGCTAAAGCGGAAAATAAACCAGCTGCTGAAAAGCCAAAAGATACTAAAGAGGAAACCTCAAACGCGGAAGTAGCACAGAATAATGATGGCAGTCGACTGGCTATTTCGCCATTGGCAAGAAAAATGGCTGCCGAGAAAGGCATAGACCTTAAGCAGCTTCAGGGATCCGGTGAAAACGGCAGGATTGTGAAGAAGGATGTGGAATCTTATACACCTTCCAAACAGCAGGCCTCAGCTAATCAGGAAAAAGTATCAGTTCAGGCTTCGCCTGCAGCTCAGGCAGCTGCTAATTTTGTATCAGGCGAGACCACTGAGACTCCGAACTCACAGGTTCGTAATATTATTGCTAAGCGTCTTGCAGAGAGTAAATTCTCGGCGCCGCATTACTACCTGATGGTGGAGATCAATATGGATAAAGCGATTGAAGCCCGTAAGGAAATCAATTCACTGCCCGATACAAAGATTTCATTTAACGATATGATCATCAAGGCTACGGCTATGGCATTGCGCAAGCATCCGCAGGTCAATTCTTCCTGGGCCGGCGATAAGATCATTCACCACGGTGATATCAATGTGGGTGTGGCAGTAGCCATTCCGGACGGTCTTGTAGTTCCGGTACTCCGCAATACAGACCATATGAACTATCTGCAGATTTCTTCCGCTGTGAAGGATATGGCTTCCAGAGCAAAATCCAAAGGGCTGAAGGCAAATGAGATGGAAGGTTCTACCTTCTCCGTATCCAACCTGGGTATGTTTGGCATTGAAACCTTTACCTCCATCATCAACCAGCCGAATTCCGCCATCCTGTCCGTTGGTGCAATTATTGAGAAGCCGGTGGTGAAGGACGGACAGATTGTTGTTGGAAACACAATGAAGCTTTCTCTGGCCTGTGACCATAGGGTAGTGGACGGCGCCACAGGAGCCCAATTCCTGCAAACCCTCAGAACGTATCTGGAGCAGCCGCTTACTTTATTGCTGTAACAGTTGCGTATTACAAATTTATAGCCCTCACTGATTGCTTATCAGCGGGGGTTTTTAATAAAGATTCCAAAAAATATAAGTATTTTTGAGACCATGATCAGAGCTAAGAATATTCATAAATCCTACGGAGACCTGGAGGTTTTGAAAGGAGTAGACATCCATATTAAAGAAGGTGAAGTAGTGTCCATCGTCGGTGAATCCGGTGCCGGAAAATCTACGCTTCTGCAAATCCTGGGCACGCTGGATCTTCCTTCTAATCCGGATAAATATGGAACCCAGATCGCTCTGGACGGTCAGTCCTATATCAATATGAACGACCGCGAACTTTCGCGCTTCCGGAACCAGAACATTGGATTCGTTTTTCAGTTTCACCAGCTTCTGCCGGAATTTACGGCACTGGAGAACGTGCTTCTTCCCACGCGGATCTCCGGCCGAAATGAAAAGGAAAGCCTGGAAAAAGCTTACCGTCTTTTTGAAGACCTGCGTATAGCAGATCGAATTCACCATAAGCCAAGTGAAATGTCTGGTGGTGAAGCACAGCGGGCCGCAGTGGCACGGGCCC
>JAEWIR010000013.1 GCA_023386965.1 Bacteroidota bacterium
GTTATGGATAAAACCGGAACTATGACGGAAGGTGTTTTTAAGGTTCAGGAAGTACTTATGCAGGAAGGTTTCAACAAAGAAGAAGTTTTAGAGCATATAAATACGCTGGAAAGCAAATCTACACATCCAATCGCCACCGCCATTAGTGAATTTGTAGGTGCCCCAGACCATTCGCGAACACTTGAAAACTTTGAAGAAATTGCCGGACACGGATTAAGAGGGACACTGGACGGAAAGGAATATCTGGTTGGGAATTTCAAGCTGATGGAGAAATTCAGCATTGATCATACAATTGAACATTCATCCATTGCGGACACACTTGTTGCGGTTGCTGTAGACGGCAAATTCGCGGGATATCTTACCATTTCCGACCAAATAAAAGTTGATGCCGCTGATGCAGTGACTGGACTTAAAAAACTGGGTGTCACTATTATGATGCTTAGTGGCGACAAAACTGCAGTGGTAAAGGAGGCAGCAGCTAAGATCGGCATTACGGATGCCTTCGGGGATTTGTTGCCCGAAGATAAAGTGAATAAAGTAAAGGAGCTCAAAACCAGACATGAAAGCGTAGCCTTCGTTGGTGACGGTGTAAATGACGCCCCCGTGGTGGCTCTGAGCGACGTGGGAATTGCCATGGGCGGACTGGGTAGCGATGCTACTGTTGAAACTGCCGATGTGGTCATTCAGGACGACAGGCCTTCGCGGATCCCCATGGCGATAAAAATAGGCCGCGAAACCAAAAAGATAGTCTGGCAAAACATTATCCTGGCATTTGGTGTGAAAGCAGTGGTGCTGGTTTTGGGTGCCGGAGGTTTGGCTTCAATGTGGGAAGCCGTTTTTGCAGATGTAGGTGTGGCGCTTTTGGCAATACTTAACGCGGTAAGAATACAGCATATGAACTTTTCAATAAATAAATAAATAAATAAATAAAGAAAACAATGTCTGGAGCAGAACTCTATTTTAATGAACTCACCGAACAGATTCCCCACGGAAAACCTGGAAAGATGTTTGGTGCACTTTGTGTAAAAATGCCTAATGGGAAGGCAGGTGCGATGTTTTGGCGGGATTTGTTGGTGGTAAAAATATTCGGTGAAACCCTAAAGAATGCGCAGGAACTTTCGGGCGTCAGTGTTTTCACTCCGGCAGAAGGCAGACCTATGGGTGGCTGGTTTACCATTCCGTTTCAGCATAAAAGCGAATGGAAAAATCTCATGGAGATTTCGTGCTGTGCCGCGGCTAAACTCGAAAAAAAAGCCGCTAAGTAGTTTGAGCGCGTGCGAGTGTACACGATAACGGTTTTCCCAAGTCCCTAATATTCTGTATTTTTAGGGCAATTTTGTTTGAACCTGAGACTTATAGGTCTTTTAACCGGAAAAATAATTAAAGATATATGATTAATACAAGAAAAGTGCTGATAACAGCGCTCTTACTTCCCGCAGCCCTGGCTTTCGGGCAGCAGTACGGCGGTATGTGGATTCCCACCGAGCTTAATGAAAAGGAGATGAAGCAACTGGGAATGAAGATTTCCGCAAAACAGATCTTTGACACTACAAAACCCAGTATCAAAGATGCGGTAGTTCAGTTCAATGGTGGCTGTACCGCTGAAATCATTTCACCACAGGGTCTTTTGCTCACCAATCACCACTGTGGTTACGGACAGATCCAAAGTCACAGTTCAGTTCAGAACGATTATCTCACTGATGGTTTTTGGGCCAAAAACATGACCGGCGAACTTCCAAATCCGGGGGTTACTGTAGATTTTATTGCCGACATTAAGGAAGTTACCGGAACCGTGCTGGCAGGCACTCAAAATCTGGAAGGAAAAGCAGCCGACGAACTGATAAATAAAAATATTGAGAAAGCCAAAGCCGCTTTCAAACTGGAGCCATGGCAAAAGGTGGTCGTAAAACCAATGTACTATGGCAACAAATATTACGCTTATGTAATTGAGACCTACAAAGATGTTCGTTTGGTAGGTGCACCGCCATCTAGCATCGGCAAATTCGGTTCGGATACAGACAACTGGGTGTGGCCGCGTCATACAGGCGATTTTGCGATGTTTAGGATCTATGCCGACAAGAACAACAAGCCTGCAGAATATTCCAAAGATAATGTTCCGTACAAACCGAAATATTTCCTTCCTGTCTCCATAAAGGATAAGCAGGAAAATGATTTCACCTTCGTTTTTGGTTTCCCGGGCAGAACAACAGAATACCTTCCGGCTATCGCGGTGGAGAAAGTGATGACCGAGATTGATCCGGCCATGATTTCCGTTCGCGAAGTAGCACTGAAAACACTTGACGCGAAAATGCGTGCCGATGCCGCGACCCGTATTAAATATGCTTCCAAATACGCTTCCATTGCCAACTACTGGAAAAAATGGATCGGTGAGGTTGAAGGTCTTAAAAAATCGGATGCTGTGGGTAAAAAGCAACGCTATGAGCAGTCACTGATTTCCAAAAACGCCAAGATCAAGCCTACAATTGACGGCTTGAACAGACTTTATACGGAGCAGGCGCCATATGCCCTGAACCGCGCGTACTATACAGAAGTGGTACGAAATGCTGAAACACTTACACTGGCCAATCAGTATTTAAGTTTTATGCAGAATTATGAAGCGGGGAAAATAGACAGCAAGACCCTGACTGCCTTCACCGACCGTCTGGCAGGTTTTTACAAAAACTACAGTGGTGAGCTTGATGCCATCGTAACGGCTGAACTGCTTGCGCTCTATGCCAATAAGACACCACAGCAATTCCTTCCTGCGAATTTCAGCCAGTACAAGGATGATAAAAAGAATATTGCGGTGATCGAGGATTGGTCCAAAAACTCCATTATCACAGGCAGAAAAGCCTTTAACGGTGCTACCGTGCATACTGACATCAACAAAGTTTTTGCGAATCCAACGGAGCTGATTAAGACACTGAAAAACGATCCGATTCTGAAACTGGCAGCAGCTATGAGAGAAGCTTATCTTTCTTCTACAGACGCCAAAGTTTCGTCACTGCAGGCAGAAATCGATGTTCTTCAGAAAAAGTATATGGCTCAGCAAATGGAAACCGACAAAGACCGCCAGTTCTTCCCCGATGCCAACTCTACACTGCGTGTAACCTATGGTCAGGTGAAAGGCTCCAATCCAAGGGATGCGGTTACCTATGGTTACCAAACCCATGTAGCCGGTATTATGGAAAAGTATGTTCCGGGAGATTATGAATTCGACGTGCCGAAAAAACTCATCGACCTTTACAATTCCAAGGATTACGGTATTTACAAGGATAAAACCGGCGATGTCCCGGTCAATTTTACGGCCACTAACCATACTACCGGCGGTAATTCCGGAAGTCCGGCTCTGGATGCGAACGGTAACCTGATAGGCCTTAACTTCGACAGACAATGGGAAGGAACCATGAGTGATATTAATTTCGACCCGCGTTTCAGCCGGAACATTATGGTCGATACCAAATATATTCTGTTCATCATTGATAAGTATGCGGATGCAAAATGGCTTATCGATGAAATGAAAATTGTTAAATAGAAGTTTCATCCCGCAATAATAAATCCCGTGCCCTGGTCGCGGGATTTTTTTTAGCTTTGAACATGATTGAACTGATAAAAGGAGACATCACCAAAACTGAGTGTGATGCTGTTGTGAATGCCGCTAATACCTCACTTCTGGGCGGTGGCGGTGTAGATGGCGCCATACACCGTGCCGGCGGACCGGAAATTTTGGAAGAATGCCGGAAAATTGTCGCACGCCAGGGAGGCTGCCAAACCGGGGAAGCTGTAATTACCGCCGCGGGCAAACTTCCCGCAAAATACGTGATCCACACTGTTGGACCTGTCTGGAAAGGCGGGAATAATGACGAGGACGAAAAACTGCGTAACTGTTATCTGAATTCCCTGGATCTGGCCTCCAAATCCGGCTGTAAGACGGTCGCCTTTCCGAACATCAGCACGGGGGTTTACGGTTTTCCTAAGAACCGTGCGGCGCGGATAGCCGTCGCTACCGTAAAACAGGTAATGGAACAACTCACTATTGAAAGGGTTATTTTCGTTTGTTTTGATGACGAAAACTATAACCTGTACAGGGAATTACTGGCCTCAGAACTCTGAATTATTTAACAGTGAAGATTTCATCTTTTCAGCATGGCATCTTGTGGCGACGCTTCAATTTGTCTATATTTAAAGTGAATGAATCCTGTTTACATAAAAGCATCGTGGAGGGTACTGCTGAAGTATTACTTCAAAGCCTTTCTGCTCTTCACCCCCCTCCTGCTCACTTTCATGTTCACCGAGTCGGCGCGCCAGTTCATTACTTTCCTTGCTATTGCGTATTACGTTCCTCTTACAGTACTGCTAATTATCGAGATGATCCGTACCCGAAATAAGGTTTTAATCGGGCTTACCGCGGAAGGAATAACACTAAACGAAAAAGATTTTTACGAATGGGATCACATTTACGAGTTACGGATCGTTCACAGAACCGTTAAGACGCGTACACAGAGGCGCGGAACCGTTGTTACGAAGAAGAACCTTCTCCGCATCAATGAGGAAACCTATAATTTTAATCACAAGTACCTGGAATTTACGCCAGAAGAACTCTTGGAAGTCATCAGTATGTACCGCCAACGTTTGGGAACGCTTCAACTTGAAGACGGAACCTTAGGTGGGAAGGCATGATAGTTCTTTTTAGCCTATATTTGAATATGCCTTTTAAAGACTTAATCATCAATCTCGTGTCGAAATTTTCGGGTGAACTAAGCGCCCAAAAGTATCCGCTAGATTATTGTATTCCACTTTATCACACGGTTTCGAATCAACCTTTGCCTCATCTGAAACATCTGTATCCGGTTAAGTCTGAAAAGGAGTTTGAAAAAGACCTTGATTACCTGCTGAAACATTTCACCTTTGTAGACTGGGAGGAATTCAAGCGTTTCCGGGAAACGAAACAAACTGGTGAAAAAAAGGTGGCCCTCCTCACCTTTGATGACGGTTTTTCCGAATTTCTGCATGTTGTAGCTCCAATTCTGGAACGGAAAGGGATATATGCGGTAAATTTTGTTAACCCGGCTTTTGTGGATCAGCAAGATATGCTTTTTCGGTGTAAGGCCAGTCTGCTGGCTGAAAAAATTCAAAAAGAAAAAATCGAGCTGAAACTGCTGCAAAGTTTAAGCGGATTACAAAATGCGGGCGTACAGGTAATAAGCAGACATATCTTAAAGACTGGATATAAAAAGCGGGATCTGCTGGATCTGCTTGCCGAATCCATTGGACTTAATTTTAATGAATATATCCAGGCACAAAAACCTTATCTGGATCTCACCCAGTTGCAGGAACTGAGAAGCAGAGGCTTTGGCATTGGTGCGCACAGTTGGGATCATCCTTATTATTGTGAACTGACGGTTGATGAGCAATTGGAAACCACTTTCCAAAGTTTGGATTTCATTAAGACGAATGGCTTCCTGAAGGATGCATTTGCATTTCCCTTCACTGATTTTGGCGTAAGCAAATCTTTCTTTGAGCAGTTATACCAAAATTATCCTGATGTTTACAGTTTTGGCACAGCAGGAATTAAAACTGATTCCTTCACCCAAAATCTTCAGCGCATTCCTCTGGAACATGATACCGCGGCCAATATCCTGCCCAAAGAAACAGCTTACTTCCGCCTTAAAGCTCCGCTTAAAAGAAACCTCATTATCCGGAAATAATGAGGTTTTTGCTTCATCTTCAATTTCTTAATAGCCAAAGACTTCGTCCAGCGTGAGCTCAGTGACGGTGCCCATCCTGGCCAGGACCTCCTGATGAAGATTTTCACGTTTCCCGATTACAGCGACATTGTATTTTACAGGCTGAATTTTTTCTTTATAGAATTTTTCCAGTCCTTCCAAGGTAAGTTCTTCCACTTCAGAATACATGTCTTTCCTTAAATCATAGTCAATGCCCAGCTTCAGCAACCTTAGATGATTGAAGAAAATATTGGTCCTTGTTACGCGGCCGGAGGCCAGCTGCTTCAGTGTTGCCTGCCTGGAACTTTCGAACTGTGCGTCGTATTTGGGCAGGTTCACCATTAGCTCTTCCATTGCCCGTACTGCAGTTTCCAGTTTGTCCGGTTGTGTACCTATATAAGTGGTAATGTAGTCTGCGTCCTGTAATTCTGGAGAGGATTGGTACACAGCATACGCTGAATAGGCCAAACTTCGGCTTTCCCGCAGTTCCTGGAAGATGATGGACGACAGGCCGCTGCCGAAATACTCATTAAAAACATTAATACGTCCAAAAGTGGAAGGATCCACCTTTCCTGCGCGGCCCAGTAAACTAAGCTCCGTCTGCACCATGTCATAATCTACAAAGTAAACTTTGCCTCCCGTATCCGGCTGAGGGTATATTTTCCTTTGTGGAACTGTGGCGGTCATCTTTCTGAGAAACGGCACGCAGGCAGTTGTAAGGTCCTGCATGCTGTTTCCGTACATGAAAATTTCGTATGGGAATGAAAAAAGTTCCTTTAACTTATCCGTAAGTTGTTTGCAGGTAATTTCGCGCAATCTTTGCTCAGAAACAACGTCACGGGAACGGGATTCCGCGCCAAATTTTGCATAATTTTGCAGTGCACGCATAATCCTTCCCTTATCACGCTTTGCTGCATTGCGGCTTTCCAATATGGTTTCCACATATTCACCATAAATACCATCGTCGGGTAATGCGTCCTGAATCCAATGCTGCAGGAGCTTCACACCTTTAGCCATATTTTCTTCAAGACCGGTTAAACTTATGGTCAATTGATCCGGTGCGGTCTTAAATTCGTGCGATATGCCTAATTTATAAAATTCCTGCTTCAGCTCGTCCGGCGATATAGCTGAAGTGCCTAAATACTGCAGGACATGTGTAGCAAGTGCGAGTTCGCGGTCATGATCGCTACCGAACGGAAAAATATAGTGTACCTGTGCCAGATTATTGAAACGGTTGGCCACAAAACTGAATTTCACGCCGTCATGTTCCTTCACTTCAATCTCCTTCTTATAATCGATGAATTCAGGCTGAATGTCTTCAGTTTTTTCAGCCAGCAAAGATCTCAGGAATTCAGATTCAGCATCCCGGTTGATGGTCACGGGCGTAATTCCGGGATTTTCTACACGCAAAAGGTCTTCGTTTACGCCTTTTTCTTTATAAACAATGGCGTAATTATCAAGGAAGAATCTATTGGCAAACTGAATAATTTCTTCTTTGGTGATGGATTCATACCGGTCCATTTCCTCCAGTTCTTCCTGCCAGGACTGCTTGCGGATATAAGTCTGGTAAAGGTTGGTAGCCAGCCCGTCAGCTGTCTCAAGACCTTTCACACGCTGCACCTTGAAGTCGTTGATGATGGCAGGCAGCAACCAGTCCGGAAACTCGCCCTGTTTTATTTTTTCCACTTCTGCCAGGACAAGTTTTTTAGCGTCATCAAAAGTCTGGTCTTCCTTAGGCACCACCACTATTGAAAAATAGCCGTATTCATTATAGGCTGTGGCATATGCTGTGGCATAGAGTGCTTTCTGTGCGTTATTGATGTGAAGGTCCAACAACCCGGCTTCGCCACTGTTGCTTAGGATGTGAGCAGTAAGATCTGCCAGCAGGGCCTCATCTGTTCCGTAGCTGTCGGTTCTCCAGGCCAGCTGCAATCGGGGCACCGTAGGACTTTTTACGGTACGGCTCACAATTCCAGTCATAGGCTGTTCCACCACAGGAGTCTTAGAAGGCAGTTCCCTATAGCTGAATTTGCCGAAATATTCATCAACCAAGCGGATCGTTTCGGCAAAATCCAGATCACCTACCAGAACGATCGCGTAATTGTTCGGCACATAATACTCGTCAAAATAACGGTGGATGGCTCTCATAGATGGATTCTTCAGGTGCTCCGCCTTCCCAAGTGTAGTTTGCTGGCCGTTCTGGTGAGTTGGGAACAGTAGTTCCATAAGTGCATTATTTACCAGCCTGCCATCGTGATCCTGGGCGCGGTTAAACTCTTCATATACCGATTCCAGTTCGGTATGGAAAAGGCGCAAAACGATTTCGCTGAACCTTTCCGTCTCGATCTTCAGCCATCTTTCAAGCTCATTTTTCGGGATATTGTTTTTATAGACGGTTTCATTCAGCCAGGTGTGGGCATTTGTACCTGACGCACCAAGGGCCGAAATACATTTGTCATATTCATTGGCCAAAGCAAACTTGCTCGCCCGCTGGGAAACCTGATCAATTTTCCTGTAAATCTCTTTTTTCCGTTCAGGATCAGTTTCGGCTTTATGCTGCTCGTAAAGTTCTGCAATCTCCTCCAGCAAAGTGCTTTCACTTCCCCAATCCAGTGTACCTATATTTGATGTTCCTTTGAACATCATGTGCTCCAGATAGTGAGCCAGTCCGGTATTGTCAGCAGGGTCATTATTGCTTCCCGTCCGAACCGGAATATAGGTCTGTATGCGTGGCGCGTTAAAGTTTTGAGCCAGGTAAACCTGCAAACCGTTTTTAAGTGTGTAGATCCTTACATTGTTTTCATCATTTTCAACAGTGATGTAACTGTAACCATTCTCATCTGTGTGCGCAACGGCGTTATATTTTGTTCTCAACATCAGTGTTTATTTATTTGTGATATTAGACTGCATATTATTACAGTTTCCATCCGAACAGGGCTTTAACACAAAAAACATTCCGCGGTGGAATGCTTTATTTTAGAAATCTTACTTCAAGCTGAGCTATCTCAACATTGTGTCATTCCATTCTCTAATGGTAATTTCAGAAACAATTCCTTCCAGTACGAAGGGGGTTTTTTTTGCTGAATTCCTCCGCCGAAACTTTGTCAGTAAATATACCCATTAAACCTTCTCCGGGGTTACCGTAAGGCCCTATACCCAAAACTTTTCCGGAAGTTTTAAAATCTTCCACCACTGCAGCATGCCTTGGGTATACTTCCATAATCCTCTCCATGGTAATATCCGGTTTAGTTCCGTAAAAAAGTACCGCTTTCATTTTCAAATTATTTATTTAAAGTGTAATTAATGTGCCTCAAGCCAGTTAGCGCCGGCACCTACTTCCACAAGCAAGGGGACTTTTGTTTCCAGCGCCGATTCCATTTCGGTCCGGATAAGTTCGGTAACAGCCTCTACCTCTTCAACTGGAGCTTCAAAAAGAAGTTCGTCATGAACCTGCAGAAGCATTTTGGTCTGCATTTTCCGTTCCGTTAACTTCTTATCTATTTTTATCATGGCGAGTTTTATCACATCCGCCGCGCTTCCCTGTATCGGTGCGTTCACAGCATTCCTTTCGGCATGGGCCTTCACCACAAAGTTGGCAGAATTAATATCTTTCAGATGCCTCTTACGCTTCAGTACTGTTTCCACATAACCCTGTTCCTGAGCCTTCTTCACCTGTTCCGACATATATTTTTTAAGTTGCGGATAGGTCTCAAAGTAAGCTTCAATCATCTGCTTGGCCTCGGTTCTTGAAAGTCCCGTCTGCTCAGCCAGCGCAAATGCGCCCTGACCGTAGATAATCCCGAAGTTGACAGTTTTGGCCTGGCTGCGCTGTGTTTTGCTTACTTCCTCCAAAGGAATATTGAAGAGTTTGGACGCTGTAGAAGCGTGAATATCCTCACCGTTCTGAAAGGCCTGGATCATATTTTCCTCATTGGAAATCTCCGCAATAAGCCGGAGTTCAATCTGCGAATAATCCGCTGAAATGATTTTCCTGCCCTCACCAGCCACAAATGCTCCCCTGATTTGCTGGCCGCGTTCCGTCCGTATCGGAATATTCTGCAGATTGGGATTCACACTGGCCAGACGGCCGGTTGCAGCCGTGGTTTGGGAAAATGTGGTGTGTACGCGGTTATCATCTTTGTCAATCTGCTGTGGAAGTGCATCCACATAAGTTGACTTCAGTTTCTGGTAGGTTCGGTATTCCAGGATATGCTTTATGATTTCATGTTTGGATGAAAGTTTCTGCAGAATATCTTCAGAAGTGGCATACTGTCCGGTCTTGGTCTTTTTAGCTTTTGGGTCCAGCTGCAGTTTGTCGAAAAGAATTTCGCCCAACTGCCGCGGCGAATTCATATTAAACTCCTCGCCCGACAGTTCAAATATCTTCGCCTCCAACGCGCGGAGATCCTCTTCCAGATCTTTACTCTCCTGCTGCAGCCAGGCCTGGTCCAAAGACACACCTTCCAGTTCCATCTTTGCCAGAACTTCCATCAACGGCATTTCAACTTTATAGAAAAGATCTTCCAGGTCTTCCTTTTTAAGTTGAGGAGCGAATAGTTCGAAGAGTTGCCAGGTAATATCTGCATCTTCGGCTACATAAGCGGTTTGTTCTTCCACGGACAGATCACGTAAAGTTCCCTGTTTCTTTCCTTTTTTGCCAATGAGTGTCTCTATGGCGACCGGTTTGTACTGCAGGAAGACTTCTGACAGATAATCGAGACCGTGGCGCCCGTCCGGGTTCAGCAGGTAATGTGCAATCATCGTATCGAACATGGCTCCCTTTACCTCTATACCATATTGCTGAAGGATCTTGAAATCTATCTTCAGATTATGAGCTATTTTTATTATGTCCTCCCTTTCGAAAAACGGACGGAAAATTTCCAGCGTTTCCAAAGCCTCACTTCTGTTTTCGGAAAGAGGTACGTAATAGGCAAGTCCCTTGCGGTAACAGAAGCTGATGCCAACGATATCGGCTTCCATTTCATTCAGCGAGTTGAGTTCAGTATCAAAACTTACCGCCCGCTGCTTCAGCAGAGTGCTTACCAACAGTTTCTGAGCTGCAGCCGTATCTGCAAACTGATAAAGATGGTCGTTGCTTTCAATTGTGGTTTTGGTCTCGGTAGCTCGGTCCAGTTCTTCGTAATTGGCAAAGAGATCCAGCTGAGTGGGCCCGGAAGTCCGGGATTCATCAGCATTATTTACATTCACCTGCTCATAGCCGGCAAGCTTCTTAACGTCACTGTTTTCAGTTGTGGACGGTGCAAAAGCCCTGTAAAGGTTTTCGTAAAGGCGGCGGAACTCCAGTTCATCAAAAACAGATTTAACCTGCTCAAAATCAGGGATTTCAAGATCGTACTGTTCCTGGTGAAACTCAATCGGTGCATCACAGATAATGGTGGCAAGTTTCTTTGACAGGATTCCGCGCTCTGCGCTGGCTTCCACCTTTTCGCGGAGCTTCCCCTTTATCTGATCCGTATTGGCCAGCAGATTTTCAATATTTCCGTACTCCTTCAGGAATTTCTTGGCGGTCTTCTCGCCCACACCTTCAAGTCCGGGTATATTATCCACGGAATCGCCCATCATAGCCAGGAAATCAATGACCTGTTTTGGGTCTTCAATTTCATATTTGGCTTTTACCTCCTCCACACCCAGGATTTCAAATTCCGCGCCTTTGATACCCGGTTTGTAGATTTTTATTTTTTCAGTAACCAGCTGCGCAAAATCTTTGTCGGGGGTAACCATATAGGTGGTATAACCTTCTTTTTCAGCCTTGCAGGCAATGGTGCCAATCACATCGTCCGCCTCATAGCCTTCCACACCCAGGATGGGTACATGCATAGCCTGAAGAATACGGTGGATGTATGGGATGGCAATGGTAATTGCTTCCGGGGTTTCACTTCGGTTGGCCTTATAATCAGCAAAATCAACAGTTCTTACACTTGCCACACCCACATCAAAAACCACGGCTAAATGCGAAGGTTTTTCCCGGCGGATCAGTTCGATAAGCGAGTTCGTAAATCCAAAAATCGCCGAAGTATCCTTACCGTCACTCGTCATTCGCGGACTGCGGATCAGAGCGTAATATCCACGGAAAATCATGGCATAGGCATCAATCAGAAAGAGCCTTTTATCGTTGTTGTGTGACATGAAGCAAAGATAGGAAATTGGTTTAATTCGCTGCTGGGAAAGAGACCTTCAGCAGCCTACGAAATTACCACCTCTTTAAACTCCGGAAGCAGCACGACCTTTCAGGTAAAAAAAATTGCCTGTGGTACATTTTTTTCTTTACTGAGGAAAAATATCCTTATGGCCCTGGAGCAACTCAGCAACTACACCAAATTTTTCAGTTTCATCCTGAAATATTACGACAGCGATATCGTAAAATCCACCGCAAACACAGCCCTGAAGGAAGAGGCCGAAACAGACCTGGAATTCAGCCAAAAGCCTGAGGAATTGGTGGAAGATCTTAAGAAAATGGGACCAACTTATGTAAAACTTGGCCAGTTGCTTTCCACACGGCCTGATTTGTTGCCGGACCATTATCTGAAAGCACTGGCAAACCTACAGGACGATGTGGAAACCATCTCCTATGAAGAAGTGGAAAAGATATTTGAGGAGGAAATTGGCGTCCGCATAAAAAAGGCTTTTGTTGAATTTGATCCCGTGCCGCTGGCCAGCGCATCTATTGGGCAGGTGCATAAAGCAGTACTGCACTCAGGGCGGATAGTTGCTGTTAAAATACAGCGCCCCGGAGTGCGCAGGAATTTTCTGGAAGACCTGGATACACTGCAGCAAATGGCCGATTTGGCGGTCTCACATTCCAAGGCAGCCCGGAAGTATGCTTTGAACGATATTATAGAGGAACTGCGCTATATCCTGCTTAATGAACTGGACTATAATAAGGAAGCCCAGAATCTGACCATCCTGAGAGAAAACCTTAAGATGTTCGATTACCTCATCATTCCATCTCCGGTGGCCGAATATTCATCGTCCAAAGTCCTCACGATGGATTTTATTGAAGGCAAAAAAATAACTTCTCTCGGAAAGCTCATCCGCACGGAAGTGGATTTCAACCCACTCATTGATGACCTTGTAGAAGCTTATCTGAAACAGATTATTGTAGACGGTTTCGCCCATGCTGATCCGCATCCGGGCAATATCCATCTTACTTCCGATAACAGGGTGGCTCTTATGGATTTGGGAATGGTGGCTAAATTCAGTCCCAAGCTGCAGGAAAAAATCATGATGCTACTGGTAGGAATGAGCAAAAAGGACGGCGACGCCATTAGCGAAGCTTTGCTGGAAATGAGCGAATTTGATAATGCAACTGCCCATGTCGATTCATTCAGGAAAAACATAAACCGGCTGGTGATGGACAGCACAAGTACCAACGCGGAGGACATGGAAACCGGCCGAGTACTGCTGCAAATGAACCGGATTGCCGCGGATGAGGGTATTAAACTCGCCGTAGAACTCAACATACTTGGTAAGATCCTGCTGAACCTGGACCAGATTATTGCCGTGCTGACGCCGAAATACGATTTGCAGCAGGCCATAAGGAGGTTTATGGAGAAAATGGTGAACCAGAAAATGAAACAGGAACTGAAGCCGGAAAATTTCTACGGTTACCTGCTGGACAATAAAAAACTGGCTGAAAACCTGCCCGGCCGCCTCAACAAGATTACTGAACGTATGGCGGCCAATGAATTTGAGCTGAAGATCAACGCGCTGGACGAAGACCGACTGACCGACGGTTTTCAGAAAGTTGCCAACCGAATCACTTCGGGACTTATCATTGCCGCAATGATTATCGGTGCCGCCCTACTGATGCGTATTCCATCCAGTTATTCCATTTTAGGCTACGGCATCCTGCCCTTTATTTTCTTTATCATTGCCATCAGCCTGGGCTTATATCTGGTTTATAATATTATGTTTCGGGATGAACATTACAGAAAGAGGAAGGATTAGAGAAATTAGATGCTAGAAGTTAGAGGTTAGAGGTTAGAGGAAAGGTAATAGAATCGAGAGCCGAAAACCGAAAGCCGAAAGCCGAAAGCCAAGATGTAAGAAGAAAGAGAAAAGAGAAAAGAAGTAAGAATAACGAAGAAAATAATGCTCTTAGGGTGGCTCATTTCGGGCAACTTTTTTATTTCATGGTTTTGGCGTTAATTTGTAGTCTATGCGGGATTTATCTTTACGGACAGTTACGGTGATGCGCTACATCCTTCCATTGCGGGAAGGAGGTTCACTGCCGGCCCTGGCGGAAGCCGATGACGATTTTAAATATGTTCTGAAGTTCCGCGGCGGCGGGCACGGCGTGAAAATGCTGATCTCCGAACTCCTGGGCGGCAAGATCGCTGAAGTATTGGGTCTGAAAATTCCTGAACTGGTATTTGCCAACCTTGATGTGGATTTTGGCCGTACCGAAGCCGACGAGGAAATCCAGGACCTGCTGAAATCCTCCGAAGGTTTGAATCTGGCACTGCACTTCCTGTCCGGAGCCATTGCTTATGACGCTTCTGTAAAGGTGGATCCGTTGCTGGCTTCAAAGATTGTCTGGCTCGACGCATTTATTACCAATATAGACCGCACCCACAAAAACACCAACCTTCTGATGTGGAATAAAGAGCTTTGGGTCATTGACAACGGTGCTTCCTTTTACTTCCACCATTCATGGATGAATTTCGAAAAGCTCGCTTTAAGCCCTTTTGCTTATGTGAAGGACCATGTACTGCTTTCACAAGCTACGATGCTGGACGAAGCTGATGCTTTTGCCAAAACGGTACTGAATACTGAAATACTGCGCCAAATCGCGGAACTGATTCCTGATGACTGGCTGCACTGGAAAGATACCGACGAGACACCTGAACAGATCCGGGAAGTATATTTTACTTTCATGAAAACCAGGCTGGAGAACTCTGCTAACTTTGTAAATGAAGCTCAGAATGCAAGAGGTTAAGATTTACGAGTACGCCGTCATCCGTCTGGTACCGAAAGTGGAGCGCGAAGAGTTCTTCAATATCGGTTTGGTGATGTTTTCAAAAAGAGAAAAGTACATCCGTGTTGCGTTTCATCTTTGTCCGGAAAAATTTGACCTGATGAAATGTGATATGGATAAGGAGGCCATACTGCAAAACCTGGAGAATTTCCGACATGTAGCCCATGGTGACAAAGCCGGTGGCCAGATTGCAGCTTTCGACATCCCCGAGCGTTTCCGCTGGCTAACAGCAGTACGCAGTTCGTTGATCCAAACCTCGCGCCCGCACCCCGGCAAAACCAACGATTTGGATAAAACGTTTGAGAGGCTGTTTGATGAATTGGTAAAGTAAAGAAATGGTGTGAAGGCATAACGGAGAAGCAATCCCTAACAGATTCATAAGAATTATGTTGATATTGCAGCTCCGTCCCGCCTTAATTAAAGACTACACACGGGCAAAACCAATGGTGGTATTTACCCGGCCTGGCAACAATCCTCATTCCTTATTCGCTGTATAATCGTCGAAAACCATTTCATATTCCTTTTCATCGGATGAAGCAGCGCTCTTAACTGAGTCCGATAAAGCGCCGAAATCTTCTTTATGAAATATGGATTTCCGCTGAATTTTGCCGAGTCCGATAAGCGGAATCAGGCCTTCTTCTGCATTCACCTTGTAGCCACTCGATTTCTGAAATTTAAGATTCAGATTAAGTGAGGCACTTGCCAAATCAATTGCCGGAACCTCTCCCGCAGCTTCAAAACCAATGGCGAAGTCGCTGGCAGTAGAAACCAAAATAAGCGCGCGTTTTGCATGTACCACAGAGGTGACCAGCACAAAATCCTTTTTCCAAACCGTACGGTCGGCCTCATGAATTTCCTTGATTTTCTGTCCGAGCTGATGTTTGTTTTCAATCATTTCGAAGACGCAGCCGGCGGCATTGAAAAAAACGGCATTCTTCTCCGAAAAATTAAATTCTATAGATGCTTTTACAGGCACACCCTGAACCGAGGCGCTGGCTTTGGGTATCAGTTTATATTCAACTCCTTTTTGGGAGGCGAAGGTTTTCTCATCCTGGGAATTGTCTTTCCGGGTGATAATCCTGAAATCCTTCAGTGCTTCAATTTCCCTGATATTTCCCAGCGGAACAAAGATATTTCCATTCATGGTGCCATAATCACCAAGCTCCACCGGTAAACCGGGCTCCCAAACGGCATATAAAACTTTCTGATTTTTCCTCACGGTGTTGGCATAGGCTTTTGCTACAGATGTGGACATAATTTGTGTTTTTAATGGTTAATAAGTTTACTTCAATAAGAAATAAAATTAATGAAAAATACATTCAGATTTACATCCGGACATTATTTAACCAAAAAAAAATGAAAATATTAACCGAATACAGCCCACAGATGGAAACTAAAACAGTAATCGGGAGAAAAAAATACTGAGCAAGAACATAATTGCGATAAAGAAGTAGGGCGAAGAAGCGGTCCCTTAGTAAGTTTATCTCCGGAGGCGCCGCGTCATTCTGCCTGCGTTCCATTCCCGCAATTCAAACTCAGAATGCAACTGTTTTAATCCTTCAGTTTCCTTCTTCCAACTTCTCCTAAATCTTCGTCAGTTTCGCAAATTTCAGTATAAGGTTTTTCTCGCCTTCGTGCTGGAATTTCACTTTTGCCTTGATATTTTGCGGGTCAGTACCGTCCAGAAAGATCACTTCGCCCACACCGAAACGGTCGTGACGTACCTGGTCGCCCACCTCAATATTTTCCGATGAGGCACCGCTCGGGTTAATGATGCGGGCCGTGGCTACGGGCTTCAGTTTCTGGGAAGCAGGTAACGGTTCACTCCGCTGTATGGTCTTTTTCTCTTCTTTCTTTTTGAAGAATCTGGGCGCTGCCGGTTCATCATCAAAAATACTCGACTTCAAGCCGGAATGATTTACAAAGCGGCTTTCAATGGCGGGATTAATGAATTCCAGATGCGCGGTATCCATTTCGCTTAAAAAACGGGAAGGTTCGGCATCCGTAATCTTGCCCCACTGGAAGCGTGAAACGGCATAAGAGAAAAAGGCCTGTTTTTCCGCACGCGTAAGTGCTACATAAAACAAGCGGCGCTCTTCTTCCAACTCCTCACGGGTAGATGAACTCATGAAGCTTGGGAAAAGGTTTTCCTCCAGTCCCACCAAATGCACCACCGGAAACTCAAGTCCTTTGGAAAGGTGAATGGTCATTAGTGAAACCTGGTCACCTTCCTCCTTCTTATCGTTTTGGGTATCTGCCGAAAGTGCGATGTTCTCCAGAAAATTGGAAAGAGACGGATCACCGTCTTCCAGCTGCTGCTGCTCTTCAATGAAGCCCTGCATGGAGTTCATGAGTTCCTGTACGTTTTCCAGACGAGAAATACCTTCCGGCGTCTGGTCATCTTTCAGGAATTTGATGAGGCCGGTACGTTTGGCCACTTCCATGGCTACGGTGTATGCATTCTCTGTCTTCAGCATAACTTTAAAAGCCTGGATCATCGCCCAGAAATCTGCCAGTTTGGTCAGGATCCCGTTATTAAGTCCAAGCAAGGGCGCATACATGCCAAGATTGCCCAGAACAGTTGTGATGGAAACATTCTGTGAATCGGCAAAAACGATAAGCTTATTCTGGGTAGTTTCACCGATTCCACGGGCGGGATAATTGATGATTCGCGAAAGAGCCTCGCCGTCATTTTCGTTGATAAGCAAACGAAGGTACGCTACCAGGTCCTTCACCTCTTTACGCTGGTAAAAGGACAGTCCGCCATAGACACGGTAAGGAATGTTTTTGCGTCTGAGGGCATCTTCAAAAGCCCTGGTCTGGGAGTTGGTACGGTACAGGATCGCAAAATCCGTAAACTTACGCTGCTGCGTATTGTGCAGCTCCCAAATATTGGA
Source organism: Bacteroidota bacterium (assembly GCA_023386965.1). Lineage (GTDB taxonomy): Bacteria > Bacteroidota > Bacteroidia > Flavobacteriales > Weeksellaceae > Marnyiella. The sequence continues at coordinate 17,622 of JAEWIR010000013.1, forward strand.
GGCTACAAAGTTGGCTTCATCGGCATCGGAAAGTGAACGGTACACCTTGATCTTTTCACCCTCTTCATTATCGCTGAATACATTTTTCTTGAACTGCTGTACGTTCTTTGAGATTACGACATTGGCCGCATTCACGATATTTTGGGTAGAACGGTAGTTCTGCTCCAGCGAAACCGTTACCGCATCCGGATAGTCTTTCTTAAAGTTCAGGATATTGTGGATGTTGGCTCCACGGAAGGAGTAGATGGACTGGGCATCATCTCCCACCACGCAGATGTTCTCAAATTTGGAAGCCAAGGCCTTTACAATTAGGTACTGTGAGTGGTTGGTATCCTGATACTCATCGACCAAAATATAGCGGAACCGGTCCTGGTATTTGGCCAGCACTTCAGGAAACCGGGTGAGTAATTCATTCGTCCTTAAAAGAAGGTCGTCAAAATCCATGGCACCATTTTTAAAACATTCTTCCACATATTTCTGGTAAATGAGGCCCATATGCTTCATATTGGCACGCTCGTCATTTTCAATGAGTTCCGGATTCGCCAGATAAGCCTTCACAGTAATCAGATTGTTCTTATAATTGGAAATCCGCGCCATCACCTTTTTGGGTTTGTAAAGGTCGGCGTCTATATTGGCATCTTTCAACACTTTTTTCAGCACATTCAGCGAGTCCTGGGAATCGTATATGGTGAAATTGGAAGGATAGCCCAGATAATGCGCTTCGCTTCGCAGGATTCTGGCAAAAACGGAGTGAAAAGTACCCATCCAAAGCGAACGGGCTTCGCTCTGCCCCACCACTTTTGCAATCCTTTCCTTCATTTCCTTGGCGGCTTTGTTGGTAAAAGTAAGGGCAAGGATATGGAAAGGATCCACAAGATTGGTGATTAGGTGGGCAATACGCATGGTAAGCACACGTGTTTTACCGGAACCGGCGCCGGCAAGGACCATAAGCGGTCCTTCCAGGGTGGTAACAGCTTCATACTGTGCTTCATTCAGTCCTTTCAAATAATCCATGGGGCAATACTCTTTTTGGGGGACACAAATTTACGGAAAATTTTATGCCTGCCGGTTCATACAAAAAATCCCTGAAGTATTTGCTTCAGGGGTCTTTGCTGTTAAACTTTATTGTTTTAATTGTGCACTAAATAAAGATTGTACATTTACGAGCTTTCAGTTTTTTTCTGAAGTAAGGGTAGAACCAGTCTCTTTACCATGGGCCGATCATCCTTCCAATCAGGATCACCTTTACTGTCTTTCCAACTCGTTACCAGAACAACATCACCTTTGCTGTCCAATACAAAATATTTAGACATATCATCTATTTTCTCAAAGCTAGGTGGAGTAATCGCATTTATGAAATCTTTGTATTTTTTTCCTTTTCCTCTTTTGGGAAAGTCTTTCAGAACTACTATTTTGGCGCTAGGATAGCGTTCCCAAACATAGTCTTTCGCCAATTCGGTCATTTGGCTGTTCTCAAGATCTATGAGTAATACATAAAGATCGACATCATATTCTTTTTCGATGCCCATAAAAGTAGGTAAGTGCCACATGCAGGGTTCACACCATCTGGCAAACACAAAAAATAACGTATTGGGTTTTTCCGAATTTTTAGCTAAGCATTTTACAGCATCTACATCTACACGCTTTAAATCTTCAAAATAAGTAGATTCCAGATTACACTTCTCAAGCTGCGAAAAACAAGGTGTAAAACAGAACCCAAGGAGTATCAAAAGAATTTTATATAACATATAACTTTAATTTACTTCAACAAAGGAAAAACCTCACGCTCAAGCATACGCTCTTCACTTTCATAACTTCCGTTTGCCAATTTTCGGTAATCAGTAAAGTTGTCGGTCACTTTCAGCACTTTTCCCGTGGAATCTGCGACGATAAACACGCCATAACCAGGATTAAACATCTTTTTTTTGGATGAGATATCTGCAATAAAACTGCTGTTCCGCTTTCGGGTTCCACCGGTGTAGGCTTCATCTTTCAGGATAAGGATCTTTGCTTCCGGCGCATGTTTCCTTATAAAAGCAATACCACCCGGCATCATTTTATCCTGTTCCGATTCCATTATCAAAACATAAACAGCGGCGTTGAACCGTTTCTCCAGATCCAGAACCATAGGCATCTTTTGCCTGCAGGGTGCACACCAACTAGTGAATGTATAAAAAACAGTACTAGGCCTGTCCGCATTTTTTGCAATGCAGGATAAATCTTTTATATCCACTCTAAGAATGTTGACACTTTTCAAAGTTTGAAGGTCGCAGCCACTGGTAACTTGTGAAATCAGTAGGGAGAACTGAAATATAAAAGCGAATATCAGTAATTTTTTCATCAATTAATATTCAAATATTAGGAAAGGTATATGTAATCCAAATGTATATCTATTTTATTAAATAACAATTATAGTGATACTAAACGTCACAGATGCCAAAAATAAAGAAATGCGGTGGGATCTACGACTTTGGTCTCAATAAAAAAACTTACTGGTAAACGCAATATCTAATGCTTACCCTCAAAATAAAGCCAAAAAAAATAAAGCCCCTTCGGAGCTTTATTTAGAGTATGATGATAAAAACAGCTTATGCCAATTTAACATTTACTGCGTTCATTCCTTTATTTCCCTGCTTTACATCAAAGGTAACTCTGTCATTCTCGCGGATTCTGTCTACCAGTCCGGTTGTATGTACAAAGATATCTTCTCCGCCGTTTGATGGAGTGATGAATCCGAAACCTTTGGTTTCGTTGAAAAATTTTACTGTGCCTTCTTGCATGGTATTGATATTAAAAAATTATTGTATTCTATTTTATGATCTGAATGTTTACCGCAGAAAAACCTTTTGGAGATCTTTCTTTTTCGAAGGAAACTTTATTTCCCTTCTTTACCTGGTGTGCACAGTTATTTTCGTGGAAGAAGATATTGTCCTTGGTACTGTTTTCTGTGATGAAGCCATAACCTTTATCACTAAGGAAGGTTACGATTCCCGTTTTTACAAGCTCTTCAGCTTCAATAGGTGCAGCCCCTAACTGGATATCCTCTGCGTTAATCTCTATTTTTTCCTGGTCTTCCGGTCTTACATCCGTAAGCTGCCCATTGGCATCTACGTACAGCAACATATCGTCCAGACTTTTTCCTTTATTGTTATTGGTCTTGCGTTCCTCACGCTTCTGCGCTTTTTCTTTTGCTTTCTGAAGTTTTTTCTTGAAATTTTCTTTTTTTGAGAAAGAATCTGCCATAAATGATAATCGTATATTATTGTTTTAAAATTGTCCTTTTTCCGTTACACTGTTTTACGGATCGCGTTTTCAAATATAATTAAAACGGATTTTTTTAACTGATTACGGAGACTGAACAAATCAATCAATGGAAATATGGCTAAAAAACGGCGGCGGTTGGTGCGAAAACTGAGAGAAAAAAATGGTAATTCTAAACTGCAGCAGAAGAAGCAAAGGCTGTGACCCGTTCTAATTGTGGTGCAAATATACGAATTATTTTATTACAAATAATATTTTGAAAAGTTTCTGCAAAAAATCCATAAAAAAGCAAGGCAAATTTTGCGAAAATGAAAAATTTTAAAAAAAAGGTACGTTACAGACCTTCACCGTTCTGCCCCGCCGGATTAAAATACTTCCATACAAAGCCTCCTTTGGTCTTCCCCAGAATTTCTTCCAGCGTCTCCCGCGGTGCTTCCTTAATGCGTTTTACCGATTTCAGTTTTGAGAACAACAGTTCAATGGCCTTATCACCAATTCCGGGAATTTCTTCCAGTTCGCTCTTTATGGTTGAATTTTTACGTCTTGTACGGTGATGCTTCAAACCGAAGCGGTGCGCCTCGTCACGAACCCGCTGGAGAATCTTAAGTGTTTCCGATTTCTTATCCAGGTAAAGCGGGATGGAATCTTCCGGAAAAAAAATCTCTTCCAGACGTTTTGCAATGCCAATGACCGTAATCTTACCATAAAGTCCCAATAGCTTCAGGCTTTTTACGGCCGATGAAAGCTGCCCTTTGCCACCGTCAATTAATATAAGTTGCGGCAGAGGCTCGTTTTCCTCCAGCAGACGGCGGTAGCGGCGGTAAATCACCTCCTCCATGCTCGCAAAGTCATTGGGCCCTTCCACAGATTTTACATGGAATATGCGGTAATCCGCTTTGCTGGGTTTACCGTTTTTGAACACCACACAGGATGACACCGGGTTAGTTCCCTGAATATTGGAGTTGTCGAAACCTTCAATATGCCTGGGCTCCTCCGGCATACGCAGTAATTTCTGCATTTCCGCCATAATGCGGTTGGTATGTCTTTCCGGATCCACAATCTGAACCTGCTTCAGTTTCTCAATGCGGTATTCCTTTGCATTTTTCTCGGAGAGTTCCACAATACGTTTTTTATCGCCCACTTTGGGAACGATCAGCTTTACGCCGGGAATCTCAAAATTAAGATGGAAAGGCAGCAGGATCTCCACACTGTCTGAATTGAATTTCTGCCGTATCTCTACCAGTGCCTGCTCCAAAATATCCTCATCCGACTCTTCAATCACCTTTTTGATTTCAATGGTGTAACTCTGAATAATACTTCCGTTCTGGATCTTAAAGTAATTCACATAAGCAGCCGTCTCGTCGCTGGTCATCCCGAACACATCCACATCATTAATATTGGGATTTACCACCGTATGTTTGGCCTGATAACTTTCCAGCAGGTCCAGCCTCTCCTTCACCATCTGGGCATTTTCGAACTCCAGATTTTCGGCGTAGGCCTGCATTTCATCCACAAGATAATTACGTGCCTGGCGGAAATCTCCTTTAATAATGCCACGTATCGCATCGATCTTCTTATCATAAGCCTCCTTGGACTCCAGCATTTCGCAGGGACCTTTGCAGTTCTTGATATGGTATTCCAGACAAACCCTGTACTTGCCTTCGGCAATTTTGGGTGGCGCCAGGTTCAGGTTGCAGCTCCGGAGTTTGTAGATGCTTCGCACTGTATCCAGCAGAACGCGCGCAGGTCTTACTTTGGCAAAAGGCCCATAATATTCGGAACCGTCCTTTATCATGGTACGCGTCATGAAAATCCTGGGAAAATCTTCGTTTTTGATACAAATCCAGGGATAGGTCTTATCGTCCTTCATCATGACGTTGTAAAACGGCTGATGTTCCTTAATCAGATTGTTCTCCAGCAGCAATGCGTCATACTCACTGGGCACGATCGTCGTTTCCAGACGGAAGATCTTCCCTACCATAATACGTGTACGGTAACCGGACAGATTTTTATTGAAATAACTCAGGACGCGGTTCTTCAGGTTTTTGGCTTTACCCACATAAAGCAGCTGTCCGTTTTTATCATAATAACGGTAAACGCCGGGGTCTGATGAGAGGGTTTTTAACTGAAGTTCAAGCTGCGGATTCACAGGTTCAAAAATAGGTAAAACTTTAGAGAACTTTTCTTATCGTCAAAAAACCGTACTTTTAAGACCAAATTTTATCACTCATGACCTACGGAACAGATACTTTAACTTTCCATCAAATTTTAGAAATAGCAAAAAATCCGGCACTCGCTAAGTTAAGCGACCAATCCCGGCAGCAAATACTTCAATCACAACGTAATGTGCGCGAAATAGTAGAGTCCAAACGCACCGTTTACGGCATCAACACGGGTTTTGGTCCGCTTTGCGATGTAAAGATTTCCGAGGAGGAAACCGCGCAGCTTCAGCACAACCTGATTATCTCGCACGCGGTGGGCGTAGGCAAACCCATTGACAGGGAACTTTCCCGAATTATGATGATCGCTAAGATCCACGCACTTTCGCGCGGATTTTCCGGTGTTACACTGGAAGTGATCGAACGGATGATACTGATGCTTGAGAAAGACCTTATTCCGTGTGTTCCTGAGCAGGGTTCCGTGGGTGCTTCGGGTGACCTGGCGCCGCTTGCTCATATGGTACTGCCCCTTTTAGGTTTGGGACAGGTTTGGGAAAACGGAGTGCCTGTTCCCACTGCTGACGCTCTGAACAGACATGGGTTACAGCCACTTAAATTGGGTCCTAAGGAAGGTCTTGGACTTATAAACGGTACCCAGTTCATCCTGGCGCATGCCATAAAAGGTCTTGAGAAAATGGAATACCTCCTGGATCTGGCCGATGTTACTGCTGCCATGTCGCTGGAGGCTTACAGAGGATCTGCCAGCCCCTTCCGCAAGGAACTGCATGAAATCCGTCCGTTTGCCGGCAGCCAGAAAGTGGCCGCACGGATGATAAAATTGCTTGAAAATTCGGACAATCTGAAATCACATGAATTCTGCGACAGGGTACAGGACCCCTACTCTTTCCGCTGCATCCCGCAGGTGCACGGCGCCAGCCGCAATGCTTTTGAACACCTGAAACAACTCACCGAGACTGAACTCAATTCCGTTACAGATAATCCTATTGTATTAAGTGCTGAAGAAACCATTTCCGGCGGAAACTTCCACGGGCAGCTCCTGGCGCTACCCCTGGATTATGCCACACTAGCCGCGGCTGAGCTTGGAAACATCTCCGACCGCCGAAGCTATCTGCTGCTGGAAGGAAAATTTGGCTTACCGAGACTGCTTACCGAAAGTTCGGGCCTTAATTCAGGGTTTATGATTCCACAGTACACCACAGCCGCATTGGTTACAGAAAACAAAACGCTTTGTTTTCCGGCATCCGCAGACAGTATTCCTACAAGTCTGGGCCAGGAAGATCATGTTTCCATGGGCAGCATTTCGGGCCGCAAATTCAATCAGGTACTGGACAATCTTGTCAACATCCTTGCGGTAGAACTTATGTTTGGCGCGCAGGGTCTGGAATTCAGACGTCCCGCCGTTTGCTCCCCGATTGTAGAGGAAAACTACAGCATACTCCGTTCAAAAGTAGCGAAGCTTGAAGACGACCGGCTTATCGGCGAAGATATGCTGCAGATTGCACAACTGATCCGTGATCGCAAATTTATTGTCAGTTGAATTGGCCTAAACAGGTTTTAGGTGTAACACTTTCAGGGTTTTTATTACTAATTTTATTTAAATAAATTAATTTCATGAAAAGAAGAATACTATCTGCTGCTGCAGTTGCTTTTGTGAGCATGATGCTAAATGCGCAGCAAATCAAGTTCGAAGAGTATAAGCTGCCAAACGGCTTGCATGTAATCCTGCATCAGGATAATACAGCGCCCGTGGTTACAACAGGTGTAATGTACCACGTAGGTGCCAAGGATGAAGATCCGGGAAGATCAGGTTTTGCCCACTTTTTTGAGCACCTGCTTTTTGAAGGAACAGCCAACATCAAACGTGGAGAATGGTTTAAAGTAGTTTCCTCCAATGGTGGTACAAACAATGCCAATACCAGCAACGACCGTACTTATTATTATGAGACATTCCCTTCCAATAACGAGCAGCTTGGCTTGTGGATGGAGGCCGAAAGACTCAGAAGCGGTGTGATCAACCAGATTGGAGTAGACACTCAGCGTGAGGTTGTAAAAGAAGAGAAGCGCCTGCGTATGGATAACCAGCCTTACGGTAATATCATGACTGCACTTCAGTCCAACCTTTTCTCCAAGCACCCATACCGCTGGACGACAATCGGTTCCATGGAGGACCTGAACGCCGCTAAGCTGGAAGAATTCCAGAATTTCTACAAGAAATATTACGTTCCTAATAATGCCGTATTGGTTGTTGCAGGTGACATTAAGCCGGAGCAGACCAAAAAATGGATTCAGGAGTATTACGGAAGCATTCCAAAAGGAACTGTTTATCCTAAGAACTACGCGAAGGAGGATCCAATTACAACTCAGAAAGAAGTGACGGTAACGGATAAAAATATCCAGCTGCCCGCATATGTTTTCGCCTACAGAACCCCGGGTGCCAAAGAGCGTGATGCTTATATCCTGAATATGGTTTCCGCTTACCTGAGCGCAGGTAAATCTTCCGTACTTTATAAAAAACTGGTAGATGAGGAGAAAAAAGCACTTCAGGTTCAGGCTTTCAGCCAGGGTCTGGAAGATTACGGAATCTTCGGCTTCTTCGCAATCCCAATGGGAGCGACATCTAAAGAAGTACTTCAGAAGGATATCGATGCCGAGATCAAGAAAATGCAGACTACAATGATTTCTGAAGAAGATTACCAGAAACTTCAGAATCAGTTTGAAAATAACTTCGTGAACTCCAACTCATCCATTCAGGGAATTGCCCATTCACTGGTACACAATTACATGCTGATGGGAGATACCAACCTCATCAACAAGGAAATTGATATCTACCGCGGAATTACACGTCAGGACATTATGAATGCTGCGAAAAAATACCTTAGCCCTAACCAGCGGGTAGTTTTGAACTACGTTCCTGAATCGAAGTAATTGCAGAATTTACGAGGTGAAATCAAACAAAAATTAAAATTCTTATGAAATTCAACTTTAAATATATCGCGGTTGCATTCCTTATTTCAGGAATGGTGAGCGCCCAGAAAATAGACATCAACAAAATGCCGGTGGCCGGACCAACACCGGTAATCAACATTGCCCAGCCCAAGACTTTCACACTGAAGAACGGTCTTACGGTGATGGTGGTTGAAAACAATAAACTGCCGCGTGTGAGCGCTACCATTTCCATGGACAGGCCACCTTATTACGAAGGGAACATTGTAGGTGTAAGCCAGATTATGGCCGACCAGATTGGGGAAGGAACTGCCAAAATGAGTAAAGACGCCTTTAACAAAAGAGTAGATTATCTTGGAGCCAGCCTTAACTTCTCTTCCGGAGGTGCTTTTGCCAACTCACTCTCTAAATATTTTCCTGAAGTACTTGGAATGATGTCTGATGCCATCATTAATCCAAAATTCTCGGCTGAAGAGGTTGAGAAGTCGAAGGAAAGAATGATTGAAGGCCTGAAGACCGAAGAGAAAAGTGCAGACGCAATTGCCTCCAGAGTTTCCAATGCGGTTATCTATGGCAAAAACACTTCCCGAGGTGAGTTTGAAACAGAGGCTTCAATAAAAGCAGTTACTCTTGCTGACGTTCAAAACACCTTCAAGAAACATTACGCACCGGACAATGCTTACCTGGTAATCGTTGGCGACGTAAAATATGATGAAGTAAAGAAGCTTGTTGAAAAGAATTTCAATGGGTGGAAAAAGTCCAACACTAAATATGCAGCGCTGGAGCCTGCAGCCAATGTTCCTGCCACACAGATCGACATCGTAGATGTTCCAACAGCAGTACAGTCTGTAATCAGCGTGAACAACCTGCACGATCTGAAAATGAACGACAACAGGTATTTTGCAGCATCTATTGCGAACTACATCCTGGGTGGCGGTGGTGAAGCCAGACTTTTCATGAACCTTCGTGAGAAAAATGCTTTTACCTACGGTGCTTATTCTTCCCTTTCTACAAGCAAGTATTCCCCAATGTTCTCGGCATCCTCCAGTGTTCGTAACGAAGTTACAGACAAGGCAGTGAAGGAATTCATGAATGAACTTAACGCTATTGCCAAGGTAACTCCTGAGGAACTTGCCAATGCAAAAGCGAAACTGAAAGGCGATTTTATCCGTTCGCTTGAAAGACCGGAGACCATTGCCAGATTTGCGGTGAACACCAGAACACAAAGCCTTCCGGCAGATTTTTACACCAATTACCTGAAATCTATTGACAGGGTTACGGCGGCAGATGTTTCCAATGCGGTAAAAGCCACTATCCTTCCAAACAATTCAAGGATTTTTATTGCCGGTAAGGTGGCAGAAATTTCAGAAGGTCTGGAAAAATTAGGTTATCCTGTAAAATATTACGACAGCCAGGCAAATCCGGTAGCTAAGCCGGTAGCTAAAGCGGTTGATGCCAGCATCACTCCGGCAGCTGTGGCCGACAAATATATTGCAGCCATTGGCGGACTGGCCAATGTGCAGAAAGTGAACTTCATCACTACCAATGCTACTGCAAAAGTACAGGGTATGGACCTTATGCTTAAACTGATCCAGGGCAAAGGCGGAAAGACGCTGATGGATATTCAGATGATGGGTAACACCCTGCAAAAAATCGTTTTTGACGGTAAAACCGGATATATGGAGGCACAAGGCCAGAAAATGCCGCTACCGGCAGAAACTGCTGCTGAAATGGCTCAGGAAACAGAACTTTTCCCTGAACTTACCTTCGCTAAGTCTTCTGACTATAAAGTTGCCGGGATTGAGAAAAACAACGGTGAAGATGCTTATGTAGTAAAGGGTAAGAACGCTACTTACTACTACAGCACCAAGACAGGACTTAAAACCGGTGAGGTTAAAACTCAGAGTGGCCAAACCATTCCTATGACCTGGGGCGACTATAAGGAAGTAGCCGGTGTGAAAATGCCTTATTCCTTCAGCCAGAACATTGGAGGTATGGATGTAGACTTTAAAGTAAGTTCTTACCAGATAAATCAGGCAACTGCCGCAGATTTCAAATAAGACTGAAACAAATATCTAAGAGACGGTGGCCTTGGCCACCGTTTTTTTATTGACAGTGGGTAAATCTGCAATTACCTCAAGATATTGCACAGTTATTTTGCAGTTCATTAAAAAAAAGTTAAATTTGCCAACTCTAAAACTGTTATAATTCAATGAGTACGATATTTACTTTGTTCATGGTTTTAATCATGATAGCCTGTGTTCTTCTGGTGATCATCATCATGGCGCAAAATCCAAAAGGCGGCGGTCTTTCATCAACCTTCGGTGGTGCATCTTCAGCTCAGTTTGGCGTACAGCGTACCAACGACTTTATGGAAAAAGCAACCTGGACCCTGGGTATTACGATTGTTGTAATCTCCATGCTGAGTGTGATCCTTACAGCCAAGCCTAAAGTGAATACGGCTGTTCCTGCAAGAACTGAAGCTCCTGCACAGTCAGCACCGGCTCAAAGCACTCCTGCTCCGGTACAAACTCCGGCAGGCAACTAAGCAAATTCTTTTTAAAATATATAAAGCGGTCAGATTTATCTAGACCGCTTTTATTTTTAACTTCATTTTCTCCAGTGCATACCTTACATTCAGGCCGAGCCGAAGTATTTGGTACTGTAAGGGCTTGTCTTTCCGGTAATATTTTTCAATAAAGAGCTGCATGGCACCGTAGAACCTCTTCAGATATTTAATATCCTTAAATGTACTCTGGCCTTTGTGGTGCAGGATTGAATATTTGCCGAAATACCAGTTGCGGTATCCCTGCAGCAGCACACTGTAGCAAAGGTCAATATCTTCGCCATACATAAAATATCGTTCATCCAGACCGCCAACCTGAAGATATACCTCTTTTTTCATCAGCAAAAAAGCACCCGTAAGAATTTCCACTTCAGCGATTGCATTCTCTGCAAGATCGTTCCGGTAATAGGACCTGGAATTTTTATTTCCGGAAAACACATAAAGCTTCCGGAATGAGTTAACCATATTGGGCACATCACGTTTGCTCTCAGGCAGGAAATTTCCGTTAGCATCATGCATCCGCACGCCCAGGCATCCGAAATTGGCTTCTTTTCGTGCAAAGTCTAACAGTTCCTGCATATAGTACCCTTCCAATTCAGTATCTGGGTTCAAAAGCAGTATAAAATCACCCTTTGCCTGCTCCACGGCTTTGTTATTAGCTTTGGAGAAACCTATATTAGTAGCTGAAGCAATAAAATGCACCTGTGGAAAGCGGTTACGAAGTTCTTTCCAGGAGGTGTCCGGCGACGCATTATCGATAACGATGACCTCATACTCTACACCGGAAATATACTTTTGTAGGGATTGCAGACACTTCTCCAGCAGGTGGGTGACGTTATAATTGACTATGATTACTGAAAGTTCCATTTGTTCCTAACAGACTTTTATTTGCCTTTCAAATTATATAAATAATTTCTTAAAAGCCGGAACGCATATTTTAAGCTGTAGAATGTAGAGTAAATTAGTAGCTCAGGAAAGCCGATTCTGCCTGAACGGAACATGTCCGACAGGTTTTTCTGGAAGCCCTTTTCCATTTCTGTTAAATTGGCCGACAGTCCCGAAACACCAAACGTTCTTTTACCATTGCCCGCAATCACTAAATTTTCAACCAAAATGTACATGATATTTTTCTGCGAAATCTTTAACCAAAAATTGTGGTCTTCAGCAAATTTCTGATCACCATCGAAGTATCCTGTATTTAATAGAATTTCTCTCTTAAAAATTGCAGTCGGGCTGGCTATACCATTTCTGATTAATAATTTTCTGAATGTTACCTTTGCTAATCCATCTTTGGAAAAATACGGAAACCTGAGTTTTTCTTTGTTGATGAGACAGGATAGAAAATCAATCTGCAATCGCTCATCAGTGAATGCTAACATCTGCTTCGCAGTCTTTTCCGGCAGCCACACATCATCCGCGTCCAGCAGAGCAACGAACTTACCCTTCGCTCTTTCCATTGCCACATTCCTAGCTTTAGAAACACCTTGATTTTGCTGATGAATAAGGGTAATATCCAGATCTGGATTTCGCGCCATATACTCCTGAACGACTTCAGCACTTCGGTCCGTAGAACCGTCATTTACAATAATGATTTCAAAGCTTCCCCTCCAGGTTTGCGCCCTCACCGATTCCAGACATTTTTCAATGCTCTGCGCCGCGTTGTACATGGGAATTATTACCGAAACCGCCATCCTGTTGTTCTAATTTGCTTTAAGAATCTTTCGGTTAATCCTTCTCGTCGTAAGGAACTCTGTTCTGAATAGAGCGTCCGAGTGATATTTCATCCGCGTACTCCAGCTCATCGCCCACCGAGATTCCGCGGGCAATAGTGGAAAAATTCACCTGGAGGTCCTTAAACTTTTTATAGATATAATAGGCGGTAGTGTCTCCTTCCATCGTAGCGCTAAGGGCAAAGATCAGTTCTTTTACCGAACCGTTCTCCAGTTTCCGCTGTATCGCTGCGATATTAAGGTGGTTGGGCCCAATACCTTCCATTGGCGAAATTTTACCGCCAAGTACAAGATATCTGCCTCTAAACTTCCCGGTATTCTCAATAGCCATTACGTCGCGAACGTCTTCTACAATGCAGAGCACCTCATCATTCCTCTTAGGATTGGAGCAGATATCACAAACTTCGGCATCGGAAAAATTGTGGCATTCCCGGCAATACTTGATTTCCGTAACGAGTTTCTGCAGAGATTCACCCAACACAATAGCCTGACTTTCCGGCTGCCGTAGCAAATGCAGCGCAAGCCTCAGAGCCGACTTTTTACCGATTCCCGGAAGTCCCGAAATCTCCTCCACGGCCTTGGCCAAAACTTTACTGGGATACTCCATTCAACAAAAATAAAATATATAAACTCAGGGTGCAAATCTGCCTTCTTTTAATATCTTTAATGCAAAAATAAACCGGAATGCTGCAAAACCTGAACTACCCTCTCGATTTCAAATTTAAGATCACAACACTTTCCAGTGATTTTAACATAACCGACAGTAACGGAAACTATGTAGCCTACGTTCGTCAGAAAATGTTTAAACTGAAAGAAGATGTCATCGTCTTCAGCGACGAAAGCAGGACCAGGGAACTTTTCAGGATAAAAGCCAATCAATGGATTGATTTCAATGCTTCCTACGCCATTACCGATCAGAAAACCGGAAAGCAGTTCGGAAACCTTTCCCGCAGAGGAATGCGTTCGCTATGGAAATCGCAGTACGACATTGCTGATGGCAAGGGCCAATCAAAATACCAGATCAACGAAGACAATGGCTGGATAAAAGTTCTGGACGGCATCGTGGGCGAGATTCCGCTTATCGGTATGCTTTCCGGTTATTTCCTGAATCCCTCCTACACCGTACGGGATAATGCGGGCAAAGCGTATTTCCGCTTAAAGAAAATGCCTTCACTTTTCGGACGGAAATTTCAGCTGGAGCGCCTAATTGACATTGCAGATGAAGATGAAACCCTTGTCGTACTCAGTTTTTTAATGATGGTACTTTTGGAAAGGGATCGCGGTTGATAACTGCAATCCTGAACAAGGCTACTGAAATACTGTCATTAATTTGCCGCATAGGGAAGCGATCTTCTGCCGACCGGCACCCACGGGAGTTCCTCATATTTACTATATTTGTGCAACTGCACATTTATAATAAAAAATCAATGATCAGAAAACATTTTCTCCTCGGTTTATTCATCCTAATATCTTTACATTCCTGTAAAAAAGAATATACGAATGATTCCATAAGTCAAACATCCGATTCCACTACAACCGTTTCAATTGAACCTGCAGAACCGGAAATGGCAGCTAAGACAATGCTTCAGACTTTTGCCATGCCTGCGGAAGTGGAAGGCTGCTCTTGCTATTTTGCAATAAATCAGGAGGATTACGAAAATGAGCAATATGTTTATGTGGATGATTATGGCAACAATGCCTTTATTAAACTGGACGGCAAAATGATCAAAATCCCCATGGAAGAAGGCGATTTTGACCCGTCTAATTTCAGCAAAGTACTGGAGGATTCCGACTACAAAATCAGTATGAGCGGAAAAAAAACCAGCGAGCAGGACGAAACCATGATGTTTACGGGTCAGCTAACTGTTTTTATAAAAAAGGAAAACCGTACCATTACCACACCTGTTTATGGTGAATGCGGCTGTTAAAGGGGTGGTTTACAAACCATGATATAATCATTTAAAGAATTAATAAATACACTTAACATATGGACATTACTCAAATAGAACCGCAATCCGTCTGGAAGAACTTTGCTGCACTCAACGCAGTCCCGAGACCATCCAAAAAGGAGGAGCGTGTTATTGAATTTATGAAAAACTTCGGCGAAAAGCTGGGTCTTGAAACAATGGTGGACGAAGTTGGCAACGTAATCATTAAGAAGCCTGCCACCGCCGGGATGGAAGACCGCAAAACTGTGGTGCTGCAGTCCCACCTGGATATGGTTCATCAGAAAAACTCCGATGTCAATTTTGATTTTAACAGTCAGGGCATCGAAATGGAGGTTGACGGTGACTGGCTGAAAGCCAAAGGAACCACGCTGGGAGCCGACAACGGTCTTGGCGTGGCTGCAATAATGTCTGTCCTGGAAAGTAAAGACATTTCCCACCCCGCACTGGAAGCCTTGTTCACCATCGACGAAGAAACCGGAATGACCGGCGCAATGGGGCTGAAACCCGGGACTTTGCAGGGGGAAATCCTGCTGAACCTGGATACCGAGGAGGACGATGAAATCGACATCGGATGTGCCGGCGGGATTGATGTAACTGCTTCGCAGACATACAAATTGGAAGAAGCCAAAGGTCAAACTGTAAAGATTGAAATCAAGGGACTGCAGGGTGGCCACTCCGGCATGGACATACACAAGGGTTTCGGAAATGCCAACGTAATTCTGGGCAGACTTCTGTACACTGGTATTGCTAATGAAAACATCCAGCTTATCAGCATCGATGGTGGCGGACTTAGGAACGCCATTCCGCGCGAAGCCAACGCTGTATTGTCTGTACGCAACTCAGTTGAATTTATCGGGCAGGCTACGGAACTTAAGGAAGCCATTCTGGAGGAGTTTGCAAGTGTAGAGAAAGACCTTCAAATCAATATTGAAACCTTTTCAAGCAATGAAAAAGCAATTTCTGAGCAGGATTCCCGCAAAATTATTCTTGCACTGAAATCGGCACATAATGGTGTATACCGAATGAGTCCTGATGTAGCAGATCTGGTAGAAACCTCTAACAACGTTGCAAGAGTAGAGCTTAAAAACGGTGAACTTAAAATCTTAAATCTTTCCCGTTCTTCTGTAGAATCTTCAAAATATGCCGTTGCAGAACAGCTGAAATCAGTCTTTGAACTCGCCGGAATGGAAGTTGAATTCAGCGGCTCCTACCCCGGCTGGAAACCGAAACCCGGTTCTGACATCGTGAAACTTATGGAAAATATTTACGAAAGAGACTTCGGAAGCAAGCCTCATGTGGTGGCTTGCCACGCAGGACTGGAATGCGGCATCATCGGCGCAAATTATCCAAAGATGGAGATGGTAAGTTTTGGTCCTACCATCCGCGGCGCACACTCGCCGGACGAGAGAGCGAACATCCCGTCGGCTCAGAAGTTCTGGAGCTTCCTTAAAGAAATACTGAAGGAAATTCCTAAAAAATAATTTAGGTTTTAAATAAATTCAATATCCAAAACGCGTGAGTGTTTTGGATATTTTTTTTGGAAGTTGGATAATATTTTTATAAAGTCCTCATTTGCAAAGGCAGCATATTTGCTGTATATTTACAATATAAATGTTGTTAAATTATGTCTACAAATAATATAAAAACAATTCCTTTTAATACTAAAGAAAGTATTAAACGCGCCACGTCAATAAAAAAAGCAAGGAAAGGCTCCGCAATTGAGACCGAAGGCAAAACCTACTTTTGGACTAGTAATATGGAAAGGATAAATGTAATACGGGACTGTATCCCATACCGATCTATAGAAATAATAAGCAAAAGATTAAACCTGCCCATTAAATCAGTTTTATCAATGGTGGGCATGCCTCAAACAACCTACAATAAAAAGATAGGGGAAAACTCTTTGCTGGACAGCAGAAAAAGTGAACTGATTGTACTTATAACGGAACTACTTGACTTTGGTGTTGAAGTTTTCAATAACGAAGAAGAAAAATTCCAGCGGTGGTTAAAAAAACCAAATCTGTCACTAGGCGGCAATTCGCCTGAGAGTCTGCTGGATACGACGACAGGTATTGACGAAGTGAAATTTGCTTTAAACAGAATCGAGTTTGGAAATTTTGCCTGATGAAGGTCTACCGAATTGAAAGAAAGAAATATCTAAAAACAACTCTTACTGGTGTGGGAGCGTCTATGAGTGAGGGCTTTAGGTGGAACAGTTTAAACACCAGATTAGTCTACACCTCCGAAAGCAGGGCTCTCGCAACGTTGGAAGTTTCTGTTCATTTGGATTTAAGCGAAGACCTGCCTGATGACAGATTTTATGTGGAAATTGAAATACCTGACGACATTATTATTTCGGAAGTAAGTTTGAAAGACCTTCCTGCTGGTTGGGATTTAAAGCCTCCATCGCAGATTACTCAATTTATAGGGGATGACTTCGTTACTGAAAGTATCACTGCAATTTTAAAAGTTCCAAGTGCCATTGTACCGCAGGAGTTTAACTTCCTGATCAATCCTAATTACCCCGATTCTAAAAGGATAAAAGTTGTCAGAAAAATTCCAATGAAGTTTGATGAACGTCTTAAATTGAAATAATCGTAATTTAGTCCAATACCTAAATTGACAGTGATGAAACAGAGTAATATCCTCTCCATCCTCCATACCCGGTTCCGGGAAAATACCCAGCGTCATGAAAACCTGGATTGGTCTGAAATTCAGAAAAAACTCGAAGCAAGTCCGGAAAAATTCGCTGTACTTCAGAAAATGGAAGATACTGGCGGTGAACCTGACGTGGTAGGTCTTGATGACAAATCAGGTGAATATCTTTTCATGGACTGTTCGGCTGAAAGTCCCAAAGGCAGACGGAGTTTCTGCTATGATAAGGTAGCTCTTGACAAGAGAAAGGAAAACAAACCCAAAAATAACGCTGTGGATGCTGCGGCTGAAATAGGTATTGAACTTCTGGACGAAACGCAGTACCGATACCTGCAGACATTGGGAAAATTTGACACCAAAACATCCAGCTGGCTAAAAACTCCGGATAACATACGCAAGCTGGGCGGCGCTATATTCGGGGACTTTCGGTATGGCACTGTTTTCATCTACCATAACGGCGCCGATTCTTATTATGCTGCACGCGGTTTCAGAGGTTTGCTCAGGGTATAACTGGATTAACTACATAGCTACTTCCGACACGTAAAACTGAAAATCCAGTATTCTTCGCTTCTTAACATACGTCAACATGGTTAGCGCATGATAGCAGTATCTTTGATGTTCACTAAGATGCGAATAATATGAAAGTAAATATTTGGAGTGATGTACGCTGCCCCTTCTGTTATGTGGGCAAGAAGAAATTTGAAAAAGCCCTCTCCCAATTTCCGGAAGCAGCGGCTGTAACGGTAGAATGGCACAGTTTCCAGTTGGATCCGGCGCTGGTAACGCAGGCTGAACGTGATCCTTTTGAATTTTTTGCAGAAAGGAAAGGTATTTCCCGGCAGCAGGCGCAGGCCATGCATGCACACGCAGAAAATGCGGGCAGGGAAGCAGGCATTGACTTTAATTTTGAAAGCCAAAAGGTGGCTAATTCCTATAAAGCTCACCTGCTGATACAGTTGGCAAAAACCAAAAACCTGGGTAATGAAACAGAAGAGGTACTTTTCCGTGCCCAGTTTCTTGATGGTAAAAACATTGATGATATTCCTACACTGGTAGAGTTGGGTATTAAGGCCGGACTTTTGGAGAACGACATCAGGGAGGCCCTTGAATCGGACGAATTTGCCTACGCCGTGACGCAGGATATGCAGATGGCTTCTAAGTTGGGAATCACTTCCGTTCCTTTTTTTGTGTTCAATGACAAATACGGAGTTTCCGGTGCGCAGCAACCCGAACTTTTTCTGGAGGTTCTTGAAAAATCCTGGAAAGAATTTTCCGCTGGCGACCAGGGTCTTAATATCATCAAAGGCAATAGTTGTGATACGGACGGAAACTGCAACTGAGGATATCTTAACATACATCAAGCCCTGCCGGATGGCACTGCCCTATATTTGTGCTATATATTAACCAATTAAAAATATCAGTTATGAAAAAATTAATGTCTTTATTTATGCTTACCATGCTTACTGTTAGTGTATATGCACAGAAAGTATTGGTGAGCGATCCTGCGCACTCCCGCATTCAGTTCTCCGTAATTCACCTTACCATCAGTGATATCACCGGTAATTTTGAAACTGCAAATCTGACCATTAATGCCGATGAGAAGAACTTTCTGAATTCCAAAGTGACTTTTGATGTTGATGTAAATTCTATCAACACGCATATTGAAGCGCGTGACAACCACCTTAGAAGCGCAGATTTTTTTGACGTGGCTAATCATCCGAAAATGACCTTCACCTCAACTTCGATTACAAAAGGAAAGCAGAAAAACTATTATAATGTAAACGGTAACCTTACCATGCACGGAATTACAAAACCGGTATCAGTAATCCTTGTATACCGCGGTTCTGTAGTAAACCAGATGAACAAAAAGGATACCCACGGCTATCAGGTAATGGCTACTATAAAAAGATCGGACTTTAATGTAGGTCCGGGCTTCCCTGAGGCTGTAATCAGCGACCAGGTTAGGATTAAAGGTGATTTTGAACTGACCCAGAAATAATCATAGTATATTTATTTTTAATGTGAGCAGACCCGAAGCGATTCGGGTCTGTTTTTTGATAGGGATAATTCTGCTAAATAAAAAGCATTACTTTATATTTGGCCTTTGGATATTTTGAAGAGATTAATTGCAGGTTTTTTATTCGGGGGAGTTTTTGTGCTGACATCGGCACAAAGAGACAGCATTTACCTGCAGGCCAAACTGGAACAGGACCTTCGTACGCTTAATGTAACCCAGGAACTCCGCTATTACAATAAAACGGATTCGGTACAGACGGAAGTACAGTTGCTGAACTGGATTGCTGCCTATAAAAATCGCGGAACAGCTCTTTACGACAGGAAAATAGAAGACAGGAACAAGGAACTGCATTTCGCCCAGCCGCAAGAGCTCGGTAAACTTAAATCCCTTGAAATCAAGACCAATTTAGCGGAGGTACTTACTCCTGCTGATCTAAATTCCGAAAACCTCTATATTCAGTTGTCCCACCCCATTCAGCCGGGCGGGAGCATAAAACTGCTCCTCAAATATCAGCTGCAGCTTCCTTTAGCCAAATTCACCGGTTATGGAATGTCTGAACAGAATATTGCTCTTAAGTACTTTTTTCTGGTACCGGACAGTTTCGCTGAAGCGAACGGCAGTGAGCACAAGTACCTGGACATTGAGGAAACTGCCAACCACAGCACCCACTGGACGGTGAATCTGGATTTACCCACCGACTATCATTCGAAAAGCAACCTTGCCGAAATTCATCCTAACTATTATTCAGGTTTGCTGAAAGCTGATCCTGAATTCCTGATCTCATTTAACATTTATCCCACCCTGACTTTTCAAACGGGTGGAGTTCAGACCAAAATTGATTTCGGCTACCGCCTGGAGGCAGAAGACCAACAGCATCTTAAAAATAAAATTCCACAGCAGCTGAAATACCTGCAAAGCAAAACGGGACTTGTACCCTCAAAGATCTTCATTTCAGAAAAGTTCCGGAATAAGGAAGATTTTTTCGGCAATGACGATATTGCCTTCTGGAAGTTCCGGTTCCCGCTCTTCACTCCGGAAGAAAATACAGACCTTGATTATTTCAGCATCATCTCCAAAAATATCCTGGAACAGGGACTGATTACCAATAAAGATGATGACCACTGGTTCAAGAACGGAATCAAAACCTACCTGGAACTTCAGTACCTCAAACAGTATTACGGGGACCATAAATTGCTGGGACAGCTCACTGAAGCCTCAATTATAGGAATCAAACCGCTGAAACTCTTTCACGCTTCCCGTCTTAAACTGATTGAGCGTTACGGTATTGCGTACCAGTATATGATGACGCAGAATCTTGATCAGAAAATTGATGAAGACTTCAAAGACCTCAGCAATTTCAATGAAATGACAGTGAGCAACTTTGAAACCGGCAGTCTGCTGAACTTTGTGGCCGAAAAAATGGGTACCAATGATTTTGAAGACTTTCTGGGTGAATATCTTCAGACAAACTCGGGGCAGAAAATTGATACCGACCACTTTCTGGACAGACTCGCCATGCGCTCACACTACTCTTCTGTATTTTTGGAAAAGCTCATGTCGCGCAAGCACAGAGTTAACTTTAACCTGAAAAAATTTAAAAGGTCCGACGGCAAATTGGAAGTGACTATTCGCAAGAATACCTATGATCCCGTACCGTTTAAACTGGAGACCATTTCGGAACAGGGAGGCACCAAAACACACTGGTTCGGTACGCCCGAACATCCTTCGCAGGACGTTTATATCATCCCCGAGATGGATGCTGACAAAATCGTGATCAACAGCGGACATTTTTTTCCGGAGAAAAATTTCCGTGACAACTATCTGTATACGAAAGGTGTATTCAGCAACATGAAGAAGATCAAGCTGAAACTCATCAAGGACATTCCAAACCCCGAATACAATGAGATTTATTTGAATCCGCGACTCACATTCAATGCGTATGACAAAGTGCTGCTCGGACTTAATTTCCGTAATGAGTCGCTCTTCAACCATAAATTTGCCTACTCACTTACGCCATATTACAGTACGGGAACAGGACAGCTTACCGGCTCCGGAAGTGTGACTTACAGCATTATGCCTCCTGAAAGTTTTTTCCAGAGTCTGAATATGGGTGTTTCCGGCTCTTATTTCCATTATGATTATGACCTGAGTTACCGGAAATTTACGGCAAGTGCGTCAATTAATTTTGCAAAGGACCCGCGAAGCGCAATCTCACGGAGTTTAGGTGTATCATTTAATCATTATGAAAAGGACCTGACGCCGGAAATGATATTTGAGAATGAATATGACCAATATAATCTTTGGAATGTAAATTATGCCTTTGCCGACAACCGGCTCATCCACGAAAAGTTTTTCGGGGCTTACGTACAGGGAATGCAGGATTTTAACAAGGTGGCGGCAGAAGCTACCTACCGTTATGAATATGCTGCCAATAAAAAAATTGCGTTCCGCCTTTTTGCCGGTTATTTTCTGAACAATAAAACACGTAATGACATCTTTGATTTTGGAATCTCACGCGTTTCCAATTATTCTTTTTCCTATGGCCTGTTGGGTCAGAGCGCTACGTCAGGATTACTGTCTCAGCAATTCGTGATGGCCGACGGTGGCTTTAAATCCTTCATTGATTCCACAGCCAACCAATGGATTACGTCACTGAATGTGGACTCACATGTGTGGAAGATGTTCAATATTTATGCAGATGCTGGAATGTATAAAAACCGTTCGGCCAGTCCGAAATTTATCTGGGACAGCGGCGTAAAGGTGCGTATCATTCCGGATTTCCTGGAAGTTTATCTGCCGGTATATTCTACCCTTGGCTTCGAACCATCTTTTAAGGACTATGCGCAGAGGATCCGCTTTACACTGGTACTTAATCTGGGTGCGGTAATCAATACAGCCAGAAGAGGTTGGTATTGATATCCTTGGGAAACTCTATTTAGCGCCTTCATAACTTCTGTACAGTTTACATATGCACTAGCAACATTCCAAGGTTTCCAAATAGTATATTTTTCAATTTCTAGACACTTCCCACAAAAAAAGCTGCCCATTTCTGAGCAGCTTTAAACAATATCTTAAAAGAAATTATTTCTTAAGGATTTTTTGGGATACCGGCTGTCCTTCTACAGAACCTGTAACGATATACATACCTGGCTGAAGGTCTGATGCATCAAGTGCACGGGTGTTGGAAACTGAAGCAGTTTTAACCACCTGACCGTTCATATTGTAGATTTTCACATCCGCTTTTGCACCGAAGTGAATAGCATCAGTAACCTGAGTGTTTTGTACGAATGCAGATTTCACATTGATTACATCAGTAACTGCAAGAGTTGAGGTAGGAGCAAATGAGGTAACCACAATATTATCTACTGAAATATTACCTGTTCCAGCCGTGGCGTTTCCAGCCTGTCTTAATACCACAGAAGCGATATTGGCTGGTGGGGCAGTTGTACCTGTACTGTTTGTCAAGATTGGCTGTGCTCCGATAAGCAGAGTTGCGGTTTGCGTTGAATTGATATTATCAATGATATAAGATAAAACAATGTTGGACGCAGTTCCATAAGGAATTTCCACTGCCGAATAAGTTGGTGCTACTGTACCGCCACTATTATTAAGGACGCCCAGTATATAGCCGGTAGTACCTGCCTTCACATAAAGTCTGGCCGGCAAGGTTGTTACAGAAGTTCCTGATGTGGCACCTAATGACATAAAGTAGTCACCAGCAGTCGTAAGTCCTGTGCTGTTTAAAACATTTACTGTGGCAGAGTAAGTGATTTTATTAATCAAAGTTGTAGACACTGCGTAGCTATTGGCAAAAGCCTTGTTTACGTCTTCACTGTTACCCGCAACAAGATTGGCAACACCACCTGATGCCTGCAACTGCCCAGCAGTACCACTGTGTGAAGTCCAACCATTGGTTGATAATGCACCTGCGTAACCAAAAGTATCAGTTACCTCAACTGTCTGTGCGTAAGTTCCAATGGTCAGCATTGAAACCGCTACTAACGAATAAAGTTTTTTCATTTTTATAAAATTTTAAGTTTAAATTATTGATACTGCAAAAATACTGTTTAATAACGGAAGTAAAAAATATACAGCTTTAATTTTATGTTAAGTAAGCCACCACAATCAAGCAGCATATTTTTCGTTACTTTTACACCGCTTTTGTATGACCGTTTTGGCTAAGAGATATCTGCTTTCAATTTGTTTCATTTTATGCTTTACCTCAACTAAAGCACAGATATTCAGCTGGAAAAACCCCAACCTTCCGAAAGACAGCATCAAAAAAGATTCCATTCTTGCCGCAAAACTGGAGCAGGATGTCTTTACCCGCGACACGCTGGATTTTATACGTACCCAGAACCGTGTAATCGTTGATGAAGCTGTACTTGTAAAAAATGACAGACAGAAGTTTCTGGGCGACCTTAATTCCAAAGGATCCATCATCCGCGGGGTCACATTCGGTAATAATCAGGGATCTTCGGTGCAAAGTTCTATGGACCTGCAGATCACAGGAAAACTGTCTAAGGACGTTTCCATTCTGGCCTCCATTTCGGACCATAATCTGCCCATTCAGGCAGACGGCTATACGCAGACTCTGGAGGAGTTTGACAAGATTTACATGCAGCTTAATATAAAGGACCGGTCTATCCTGCGGGCCGGGCATCTGGACCTGGAGGATAACCGCACCTATTTTGGCCGCTACCAGCGCCGGAGCATGGGGCTGCAGTTTCAGACCTCATTCGGTAAAGAAAACAAGACTTTTCTCGATGTAGCGGGAGGCGTAGCGCGAAGCGACTTTCACCGCATCCGCTTTCAGGGAATAGAAGGCAATCAGGGACCTTACCGGCTGACGGGAAAAAATGGTGAAAACTTCATCACCGTGATTTCCGGTTCAGAACAGGTTTATATAGACGGTATCCTTATGAAAAGGGGTGAAAACCTGGATTATACCGTAAACTACAACACCGGCGAGGTTACTTTTACGAGTTTCCGACCCATCTTCCGGCAAAACTTCATCACCATTTCCTATAACTATACCAACAGAAATTACTCGCGATATCTTTTCACGGGTGAGGTACGGCACGAACGCGAACGTTTCCGCACCGGCTTCACTTGGTTTCTGGAACAGGATAACAAAAACGCACCACTGGCTTTAAACCTCAGCGAGGCCGACCAACAGGTGCTTGTGAACGCCGGCAACAATCCTGAACTTATGTTTGCACCGTCCGGGACCGTGGCGGAATATGACGTGAACAAAATCCTTTACAGGCTCGTAAATGACCCAAATGCGGATTATTATGAATTTTCGGCCGATCAAAACCTTACCCTCTATCAGGTAGCCTTCACCTATTTCGGGAATCAACTGGGTGATTATACGTTGGCGCAAACCACTAATAACGGAAGGGTTTTCCAGTATGTGGGACCCAATCTGGGCGAGTACATGGCAGTCCGTAAACTGCCTTCACCCCAAAAGGCACAGGTGTTCTCCTACAACGCCGAATATCTGCTGAACGACGGAAAGATCGGCACCGATGTCTCTTTCAGCAATTACGACATCAACCTTTTTTCATCCAAAGATGCAAAGCAAAACCTGGGTTATGCTGCTCGGATCTTCGGAAACAAAACATTCACTCATCAGAACTGGAAAGGAACTCCCACGTTTGAATATCAGCATATCAATTCGCAGTTCCACATCCTGGACCGCATTAATGATGTTGAATTTTCCCGCGACTTCAACTTAGTGAACGAGTTCAACAACCGTACGCAGAACCGGTTTATATTCAGCTTCCTGAACCAATGGAAAAACCTGTCCTTCCTGAACTACCGAATGAACTTCCTGGACGAAAAGGATTTCTACAAAGGATTTAAAAATGACCTGGATTTTGGCTGGATTCGGGGAAAATTCAATACCAAAGGAAATTTCTCCTATCTGGATACCAAAGCCACTTTTCAGGACACGAAGTTTATCCGCAGTGCTGTCATTACGGAACGTATGGGTGAAAAAGGAAGTTGGGGCGTGGGCGGAAGTCTTGAACATAATGTAAAAAAGTTCAATAACACCGGTTTGTTTGATGTAACAAGTTTCAGCTGGAAAGAGGTCTTTGCTCAAAAACGCATTGGCGACTCGGCACGTACAAAACTTTTGGCAAAAGTTTACTTCCGCGACAACGATTCCATCCGGAACAATCAGCTGCAAGACCAAAATCATATCTTTGGCCTGATGGTTGAAAGCCAGATTATTAAGAATGAAAGGACCACACTGAACGCCCTGGTTCATTACCGGAAGTTTTTTTATCAGAATGAAGACCTTTTGGCTCAGCTTAACAATGATTTCGTTGTAGGGAATATTCTGTACAATCAGCAGCTCTTCAACAACGGGATGCGTCTGCAGGCTTTTTACGAACTGGGGAACGGGCAGGAAGCACAGCGCGAATTTCAGTATATAAAGGTAACCGACGGCCAGGGGGTATATAAATGGACCGATTATAACGGCGACGGTGTGCAGCAGCTGGATGAATTTGAGATTGCCGAATATGCGGACCTCGCACAGTACATCCGGATCTACACCAATTCCGTGAATTATATTCCGTCCAATAAAAATAAACTTCAGCTGGCACTTTTTGTAAACCCATCTGTGGTCCTGGATTCCGAAAATGCCTTTCTGAAAAGGTGGAATTTCAACATCTCACTGAACTCGCAGAATTCATTTTACAAAAAGGACCGAGTGTTGGTACTCAACCCATTCGAAAAAGATGAAAGTCAGATCCTGAAAAACCAGAATTTCCTAGCTTCGGCACAGTTTAACCCTACGGATACCTCCGGCTGGAATGGTAATTACCGGTTTATCGCCAATAATAATTTGGTAAATGCCAATTTCAGCAATGAGGAAAGGAACCAAAACTCTCACTTCCTGAATGTAGGATACGGCATTACCAAAAGTCTGCGCTTCGATTGGGAAAACTCGCTGCACCACATAGAGAATGCCTCTCAGATGTTTGATACGCGTGATTTTATCCTGAATAATTTTGAAACCAAACCTAAAGCGACCTACAAATTTTCCGAAAGCGTGCAGGCGGAACTCTCTACCGCGCTGCGGCAGAAAAAAAGGATTGACGGTGAGGAATTCCTGAAAACCTTTGACCTTACAGGAGCTCTTCAGTGGGAAAGGAACAAGACATCGGTGCGGGCCAACTTTTCCTTTATCAATAACGATTTCACGGGAAATAACTTCTCGATAGTCGGAAACCAGATGCTGGATGGGCTTAAACCGGGCAAAAACCAACTTTGGAGCTTGTTTCTGCAGCAGGCAATCAATTCTTTCATCACACTGAACGTCAACTATGAAGGCCGCAACTCGGGCGAACGGACCATCCATATAGGCAGTATGCAGCTGAAGGCGAGTTTTTAGGAGCTTTAATCTTTGATTAAGATAAGAGTGTAGTTACTGTCTTTTCCGGGTGTAATTAGATGTAATTTTTTTTTGGAGATTTCAAAGATCATCGGAGAATAACAAATTTTTCCTTTAGCGTATTTTTCAATGTTGTTTAATGAATCGGTAATGTATTTTTGATTAGTACAAGTCAAAATCAATTTTGATTCTACCTTCTTCCATAAACCTTCTGATATCTGTGAACAGGTGGAAAAAACATATGTTCCATCCCGCTCTAACCTGAGTTTAGCATCCGTGACGATACTCCCGTACCTCAGCAGACTAATCTTGGCATTTTCAGGATTTGCATACTCGCCTTCGATATTACTATCCAGCCCGTTACATGAAAAAAGCACAAAAAGAAAGATAAACATCTGAAACCTTTGCATATTCAGTATTTTATATAAAAGTAAGAATTTCAGTTTGACTGTTAAAATTAAAAAAGTCGCAATTCCTTATCTTTGCAGAATGGTAAAAATTGGCAATATAGAACTCCCGGATTTTCCGCTGCTTTTGGCTCCTATGGAAGATGTTTCGGATCCGCCGTTCCGCCGTCTCTGCAAAATGCATGGCGCGGACATGATGTATTCTGAATTCATCTCTTCCGAAGGACTTATCCGCGATGCCATGAAAAGCCGCAAAAAGCTGGACATTTTCGATTACGAAAGGCCTGTAGGCATACAGATTTTCGGAGGCGATGAAGAAGCGATGGCTCTTTCGGCTAAGATCGTGGAAACTGTAAATCCCGATTTGGTAGATATCAATTTTGGTTGTCCGGTGAAAAAGGTGGTATGCAAAGGTGCCGGCGCCGGCGTTCTGAAAGACATTGACCTGATGATCCGCCTTACCAAAGCAGTGGTGAAATCGACCCATCTTCCTGTTACCGTGAAAACCCGTTTGGGTTGGGATACCGAGACCATCAATATCATGGAGGTGGCTGAAAGGCTGCAGGACACGGGAATCAAGGCACTGACGATCCACGCGCGTACACGTGCCCAAATGTATAAAGGTCAGGCGGATTGGGAATATATTTCAAAAGTGAAAAACAATCCGAATATTGAAATTCCTATTTTCGGCAACGGTGATGTAGATTCAGCTGAAAAAGCATTGGAATACCGGACAAAATACGACTGCGACGGCATCATGATTGGCCGCGGTGCCATCGGTTACCCCTGGATTTTCAACGAAATAAAACACTTCTTTGCCACAGGTGAACATTTACCGGAACCCTCCATTGAAGACAGGCTGCTGGCGGTTCGTCAGCACGCAGAATGGAGTACCGAGTGGAAAGGCGAGCGCCTGGGACTTATCGAAATGAGGCAGCACTACAGCAATTACTTCCGTGGGATCCCGCATTTCAAAGATTTCAGAAGGAAATTCCTGGAGGTATTTACGCTGGAAGAAATGGACGGCGTAATTGCGGAAGCAAGTGAGTTTTACAGAGAACATCAGTTTTCATAAAATACTGAACCCACAGAAAATCTGTGGGTTCTTTGTTTGCTGTTATAAGCAGAAATTAATAATCTGCGGAGCCTGCTGAGTTTTTTATCAGAGCCAGGGCCGAAGAAGTTCCAATCCTTTTTACACCCAGATCAATCATTTTTTCGGCATCTTCCGGAGAGCGTACGCCACCGGCCGCCTTTACCGGAAGTTTACCGGCGTGGTCCAGCATGATATTTATACCTTCAAAAGTAGCACCGTTGGGCTTGCCTCCTTCCGTTACATAGAAACCTGTGGAGGATTTAACAAAAACCTCATCTTCCCTGCCGGGGAAATTTCCGCCTGTCCACTGTGCGACAAGCGCTGTAATTTCCGAAATCTGCGCATCGGTAAGTGCGGCAATTTCTATAATCCACTTGGCGATCTTATTGTTTTCCAAACAAAGTTTGGTGCACTGCACCACCTCGTTTTCTACAAGATCAAGTTGACCTCTTTTGTAAGCTTCGTAGTTGATTACGAAATCCAGTTCATCCGCGCCGTCGGCAATTGCTTTACGGGCTTCGGCCAGCTTTGCCTCCGTGGAGTTCGTACCTTCGTGGAATCCTATGACCGTGCCCACCTTTACGTCCGCCTTATTATCAGAAATATATTCTTTAACCTGTTTTACAAAATCCGGACGGATCATGACCGCATAAATTTTATTGGATATGGCTTCATCCACCAAAGAAAGAACTGTCCGGAATGTCTCTTCTTCAGAAAGCCCGGACTGCTCAGGTGTCTTAAGGTAAGTGGAATCCAGATATCTATTGATTTCCATTCTCTTTTTATTCCGTTAAAACATATTCAGTTGCCTCACACTTTGAGCTGCCGGCCGATACTCTGCTCCAGCGAGATAAAAGTCTCGGTCCTGGTTACACCTTTCAGCTTCTGCAATTTGTTCAGGATTTCCATCAGGTGGTCATTGTCTTTACACAACACCTTCAGGAAAACAGTATAATTTCCGGTAGTGTAATGAGCTTCCACAACTTCATTTACTTCTTTCAGTGCCTTCACTACATCAGGATATTGGTTAGGCTGCTCCAGATAAACACCGATATAGGCTACCACTTTATAGCCTATTTTACGTGCATTCAGGAACGAGATGGAGTTTTCAATCACGCCCGCCTGTTCCAGTTTCTTAATACGCTGATGAACAGCGGTTGTAGATATGCCTACATTTTTAGCGATATGCGCAAGAGATGTTTTGGCATTATCCATAAGCATATGAATGATTTTCTTGTCAATAGCATCCAGCAGATAGCCAATATTAGTTGCGTTTTTCATACTATTTTTTTTCAATTTTTTTGTTTAATTTTTGCGGAATTTCAGCAATACCGGAAAGTGATCGCTGTACCCTCCGAGGTAACGTGAACCTACAAAAGTACGGAAAGGCCTGCCTTCAAACTTACGGTCCCAACTTTTCAGTTTGGGATGATCAAAAACATCAGCAGACTCATACTTCAGAGGCGCCTCTTCTTTAAAAAAATCATCGGAAACAAGCATTTGGTCAAAAAGTAAGCCAAATTGACGGTGATAAGTTGAAAATTTACCCTTGATAAAGAGATCCAGAAACGGATTGGAAAGTATTTTCTCGTTATTGCTTCCATAAGTAATGCTGTTAATGTTTTCCTCATCCGGATTTTCATTGAAATCACCCATAAGCAGAACCGCTTCACCAAGTTCATTCATCTGAACAATCCTTTCCCTGATATCCGTGAGGATGACATCGCGCCTGGGTTTGTTAATGTCCTTTTCTCTTTTGGACGGCAAATGGAACACAAATACATTAACCGTGGCATTACCATACCGTAATTTTACATGGAGTACGTCCCGGGTAGTATCATATTTTTCCGGAGCAGCCCCTTCAATTTCAAAGAAGTAACTGATCGGTTCGCTGGAAATAATCTCCACTTTTGAGCTGTCATAGATAAGCGCTACATCCACGCCACGTTCATCCATGGATTCATAGTGAACAACGTTAAACCGACCTTCAAAAACAGGCTGGGACACCAGCTCCTGAAGCACACCGTCGCCCTGAATTTCAGCCAGACCGATGACCATAGGCAAAACGCCATGCTTATCCCGGATCAACTGAAAAACCTGTGCAATTTTCTGCAGTTTATTCTGAAAACGGAACTGGTCCCAATTGCGCAGACCGGAAAACTCAATATTTGGAAGCTGTGAAGTCCTGGCCTCAGCACTGTAGAAATTCTCAGTATTGTAAAAAACGGCCAGTTCGTGAATAGTACTGCCAAAGTATCCGTTACTCATATATAAATGTAAATGTAAAGATATTATTTTACTATTCCGAATATCCTTATGGCTAAGAATTGCATAAATATGGAAAACAATGGATTTTAAGATACTTTTTCAAAAACTGGGAAGTCTAAACAGAGCAACATTTACTTTTATTATCAGAAATAAAAAAAGCGCCCGGAAAATCCGCGCGCTGTAAACTATGTTCATAAAGGGTTAGGGGTAAGGTGCTATTTCCACTTCCAAACCTTCTATTTCCTCGCTGATATGAATCTGGCAACCCAACCGTGAGTTGTCCTGCAC
>JAEWIR010000030.1 GCA_023386965.1 Bacteroidota bacterium
TTCTGGTACTCGTTTTCCGTGATACGATTCTTGGTTTTATGACCAGTCTCCATGTTGCAACATCCAAAAACCTGAAGGTGGGCGACTGGATCGGCATCCCAAAATACAACCTGGAAGGCACCATTGAGGAAATAAACCTCCTGACGACAAAAATCCAGAATTTTGATAAGACTAAATCTACAATTCCTACCTACGATCTTCTGTCTACGGAGATTAAAAACATGCAGGTGATGTCTGAGAGCAATACAAGACGTATAAAGCGGTCTATCAGTTTCAATATAAAGTCGTTTAAGTTCCTGAGTGCTGAGGATATAGATAAACTGTCCAAAATTAATTTAGTGGCAGATTATCTGAAAGTTAAGAAAGAAGAAATTGCCGCTGAACGTGCGGGGGTTCCAAATGCTGAACTTCTGATAAACGGACGCCAACTCACCAATATAGGGGTCTTCAGGGAATATACCTTCAACTACTTAAAAAACAGTGCACATATCGATCAGGAAGGTACTTTAATGGTGCGTCAGCTTGAAAATACACCACAAGGTCTTCCGCTTGAAATTTACTGCTTCACCAATGATTCAGTTTGGACCAACTACGAAGAGATTCAGTCTGACATTTTTGATCATCTGTTGGTAGCTTCGCGTGAATTTGACCTGGAGGTGATGCAGTTTACCAAAATTTAAATTATTGTAATGACAAAACTGAGTGTTAATATAAACAAGATAGCGACCCTGCGAAATGCCAGAGGAGGCGAACTGCCCAGTGTAACTGAAGCTGCCGTAAAACTTCAGAAATTTGGCGCGCAGGGAATAACCATTCATCCCAGACCGGACGAAAGACATATCACACGTAAGGATGTGTACGACCTCAAGCCTTTGGTGGTTACCGAATTCAATATTGAAGGAAACCCACACCGCGCTTTTATTGATATGGTTCTGGAAGTTAAACCTGAGCAGGTAACCCTGGTGCCTGATGCCGACGATGCCATAACCTCAAATGCGGGCTGGGACTGCAAGGCGCACGGTAATTTTCTGAGTGAAGTGATTAAGGAATTTAAAGACGCAGGCATTCGCACTTCAGTTTTTCTGGATCCCAATCCTGAAATGGTGAAATATGCCGCCGAAACAGGTACCGACCGGATTGAACTCTACACCGAAGCGTATGCAAAAAACTATTTGATTAACAGGGAGCAGGCTGTTGAGCACTATGTGAAGACTGCCGAAGTAGCAAACCGAACTGGTCTTGGTGTCAATGCCGGGCATGATCTGAGTCTTGAAAACCTTAAATATTTCGCGGATACTGTGCCGGGACTGTTGGAAGTGTCCATTGGACATGCTTTAATTTCCGAAGCACTTTACATGGGCATGGAAAATACAGTTCAGGCCTATCTGAAAAGGCTGGCTAAGTGGTAACAGGGGCAATTTTATTGCTATTTTTGAATCAAAATTTTTTAGAATGAATATTCTCCACTCGAAGATATACGGACAGGATAAATCCGGAATCCCATTGCTCGTATTTCATGGTCTTTTCGGAATGCTGGACAACTGGGCCAGTTTCGGAAAGATTATGGGCGATTTCTTTCCCGTTCATCTTGTCGACTTAAGAAACCACGGCAAAAGTTTTCATTCCGAGGATATGTCCCATGACGATCTTGCTCATGACATTGCTCACTATATGGAAGCACATAAGCTGGAAAAGGTAAATCTTCTCGGGCATTCCCTGGGTGGAAAGGCAGTGATGCAGTTTGCTGTGAAATATCCGGTAAAAGTAGAGAAACTGATTGTGGTTGATATCGCTCCCAAGGCTTATCCTCCGCATCATCAGGGCATCATTAAAGCCCTCAAGTCGGTTGATTTTGAAAAGTTGACGTCAAGGCAGGAAGTGGAAGATGCGCTTAAAGAATATATTCCTGAAACCTCCGTCATTCAGTTCCTTGCTAAGAACCTGTACTGGACCGAAGATAAAAAATTAGCGTGGCGTTTTAACCTGGATACGCTTTCGGAGAAATATGACCAGTTTGTTTCCAACGCGATTAAATTTGGCGTCTTTACCGGTGAAACACTCTTTATTGGCGGTGCCAAATCCAATTACATTCTGCCTCAGGACGAGTTTCAGATCAAACAGCAGTTTCCACATTCATCCGTGGTGACCATTGCCAATGCCGGACATTGGGTTCAGGCGGAAAATCCAACCGATTTCAATGAAGTCGTTAAGGATTTCATATTCGATATTAAAAAATACTGATGCAAAAGTATCAAAGCAACATATGGTTTTAGTTACAGGCGCAACAGGGATTCTGGGCCGGGTCATTGTCTTGGAACTCCTTAACAGGGGATATCAGGTGCGTGCTGCGAAGCGTCCTTCAAGCGATCTGGACGAAGTCCGAGAGTCCTTCAGTTACTACACCGACAGTCCTGATGAATACTTTGACAAAATTGAGTGGATTGATGCTGATTTTGATGATATTCATTCTTTGGAAGCTGCTGTAACGGGGGTTAGCAGCGTATATCACTGTGCCGGGAAGGTGAGTTTTTATCCTACTGATGAGAAAGAAATTTACAGCACCAATGTAACGGGAACTGCCAATCTTCTTTATGCATGCGAAAATTCTTCAGTTCAGGACTTCTGTTTTATCAGTTCAGTAGCAGTCCTGGACGGTCTGAATGAGACAGGACTGATGGATGAAGACTCAGATTTCAATCCCAAACTCAACCACTCTCATTACGCCATTTCCAAACACCTGTCGGAAATGGAAGTTTGGCGCGCTTCGGCAGAAGGCTTAAATACTGTAATTCTAAACCCCGGCATTATTCTGGGCAGCGGTAACTGGAATGCCAGCAGTGGAGAACTTTTTAAAACGGTTGAAAAATATCCTTATGCCATGCCCGGCAGCACTTCTTATGTAGATGTGCGCGATGTAGCTGAAATTTCGGTACGACTGATGGAAGAGAATATATTCGGTGAAAGGTTTATCGTCAGTTCTGAAAACCGTACGTATGCGGATATCGCTTCCAGGGTACGCCGTAGATTGGGCAAGCCGAAGCCGAAAGTGTTATCAGGAACTATCCTGGATGCCGGTTATATTCTACAGCTTATTTTTGGAGGCCTTTTCCCGGCGCTGCGTATAATGAACAGGACAAATTTGCAGACAGTGAGGTCCCGCATTCATGTTTCCAATAAAAAGATCACCGAGCAACTCAACTGGGACTTTATTCCGGTGAATGAAAGTCTGGAATTTCACCTTTCAAATTATATTTCGCATAAAAATAAACTATAATATCACTGATGAATATCGCTGAATTCCTGAATGTCAATGCAAGAAACTACCCGTATAAAGCCGCAATCGGTTTTAAGGTGCGAGAAGAATGGAAAGAACTGAAATGGCCGGTATTCCGTGATATGGTTTTCAAAACGGCGAATGCACTGCGTGAAGCAGGAATCGGCGAGAACGATTGTGTAGCTATTTATTCAGATAATTCTGCAGAATGGATCACCATGGACCTTGCTGTCCTGAGTCTGGGCGCAGTTACCGTACCTGTATATTCAACCAACAATAAGGAACAGGCGGCCTACATCCTGAATGATTCCAAAGCAAAGCTGGTGCTGGCAGGCAATCAGGAGCAGTATGATTCCTGTTACGCCATCATGGAAGAGGGTTCGTCCCTGGAACATATTATTCTGGCCAAAAAGAGAGACTGGATCAAGAAAGACCGCAGCTCCTATTTTGAGGATTTCATCAAAAAAAGTTCGCCTAAATTTGAGATTTGCCCAAAAGAAGAGGATGATCTCGCTACCCTTATCTACACCTCCGGAACAACCGGTGTGCCTAAAGGCGTAATGCTAACCCACGGTAACTTCCAAAAGTGCTTCAAAGCACATTTCGATTTTTTTAAGTTCCGGGATTTTGAAAGGGAGCACTCGCTGGCTTTCCTGCCGCTTACCCACGTCTTCGAAAGGAGCTGGACGCTGCTTTCTCTTTCGGGTGGTGCCAAGGTGACTTTCCTGGAAAACACCAAACTGATCGCGCATACCCTCATGGAGGTAAAACCCACTATGATGTGCGCGGTACCGCGTTTCTACCAAAAAATATATTCCGGTGTGCACGATATGGTGCAGGAAGGGTCTCCGCTTAAAAAGAAAATCTTCGCCTGGGCGCTGGATCTAGGAACTGAAATGGCTGAACGCAGGCGGCTGGAGAAAAGTATATCGCCTGGCTTAAGACTGAAAAATGCCCTTGCCAACCGTCTTGTTTTCGCAAAAATAAAGAATAAGATTGGCGGCAAACTCTGGTTTATGCCCTGTGGTGGAGCCTCGGTATCGCCGGAAGTCACGCGTTTCTTCGATGCAATCGGAATGCACATGACCGTTGGTTACGGACTCACCGAAACTACAGCTACACTTACTGCTTTTCCGTTTACAAAGTACAGGCACGGCTCGGCGGGTATTCCTCTGGGCGATACGGAACTTAAAATCGGCGAAAACAATGAGATTTTAGCAAAGGGAAGCGGTATTATGAGAGGCTATTATAACAAACCCCGGGAAACGGCGGAAGTCTTTACCGAAGACGGCTGGTTTAAGACAGGTGACGCCGGCGAGTTTGATGAGCAGGGCAACCTTACCATAACAGACCGCATAAAAGACCTTATGAAAACTTCAAACGGAAAGTACGTGGCGCCCCAACCGATTGAAAACCTACTGTCCAACGACAGTCTAATTGAACAGGTGATGGTGGTGGCCGAAGGCAAACCTTATGTGACGGCACTCATCGTGCCCAATTTTGAAAACCTGAAGCAGCACCTGGACAAGTTGAAAATCCCTTTTTCGTCATGGAATGAAATTCTGAACCTTCAGCAGATTAAAGAGCTTTATCATCAGAAACTTGAAGTGATACAGAGCGGCCTTCCCGGCTTTGAAAAAGTGAAGAAATTTGAATTGATGCCTGCTGAATTCGAGATTGGAGCCGGCGAAATTACGCCTACTTTAAAAATTAAAAGAAATATTTTACTCAGAAAGTACGAATCACTAATAGAAGGAATGTACGAATCTAAAATGGGTTAAAACCTAAGGAATATTGATAATGGAAAAAGAATTTTTGTCAGAAAAAACATATAATATCAAGGACATAACAGTTTCGGAAAGCTGTCCGTCCAATATTGCACTTATCAAGTATTGGGGCAAATACGCAGGTCAGATTCCGGCAAATCCAAGCATCAGTTATACCCTGATCAACTGTAAGACAAATACTGAACTTGAGTTCACAGCAGGAACAGATTTTTCTGTGCAAACCTACCTCGCCGGCAGGGAAGAACTGAAATTTGCCGAAAAGATTGAGAAATATTTTAGAGCCATTGAACCCTATTTACCATGGATTCTGAAAGGTAAATATATAATCCGTACGGAAAACACTTTTCCGCACAGTTCGGGGATTGCCAGTTCTGCCTCAGGCTTTGGAGCCATTGCCAAATGCCTGATGGAGCTTGATGAAGCATTTTCGGGTGAAAGCGGGACTGAATTTAATTTGAAGAAAGGCAGTTTCCTGGCCCGTTTGGGCAGCGGCAGTGCCTGCAGAAGTCTTTACGAAGGACTTGTAGTGTGGGGCAACACGTCTGAAGTGGAAGGCAGCAGTGATTTGTTCGCAGTTCGCTATTCCGCCAGTCAGGTACATCCTCTTTTCAAAGATTTCAATGATTGGGTTCTGCTGATTCATGAAGGTGAAAAATCGGTGAGCTCCACTGTCGGTCATGGCCTTATGAATACAAATCCCTATGCTGAACGCAGATTTCAGGAAGCACATGAAAATTTTGCTTTGCTGAAGGATATTCTGCAGAATGGCGATATGGAAGGCTTTATAAAACTGGTAGAGCACGAAGCGCTTACGCTTCACGCCATGATGATGATGAGTGAACCTGCCTATATCCTGATGAAAACCGGAACACTGGCTGTGATCAACAAGATATGGGAGTTCAGGAAATCCACTGGTTTACCGCTGTTCTTCACGCTTGATGCCGGAGCCAATGTTCATCTGCTTTTCCCTAACGATGGTAATGAAGACCAAATAAAGGAATTTATAGAGACTGAACTGCTTCAGCATACCCAGAACAATGGTGTTGTTAAGGATGTCATGAAGTTTTAGGAGAAAAACAGCTGATGAAAATCCATCACATCGCGGTCATCTGCTCAAATTATGAAGTTTCCAAAAAATACTATATCGAAGTTTTGGGACTTCAGGCCCTACGTGAGGTTTACCGCGCGGAACGAAAATCATATAAGCTGGATTTGGGCATCGGTGATCAGTATGTGATTGAGCTTTTCTCATTTCCTGATCCGCCGGCGCGTTCCTCACAGCCCGAAAGCTGTGGACTCAGGCATCTGGCTTTCAGTGTAGAGGACATTGAAGCAAAACACAGTGAATTAGTAAACAAAGGACAGGCTTGCGAAGATATCCGAACAGATCAGTTTACCGGAAAGAAGTTCTTCTTCACTCAGGATCCCGACGGTTTGCCCATAGAATTTTATGAAGCTTAGAAAGCTGTTAGAACGCGAACCCCTCTTAGTGCGGATGTTCGGTTCGGTCCCGGTTGTCCGACTCCTCTTTTCTGCCTTCAACTATAAGCTCATCCACTACTTCTTTCTCTTCCTCTTTCAGCGTTTTCACTTCGTCTACCTGCACCTGTTTCGCCATTGGATCAATATGAAATTCGCACAGAATAGGGAAGTGGTCTGAACCGATATGTTCCAGAGTTTCCAGCCGGTCTACAAAGATATCCGAACTGTGGAAGAGTAAATCCAGGGGTACACGGAAAAACCAGTATTTTGCGTGAAACGTTGCCAGGATTCCCCGGCCTACACGCGCATCAATCAGCTCGCTGGTTTTTCGGAAAAGAATCGAGGTATCCGACCAGGCCACGGTATTGAAATCGCCAATGACAAGCGTTGGTGTTTTTGTTCCGCGGATTTTCTTGGCCACGCACAGCAGGTCGCCGTCCCTTTCTTTGGAGGTGCGTTCTTCGGTGGGACTGGGTGGCGGCGGGTGTACACCAAATACAATAAAATCCCGCCCGTCTTCGGTCCGGAAATGCGACTCGAAACTGGGAATATCCTCTGCCACAAAAAAGTGGATTTCTGATTTCTGAAGCGGCATTTTGGAATAAAGGTGCATGCCGTAGGTATTGTCCAGTGTCATCTTCTGGGTGTGGGGATACTCTTTTTCCAGTTTGCGGTTCGCTTCTTCCCATTTTGAATCCGTCTCCATTGTAATAAAGATATAAGGCTGATGTTTTACAATGAGTTCATGAAATCTGCTGTAATCCGTGTTGAACTGGTGCACGTTTACAGACAGTATCTTTACCTTAGAAGATGAATGTGAGGTTTTTGAAGGTTTCTTTCGCTTATAGAATTTAGTATACCGGATCAGAACATACAGATGATAGCACATAAGCGCTAATTGGGTGATATTAAGGATCCAGAACCAGAGATCTTTAGTGACCAGAATAATGCTGAACCCAAAAACTGCAGCCTGCAGGATGAGCAATTGTATTTTCATAAATTCCGGCACGCGGAAAATCCAGTGCTGATTCTTAATAAAAGGAAGTACACTCAGCAGTATAAGCAGTCCGGAAAAGACGTTTAGAAACAGTTCCATAGTTTAATAGTTGCAAAGTAAAATAAAAAACCCGCATTTAAAGCTTTTCTGTTCAATTTAATTCAGTCAGGACCTTGGTGCCTATGGGATTCCTTTCGTATTTTTGCGGTGCCGGCACGTTATTTTTTTTATCCGGCAGCTTTCATACTTCTTCAACAAAATTCTAAAATATGAAAATCGGGATATTAGGTGGCGGACAGCTGGGACGGATGTTAATTCAGGAAGGTCTGAAATACGACGACGAATGGTTTACTCTTGATCCCGCAGCCGACGCGCCATGCAGTACTATATCCGGTTTTACCCAGGGCAGGTTTGATGAGTTTGAGACGGTTTTCAACTTTGGGAAAGGAAAAGATGTGGTTTCCATTGAAATCGAGCATGTTGATGTAGATGCGCTTTATGAACTTAAAGCCTCAGGAATCAGGGTTTGCCCAAGCCCGGAAATCATCCAGATCATTCAGCAGAAGATATTGCAGAAGAAATTTTACCAAAAACACAATATTCCAAGTCCGGACTTTCAGATTATTCAACAGAAATCCGAAGCAGACTTTCCGCTGCCTTTCGTGCAGAAAATGAATACCGGCGGTTATGACGGTAAAGGAGTTCAGGTCATACGTACGGAAGACGATCTGCATGAGCTTTGGAATGTACCCTCGTTACTGGAAGCTCTTGTCGATATTGAAAAGGAACTTTCCATCATTGTGGCGATTGGCGAAGACGGCGAAACGAAAACATTTCCCGTAACTGAAATGGTGGCTGATCCCAAACTGAATCTTCTGGATTTCAACATCTGTCCGGCACATATTTCGGAGGATGTGGAAGAGCAGATCATCGATATTACCGCGCAGTTCACTAAAGCCGCCAACTCTGCCGGCCTTTTTGCCATTGAACTCTTCCTCGATAAAAAAGGTAAAGTTTGGGTAAATGAAACTGCGCCCAGGCTGCATAATTCCGGGCATCAAACGCAGGAAGGAAATGCCAACTCGCAGTTTGAGCAGCTGTGCCGGATCCTGAAGAATGTACCGCTGGCCGATACCGAGGCATTGGGCTACTCGGGCATGCTGAATCTTGTAGGCGATGAAAACCATTCCGGTAAGGTAAGATATGAAGGTTTGGAAGAGGTGATGAAACTGCCACAGACTTATGTACACCTTTACGGAAAAACCAGCACGAAACCCGGACGTAAAATGGGCCACATCAATGTATTGGCAGCTAACCGCGAGGAACTTATGGAAAAACTGATCCGCATTAAGTCGATGGTGAAGGTTACTTCCGTTTAAGCATTCCGGGCCGGTAGTTCATGATGATGACTCCCGTGATGATGAGTATCGCTGCAATGATAAACTTCACGGTGATTTCTTCATTCAGCACCAGCCAGCCCAGGAAGATGGCAATACCCGTATTGACGTAGGAAAGCATGGATATTTGCGTGGGCCGCAGTCTCTTCAGCGCGTAATTGAAGGCAAAATAAGCTGCCACCGACCCAAAGACTGCCAGGTATACCGTTGCTGTTATGCTCCGCGCCGACCATAGACGGTAATCGGTGTCTTCAGAAAAGATGAAAGCAATAATCAGCTGCACTACTCCGGCGAAGGCAAACTGGTAAAACAGATTTAGAAAAAGATTATCGTTGCGGAACTGAATTTTCTTCGTGTAGATCGTTCCGCCTGCCCAACCAAAGAT
>JAEWIR010000043.1 GCA_023386965.1 Bacteroidota bacterium
GTACCATACTGTTGGGAGGATCATAAGCGCCGCTTTCTGTCGGCTTCTGTTTACAGCAGTGAGCCGGATCAGGATATCATTATGGGCACACTTTACATACTCTATAAACAGGTCAAAATAAGCATCGTCCTGAAAGATTCCCGTTTCAATCAGTTCAAATTCCGGTTCTTTCTTGCTTCTGCGGGCGTTTTCGGAAATGAGCTGTTCATAGGGGAAGGCATTGACCGGATACTTATAAAGCATTTTCATATAAGAATGCGTTGGCGTATTATCCAGATGGAAATATACTTCCTTTACATCCTCACCGTGGTTACCCTGAGGGTTGCTGAGGCCAAAAAACCGTTCTTTGATTAATGAATCCCGGGTGTTCCAGAATGAAAAAGCAAAACAAAGTCTTTGTTTATGATCGCAAATTCCTGCAATACCGTCTTCGCTCCACCGGTAAGCACGGCTTACAGCGTCGGTGTAATTGGTGTATCCCCAGGCATTGCCGTTTTCACTGTAATCTTCGCGAACCGTACCCCATTGTCTGTTACTTACATACGGCCCCCATTTTTTCCATTCCGGGTTTTTCATTCTTTCCGTTTCAGCATTCATTTGTCAGCATTTTACTCAACGATGATAATTTTTTTGCAGGGACCACCTCGGTTAACGGACCCATACGGGTTAATAGCCTTTAGGTGGAAACAACTATATTTACAGCTCAGGATGCCTTTTAAATTCTGCGCCCGGATCAAACAGGTATCTGTATGTTGCTAACTTTCTGGTAACCACCGTATCAAGGGCTTCTGCTATTTTAATCATCTTAGGGTTAAAGTCGCCAATCCACTGAAGTTCCGTTGTTTCAAAGTCAGTGTGTTTCCGCAGGTGCTGTGTGCCTTCCCAGATCATAAAGCCGTCAATGCCGGTCCTCTGCCATTCCGGCACTACTCCAAAAACGATGCCCACCATTTTTTTGTTTTTCCTGAACCGTTTGATCCACAGGAATTGCAGTTTTTGGAGAAGACCGAATTTCCCGTTCAGATACTTAAACCATTGGTTCATATCCGGAATATTCATCCAGACAGCGATCGGCTTTTCATTTTCATACACAAACCATGAAATATGTTCATTAATGACCGGCTTCATGCTCATAAACATCTTGAGGGTTTTTTTATACTCCAACACTTTGCCGTCTCCATGGCTTGCCCAGGCCCTGTTATAGACCTCGGTGAAGTCTGCTGCAAATTTTTGGAGTTTATTTTTTTTCAGCGGTTCGGCCGATATTGCCGGATTCCGCGCATGTTTACTGTGCATCACCCGAAATACCCTGGAAACCTCGGCATGTACCGGTCTTGTGTAGCAAAGTTGATTGTAGTACACCTTAAAGCCATAATTTTCAAAAAGTTTGCTGTAGTAGGGTGCATTGTAGTTCATACCGTACAGAGGTTCGGTGAAACCGTCGGTAAGCACACCCCAAAACTTGTCTCTCTCGCCGAAATTAATAGAGCCGTCCATGGCTTCCATTCCGCGTTGCAGTAACCACTGTTTGCAATGGTCAAAAATAAAATCAGCCGTTTCCTGGCTGTCGGTGCAGTCGAAGAAACCTATGCCGCCTGTAGGCTGTTCGTTCTTATATTTCGGATTCACAAAAACAGCAACCCGTCCCACGGTGGTGTTGCTGCTGTCAAGAAACAGGAAGCGGACACATTCGCCGCTGCTGAACAGTTTGTTTTTAGCCGGATCAAATACTTCTTCCACATCCTTATCCAAAGGCCGGATGTACTGGGAATCATTTTTATAAAGATGTGCGGGGAAGTCCAGAAACTCTTTTTTCTCCTTTGCGCCCATTACGGGTACAGCTTTCAGCATAAAATCTTTTTAGATAAAGCGAATGTAATATTTTTTGAACTGATTTTAAAATAGTAAGAAAATTTAAATCCTTAATTTTGCCCAATATAACTGCACTATGAACGATTTGAGTGATAATGATGATGATATTTTCTCGGGACGCGAACACACCCCCCTCCGGGAAGATGCTTTTGAAAAATCTCCGGAAGAAAAGATAGAAATCATAAAGCACCATTTTCATCAGATTATGGAAACTTTGGGAATGGATATGACCGACGATTCGCTGAAAGATTCTCCACACCGGGTGGCAAAAATGTATGTAAATGAAATCTTTGGCGGTCTTTTGCCGGAAAACAGACCTGCTATCTCCACGTTCTCTAATAAGTATAAATACCGCCAGATGCTGGTGGAGAAGGACATTACAGTCTACTCTTTTTGTGAGCACCATTTTTTGCCCATCATCGGTAAAGCTCACGTGGCTTATATCTCAAACGGAGAAGTAATTGGCCTTTCCAAAATAAACAGGATAGTGGACTATTATGCAAAGCGTCCGCAGGTTCAGGAGCGGCTCACGATGCAGATTGTGTCGGCCCTCAAGGAAGGGTTGGGTACCAAGGATGTAGCCTGTATCATTGATGCAAAACACCTTTGCGTAAACTGCCGCGGTATTAAGGACACGGCCAGTTCTACTATAACGGCAGAACTGAGCGGCATCTTCCGTACGAATCCCATTACACGGCAGGAATTCCTTCATTATGTTGGAACCCATGCAAAATTCGACTAATAACGTATACTGAAATCAGACATCATAAAATGTAATGAGAGAACTTAAAGTTTATAATTCAATCAGTGGGACAAAGGAGGTTTTTAAACCTATCCATGAAGGAAATGTGGGTATGTATGTCTGCGGACCGACCGTTTACAGCAATGTTCACCTGGGTAATGTACGTACCTTTATGTCCTTTGATTTTATTTACCGCACGCTTATTTATTTTGGGTTTAAGGTACGTTATGTCCGAAACATTACCGATGCCGGTCACCTTACGGACGATGGCGATGTGAACAATGACCGTTTTGTGAAACAGTCCCGCCTGGAGAAACTGGAACCTATGGAAATTGTACAGAAATATACCGTAGATTTTCATAAAGTCCTGGATACTTTCAATTTATTGCCACCAACCATCGAACCAACAGCCACCGGACATATTCTGGAGCAGATTGAACTTACACAGGATCTTGTGGCCAAAGGCTTTGCGTACGAAAGTAACGGTTCAGTCTATTTTGATGTTCAGGAATATAACAGCCGCGGGTTAAACTACGGTGAACTGTCCAGGCGTAATATTGAGGAGCTTTTCGCAAATACACGGGATCTGGACGGGCAGAATGAGAAGAAAAACCCGCAGGATTTTGCGCTTTGGAAAGCAGCCTCTCCCGCTCACATTATGCGGTGGAATTCGCCCTGGGGTGCCGGCTTCCCGGGCTGGCACCTGGAGTGTACTGCAATGTCCACCAAATATCTGGGCGATCAGTTTGATATTCACGGAGGCGGTATGGACCTGAAATTTCCGCATCATGAATGTGAAATTGCTCAGGGGAAAGCATGTAATGGTGTTTCGCCTGTAAACTACTGGCTGCACGCCAATATGCTTACCATGAATGCACAAAGGATGAGTAAATCTACAGGTAACTATATCCTGCCCATGGAATTGGTAAACGGTGATAATGATTTCTTCGAAAAAGCTTTCCATCCGGGAATAGTGCGTTTCAATTTTATGCAGGCGCATTACCGCAGCGTCCTTGATATCTCTAATGAAGCCATGCTTGCCAGTGAGAAAGGTTACAACCGCCTAATGGAAGCGGTGTCCATCATTGATAACTTTCATGCAACCGCTGAGGTTTCATCGTTTGACCTCGCACTTTGGAAAGAAAAATGTCAGGAAGCCCTGGCGGACGATTTTAATTCGCCCATACTTATCGCTCATCTGTTTGAAGCAGTGAACTTTATATTTAAATTGAAGGACGGCAAGGAAACCTTAACTGCTGCGCATCTGGAAGAATTACGCAATTCAATGAATGAGTTTGTTTTTGATGTTCTGGGACTTCAGACAGTGGAGGAAGGTGGAAATACAAAACTGGATGATACCCTGCAGGTACTCATTGACCTTAGAACTCAGGCGAAAAAGGCACGTAATTTTGAACTTTCAGACCAGATCCGCGACCGTCTTCTACAAAAAGGAATTCAGCTGAAAGATGGCCGTGAGGGAACCACCTATTCTCTTGTTTAATATTTGAACAGCCATTCTCATTGACCAAACACCGCCCTGAGCGGTGTTTTTTTTGATGTTAAATTGGTGAAAATTTGAGG
This sequence comes from Bacteroidota bacterium, assembly GCA_023386965.1. Lineage (GTDB taxonomy): Bacteria > Bacteroidota > Bacteroidia > Flavobacteriales > Weeksellaceae > Marnyiella. The sequence continues at coordinate 4,196 of JAEWIR010000043.1, forward strand.
TGTGCCGCCAAATGCTGCGTAATTGTTATTAAATGAATCTGAAATTTGCGTTTGTGTTGTATAAAGTAGTAATTTTAATGTGAATTTAACTTTAACTGAAATATTATTGCTATGAAAAAATCTTTACTATCACTCGCAGTGCTGTTCAGCGGAGCCACAGCCTTCTCACAGCAGGATATCTATGCTTTAACGGGTAAGCCGGGTACTCAGATTCAATTTAACGAATTACGGACATTAAATCTGGGGCCTGCGACGTCGGCAAGAGTGCTTCTTTCTGCAGATTCGGATATCAATGTTTTTTCGCAAAACGCTAATTCGGTAGTTCGGGAAAGCCGCCAGTCGCTTCATCATGCTCAGGCACCTGCCATGGCAGCGCTGGCCTATGACCGGGTGGCCGGTGAGGTTTTCTTCTCACCCATGTACTCTTCAAATGTGTATGTGATGAATGAGAAATCGGGAAAGATCACACTGGTTGAAAATACCGCTGTTAAAGCGACAGCCTGTGACCTGAATTCCCATATTACCAGGATGGCAGCCGGTGCCGACGGCAGCATTTACGCCATGAACAATGCCGGTACACAACTGATAAAGATCCGAAAAGAGGCGGGCAAATACACTGTTAAAGATTTGGGCTCCATACAGGATTCCTCGCCGCGGCCGGAGGAGTCACTGCGCACGGTACAAATTGGTTTTGGCGGAGATATGGTGGCGGATGCCCAGGGCAATCTTTATATATTTTCGGCTTCAGCTAATGTATTTAAAGTCCCGCTCAAATCGCTGACGTCCGAGTATGTAGGGAAAATTACAGGTTTGCCGGAAGGCTATTCACTGAATGGGGCTGCAGTGAGCGCGGATGGAGGAGTGATTGTCGGAAGTGCAAAATCTGAGGGCTTATTCAAGGTTAATATTGATGACCTTATTGCTGTCTCTGTGAAATCAGGGTCTAATTACCCTGTATATGACCTGGCTAGCGCGCATTTACTAAGGCAGCATGGCAAAACCCTGCCCGAAACTTCAATTGCCGGCATAGAGGTGTATCCAACAAGAGTTACTTCCGGAGAACTTTATATCCGAATCTCCAACACTTCCGTTCCTATGGCTTTGGTTGATTTGTATGACAGTTCGGGTACCAGGGTTCTCAGCCAGCGGATCAAGCCATCTGAGGACTCAGGCAGTCACCTCATTAATGTGGGCAATGTGAAGAAGGGTATGTACATTGTAAGCATTAACACAGAAAAAGGTGAGAAACTGCATAGTGTGAAAGTGCTTATTGAGTAAGGTTACCTGATATTTCTGGTTTTTATTACAGCTGAGGTTCACCTGGTGCAACCTCAGCCTTTTGTATGCACTTATTCTCTGTGAATCCCCAGCCTGTACCGCCCTGTAGTTGACGGTGCAAAAAACATTAACGCTTAAATTTCAGTTTACTAACTTGCTGTCTGTAAATCGCACAGGAGATGAAACTTACTTTCAGGATACATTACAATACGGCATTTGGCACAAATCTGCAGATTCGGATCATTGAAGAAGGTCACCCGGATCAGGTTCACGAGATGCAATATTCTGCGGGTAGTTTCTGGTCTGTTGAGCTTGATCATTTCAGCCGTTCAATTTCTTACCGGTATCAGCTCACAAATGATGGCGCTGTCACAGATGAGGAACTGGTGACCCATTGTCTCGCATTTCCACATACCATAAAGGAGTACCGTATTTTTGATTTTTGGAATAAGAAGAATTTCCCGGAGAACTACCTTATCAATAAGATACTGACGCTCAGGCTTCAGTCTGTAAAATTTGACAAAGTAGCCATTCTCAGGAAACACACCCATTACTTCCGTCTGGAAGCCCCGCTTTACAGCACATCCAGCCGTGTGGTAATCTGTGGCGAAGCAAATGAGCTGGGAAACTGGGATTATGATAAAGCGCTTCCCATGTGTCAGACGGCGCCGGGTGTTTGGGAACTGGCATTATCCCTGAAAAGCGCCGGTGATATTCAGTACAAATATGGAATTCAGGACATAGGTTCAGGAATAGTGGAACTTGAGTCGGGAAGTAACCGTGTGGCTGCACGAAATGAGGAAGAGAATGTACTGTTCGTACAGGCTGATCACTATTTTAGATTTAAAAGCCATCAGATGTACCATGCGGCCGGTGTGGCAGTACCGGTGTTTTCTTTGCGCAGTGAGCGTGGCTATGGAGTTGGTGAATTCGCGGATTTAATGGAATTTGGCGAGTGGGCGAACCTTGCAAACCTGTCGGTGATCCAGGTTCTTCCAATAAATGATACCACAGCTGCGCACACCTGGACGGACAGTTACCCATACGCGGCAGTTTCGGTATATGCGCTTCACCCGCAATATCTTTCTTTAGACAGGCTCAAGTATAAGTTGACCGGAGTATTAAGGGCACAGTATGAAAGCGAACGCAGTCATCTGAACAGTTTAGAAACGGTTGATTATGAACAGGTAGTCCGTGGAAAGTGGCGTTATCTGAAAGAATTATTCCGAGAAAATAAAGAGCACATAAGCAGGGACCGGAATTTCAGGAAATTCATCAAAGAGAATGAATCCTGGTTAATGCCTTATTCTGCATTCTGTGTTCTTCGCGATAAATATGGAACTCCCAATTTTAGTCAGTGGAAAACACACCGGAAATTTATATCGGGTAAAATTGGGCTCACTTTTAATTCGAAAAGTAAAGATTACGATGTCTTTTTGCTCCATCAGTGGGTGCAGTATGAACTTCACAGTCAACTCATGGAAGCAGTGGATTATCTGCATAGTCTCGGAATTTCAGTAAAGGGTGATCTTCCCATCGGAATTTACCGGTATTCTGTTGAGGCTTGGACGATGCCGCAGCTGTTCGGCTTGGAATATCAGGCAGGTGCACCACCGGACCAGTTTTCAGATTTGGGTCAGAACTGGGGTTTTCCAACATATAACTGGGAAGTGATGCAGGTAGATGGTTTCCGTTGGTGGAAAAACCGCTTCGCAGCACTTGAGAAATATTTTGATGCGATGCGTATAGACCACATCCTGGGCTTTTTCAGGATTTGGCGAATGCCATTATCCGCAGTTCAGGGGATACTTGGCTATTTCCATCCTGCAGTACCGGTTACCTCTATGGAATTTGAGGCAAGAGGGATTCCGTTTACGGAAGCGCGGTATTGTCAATCCTTCATAAACCGTGAAATCCTGCAGGAGGTTTTTGGCGATGAATATGATGCGGTGGTGCTAAATTTTTTGGATGAAAAGGAAGATGGCACCTACCGCTTCAAACCAGAGTTCAACAGCCAGCGGAAACTGAAGGAGTATTTTGATAGCTCCGAAAGTAATTCGCTGCAGGATAAATTATTGGATATTAGTGCGGATGTCCTTTTCCTCAAGGAGGAAATGGGCAGCAAAACGGTGTATCATCCAAGATTTAACCTGCATAAGACCGCCAGCTACAGATTTTTGTCAGAAAGTGAAAAGGCATCCGTTTACGAACTCTACCTGGATTATTTTTACAGACGGCAGGAAGGTCTGTGGTGCCACAGTGCAATGCAAAAACTACCACCCATACTTAACTCTACCGCAATGCTGATTTGCGGCGAGGATCTGGGACTTGTTCCGCACTGTGTTCCAAAGGTGATGGACCATTTGGGAATTACAGCCCTAAAGGTACAGCGTATGCCTGCTGAAAATACAGCTTTTTACAACCCTAAATATGCGGGTTATCTCAATGTGGTTACCACAAGTACTCACGACAGTTCCACTATGCGGCAATGGTGGCAGGAAGACCGTGCTATGACCGAAAAATATTTCAGGGAACAGCTTATGCAGCGGGGAACAGCACCTTCGCAACTGATGCCGCCGCTGGCAGAAATTATTATGAAACAGCATCTGTACAATGATGCGATGCTTGCTGTTTTTCCCCTTCAGGAGTTTTTGGCGACCGATGAGGAGCTCAGAAACCCTGATTCGGATTCTGAAAGAATTAATGATCCTTCGGTATTTCCGCACTATTGGAACTACAGAATGCATCTTGATATCAATAAATTAAAGGATGCGGAAAAATTTAACAAAAAAATTTCAGCATGGATCAGTGATTCCGGCCGGAATTAATTGTAGTTGATTATCAGTATGTTGACATATTACGGAAGGAAGTTTTATCAAATGATTTAACTTCCTTTTTTATTTCCTATCCAACTATCAGTTGAAAGTGTGCAAGCGCCCTGCTGTAAAGGGTTGACGTGAATTTTGTTGTAAAAAGCGGCATGTTTTTTTAATCACTTTTAACTGAACAATTAGATATTTAAATAAGATGAGAAAATTACTTTTAGGATTGGCAATGGCTATAGGAACATTGTCTTTCGCACAATACCAGGGCAGCAGCTATGGAAATGTTGGATACGGAAACTATGACGGATATTATAATGACAGTTACTATTTTCCGGACGAGTATTATTACGATTATCCAAGAGATTATTACGGTGAAAATTATTACCAAAGTTATTATAATGACTACCGCAACAGTATCGTCATGATTAACTGGAATGATTTCTTCCGCAGGCACAGGCTTTCGTCCTGGCAGGTCCAGCAAATTATGATGCTCAATGACATGTACGCGTCCTACTCGAGCTGGAATTCTTACTACAGGTTCAATCCGGACAGATGGTATTTTGACAGGTTTTATTCGCTTCAGCAGATTTTGGGGCCTAAGATCTTCATTGTGTTTCAGAACAATTATTATAACGGGTACCATCCGATTGCCTATTTCCAGAATTACAGACAGGAATATTATGTGCCGAGGTACCGCGTAACACCGCGATACAGAAACGTGAATATTAATATTTATCGGGTGGACCGCAACCGATTCATTGAGAAACATGGAAATAAGTTTGGCTGGAATGAAACCCGTAATCCTCATAACGCTGCGGGCGTGCGCCAGCCTACAGGCCGTCGGGACGGTACCGTTACTGTAACTCCTTCCATCCGTAACAACCCGGCACTCAGAAGTGGTAGTCAAAGGGCAGAGCAGCAGCCGGCGCCACGAAGAACCGAGACTTCCTCCGGTGTCAGAAATGTCGCTTCGCCCCGTAGCTCAGCAAATGAAAGTGTACAGGGTCAGAGACTTCCTTCCCGCACAGTTTCACCTTCAGCAGGTCAGCCTGCAGGCTCACGCAGCAATAATATGCGCAACAGTTCCGTCCAGTCTCCACCGTCGGTACGTAGCAGTCCGGCGGGTCAGAGAAGTGCAGATTCTTCAGAAGGATCCGGCAGTGGCAGCCGTGGAAACAATTCTGTTAGGGGAGGCAGATAAGTGTAGGCCTCTTAATTACGGATAATAAAGCTGTTCTTAACAAAAATTTATAATACTTCTAATTTAACCCGAAGTATTTTTCGGAATCATAAAGACAGTACAATACAATTACCGAATATGAAAAAGTTTATTATTGCAGCCTTAATAAGTGTAGGAACTTATGCAGTGGCGCAGCAAACCCCTTCGATACCTGAGCGCAAAGCCATGATGGAGCAGAAAAAGGCTGAAATGGAAAAAACCCGGGCGATAAAGCAGCAGCAACATCTTGCTGAAATGCAAAAGAACCTGAACCTGAACGAACAGCAAATGGAGAAGATCCGTGCGATGCAACACCGTCAGATGGAAGAGCGTAAAGTTCAGTTGCAGAAAAACCGGGAAATGGAGAAAGACCGTATGCAGACCATGAAATTAAAGCATCAGCAAAGGGAAGCGGAAATGAAGTCCATCCTTACTCCGGAGCAATTTGCAAAGTGGCAGGAAAACCGCCAAGAGATGATGGCTCAAAGGAAAGCGAAGATGCAGGGTTCGGCAGAAGGTATGAAAATAAAAAGAAACGGGATGCATAAAAAAATGGATCTCCAGAAGAAACCATAGTAGTTCATAGTTTTTGATTTTTAATGTGAGGAGGGCAGAAGTTATTTATAGCTTCTGCCCTTTTTTGTGCCTCATTTTCCAGATCGTAAATAATTCAGTACTTTTGGATTTAAACTAAAAACGAAGAATAAAAAATGATTAGCGATAAAATAGCTCAGCTTTTGAATGAGCAGATTTCCAAGGAACAATATGCCGCTCAGTACTATCTTTCAATGTCAGCCTGGTTTTTTGCCCAGGATTTGGATGGAATTGCCAACTATTTCCGTGTTCAAAGCAAAGAGGAACTCATGCATGCAGATAAGATGTTTGATTACCTGAACGATGTAGGTGCCGAGATTGTTGTAGGAGAAATTCCTAAGCCGCCACACGAATTTATGAGTCACATAGAAGTGTTCGAGAAGGCTTTGGAGCATGAGAAAACAGTAACCAGAAGTATTTTTAACATTGTAAAAAATGCCAATGATGAAGGTGATTTTGCAACTGTTTCCTTTCTTCAGTGGTTCATTAACGAGCAGGTGGAGGAAGAAGCTAGCGCCTCTCAGCTGGTAACCAAGATTAAGATGGTACATACCAATCCTTCAGCTCTCTATCTGTTTGATCAGGAACTGAGCCAAAGAGTATTCACTGCAGAGCCTGCGAAATAGTTACATAAACACATAATGATGAAAAAATTTTATGGCTTTTGCCTTGTAGCATGGTCACTGTCCCTGTTTGCGCAAAATTACAGTGTTGCAGCAATTCCGGAATCCCTTTTAAAAAATTCGAATGCAGTTATACGTGAGAGTCGTGAAGATTATACACTCAAATCAGTATCCGATCTAGTCATTGAAAGAGAACATGTAGTGACGGTCCTAAGCAGTGCAGGAGATGAGTTCGCGAATGTTTACATTCCTTACAATCCAACGACAAAAATCAGTGATGTCAAAGTAGAGCTGTACGATGCCGCAGGTAAATTAAGTAGAACTTTCAGTAAGAAAGATTTTTCCGATTTCAGTCATAATCCCAGTGCTGCGCTTTATGTGGACGACCGCATTATGATTTTACGTCCAGTCTTTCCAAAGTACCCATTTACCGTTCGCACAACCTACACCACAAATACCTCCAATACGGTCTACCTTAGTTCATTCCGACCTGTATCCAGTTTTAATGTCGCTGTGCAGAATGCATCATTTACATTGATAAATACTTCAGGTATCGATATCCGGACTAAAATTACGGACAGGCCTCAGGCTAAAGTTAGGGAATCCCGTTCCGAAAACCGCTTGGAGTACAGCTATGTAAATATTCCCTCCATCCGAAATGAGGAATTGGCGCCCAGTTTAAGTAAACTGGTTTCTTATGTTGAGTTTTCGCCGCAAAAGTTTACACTTGCCGGGCGGCAGGGCGATATGAGCGACTGGAATACCTTTGGAAAATGGTATTACTCCGAACTTATAAATCCAATGTCCGAAATTACGCCGGAGATACGCGCAGAAGTTGCGGCCCTTAATCTTAAAGGTACAACTTCCGATAAGGTCAAGACCATTTACCAGTATATGCAGAACAAGACAAGGTATGTATTGATTGCAATGGGAATAGGTGGCTGGCAGCCAATGCCTGCTGCGGAGGTAAGCAAGAAAGGCTATGGAGACTGCAAAGCGTTGACGAACTATATGAGAACCCTTTTGGAGGCTGCCGGTATTCCATCCTATTTCTCAGTGATTTACGATGACCGCTCCGAGATCAGTTTCGACAAAGATTTTCCAAAATTGTCCGGAAATCATGCGATTCTGATGGTGCCTACCGAAAACGGTGACATCTGGCTTGAGAATACGTCTCAAAAACATGCCTTCAATCATTTGAGTTTCACTTCGCACCACCGAAATGTTCTTGCCGTAAACAAAGATGGGATCCAAATAGTGGAAACCCCAAAATACAGGCCCGAGCAAAGCAGGGAAGTCCTTCGTTCTGAGGTACAGCTGTCAGCAAATGGCAACATGTCATCCAAAGCTTCTCTGGAGTTTACAGGTGGTCAGTACGACACGAACCTGGCACTCTTCGGACTGAGCAGCAATGAGATTGAGCAGTCGCTGAAAAACCGTCATTATTCTTTGAACATGGTGAAACTTGCGGTCCACAACCTGAAAAATGACCGCGAATCCGGCAAGGTAATGTATGACTTAAATATTGATGCGAATGGATTTGCCAAAAAATTGGGCGATGATCTGTTTTTTCCGGTTATGCCTTACTATCAGGATGTAGTTTATTCTGCGAACGAGGAAAGAACCTTGCCATTTGAGACTTCCTTTCCGTATCAGGACGATTACGAGATTAAATTCAAGGCACCGGCCGGTTATAAATTCTCAGAAATACCGGAATCCAAATCCTTCAGTACCGAATTCGGTTCTTATTCCCTGACCTTCACTACTGAAGGTGAACATTTAAAAGTGAGCAGGATAATCACCGTAAATAAAGGTCAATATCCAAAAGAAAAGTTTGCAGATTATAACGCGTTTAGAAAGAAAACGACCAACAGCGACAATACAAAAATTCTATTAAGTAAATTATGAAGAAAATTTTATTCCTTTCTGCCATCCTGATTATAGGATTGGCAAATTCACAACATAAATTTCTGGACGTTCCAAAACTCTCCGAGGCCGACTTAAAAAGCCAAAAATCGGATAAGTATGTGGATGCACCTGCTGAAGTACTCTACAAATCTTCGCACTTCCTGATTGATTATAATGGACATATGTATCAGAAAGTCACCAAAAGAGTAAAAATTTATAATAAAGATAATGCAGCCGAATATCTTAGTCATGAAGTTCCACTCTATGATAACAAGAGAGAAACTCCGGAAACTTTATCAGAGCTGAAAGCCTTTACTTACAATTACGAAAATGGGTCTATTGTTTCAACTAAAATACCAAGGGATGAGAGGTATAAATCTAAGGAAGACAAGAATTACACAATTACAAAATTTACATTTCCAGATGTCAAAAACGGATCGGTTGTGGAATATTCCTACACCATAAAGACTCCCTTCCTTGGTTCCACTTCTAAGATTTTGATTGAAGAGGCCATTCCTGTGCGCTATAGTGAATTCGTACTGGACAGTCCTACAATTCTTTCGTATACAATTAATTATAGTGGTACTTTGACGCCCAATCAGAGAATTGTGGAAGAAAAACCTATGTTTGGAAAGCCATATCATACCTCTCGCTTTGCTTTTGAAAATATTGCAGCTTTCCAAAATGAGAAATTTGTTTTAAACAATACAAACTATCGCACCGGCTTGATGGCTGAACTTAATTCGTCGATGATAGATAATAAGTTTACCTCCTACGCAAATTCATGGTCTGATATAAGAAAGAGACTTTATGAGCATTCTAATTTTGGACTTGAATTAAAAAAAGTAAATGCAGTCAAAGACATACTTCCTTCCGAAATAAAAACAATACCTGTCGCATTGGAACGTGCAGATGCAATTTTAAAATTCCTGCAGAAAAATTATACCTGGAATGGAGAGAGGTCAGTTTTTACCGATAAGGGAATTAAGAATTTACTAAGTACAAAAGTTGGCAATTCCGCGGAGATCAATTTGTTGCTAACTCAATTGCTTCAGGATGCAGGTTTAAAGGCCGAGCCGGTTGTATTGGCTACCGTTGATCAGGGAACTCTTCTATCCTACGCACCGTCTATTACAAAGTTAAATTATGTTATATCTACAGTTGCTTTAAATGGTAAGAACCATTTGCTGGATGCAACACAAAAGCAAAGCGAAATAGACATGATTTCACCCGATGCTCTAAATTATTCGGGGTTTATCATGACACCCAAAGAAGCAGTCAAAATCAATATGCTCTTTCCATACAAGAGTAAAACAATACTTTCCGTTGATGCAAAGCTCAATACAGACGGAACCTTTGGTGGTCATTTCAAAGACCGCGATACAAAGCTTTATGCCATGATGGTTAACAGCAGATATAGCAGCGATAAATCTGCTTTCGCCGACTCTTATAAGAGCGGTTACAAATTTCCGATTTCCAATCTTAAGCATGGTATTCAGGACAATAATGATTTTGAAACCAGCTTTGACTTCACTTCAGATAACTTTGTAGATGCTATTGGCAGTAAGCTTGTTTTCAACCCACTGCTTTTCCTGTATTCCCAAAATCATAATTTTGATCAGAAAGAGCCACGGAAAGCCCCACTGGAATTCTATTCAGCATACGACCGGACAAAGAAGGTCACAATTACAATCCCTGATAACTATGAATTTCAGAATGTGCCGAAATCAAAGAAATTTCGGACAGATGACAACGCTCTTCAATACTCATATCTGGTTACGCAGGTGGGTAATAAGCTTACTGTAGAGACTACAGTGAGTACAGACGATTCTGTATATCCTAAAGAATATTATCCTGCATTTGCGCAGATATTTGACAACATTACCAAACAGGAAGCTCAAGTGGTAACTGTTGTACGAAAATAAGGTAATAAAAACCCACAATTAACCGGTCCACAGTTTATCTGTGCACCGGTTTTTTTTTAAAGATAGATTACTTCGCTGCGTGCTACCTTCAAATTCAGTTTTTGCAGTACCTGACTGTAAGTGTTTATCTGATCCTGATGCTTTTTGCTTTCGCTTCCGGTCTTAAAATCAATTATAATAAATCCTTCTTCCGTATTAATAAGACGGTCCGGCCTGTACACTTTTGAGTCTCCGTTCTCGGTAAGCATAATGTCCTGCTCATTGATGATCCTTAAATCTTCGCCAAAATAAGCCGGATACTTTGTAATAATTTGAAGTATTGATTTCTCTATATGTGCCTTTTCCTGCAGGGTAAGAATTCCCTCAAGAGCGTATCTCTCCAATACGCCATCCACATCCTTTTCAGAATTGATCTTCGACAGTATTTCGTGGGTGAAAATCCCGTTTCGTACCTTTTCATCTCTGTTTTGGTAGCTTTTGGAGGGTGTTGCGATTTTTATTGCAGTCGGAGCTGGTGTCCGCCGTGTAAGCCCCTGTATGGATTCGGTTCTGTATTCCTTAGTCTTAATCTTACCTTTTTTGCTGTAGTCGTGGCCGGGATAAAGGTCAAAATCATCTTTCTGCTCCGGATTCATCTGCTGTACAAAATCCAGGATTTCTAAACTGTTGGTTTTACCTGCCTTCTGTATGTACAGGAAAAGCTGCTCCACAGGTCTGGTGGTGGCCACATACTGGAGGCAGGTGCGGTCAATCCGGTTCTTGTAACTGTTCACTTCATTAAACTGACGGATATCAGCATCATAGATTTCCAGATCCCTGCTGAAATGGCCGGTATTTACGGAATGCAGTCCAAACTCACGGTCTGTTTCAAACCAGTCATTGAACTTGTAATCGCGCTGACTGTTCACCATGGGATAAAAGACCACCGGGAATTCCAACCCTTTGGCTTTATGAATGGTCATTAGCTGAATGGCATCCACATTATCCGAAGCCTGGATACTCATATTTCGCGCTTCTTCATTCCAAAACTTGATGAAATCCTTCAGGCTGGCTCCGGAATTTTGGGTAAATCCGTACAGAACCTCCAGGAAGTTCAGCAGGTAATCTGTCTCCTTGTCCTCTACAGCAAATTCATGCAGGTAATGCTCAACAAAATTATACATGTTCAGCTTGGGGGAATCTGTTTTATGAAGTTGAAGTCCGTATTTCTCCTTCAGAAAGGCTGCAATGCTTTCCTTTTCTTTGAGTTGCAGTATTTCGGTCATTTCCTTTGTGAAATCATGCATCACGATGCGGCCCAGGCGGTTCAGGTAATACATCATACGCACCGGATTCTGCAGGTTACGCGGGTTTTCTTCCCAACTCAGATACTCCATGAGGGCAGCCAGTGTATCGGACAGTTCCAGTGTGAGTCCACTTTCGGAAATCGTTTTAATGTTGATTTCCTGACCGCGGTAATTAATGGTAAGTGCTCCCAGTCGTTCGGAAAAGTGGAAAATATCTCTGTTCCCGCGGCATAAAATGGTGATATCCGAAAGAGCAAAACCGTTATCGGCCAACTCCTGGATGTCATTGCGCATGCGCTGCGCTGTATCGTTATAAAAATCTTCTTTGCGTCTGTTCTCTATAAGGCTTACCTTCACGCGGCCTTCAATTCCGTCCTGATACTGCTGTTGTGCCGAAGCGCCGAAAATATCTTTATGCTCTTCGGCCAGTCCGAAGGAAATAAAGCTGTACAGTTCATTGTTGAAGATCACAATATTTTTTGCACTGCGCCAGTTCTGCTCCAGAATATGCACATCAGCCATTTTAGGTGAGACTTCACTGTGGTTGATGATGCCCAGCATCAGTTTACTTTCGCCACCCCGGAATCTGTAGATACTTTGTTTCGGATCGCCCACAACAGTAAAGGAAGTACCGTCTTCGGACACGCTGTGATCCCGCAGAGGCAGGAAATTTTGCCACTGAAGTTCGGAAGTGTCCTGAAATTCATCAAAGAAATAATGCTGGAACTGTGTCCCGATCTTTTCATAGATAAAAGGTGAGGGTTCATTTTTCAGATTTTCATTGATCAGTATGTTGAATTTGGAAAGGAGGACTATATCGTTCTCGCTTTCAATCTTTTCCAGCTCTGTCTGTATGTCCCTGTTCACCTTCAGAGGCAGGAGTGCTGCCAGTACTTTTCCTTTTTTTTGACTGATGATATAGTTTGTGATAATTTTCCGGCGGCTCTCAATCAGGAAGTCAATGATTTCCATAATCAGGTTCTCTTTTGCCTTTCCTTTTGCTGAGGCCCCTGACAGGTATTTATTAATCTTTTTCTCTTCTGCTTCCACCGAAACGGGTAGTTTAGGAGCTTCGTTGGCAAGATAGTAGTCAAAGAAATACTGAATACTTTGGTTCCCGCCGCCGGCAAAATCAGCATTTTCAAGACCCTTTTCTTTAATCAGCTGCAGCGCTGTGTTTGCAAGGTTTTTATTTTCGGCTTTCAGGTCTGCAATTTCCTTACGCAGCTTCGCCGTGGCCTCCCGGTAACTTTCATTATTGAAATTACTGTTCTGCTTAAGGTTTTCGTAATGGATGTCATTTACAAATTCTTTGGCTGACTTATAGAGGGTTTGGTTCAGGTTAATTCTTTTCTCATTGTCCAGTCCATAGTTCACGTAGTCAATGAGGGATTCGGACATTTCCCTGTCTTCACCTACCTGATTAAGGAGTTGGTCCACCGCTTCAATAAGAAAAGGTTCCGCCTGGATCTCCAGGTTAAAATTCTTTGCAAGACCGAGTTCATAAGAAAAACTGCGTACCAGCCTTGAATTAAATTTGTCAATGGTCCCGATATTAAGGGTGGAATAATGATGAAGCACATAGTCCAGCATCTTGCGGGAGCGTACATGAAGTTCGTCCAGGGTAATATGTTTACCTTCCTTTGCCAAAGCCTCCTGCAGGGCGGAAAGTTCGCGGCAGTCCTGATAGTCTGCAGCTGCAAAATTGCCCAGCCAGGTAAGGATTCTTTCCTTCATTTCGTTGGCAGCTTTATTGGTGAAGGTCAGCGCCAGGATATTCCTGATGCTCCTGTGCTGGTTGGGCTGTCCCAGGCATATCATCAGGAGGCGCTGTACGAGACTATAGGTTTTTCCCGAACCGGCGGAAGCACTGATCACGCTGTAAGAATTCTGCATTTTGTGTGGAATATTTCCTGCAATTTAATGAAAATTTAGGTGTGGGTTTTAACGCTTTTCCACCTGATTTAACAAAAGCTTAAAGATAAAATTTACTGAAATTGCCAAAAGCTGTTAACCATTGTTAAACTTAAATCAGCCTCTGTTTTAACGCTTACATTTGAAAGAAAAACCGTGAAAATAAAACTACTTTTTCTTTGTCTCATCCTTACTGTACTGGCCGATGCCCAATCTTATATTTTTGGCAAGGTGACCTCTGAAGAGGGCATACAGCTGTCCGGAGTTTCTGTAATCAATTTGCGCACGGATGAAAGGTCTGAGACAACAGCTGAAGGGCAGTTTATGATACGGGCAGACAGGGGAGATGAACTCCGGTTCAGCCGGGAAGCCTACACCAGGAATTCCCTCACCATCACCGCAACTCATTATGAAAAGCCGGTGACCATAGTGCTGCAAAGCATTCCCGTGGAAATTGAAGCCGTAAATATCCGTTATCAGGCTACCGGAAATCTGAAGGAAGATGTAAAACATTTCGGTGACCGGGGAAAAGTTAAGGCGCTTAAAGATGATTTAGCCTCCTACATCGCGCGGAAATCTTCACCGGAAGCAATGGCGCCGCGACACGGAGAATTTGTGCAGCCCGTGGGTCCCGGAATCCCTATTGGGAAGGTGAAGGACCGCTGGGACGATGTAGATCTTATGCAGTACCTGACTGAAAGTCTGGGCAGGGAGTTTTTTACTGAAGAACTGAAGTTGTCACTTACTGAGATACAGCCGTTTATTTATTTTGTATTTGCTAACTTTGATAGGAAACAGGCTCTGAAATACGGCGCCGCAGACCGTTCTGTAGTTGCACGGTTTGTAGATGCCGCTCAAAAACAGTTAGAGGCGTACCGCAACCGGACGGTATCTCAGCACAGGGCTCCATAGCAGAATAAAAAATTTAAACCACAGAACATGAATAAAGGAGTACTTTCCGTTGGTATTGCAGCACTGGGATTCGTATTGGGTCTCTGGTTTTTAGGCAATGCAGTTAAGAACAGGAACAAATCGCAAAACACCATTTCAGTTACGGGTTTGGGAACAAAGAAGTTTACATCGGACCTGATTACCTGGAGCGGAAATTTCTCGCGCAGCAGTTTCGAGCTGAAGGCTGCTTATGACGAACTAGCCAATGACAAACGTATTATCGAGAATTATCTGGCTTCAAAAGGGATCAGGAAGGAGGATATGGTCTTTTCGGCGGTAGATATCCAGAAACAGTACAGTTATGGTACCGATGCTAATGGCAGGAGTACCCAGACTTTCTCTGGCTACCAGCTTTCACAGCGCGTTTCCATTGACAGCAAGAACGTTGATCAAATTGAGAACTTATCCCGTAATATTACCGAGATCATTAATCTTGGCATAGAATTCACCTCGTCGCCGCCCAACTATTTTTATACTAAACTGGCAGATGTAAAACAGCAGATGATCGCTGATGCTACGAAAGATGCCAAAGCAAGAGCCGAAAAGATAGCCGAAAATGCGGGAAGTTCACTGGGTGATTTAAAAAAGGCAACAATGGGCGTCACCCAAATCACTGAACCCAACTCAACAGAGGAATATTCATATGGCGGAACCTTCAACACTACTTCCCGGGAGAAAGAAGCCAGCATTACCATCAAAC
Source organism: Bacteroidota bacterium (assembly GCA_023386965.1). Taxonomy (GTDB): domain Bacteria; phylum Bacteroidota; class Bacteroidia; order Flavobacteriales; family Weeksellaceae; genus Marnyiella. The sequence continues at coordinate 19,419 of JAEWIR010000043.1, forward strand.
TCGAATACGAGGTTAACTGAGTGTAGTTGACGATTAACAGTAAACCACATCGTAAATTTCCTCCTTAATCCAGTCCGTTTTTTCCGGTTGCCAGTTAGCCAGGAGCCATAGATTCAAAGGATTCTTTCCCTCTTCATAACACGGCTGCACATAATTTTCATCGACTACGCTGAAGCCGTTTTTTTGGTAAAAAGCAATCCTTCTGGCGGCGTCCGCACTGAAGTGTTCCGGTTCAGCTTCAAGTACGATGTGCGAATAGGTACGGAATAGATGCGACAGCATCTCGCTGCCAAATTTGAGGCTTCGGAATTCGGAGAAGATCTCAAAATGTTCAATAAAGACAAAATCGGTAAGTTCCCAGGAAATTAGATATCCTATATTGTCCAAATCATTCAGGATGTTAATGACCTTAACCTTGGGATTGCTGAAGAGCTGTCTGAACTGCAACTCGCTGCGGCGCTCATCCTCGGGAAAAGTGCTGCAATAGGACTCGTAAATATAATTGGCGCGAAAATCGTCTGCTGTGCCGACCTGAAGATATTCCATAGAAATTAGAGGGGTTTTAACCACGGCTAATGCTCTGCAAATTGCTTTCCATTATATTTAACCCCTGCGAAATTTTTGATTTCGGTTAAAGGTCAAACACATTAGGGCGGCGTGTCACAAAAATGTCCTTCACCCAAAGTGAGAAGGCCAGGATTAAGTAAATCAGGAAAAATATACCTACTGTTGCGAAGGTAGAATAGATAAAGAAAACGCGAAGTTTTGCCACCGGAATGCCGAGTTTTGAACCCATCCGCGTAAGTACACCAAACCACTCGCGTTCTACATTATGACGTATTTTAGTGATGAAGTTGGGCTCGCGCATATAAACTCTAACTTTTCTTTAAAAGTTGAAAACCGATACTGCAATTTAAGCAATTTTTTGTTTCGCAAAAATGTTTATGATGGTAAATGAATGCCTGACTGTGGGCCGCATCCTTAATGTCAACTCCAAGGGAAGTCCATCCGTTGGTAATGCTGTTCTTTTCAGGTGAAAGATGACGGTAAAGGTCCACCACGTTTTCGGCTGCATCTTCATCAGTGTTTTTTGTATAAACATATTTCATTGGCAAAACTGCATTTAACAAAACGAGGTCAGTAAAGTCACGGGTAAGGTATTTTTCTCCGGTCACCGTACTTTCCCTGCAGAAATTAAACCGCGTATCCCAGTATTCACTGGCTTTCACCTGGCCGAAGACATCATAAAGGTCTGTGATCCGGCGTGCCGAAATCATTTTTGAAAACAGATTCTGATTGAGGTGGTATAGTGAAGCCAACTGGGAAAGCCGTACCGTAGGGAAGTTAGGTGGTCTGAGTTTGGAGAATTTGGGATAGACACGCCATGGTGCGAGACTATACTTAACTTTCAGAAAGTCGAATTCGCGCCGCCATAATTTCGTTTGCTCATCTGATGGCTGGTCCAGCCAGCCGCAAAGACCGAAGAAAAGTGCTTCCAGTTGGAGGAGGTTCCGGCTTATCTTACTTATAACAGAAAAGTCTAATCCTTCAGCCATCAGCCTGAAATGTTCCGCATTGACCTTCAGCCCAAACGCGTAGGCCATATTCTGAAACAGCACTGCTTCGTAGTTGTTCCTTGTTAATTTGAGTGAATTTTCGATATCCGCTGCTTTCTCATCAAGTTTTTTGAGAAGGGTTTCCTCGCTAAAGCCTACCGGAATGGTGTCCGGATGGAAAATGTCTTCGCAGGGTATGAATCTGTTTTCCTTTAGTAGGGATTCGTACTTCCAAAGAAGGGTAGTGTCAATATAATCCTGAAGTTCGAGTGTGGGCACATTCCGCTCTTCAAGTTCCGGAATTTCTGCATCATGGATCAGAACTGCATGCAGAATGACGTTCTCAAATTCCGGGTTTCCCGAATGTCGGTGAAAAATCCAGTCTGACGATTTTAGATGAAGTTCAATATGACCGTGTAAGGAAAGTCCGTTAATCTGCACTGCAGCGTGCAGGAAATCGGGTCCCGAGTCATAATTCCATTTGCCGAAATCAAGAATCTCAACCTTATTACCGGCCGTATCTTTAAAATCAAAACTTTTAAAAATCTTGAAGTTCCAAAGATATTGCAGCAATTTTTCGTTCATCGCCGTAAGATTTTAATAAAGTTAAAATCACCGAACCGGCGCGGAGCTTCGCTAAGGTGTCACCTTTGAAGGTACGGTGTTGAAATTCCTGAGCGTTTCCGCATACATGTCTTCGTATACAGGCAGAATATTCTGGAGGTCAAAACGGATGGCCTGTTGCTTTGCATTTTCCTTCATAACAGTCAGCAGCTGTTCATCGGAGAGCAGTTTGATGGTATAGTTACTCATCGCTTCTACATTTCCGATTTCTGCCATAAATCCCGTTTCACCCTGTATGTTAACTTCGGGTATACCACCGGCATTGGAACTGATTACCGGAGTAGAGGCTGCCATGGCTTCCAAAGCCGCAAGGCCAAAACTTTCCTGTTCCGATGGAAGCAGGAAAACATCCGAGAGCTGCAGGATTCTGTACAGATCATTTACCTTACCCAGCAGGCGGATTTCACCGATTAGTTCCGGATGTTCTTCCAGAAACTGGTTGATCTTCTCCATCTCAGGACCCTCGCCGATGATGATGAGTTTGGACTTTATGCGGGCATGCACATTTTTAAAGATCTGCAGCACTTCCATAATTCTCTTCACCGGACGCAGGTTCGATACGTGAATCAGGATTTTCTCGTCATCTGTAGCAAACTGTTTTCGCTGGCACGTCTGTACTCCAACGCCGAAATCTGAATTATCAATGAAATTGGTGATCACCTGAATTTCTTTTTTTATGTTGAAGAACTTCAGTGTATCTGCTTTCAGGCTCGCTGAAACGGAAGTAACGGCATCGGACTGGTTGATGGAAAACTCTACCGCATGTTTATAACTTGGATGCTGGCCAACCAGCGTGATGTCTGTTCCGTGAAGAGTGGTAACCAGCGGAATATCCCTGCCTTCTTCCTTCAGCATCTGTTTGGCCGTAAAAGCTGCGTAGGCATAAGGAATCGCATAATGCGCATGCAGCAAATCCAGTTTATACAGATTGACGACTCTGTAAATCATTGAGGAAAGCGCGATGTCATAGGGCTGATATTCGAAAAGAGGGTAGGTCTCCACATTTACCTTGTGAAAGAAGATATTGGGATTGGTAATGTCCAGCCGGGCAGGCAGGGCAGAGCTGATGAAGTGTACTTCATAACCTTTATGTGCCAGGGACATCCCCAGTTCTGTAGCTACAATACCGCTTCCTCCGTAGGTGGGGTAGCAGAGAATTCCTATTTTCATCCTTATAATTTAGCTGAGCATTGTACTCAATTACAGTATTACTCTTTTTACTTAAAGTTTATTTCGCGCGAGCCGGTAAATCCATTCCCGCTCCGGCTTTCAGCTTTTGGTTCACCAGAACCGGAAGTCTGCCGGAAATTGCTGTTTTACCCATTAATGCCTCTGCGGTTGCAGACATTGAATCGTCATTATTTTCATACGCTACCAAGACTGTGGAGATTTGTGACAGGTCAAGATCCTGCAGCGCGTAGGCCGATCCGAAGACATTAAGTATTACCTTATGCTCTCTGGCTAAGCCAGCGATTATCTTTCTAGATTCCGGCGATATTTTATAAGGTTTATAAGCTGTTGAATTATCCTTGTGAAGGCCAATGATCACCCTGGAATTGGCCGGGATGCTTGCAATCTCCGATGGCTTCTTCAAAATCACTGTGGTGTTAAGGTTCAGTTGGTTCACTGCTGTCTGGAAAGGTGCCTCTTCCAAAGCTACATAATAATAGGTCTCCTTACAGTTTAGGGGAAGTAATTTTTGGTCGTCTTTCAGTAGGGTGACTGCATTGGCATACATCTTTTGAACAATTTCTTTGTGGACGTGATTATTCAGGTCAGTATTAATGTTAACCGGGATACGCGCCTCATATTTGTTCAGGCCAAGGTAATATTTTGTAAGCAGGATTTTCTTTACACTTTCCTCCACACGCTGTTGTGGGATGTCATTTCGGTCTATTGCTTCCTGGATAAGCCTTTTGCCTTCTTTCACACCTTCTGAAAATAACATGATGTCGTTACCGGCTTTAAATGCCAGCGCGTCCAGTTCGCCGGGTTTGTATCGCTTGGCTACGGCACCCATATTAAGCGCGTCGGTTATTATAAGACCTTTGTATCCATATTTTTCCTTTAGGAGTCCGGTAATGATGCTTTTGGATACCGAGGCGGGAACACCTTTCTCTTTTTCCAGTGCCGGCACATAAAGGTGGGCTACCATCACACCGCCAATGCCCTGGTCCATAAGTGCTTTAAACGGAGCAAGTTCAACACCGTTCAGGCGCTGCAGATCATGTGAGACTACAGGCAAATCCAGGTGCGAATCCGTATTCGTATCTCCATGACCGGGAAAATGTTTAATGGCCGCAAGTACATTGTTATCCTGAAGGCCTTTTGAATAGGCGGCCGCGGACGAGACCACATTATTTACCTCCGATCCGAAACTCCTGTTCCCTATAATGGGATTGTTCGGGTTCGTATTTACGTCCACCACCGGAGCAAAATCCCAGTTTACACCCATCCTTTTAGCATCAGAGGCAATTTGGCTTGCCATTTCTGTAATCAGATTTTTATCCTGTATGGCTCCCAGAGTCATGGCCCAGGGAAATTTATGGGCTGCCGCTATTCTTTGATAAAGTCCCCATTCAGCATCCATGCCTATCATCATGGGTATTCTGGATTTGGACTGGAATTCGTTTACGAGATTTATATGTTTTTCCGCATCATCCTGCATCAGTATCAGACCTCCTATCTTTTCACTGAGTACCAGATTTCGGACACCATTTATATGTTCATCACCCTTGTTTGTATATAGGGCTACAATGAAAAGCTGACCCAGTTTTTCGTCCTGAGAAAGTGAGTTATAAGTGGCATTCACCCAATCGGCAGCTTTTCTCTCGTCAGCGGCGGATAAGTTTTTGGGCCGGTACTGAGCCGAAAGAGTTGCGCTGCATACCGTTATAAGCGTAATGAAGCTTAGGAAAATCTTGTCCATTCAGGAATTGCTTTCAACAAAAATACAACAAATCCCGTAATACCCCCGCTGTACAAATAAATGGTATACGTTTTGAATAAGCCACCACAATTCAACAAATAAAATTATTTACAATGAAAAAATACTTTTCTCTCTTATTGATCGCGCTTTTCGGGTTGGTTGCGGTAAGTTGTGATACCAGGAATGATGACCCTTATCAGGACTATGATACGTATAGTGTCGTTTACGACATTACAAATGTAAATTTTACTAATGATCCAACCTATGGCTGGTCTACTTCCCACACCTTCAAAAAACCTTTTTTCAATACAGATGTACTTTTGGTTTACAGAAAAAGTGGGAGTACAGGCAATGGTTCACCAGTGTGGCAGCAGATTCCAAGGACGCTTTACATTTCGGCCACCCAGGAGCTCGATTACGACTTTGATTTTACGGCGAATGATGTAATGATTTATGCGGGTGGTAATTATGATATTTCTACAACTCCATCTTATTTAAATAACCAGACATTCAGAATCGTACAGGTGCCTGCGAGTACCGGGAAAAACTCTAATGTTGATTTCAGTGACTACAACTCGGTAATAAAGCATTTTAACATTGATGATTCCAAAACGGTTGAACTAAAGTAAAGCCGATAAAAAATCTTCTGATCCCGTAACTGTGTTGCGGGATTTTTTATTTCACTATCCCCGAACTTAAGTACTACAGCATTCTTCGTATCTTTGAAAAAAAAATTATGAGTGTACATATAGCTGCCGCCAAAGGAGAAATAGCAAAGACAGTCCTGCAACCGGGAGACCCGTTAAGGGCAAAGTTCATTGCTGATAATTATCTTGATTCTGCAAAACTGGTGAGTCAAACCCGTAATATTTTCTATTATACCGGAACTTATAAAGGGCAAGAAATCACAGTAGGAGCCAGTGGTATGGGCATTCCCAGCATTGGGATTTATTCCTACGAACTCTTTACAGAATATGAAGTAGATAACATTATCAGGATTGGGACCTGTGGTGCTTACACTTCAGACCTTAAGCTGTTTGATGTCATTAATGTGAACAATGCTGCGAGTGAATCTACATATGCTAAATTCGCCTGGGGCATAGAGGAAGAACTGATTCCGCACCAGGGGAATATCTTTGAATCCATCAACCAAACCGCTGCCCAACTTGGAAATGCTGTTGTACAGTCAAACATCCATACCAGTGATATTTTCTACCGTAAGGACGCAGCAGTGCCTGCCATCGCGCAGAAACATAATTGTCTGGCTGTAGAAATGGAGGCATTCGCACTTTTTGCGAATGCAAAACACCTTGGGAAGAGTGCGGCGACCCTGCTTACCGTTTCAGATATCATCCCTACAAGAGAGCAGATCAGTTCTGATGAGCGCGAAAAAGCACTGAGGGTTATGATTGAACTGGCACTGGAGTCCGCGATAAAAGGATAAATCAGATATCAGGCTCAAGGTCATCCAGCAGGTGGCCGAAGAAATCTTTTTTGGTCTTAAGATACGAACGGCTCATGTCATGAGCAAGAATTTGAAGTGGTATCCTGCTGTTCAGGCGGATATCACTTTCTTCTACAAAACGTACCTTGTTTGGGTTGTTGGTAAGTAGGTTTACCTCTTTTACCGAAAGTAATTTAAGGATCTCAATGGCCACGCCGAAATCCCTGTCATCTGCCGGCAATCCCAGTTCAAGATTTGCCTGCACGGTATCCATGCCCTTTTCCTGGAGTGCATACGCCTTTAATTTATTTATGATTCCAATATTACGGCCTTCCTGTCGCAGGTAAATGATGATTCCCCCATTGGTCTGGATGTACTGCATTGCCGCGTCCAACTGCTGACCGCACTCGCACTTGCGCGAATGGAAAACTTCGCCGGTGATGCATTCCGAATGAAAGCGTACATTAACGGGTTTTGAAAAATCTGTATTTTCGGCTACGATGGCCATATGCGGCATCCAGTCCTGAGTATTATCGGAAAAAGCCATCATCCTGTAAGTACCATAATCGGTAGGGACATTGGCTTCTGCCTGCATTTTTAACATGGCTAAAATAAATTTTTAAGGCTGTAGTAATGTGGGGGTTTCAAGTATCGTGATGTTGGTCTTGATACGTGTAAGATAACGGTTTAGGATAATATCTTCATCTTTATTAAGAAACTTCCGGAGCTTCTGAATTTTTCGGTAGCTTTTTTCAATGTTTCTGTTCGCTTTCTGCTTTCCGATGAGGTTATACTCACCATAAGCATGAATATATTCCTGCAGATGCACCTTAAGGATGGAAACCTCTCTGTTCAAACCATCATTGGTAAAGCGTGGAAAAGTAGCGATCAGATTCGTTATTTCGGCCGCGTTAATATTTTCTTTCAAACTCGCCCCAAACCTCTCTTCAAGTGACCCACCGCCATTTACGGAATAGGTGTTACCGTTTACAGGCGAAGGTGTGAACTTGTCTGAAGCGCACGAAGATAAAAGTAATATCGAGAAAAATAAAAATACCGAAGTTTTAATCATTATTTTGCCTTTTGATAAAGGACAGGGTTAAGACTTTCATCATTATACATTTTCATCTGCTTATATGTTTTCATCTTTACCTTACCGTTCTCAATCTCAGCTAATAACTGATTAATCGATGTCATCAAATCCGTTTTCTGTTCCAGCAGAACATTAAGTTTTTCTGAACACTTCAGCCGGTGCTCTTCGGTGGCCGAGGGACGTTCTGCTTCCTGTCTCATGTGATATACCTTAAGAGCCAGAATAGAAAGTCTGTCCACCGCCCACGCGGGCGTCTCTGTATTTATCCGGGCCTGCGGATCCGGAGTAATTTCTTTATAACGGGTCAGAAACCAGCTGTCCAGGTACTCCACTAAGTCGGTACGCTGCTGATTGGAGGAATCTATCCTTCTTTTCAGCAGCAAAGCTGCTTCCGGATTAATGTTTTCATCCCGGATAATATCCTCTAAATGCCATTGAACGGTATCAATCCAGTTCTTTGCATACAATAGTTGTTCCAAACTACCCGCCGGAAATGGTTGCTTCTGGGGTGTATCCACATCATCAGTAAGATGATAGTCCGAAATTGACTGGCTGAAAATCTGCCACGCACTTAATGCGAAATCCATATTCTCCTGTCTTTACGCCGTGCGGTCTGTATTCTGTGTAGGCTGTTCTGTATTAGGTTTCTTATCGTCCTCCTTCACAGCATCTTTGAATTCCTTAATTCCTGATCCCATTCCCCTCATCAGTTCCGGAATTTTCTTGGCACCGAACAGTACGATGATGATGAGCGCAATGATTAATATTTCTCTAAATCCTAGTCCTCCCATGACATAAATATTTTTGCAAAGTTACGTTATTTTTTAGTTTACCCAACCGAGTGGGTCAACAGGCGTGGTGCCGTTCCAGATTTGGAAATCAAGTGTATAGGATCCGTCGAAATCCTCGGCAACAAGACCGATGTTGGTACCCGCAGAGACCTGCTGATTCTGTGAAACAGATACGGTACTCAGGTTGGAATAGATGGTAAAATAATTACCATGTTTCACAATCACCGTCCGTGTTCCGTCGCTGGAAGACATCACTTTTGAGACTGTTCCCGGATAAATTGCTTTGGCACCGGTACCTTTGGCTACCGCAATCTTAATCCCATTATTTTCCTCAACAATATTTTTAAAGACAGGGTGTGGCTGGCGGCCAAAACGGTGTGTGATCGTTCCGTAGGCGGGCATGTTCATCCGTCCGCGGTTTTCCGCAAAATTACTTGCGGCGTTGGATGAGACCCCATAATTGGTGAGCGCCTTGCTTTCTGCGGCTTTTTTCTCAACATCCGTTTTTCTGGTCAGCTCCGCCTCAGCAGCCCTTGCCGCGGCCAGTTTTTCATTGGCTTCACGGGCTTTCTGTGCAGCCTCGCGGGATTCTTTTTCAGCAGCGATCTTTCTTGCCTCATCACGGGCACTGGCTTCGGCTTTTGCAGCTTCTTCTGTGCGTTTCCGTTCATCGGCCAATTTTTTCGCTGCAAGATCTGCAGCTTTCTTAGCCTCAGCTTCTGCCAGACGTCTTTCTTTTTCCAGTGCATCGGCCTTCGCCTTATTTTCTGCATCTATCCTCGCTTTTTCGCGGGCGGCGGCTTCTTTTGCCAAACGGATCTTTTCCGCTTCAGCTTTTCTTACCGCTTCCTCATTTGCTTTGGCAATTCTGATTTCTTCGGCGATGATAGCTCTTATCTGTCCTTCCAGGTTTTTGCTCTGCGTTTGTTTTTGTTTAAGTTCAGCGCTCAGGTTAGCCTCATTTTTCTTAAACTCCTGAACGAGTTTTTCTTTTTGCTGCTTCTCGGCGGAAATGGTTGTTATTTCTTTTTTCTGATTGGCAAGCAGGATTTCCTTCTGCTTCGCCGATTTGGCTTTCTCGGCTACCGTGCGCTCCAGGTCACTGGCAGCTTTTGCAATCTTGGCAGCCTGCTTATCCTGATAATCTGAATAGAAGCGGAGATACTGTACCCTTCTGATGGCTTCGCCCAAACTTTTGGACGAGAGTATGAAGGTTACTTTATTTTTCAGGTCGCGGTTTTTGTAGGCGTTCACCAGTACATTCGCATAATTCCGGCGAAGGACGGCAAGTTCCCGGTTCTGACGGTTGATCTCGAGCTGACGCAGATAAATATCATCCTCAATGAAACGCTTTTCCTTCTGGGTGTTTTGAAACACTTTTTCACGAAGTTCAATCTTTTTATTTACGCCTTCCAGATACGCCACAGAAAGTTTGGATTCATTGCGGCTTTTGGCAAGCTGCGAATTGATCTGTGCAATCTGTTTCTTTAATTCAGCATTTTGCTTCTGTAGCTGCTCCTTATTCTGGCCGAAAGAAAGTCCAAAAAGGAGAACTGCGGTTAAAAGACTGACCTTTCTAATCATTTAATTTCAATTTTGGTATAGCTTCCGGGTACTGAAAACGGAGTCTGCATTTTAGTGTCGTCAAATTTCGTATTTTCAAGCAATATCTGACCTTCTTTGGACCCTTTTATAAGTATTTTAACGTTTTTTGGCAAGCGGAAATCTTTGTAGGCAAACCAGTCACTGTACGAAACCTGAAGTTCGTCACTTCGGTTCACTTCCTTAAGGTACACATTCATCAAGTCGTAGTTCGGAGCATACTGCAGTTCAATTTTATATTCGCTCATCTTACCGTCTTCTGTTTCAATCCGCTGATTGACCGTGGAGGCCATCTTAAAACCCTGCGCATTCCTGGTAAGACGGAATTCGCGGTCATTAATCTTTACAAAAGTACGGCCCAGCAATAACCTCTGTAATGAATTATAGTTGATGAAATTGGTGTTAAGCAGTTTGTTCAGGTAGTCAAAATCCGAATCAATGAATGTCCTGTCGGTCTTGTTGTAGGCCTGTATCCCTTCCGGTGTGGCCACACCTCTGGCCATGCTTATGAAAAATGCCGACAGATTCATCCAGACCTTTTCATTGTTTTGGATATAAATGGTGGCATCCAGCGTTGGCAGATAACTGGTCTGGGTTTCTACATTTATTTTGGAGTTGATTTTCAACTGCTCAAACTTCGGTGGTACAAGTACCTGCTGAAAGAATTTAGCGTCGGCATCAATGGCCTTGCTTACATCACGCGGATTTTGAGCGACTGCAGTGCTGTCTGTGGCTCCGCCATCTGCTGCTGCTTTTCTGGCTTTGCATGAAAAAAGTAAGATTCCCGTAAGGATTAGTAGAAGATATCTCTTCATGATTTGTAAATTAATTGGCATAACGCTAATAAGTTACAATATTAACGCCAAACCACACAAGATATTTGTGTGGTTTGGCATCATATATTGTTTGAGCTGAATCAGTCTTTGGAAAGGAAATCCAGGACCGAGTAGTCACCTAATGAGATCTCACGGGATACCCCATGGTATTCCGCAGAATTCCCAATCATTGAATTGCTGAGATTTGCATGATTAATTACCGTATTCTCCTGTATCAGTGAGTTATCAATATTGGAATTGATAATTCTTGTGTTATTGCCCACACTCACATTAGGACCGATTTTTGAGTTGGAAATACTCACATTCTCGCCTATAAAGCAGGGCTGGATAATGAGGCTGGTCTCTATGTTTGCTGATGAGGGATGAACTTTAAATTCCTCCTGCTCATAATTCAGGATTTTTCCGTTGGTTTCAACCGTTGCATTTTTATTTCCGCAGTCCATCCAGTCGTCCACCTTTCCCAGGGAAAACTTAGCGCCTTTCTGTCTCAGGTTTTCCAGCGCGGTTGTGAGTTGATATTCGCCACCCTGCATGATATTGTTACTCATGATGAAGTTGATCTCCTCCATGAGTTTTTCAGCAGACTGGAAATAGTAAATTCCTATAATGGCCAGATCGGACACGTATTCCTTGGGTTTTTCCACAAAATCGGTGATATAGCCGTCTGAATCCAGTTTTACCACGCCGAAAGCGGATGGGTCCTCTACACTTTTTACCCAGATCACACCGTCGGAATTTTTATCTAAATTGAAATCGGCACGGAATAGGGTGTCGGCAAAAGCAACCACAACATCACCCTGCATAGATGCTTCAGCACATTTTATGGCATGGGCAGTTCCCAGAGGTTGATCCTGTGTGTAAATGCTTCCTTTGGCGCCAAGTTTTTCCGCGATTTTTAAGAGCGACGCCTCCACTTCGGGTCCGAAATCACCTATAATGAAGGCAATTTCATCAATATCCTCACCCGCAACTTTGGCAATGTCTTCTACAAGACGCTGCACGATAGGTTTTCCGCCGATTGGAATTAAAGGTTTTGGAACTGTAAGAGTGTGTGGTCTCAGTCGGGAACCACGGCCCGCCATAGGAACGATTATTTTCATATTTGGTTTTAGTTTTTTATCATCATTCGGAGCGTTATACTGCCCATGTTTTTATTTTGCCGATGTACTGCCGAAACCTCCTGCTCCGCGTTCTGTACCCGTTAGTTCTGTAACCTCTTCCCATTCGGCGCATTCATGTTTTGCTATCACCATCTGTGCGATGCGGTCGCCACGCTGAAGGGTAAATTCGCGGTCCGACAAATTTACTAAAATTACGCCGATTTCACCTCTGTAATCTGCATCTATGGTACCGGGTGTATTGAGAACCGTAATTCCGTTTTTAATTGCGAGGCCGCTCCTCGGACGGATCTGAGCCTCATAACCTTCGGGCAGTTCAATAAAAAGTCCGGTAGGAATCAGTTTTCTCTCCAAAGGTTTCAGTGTGACCTCTTCAGGCACATCAGCAAAAATATCCATTCCAGCCGCGCACGGGGTCTGATATTTGGGCAATTCCAGCCCGGATTTGTTAATGACTTTTATTTTCATTTTATGCTCGTTTTAATTTTATTATTAGGTCTTTATTCTGATAAAGAACGATTGCTGTAAAAAGAATGAATATCAGATTCCCAATCCAGAAGTCGGCATTAAAAACCCGGTATGAAACAAAACTGAAAAGAGTTACCAGTCCCAGATAACCTGCAATTCTTCCTGTCCGGTAGGGTATTGGATAGTATTTCTGACCCAGATAATAAGACAGGACCATCATTACCAGGTATGCACCCAGGGTAGTCCATGCTGAAACCATAAATCCAAAAGATTTAAGAAGCAGAAAGTTAAATACAATAGTAATAACCGCACCCGCCCAGGAGATGGCGGTTCCTACTTTCGTCCGGTCTGTTACCTTATACCATGTGGACAAATTATAATAGATACCAAAAAACAGATTGGCGATTATAATGATGGGAACAATGTCAATGGCCGTCCAGTAGGAACTGTTCGGAATCAGAATAGTTTTCAGCCAGGAGATATTGGCAATGATTCCCATAGCTACCACCGAAGCAAAAACAGTAAAATATTCCGTAACTTTTGCATAAGTAACTTTTGCGTTTTCATTTTGCATCTGCTTGAAGAAGAACGGTTCTATTCCCATCCGGTAGGCAGTCACAAAGAGCGTCATTATAACAGCCAGTTTATAGCAGCCGCCATAGGCACCGGCGTCACCTTCGTCTATCAGGAAAAACTGCATTACTTTGTCAAAATTTTCATTCACCATAAATGCAAATCCTGCCAGCATGATGGGCCATGAATATTTTACCATCCGGAAAAAAAGTTCCGTTACAAATTCAAACCGAACCTTCAGCATCACCGGCAGTAGTAAAAGACAACCAAAAAGGCTTCCGATAACATTACTGAAAAATGGGTAGGAAACTTTTTCTTTCAGGCCAAAACTAGCCGACAATTCAGATGGGATATACAGGAAAAGTGCTATAACAGCCACCGTTTGTGTCAAGGACTGCAGCACCCGTACAAGCGAGTATTTAATAGGTTTGTTGTGGTAGCGGAGCCATGCGAAAGGTATTACACAAATAGTGTCGAAAAACGCAATCCACGCAAACCATCTGATGTATTCAGGGTTTTTTGAAAAGCCCAAACCATTGGCTATGGGTTGACTAAAAAGTAGGCAAAGCGTGAGAAAAAGAGCTGAAGTCCCGGCAAGAAACCAGAAAGATGTATTGAAAGTCTTGGTTTTATTTTCGGCCTCTGACGAGAACCTGAAAAAAGCGGTCTCAAATCCAAACGTAAGTACGATGTTCACAAAGGAAATCATCGCGTAAAGACTCGTGAACTGGGCAAATTCATCCTTATCGATAAGGGCGATGTAAAGTGGATTCAGTAGAAAAATAATGATGCGGGGCAAAATAGCCCCAATACCATAAATGACGGTTTCGCCGAGCAGTTTCTTCAAGAATGTTTATTTTATGCAAATGTAAATAAATAGTTTGCACTTTTCAGTTTGAAGCATAATCCACCGCATTGGTTTCATTTAAAAACCTAATTTTACACATCTTTAAAATGAACTGAAAGCATGAAAATCCTTATAAAAAACGCGCGTATTGTCAATGAAAATCAAATCTTAGAAAGTGACCTGCTCATTGAAGATGACCTTATACAAAAGATTGCCGTAAATATAGATTCTGATGAAGCGGACCAGGTAATTGATGCAACCGGAAAATATCTGCTGCCCGGTGTGATTGATGACCAGGTTCATTTCCGCGAACCCGGTCTTACGCATAAAGGGGATATTGAAAGTGAGTCACGTGCGGCCGTGGCGGGTGGCGTAACGAGTTTCATTGAGCAGCCCAACACCGTGCCCAATGCCGTGACGCAGGAACTGCTGGAAGATAAATATCAGATCGCCGCACAGAAATCGTTTGCCAATTATTCCTTTATGATGGGCGGCACAAACGACAATCTGGACGAAGTGCTGAAGACCAATCCGCGGAATGTGGCAGGTATCAAACTTTTCCTGGGTTCCTCTACGGGAAATATGCTTGTTGATGATCCCGAAACACTGGAAAATATCTTCAGCAAGACCAAAATGCTGATTGCTGTGCACTGCGAAGATGAGGCCACGATCAGGAAGAATACCGAAATGTACCGCGAGCAGTACGGCGACGATATACCTATGGAATACCACCACCTGATCCGAAGTGAGGCAGCCTGCTATATTTCCTCATCGAAAGCGGTGGCCCTGGCTGAAAAGACAGGTGCCCGGCTGCATGTATTCCATGTTTCCACTGCCAAAGAAACTTCACTTTTCAGAAACGATATTCCGCTCAGCGAGAAAAAAATTACTGCTGAAGTCTGCGTGCATCACCTTACCTTCACCAACAAAGACTACGAAACCAAAGGAACCTTCATCAAATGGAATCCCGCGGTTAAAACAAGAACCGACCGTACGGGTCTTTGGGAAGCATTGCTGGACGGCCGCATAGATGTTATTGCGACCGACCACGCGCCTCATACCCTGGAGGAAAAGGAGAATGTTTATACCAAGGCACCCTCCGGAGGTCCTCTGGTACAGCATTCACTGCCGGTGATGCTCGAGAATTTGCGCAGCGGCAAGATTTCAATTGAAAAGATTGTGGAAAAGATGTGCCATAACCCCGCAATTATCTTCCGCATAGAGAAACGCGGATTTATACGCGAAGGTTATAAGGCAGATTTGGTTTTGGTGGATGATCATTCGGAATGGACAGTTGCTAAAGACAACCTCCTTTATAAATGTGGCTGGAGTCCGCTGGAAGGCATGACCTTACATTCTAAAGTGACGCACACATTCGTCAACGGAAATCTGGCCTACGAAAACGGTGAAGTCAAGGCGGAGAAATTTGGCGAAAGGCTGCTTTTTGTAGTTTAAACTGTTTAAGTTTTTTCAGGTCTGAAATTTTTATCAAAAATTCGGAAACCTTTGCAACATTTCCATAAAACAATCGTCTAATACAAGTATTAACAACAATATATTATGATCAGAAAAAAGTTTTTAATGCTTTTTGCTGTTGGGATTCTCTTCACCGCTCAGGCGCAGGATTACCAGTGGAAGGAAGCTAAAAGTGGTGGATATACCTACCGCTATGTGACCAATGATCCTACGCAGGCCAGATTCTATACACTGCAGAACGGACTCACCGTAATCCTGAGCCCGACCAAGAAAGACCCGAGAATTCAGGCCTACATCGCCACCAAAGCGGGAAGTAAGACAGATCCTGCTACCAACACCGGTCTGGCGCACTATCTGGAGCATATGCTTTTTAAAGGTACCGACAAGTACGGTTCTCTGGACTGGGCTAAAGAAAAAGCAGAACTCGACAAAATTGACGCGCTGTACGAGCAGTACAACAAGACCAAAGATGAGGTGAAGCGCAAAGCCATTTACAAAAAGATTGATTCGGTTTCGGGAGTGGCTGCAAAATATGCCATCGCCAACGAGTATGATAAAATGATGACGGCGATGGGGGCTCAGGGTACCAACGCGTGGACGAATTTTGAAGAAACAGTTTATACCGACGATGTTCCGTCCAGCTCACTGGACCGTTACCTGGCTGTTCAGGCAGAAAGATTCAGAAATCCGGTGCTCAGGATTTTCCATACCGAACTGGAAGCGGTTTACGAAGAAAAAAACCGGACTTTGGATAATGACGGGCGTAAAGTCTTCGAAACACTTTTTGCGACACTTTTCAAAAACCACAATTACGGTAAGCAGACTACCATCGGAACAGTGGAACACCTTAAAAACCCGTCCCTTGTTGAGATCCGTAACTACTTTAACAATTACTACGTTCCCAATAACATGGGCGTGATCCTTTCCGGTGATTTCAATCCGGATGAAGCAATTGCCAAAATTGACAGGGCCTTCTCCTATATGAAGAACAAGCCGGTGCCGAAATATACCTTCCAGCCGGAACAGCCTATGACGGCGCCCGTGATTAAGGAAATAGTTGGTCCTGATGCCGAAAGCCTTACTATCGGTTACCGTTTGCCCGGGAACAAAGACAAAGATGTCCTGCTTGCAGACCTGGTGGGATCTATCCTGACCAACGGAAAAGCAGGTCTTCTGGATCTGAACCTTGTTAAGAAGCAGAAACTTCTCCGTGCAAGTGCGTTCACTTACACGCTGCAGGATCACGGCATCCTTTATCTTTCCGCAGCGCCAACAACAGGTCAGACTTTGGAAGAAGTGCAGACTTTAGTTCTCAGCGAAATCGAAAACCTGAAGAAAGGAAATTTTGATGCTGATCTCATTCCCTCTATTGTCAATAACATCAAGAAAGAGAAAATCCAGAGTCTTGAACGTTACGGCGACCGCGCGTCTATGCTGCAGAGTGCCTTCAACGCCGAGCTGGACTGGAAAGATCAGGTAGCGTATGTAGATGATATCTCCAAAATCAAAAAAGAAGATGTTGTAGCCTTCGCCAATAAATATTTCGGAAATAATTATGTGGCTATCTTAAAGAGAAAGGGCGAAAACAAAAACCCGCAGAAAATCGAGAAACCGTCCATCACGCCTGTTGAAACCAACCCGGACAAACAGTCTGCGTTTGTAAAAATGGTGAACGAAATGCCGTCTACACCTTCACAGCCTGTATTCCTGAATTTTGATAAGGACATTCAAAAGTCAAAACTTGGCAAAGCTGAGGTTCTTTATGTGCCGAACACAGAAAACCAACTGTTCAGACTCAGATACCGTTACAAAGTAGGAACACTTAACGATCCTAAACAGTCCCTGGCTTCACAGTACCTTCAGTTCCTGGGTACGGATAAGAAATCCTCAGAAGACATTTCCAAGGAATTCTACAAGATCGCTTCCAGCTTCAATGTTTCCACAGGTGAAGAATATACCATGGTAACCATTGAAGGTCTGCAGGAGAATTTTGACAAAGCCGTTAAGCTTTACGAAGACCTTGTAATGAACGCCAAGCCGGACGAAACCGCTCTTGCCGCGCTGAAAGCACGTATCGCCAAGTC
Organism: Bacteroidota bacterium; assembly: GCA_023386965.1. Lineage (GTDB taxonomy): Bacteria > Bacteroidota > Bacteroidia > Flavobacteriales > Weeksellaceae > Marnyiella. The sequence goes on from JAEWIR010000043.1 coordinate 36,860, forward strand.
AAGAAAAGATGCGAAAGCCAACAAAGGCGCCATCCTTCAGGGGCTTACTAGCTACGCGATGTACGGTCCTAAGAATAAATTCAACAACACCCTTTCCGATGCGGAAATAAATGCCGTTACCGCGCAGGAACTGGTGGACAGAATGAAGAATCTGAACAACTACGAGCAGACCGTGATCTATTACGGTCCGGAACCGCTTAAAAACCTGACGGCCAAACTGGGAACCATGCACAAAGTACCGGCAACCTTTGCCTCGGCAGGCCCGCTGAAGACGTTCAAACAGCTTCCGCAGACCAAGACTCAGGTGCTGTTCACCGATTATGATATGGTACAGGCCGAAACCAGATGGATCCGCAATACCGAAAACTATGATGCAGCCAAAACCCCGATGGTGATGGTGTTCAACAACTATTTCGGTGGCGGTATGGGTTCTGTGGTTTTCCAGACCATTCGTGAGA
>JAEWIR010000035.1 GCA_023386965.1 Bacteroidota bacterium
TCCTTACCGTAGGTAAAAAAGCTTTCGATGCAGTTCGCAGAAGCCGTACTGTTTATGGAAACCACAGTTCTGTTTACGATCAGTTAAGTTTTGATGTTGTAGCCAGTTTTACCGAGCAGGTAATGAAGGACTATTCCGAGGGCAAATTTGATAAGGTATTTGTTATCTATAATAAATTCATCAATGCAGCAACTCAGGAGGTGCGTACCGAGCAGGTTTTACCAATAGCTTTGCCGGAGAAAAGCTCTGATGTAAACACCGATTATATCTTTGAGCCAAGCGCAAGAGAAATTCTGGAAGGTCTTATTCCTAAGTCCATCAAAACTCAGGTTTATAAAGCCATCCTTGATTCTGTCGCAGCTGAACATGGTGCACGTATGACGGCCATGCACAAGGCTACAGACAATGCGCAGGCGCTTAAGAATGATTTGGTGATTACCTACAACAAAGCCCGTCAGGCTGCGATTACCAACGAAATCCTTGAGATTGTATCGGGTGCAGAAGCCCTGAATGCCAAATAGGAATTCAACTCAGATATTTAATAACCGCTTCATCACTGAGGCGGTTTTTGTTTTTTTAAACGGTTCATGGATTGACGATGGCACAACTTAGTCTTCATGCTTTGACTTAGTTTTCACAGTTCAAATTTGTAAAATTTACCTACCTTTGCAGACATAACTTTATTTTTCTAAATGGATTCGGACATAATCAAGCTGCTCCTGGCTTTATTCTTAGTATTATTGAATGGCTTTTTTGTAGCAGCAGAATTCTCAATTGTTAAAGTTCGTTACTCACAGATCCAAATTAAAGCTGCCGAGGGCAACTCGATGGCAAAACAGGCTGAATTCATCATTAAACGTCTTGATGAATATCTCTCGGCCACGCAACTGGGTATCACCCTGGCTTCACTTGCCTTAGGTTGGGTGGGCGAAAGTGCCATGCATCACATTATTGAAAAGATGTTCATCTATTTTGAGGTTGCGGCAGATCAGGCTACCATTACTACGGTGTCCCTGGTCATCAGCTTCCTTATCATTACCGTAATGCACATTGTGTTTGGTGAGCTTATCCCGAAATCGATCGCCATCCGTAAAGCCGAAGCGACTACCATGGCGATTGCCGTACCGCTTCGTGTGTTCTACACCGTTTTCAAACCTTTTATTTGGACCATGAACCATATGTCCAATGCAGTACTGAGGTTAATGAAGATCCATCCCGCATCTGAGCACGAAATCCATTCCACGGAAGAACTTCAGCTGTTGGTAAAACAGTCGGCGGATTCCGGTGAGATTCAGGAGGAGAACTATGAGATCATCAAGAATGCATTTGATTTTACGGATCATTCGGCCAAGCAGATCATGGTTCCGCGTCAGAACATTCTCTCAATTGATATTGAAGATCCAATTGACGAGGTCATTAATCAGATTATGGACAGTGGTTACTCCAGAATTCCCGTCTATAAAGACTCCATAGATAATGTAATCGGTATTTTTTATACGAAGGAAATCATCCGGGAATATGTGAGGAGCAAAGGTGCCATTACACACCAGGACCTGGAGCGTTTGATGCGCGAAGCCTTTTTTGTGGTTGGCAGCAAGAAGATCTCGGACCTGATGAAGATTTTTCAGCAGAAAAAGCAGCATTTGGCTGTAGTAATTGATGAATTTGGAGGTACTGAAGGGATCATCACGCTGGAAGATATTCTAGAAGAACTTGTGGGCGAAATTCAGGATGAGGAGGACGATGAAGAAAAAGTAGTAGACCAGGTAGGCGAAAACACCTACTGGGTACAGGCTACCCAACCCCTGGATGAAATTAATGAATTCCTTCCGAAGAAGTTTCCGCTTTCTGAAGAAGGTGAATTTAACACCCTGGCAGGCTACATCCTGCATGAACTGGAAGATATTCCGGAGGAAAACCAGGAGTTTGAGATGAACAGCTATCACTTCAAGATTTTGAAGATGAATAATAAAAGTGTGGAGATGGTGGAACTGGTATACGATGAGAAAAGTGTACTGGATGAACTTTCTGAAGAATTTAGCGAATTATAAACGCAAAAATCATGTTGAAGACCATACAACCCCCATTAAACTATGAAAATCCGCAGCGCCAGTACGAAGAAGATGTGTTGCTGCTGGAAAAGGAAGACGAAGTAAATAAACTTATCCTTTGGAATGATGATGTCAATACTTTTGATTTCGTGATAGAGTCCCTCATTACTGTATGTAAACATACTGCGGAACAGGCTCAGCAATGTACGATCCTTGTACACTACAAAGGGAAATGCACTGTAAAAACCGGCTCCATGGATTTGCTTAAACCCATGCATGAACAGCTTACCGAGCGTGGTCTGACCAGCGAGATTGTCTGACAGTTAATAATGTAACAATTAAAGAACAGATCGGTTCTGCCTGATTCTTCATCAGATTTTGCCGAATTTTGAATTCTCAATAAATAACTAAACGTAAAGAGCAATAATGGAACAGAATATTTTAGACTGTGTAATCATCGGATCAGGACCTTCAGGCTTTACAGCTGCCATCTACGCTGCACGTGCCGACCTGAAGCCCGAGCTTTTTACCGGTCTGGAACCGGGCGGACAGCTTACCACCACTACGGAGGTCGATAACTTTCCGGGTTATGCAGACGGGGTAACCGGTCCGCAGATGATGATGGATTTGCAGAAGCAGGCTGAAAGGTTTGATACAAAGGTTCATTACGAACTGATTACAAAGGTTGAATTCGCCACCCAAGTTGGGGGTGTTCATAAACTTTGGGCAGGCAACCGGGAAATTTGGGCAAAAACGGTGATCATCTCCACGGGAGCCACTGCCAAATATCTCGGCTTGGACGATGAGAAAAAATACGCCGGCGGCGGCGTTTCGGCATGTGCTACCTGCGACGGATTCTTTTACAAAGGGAAAGACGTAATAGTCGTGGGCGCCGGAGACACAGCGGCTGAAGAAGCGACTTACCTTGCAAAACTGACCAATAAAGTAACCATGCTGGTGCGTAAGGATACCTTCCGGGCCTCAAAAGCAATGATTCACCGTGTGGAAAACACACCTAATATCGAAGTGAAGTTCAACCATGAACTGATCGGTATTGAAGGTGAGAATTCACTTGTGGAAAGAGCTGTGGTGATTAACAATATCACTCAGGAAACTTCAAAAATAGATGTTCACGGCATTTTCATAGCCATTGGTCACAAACCGAATACGGACATCTTCTCAGGACAGATCACTTTGGATGAAAACGGTTATATTAAAACGGTTCCCGGTTCCACACATACCAATCTGCCCGGTGTTTTTGCCGCCGGCGACGTTCAGGACCACATTTACAGGCAGGCGATCACTGCCGCCGGCAGCGGTTGCATGGCGGCTATGGATGCCGAAAAGTATTTGGCAGAATTGCATTAACAGAAACACATAGGACGGGATTATTATGAAATATCTCCTGATCATATTTTTAGGCGGAGGAGCAGGCAGCGTCCTCCGCTTTTTCATTTCAAAAAGTACGCACTCGCTCTGGAACTTAGGTGGTTTTCCAGTGGGAACCTTTACGGTAAATATACTGGGATGCCTGCTTATAGGAATTTTCTCATCCGCAATTCCTAAAGAGCACAACGAACTCAGGTTATTGCTGATCGCCGGCTTTTGCGGAGGCTTCACAACATTTTCCGCCTTTTCCTTAGAAGGCCTTGCGCTTTGGCAGAATCAAAACTATTTAATGTTTACCCTTTACACAGCAGCCAGCATCCTGTTGGGAATGCTGGCTGTATGGTTGGGATCGCAGGTGCGGCTGTAAAGCTGTGCGAATTTATCTGATAATATTTTTATTCTTCGGGCGGAACTTTTCTTTTCCGCTGATAAGCTCAAAAAAAAGCTGAAAATCGCTGATCAGTGTCCGTATGGGTGCTGAAATCCCTGTGGGTTTATTCTGCTCAAAAACATGTCCGAATGCTGGCAGTCCCAGCAGGGTGAGTGGCAGATACCACAGGAACCTTTCCTGCCCGGAGTAAACAATATAGATGAGTATCCAGAACGTGAAAAATATTCCCAAAAAATGAAATACCCGGGTCATCGGTTTCTGATGCTGACTCAAATAGTATTCATAAAATTCACCGTAAGTCATTTTCTGCTTTTCCATAATCTTCGCTATTTAGATGCAACAACTAACGGCGGTGAAGGTGTCAGTTCAGATCACCATTCAGGTCTCGCTGCAGTTTGCTGTTTTTCATGCCGTACATGAAATAAATAATAAGTCCCACTGCAAACCAAAGACCAAACCAGAACCAGTTATTGTGCGTCATCCCCGTAAGCAGATATAAACAGCATGTAAGTCCCAGCAATGGAAACAGGCTTAGGTTACGGGTAAACGAGAGATAAACCAACACGAAATTGATGATTAGATAGATGGTTACCGAAATCCGGAATTCACCTTCCACAGGGTCACTCCATTTCAGCAAATTGGCAAAGAATTCCGGTTGCCAGTAATAGAAACCTCCCAGACTGACCAAAAAGAGAACAGGGAAAATATATTTCGAGCTCACATAAGGCATGTGAAAACGCCCTTTCAGTTTTTCTTTTCGCGGCATCAGCAATATTCCGCCGTTAACGAGTACGAAGGCGAATATGGTTCCTATACTTGTGAAATCCAGGATAAACGACTTGTCAGTAAACAGGATAGGCAAACCCACAGCGATTCCAGTTATTATAGTGGCAAAACCAGGCGTTTTGTATTTATCGTGGATATTGGAAAATTTCTTCGGCAATAAGCCGTCGCGGCTCATGGCATACCAAATCCTTGGCTGTCCCATCTGAAAAACAAGCAAAACCGATGTTATGGCAATGATTGCGGTCACTGACACAATATATTCCATCCACGGAAGGTTTCCGTTTTCCGGCGAGAAAATAAAGGACAGTGGGTCGCCCACACCTTCAAACTTTCGGTAGTCCACAAATCCGGTTAAAATTAAGGTTAAGGCTATATAAATCAGTGTACTTACTACCAGCGAAATTATCATCCCCCGGGGTAAATTCTTTTGCGGATTTTTGGTTTCTTCTGAAAGCACACTCAACGCATCAAAGCCAATATAAGCAAAGAAAACTCCGGAAACAGCAGCCATAACACCTGAAAAACCGTTGGGCATAAAGCTGGTTGTGCCGTCTTCAGCAACCGGCGTCCAGTTTTCAGAATCAATATAAAAGACGCCTACACAGATAATCAGGATAATTACGGCAATCTTCAGAATTACAAGCATATTGTTGAAGTTCTTGCTTTCTTTCACTCCAATATAAACCAGGGCCGTGATACAGATATTAATCAGCAGGGCAGGTATATCAAGAATAAATTTCCAGCCCGCTACAATTGGGGCACTGGTCCAGGCATTGATCAGATTTTTGTTTTCAGAGCCAGTTTCGAAGGCCTTCCTGGCTTCAGGGTAACTGGTAGAAAGATAGTCCGGTACAATGATTCCAAGACGTTCCAGAAATCCTGTGAAATAATCACTCCATGAAAAAGCCACGTAAATATTCCCAAAGGAGTATTCCATAATAAGCGCCCAGCCTATAATCCAGGCCATTAGTTCACCAAAACTGGCGTAGGCATAGGTATATGCTGAACCCGCAACAGGAATACGGCTGGCAAATTCGGCATAGGAGAGAGCCGTAAAGCCGCAGGCAATTCCACAGATCACGTAGAGCGATATTACACCGGGACCTCCGCGGAAAATGGCTTCACCCAGGCTGCTGAAACTGCCCGCGCCTATAATGGCCGCCAAACCGAAAAATACAATATCCCAAACACCGAGCACACGGTTCAGACCGGTGGAATGGTCTGCCTCGGTGTAGTGTTTTCTCCTGAAAAGTTGGTTCATAAGTTTATTTGATGTAAACAAATGTAATGAAATAACAGAAAAACCGCTTCACAAGCCAAATTTTTGTATTGAAATTCCAGGCTGTACTGTTTGTACTTATAATAATTGCTCCTGCCGGACCATTTCCCCATTTTAAATGCCCTGTAATTTAAAAAGAATTCTGACCGGATTCCATTAGGATCAAAGCAACCTTAAATTTATACAACTTTAACGTTATCCACATATCCACAATAACGAAAAGACTTGTGAGGGTAATAAGTAATCAATATTTTCGTTGATAAAATAACCTTCCTAAATCTGAAAAATGAATTCGAAGAAATTGTTACTGGCCGGCGCCGTTTTTTATTATGGTTTAGCCGAAGCTCAGCACTCCAGATATTTCAGTGACCGTGGTTCCTACACCTATAATCTGGCTGAAAATCTGTATCAAACCCGGATTTTCAACGCCTCGCAATATGAATATGCCCAACAGTATTTTTATAACCAAAATCTGGCTGCTTCCAAAAAAGAGGCGGCACAGTTCTTTGATAATGTAATTGGTGTTATTCTGCAAAAGAATCATGCTGAAAAAGGCCTGGCTGCCTTTATGAAGGAATATCCGGAATCTGCCTTCTTTGCCCAGGCCAATCTTCCGCTGGCCGATTATTATCTGGCCCAAAAAGATTTTGAGAAAGCACTGGAGACACTTCAGAACGTAAACCAATACCAGCTTTCCCGACAGGAAAACGCAGACTACATCCTGAAACTGGGTTATGCCAAATTCATGACCGGCGACAGTCCGGGTGCCATACGTGCGCTGGAAGAAGCCTATCAAAACGGCGGCACCGAAAATAAGTTGGAAACCGCATATATGTTAGGTCACCTGTATTATGCAGACCGCCAGCATGACAGAGCATTTCAGTATTTCGACAGTGTGAAGTCTGATGAAAAATTCGCAAAACTGGTGCGTCCCTATTATGTGCAGATGTATTATAATGAGAAGCAATATGACCAGGCCATTGCCGAAGGAAACACTTTGCTGGACGATCCCGGTATTTCTGAGGCTTACAAGGCAGAAGTGCATAAAATCATAGGGGAGAGCTACTTTATGAAGAAGGATTATTCCTCAGCTTACCCGCATCTGAAGAGTTTCGTGGTAAGCAAGTCCAATCCAAGTGAAAGCGACCTTTACCAGATGGGATTTGTAGCGGCAGAACTTCAAAAATACGAAGATGCAGTTTCGTACTATAATCAGCTCATCAACAGCAATTCCGCTTTGTCACAAAATGCCTACTACCAGTTGGGTAATGCTTATATCCAAACCGGCAGAAAGCAGGAAGCACTATCTGCATACCGCTCCGCACATCAGATGGATTATGACAGCAATGTACAGAAGCTGGCACATGAGCAGTATGCCAAGTTAAGCTACGATGTAGGTAACCCTTTTGAGGCGGCTCCACGCGTAATTCAGAATTATATTGACAGATATCCTAATGATTCCAAAACGCCTGAACTGAGGAGGCTGCTGGTTAAATCCTACCTTTATTCCGGAGATTACCGCGAAACTTTGGCGGCCATTGACAAACTTCAGAACTCTACCCCCGAAACAGATAAGATCGATCAGGAGGTATCTTATCTTCTGGGGACGGAGGAATTTAACAAAGGAAACTATGATGCTGCCGAGAAGTTTTTCTTAAGAAGCCTCGAATTCAACATTAATAAAGAATTCAACAGCCGTGCACACTACTGGCTGGGGCAGACGTACTATCAGAAGGGCAATTATTCATCAGCAATCAGCCATTATGAAAATGTGCTGTCGGGCCCGGCATTTCCCGAAAAGCGGCAGTTGGCCTACGATCTGGGTTATGCTCAATTTAAAGCAAAGGATTTCACTAAGGCAAAACAGTACTTTGCAGAATACCTCAAGAATCCTGATCCTGAGTTTAAAAGTGACGCTGAACTGAGACTGGCCGATACCCATTACGCCAATAACGAACTCGCAGATGCAATAGCTATTTATGACAGTGCCGGCAATGTGAACGACTATACCGTTTTCCAGAAAGGACTTGCACTAGGTTTCCAGGGGAAGAATGCAGAGAAAATTACGGTTCTTAAAGGACTTGTTTCCCAGTATTCCAATTCTGAATATGTGGATGATGCGCAATACGAAATCGGAGTTGCCTATTCCACGGAAGGCGATTTCGCCAGTTCCAATGACTATTTCGGCAGAGTGATTAAAGCGAGTGCAGACCGTGATCTTGTAGCAAATGCCCAGATTTACAGAGCTCAGAATTATATAGACGGTAATGATGATGCTAAGGCGCTGGCTGAATTTCAGCAACTGGGTTCCCAATACCGCGGAACCGCGTTTGCCCCGAAGGTGGTGCAGGCTTCACGTCCGCTATATATGAAAACGGGCGACGTGGCAGGCTACCAGGCTTTTGCACAGCAGCTTGGAGTGAGGATAGACGCTGCTGAGCTTGACGAAATTAATCTGGCGACAGCCAAGCAGCACTATCTGAAAAAAGAATATACCCGTGCCATACCGTTGTATGAGAAGTATCTTAGCCAAAATCCTACGGGTGAGGGTCTGTACCAGGCACAGTATGAACTGGGTGAAAGTTACTACCAAACCTCCAACAGCACAAAGGCGTTGCTAACACTTCAGGACGTGGCATCGGTTCAGAGTGATTACCAGGAAGATGCGCAAACCCGAATTGCACAGATCTATATCTCACAGGGTGATTTTGCTGAAGCAAAAAAATACCTGAACGGCCTTGTAACATCAGGCAATGTAATCATCAGGAATTTTGCCAATGTGGAACTGATGAACATTTACGCCAAGGAGAAAAACTTTAAAGAAGCAGAGCGTTTGGCAGATCTGGTACTTGCTAACAATAAAAATGCACCTGCAGTAATGGAAAGCGCCAGGGTGATTAAGGCCAGAAGCTTGATGAACAGCGGAAAAGATGCACAGTCAGCTTATGCCGCACTGGAAAAATCATCCAATCCTTCAGTGGCTGCTGAAGCTCTGTACGCAAAGGCATTCTATCAGAACCGTGCGAAAAGCTATAAATCATCTAATGAAACCATCTTCAAACTGGCCAACAATTATGCGGCGGAGGAATACTGGGGTGCTAAGGCACTTGTGGTGATGGCCCGTAACTATATCGGTCTCAAAGACAATTACCAGGCAAGTTATACTGTAGATCAGATCATCGCCAACTATCAGGACCTTCCGGAAATTGTAGCGGAAGCCCGTGAAGTTAAAAAACTCATTAAATAAAAATTTCCACTAAAACGAAATAGTGCATTACTTTCAATTTTGCACCGGCAGTTAAACTGAAAATTATGAATAAGAAAGTTCAAATTATATCCCTTTTGTTTTTGGGAATCTCACAGGTTGCTTTCTCGCAGATAAAAGAGGAAAAACTTATTCTGGACCGCAAACGCGAACCTGAAGTAAGAAAAATAGAGAAGAAGAAAACATCTGTTGAAACCATCAAGAATTATCCGCCTGATGAGAAAGCTCAGAATCCGGTTAATTATAATCTCACCAACGTTCCTGCAGCCTCAGATTTTACAACTTCTACAATCGAAGGTGAAGATATCTCCCCTAAATTAGGATCCGATTATCAGGATAATTACCTGCAGTTCGGAATGGGAAATTTTGGCAAGGTACTCTTCGATGGTAATGTGTCCTACCTTCTGGAAAGCAAAACCGAAGTAGGTGCGGATGCTCATGTACTTTCCACAAGCGGTTTAAAGGGTGATTATCCGTGGGACAGCAATTCAAGCCGCGTGGATTTGGGTGCCTATCTGAATTCGTACGGTGAGAAAGGGAAATTTAATGCTAATGCGGGCTTCGGATCTCACGATTACAACTACTACGGAGTCTATGCACTGCAACCCGATGCAAACACCAATCTGAAACAGCAGGTTCAGAACATCACACTGAACGGCTACTACGACCACTATTCCAATGAAATATTGAACGATGTCCGACTGAAGACGTCGTTCCTTTCGGATAAATTTGATGCGAAGGAAACTTACGGTGGTCTGGATCTGAACCTTTCCAAACACGGAATGAATTTCCCGCTGGACGGCGTGAAGCTTCATGCCGACCTGGGAATTGGATTGGAAACCCTTGATACTAAGTTTGAGCTACTTAACCAAAACAGCTCAAATTACCTTGAAGGGTATGCAGAACCTAAGCTTTCCTTTTACCGCGGCAAAAGTTATCTGATGATTGGCTCGGGGTTCAGTTTCCTGAACGGGAAAACCCAGGATAATTTGCAGGCCGACACTGTAAATACGAGTAAAACCTATTGGTTCCCAAGAGCCGAGATCTTTTTCGCAGGTTCGGAAAAAGCCAACCTGTATCTGGGAGTAGACGGTGGTCTTCAGCATAACTCATATGCTTCCATGCTGAGGGACAATCCTTATTTAGTATCCGATCAGATTATCAGACCTACCGAAACAAAATACAGAGTCTATTTCGGAATTCGCGGAGATATAAGTCAGGATTTAAAGTATGACCTGTCTGCCGGTTTTGCAAAAGTAAACGACATCCTGTTTTACAGAAGCAATGGTTTGTTTTCACCTGAGAATACCCTGGACCGTCCTGCCTATGATTTTGCCAATACCTTTTCCGCAACTTATGACAACGGGTCAGTAAACGAAGTTAAGGCATCCCTGCAGTATTTTCCTTTGGAGAACCTGGTAGTGGACGGTAATGTAAACTACAATTTCTTCAGGCTTAATAACTATGAAGACATATTGAACACACCTCTTATC
>JAEWIR010000002.1 GCA_023386965.1 Bacteroidota bacterium
GCCGAAACTGAAGCGAAAAGGCCTGTATGGGCAGAACCTACCATTCTTACCGTAGAAGTGGAACAGTTTTGCTCATGGTCTGCGTGAAGGATAAGAAGTTTATCCAAAGCTCCCACAACAACCGGATCCAATTCGAAATCCATGTTAGGACGACGGAAACACATTTTATAGAAGTTCTCTACATAGTTTAGGTTATTGTCGCCGTGGTTGATTGAAAGACCTAATTTTTTGCGGTACGTCCACGCACAAAGATGAGAGAATTTAGCCAAAAGCATATTTGCCGCTTCATCCATCTCTTCCTTTGAATTTACATTCACAGCTTTCGGGTTGAAGGCTGTAAGTGCAGATGTTAACGAAGAAAGTACTCCCATAGGGTGCGCTGAACGCGGAAATACATCCAGGATTTTCTTCATTTCGTCAGCTACGAAATTGTATTTTTTAATCCCGCTTTCAAATTTTCCAAACTGATCTGAAGTTGGAAGTTCGCCGTGAAGCAGCAAATACATAACCTCTGTGAAGTTGGATTTCTCGGCAATTTGCTCAATGGGGTAACCTCTGTAATAAAGTTCACCTTTGTCACCATCCAGATAAGTAATATCGCTTAAAGTGGCTCCGGTATTTTTATATCCCAGGTCCAGCGTTATCAGCCCGGTTTCGTCTCTCAGTTTTGAAATATCAATTCCTCTGTCACCTACGGTGCTCTCTACAATAGGGTATTCAAATGATTTCCCATCATAGTTCAGTACAACTTTGTTATCTGACATTATTTATAATTTTTTTACTAATTTATGAATATTGATAGTAAACGGCAAATCGTTTAAGCCATTCTTAATTAATTTTGTCTATTACCTTTTTACCTTGAAAGCATCAAGTCCCGGGAAAACTGCAGTCTCGCCTAAAGCCTCTTCGATTCTGAGAAGTTGGTTGTATTTGGACATCCTGTCTGACCTTGAGGCGGAACCTGTCTTGATCTGACCACAGTTCATAGCAACTGCAAGGTCAGCGATGGTGTAATCTTCCGTCTCCCCGGAACGGTGGGACATTACGCTTGTATAGCGGTTATGCTGAGCCATCTGTACAGCGGCCATGGTTTCGGACAGCGAACCGATCTGGTTCACTTTAACCAATATTGAGTTTGCGATTCCTTCGTTAATTCCGCGTGAAAGTCTTTCCACATTGGTTACGAACAGATCGTCGCCCACGAGCTGAACGCGGTCTCCGATTTTTTCGGTAAGCATTTTCCAGCCTTCCCAGTCATCCTCATGCATACCGTCTTCAATAGAAATAATCGGGTATTTGGATGCCAATTCAGCCAGATAAGATACCTGCTCACTTCTGCTGAACTGCGCAGAATCCTGAGTCTGGAATTTGCGGTAGTCGTAGGTTCCGTCCTTATAAAACTCGGAAGCGGCACAGTCCAGAGCGATCATCACATCGTCACCGGGTTTGTAGCCTGCCTTTTCTATTGCCTGAAGCAAAGTATCCAGTGCATCTTCAGTTCCGCTGAAAGTTGGGGCAAAACCACCTTCGTCGCCTACCGCCGTGGATAATCCGCGTCCGTGAAGGATCGATTTCAGGCTGTGAAAGATTTCTGTCCCTTTTCTAAGTGCATGTGAGAAGGAATCTGCTTTCACCGGCATCACCATAAACTCCTGGAAAGCGATAGGAGCATCGGAGTGCGAACCTCCGTTAATTACATTCATCATCGGTACCGGAAGCGTATTTGCATTAACACCACCCACGTAACGGTAAAGAGGAAGACGAAGCTCGGTAGCCGCCGCTTTGGCAGCTGCCAGTGAAACGCCCAAAATGGCATTTGCGCCCAGGCTTCCTTTGTTATTGGTTCCGTCCAGATCAATCATAATCCGGTCGATAAGGTTTTGGTCGTATACCGGCATTCCCACAAGCTCCGGTGCGATAACTTCACGCACATTTTCAACAGCCTTTAAAACACCTTTCCCCAAATAATCTGAGCCACCGTCACGCAGTTCAACAGCTTCATGCTCACCAGTGGAGGCACCCGAAGGAACGGCTGCGCGGCCCATGGCTCCGCTTTCGGTGAAAACATCTACTTCAATTGTCGGATTACCGCGGGAATCAAGAATCTGTCTTGCTTCAATGTACGAAATGTAACTCATTTTTATCTGTTTAATGGATTTTAGTATCGGCCTTATAAAGGTTCACAAATTTAAATAATTTGAGTGGTTTGCAGATGATATTTCTGCAATTAATCGGCGCTTTCCGAAGCTATTCATATATTTTAAGTAATTTTGATCAGAACATACCCCAAACCACTAAATTTAAGCATTATGAAAAAAACAGTAATGGTACTGGCCGCAATGATGGTAATGGCCTGCGGCAAAGAAGGCGGGAACAGCGGTGTGATAAAAGAAGATCCGGCGGCTGTAAGCCAACAAACTCCAGATGAGGAGACTTCGCGTTATGTGGCAGAGGATGGCAGCAGCGCCCATGTTACTTTTGGTGATTCGGTGGATGGTAAGTACATCAGCATCCGCAGTAATAACAAGACCATTAGGGTAAAACACGAAACAGCTACTGATTCCGGCGATATTTACAGGGAGCATGACATTACCGTAACTGCCACGGATTCGTTGGTTACCATAGACCAGGCAGGCGCTGTTATTGAACTGCGGAAAGCACGCGGACAATAGCAACGCCTGTAAGGTAATCGAGCTAAATAAGGTTTAGAAACGGTAGCCTAAGGCCAGCCCAAAACGCAGTCCTGCCCAGGGGCCGCTCACTTTTGCGGTAGCTCCGTTTTCATTTGCCGTCGCATCAATTTTAACAAGAGGTACATCCAGTTCGTCCAGTTCTTTCTGAAGTTCCTGCTGTCTTTCGGGGGTTAACCTCTGACTGCTTACGGCCAGAAGATCTCCTTTGGAAAAGCCATAGTGACCTCCCAGAATATTAAAGTCCAGCACCCAATCCTGTTTCTGGCCCAGGAACCACTGTTTGCCGATCATAACACCAATACTGTGACCGGTAACATTTCCTTCCAGCTCAACATAATGTGTTTCGGTTACACCTGATTCAATTGTTTGGAATTCATACCGGTAATCCGAGAATTCACCATGTGAGTAACGGTAATAAGGCGCCAGATAAAATCCCTGACCAAAGCCGCGTTTCCCCAAATAGAACCTTGGTTCCAGAGTAATGGAGTTGTAGTTCATTACCATGCTTTCCACATCGCCAATATCCTCACCATCCAGAAACAATTTTACATAGGGTACCTTTCCGGAAGGTATTGCTGAAAAGGACGCTGACAGCGAAGTGGTTTTACTGATGATCCGCTCGTAAGACAGGTTGAGGTTCCTGAATGCATATGCCGTCACATTGGTTTTGATGATATTGGGATTTTCCGGCCGTATCTGGACCGTTGAGAGAGTATCGGCCCGCTGTGCGAAGGCAAAGGAAGCACACAGTAATGCAGCAGATGTAAATATTTTCAGTTTCATAAAGTTAAATTTTCAGGGAATTAAGCGTGCGATGAGTAATCAAAACTAATAAATAACCTCCTTATGTGCAACATAAATCTTCAGCGACCAAATGACAAAAGAAAGCCGCCCAGTTTCCTGAGCGGCTTTCAATTTATTTCAAAGACAGATTAGTCAGTCTTGTTTTCTCCGGATTCTGCGGCACCTTCGGTATTACCTTCGGTTTTTGCATCATCAGCAGGAGCAGTTTCAGCCACTGGAGCAGCTGCTACAGTTTCTTTTTTGGCTGCACCGGTTCTTCTGCTTCTTCTTGTCGTCTTTTTCTCTTCCTCGTTTGGATTGTAAAGCTCGTTGAAGTCTACAAGTTCGATCATAGCCATATCCGCAGCATCACCCTGGCGGAAACCAGTTTTGATGATTCTTGTATAACCACCGTTTCTTTCGGCGATTTTTGGGGCTACAGTTCTGAAAAGTTCAGCAACAGCCTCTTTACTTTGAAGGTAGGAGAAAACTGTTCTTCTGTTATGTGTAGTATCTTCTTTTGCTTTTGTTAAAAGGGGTTCAACATATACTCTTAAAGCTTTCGCTTTAGCAACAGTAGTGTTGATTCTTTTATGCTCGATAAGAGAACAAGCCATATTAGAAAGCATTGCCTTTCTGTGTGGAGCGGTTCTTCCTAAGTGATTGAATTTTTTACCGTGTCTCATTATTATTTATTTATCAGCGTCTAACTTATATTTGGCAACGTCGAAACCGAAGTTAAGACCTTTTGCGTGTACTAATTCTTCCAACTCCGTCAGGGATTTTTTACCAAAATTCCTGAACTTCATCAGATCAGACTTACTGTAAGAAACCAGTTCACCCAGTGTTTCCACTTCAGCAGCTTTCAGGCAATTCAAAGCTCTTACGGAAAGGTCCATATCGGCAAGTTTGGATTTAAGAAGCTGTCTTGTATGTAAAGTTTCTTCGTCATACTGAATTGATGCTTTTACGGCTTCCGTTTCCAGGGTAATCCTTTC